>JBLHOW010000004.1:0-160953 GCA_047623705.1 Crocinitomix sp.
GATTTCCTCTACAACCGACAGTTTAAAAGACATTGAATAGTCTTTTTGACTTCGTTTAACGTAATTCTTTTTTTCTTCTTCTTCCATAACGTTCTTTTTGTGTAACGCTATTTCAGGACTAGACACAATTTAAATGAAAAAAGGGTCGTCTATATTATAGACGACCCTTTAATATTTAACGCTTTATTTAAGCGTCAATAATTATTGTTTTACAAGTTGTAAAACACGTGTTTTATTATCTTGGTTAAGCGTCAAAATATAAATTCCGTTCGCTAATTCAGATAAATCTACTTTCGTATTGTTAACGTCACTTCCAGTGTACAATATTTGTCCACTTACGCTATTAATCGTGTAAGAGAAGTTACCATCTAATTGAATATTTAAAAAGTCAACAGTTGGATTTGGATAAACATTAAAGAAACTTGTAATTTCATCAATGCTCACTTGTGAACCTAAATCAATTGTTTCAGTTGCAGTACAACCTGCTTCATCTGTAATCCAAACAGTGTAAAGTCCACCAGAAAGACCAGTCAAATCTTGCGTATCATCCCAATCACCTGTTCCGTCATTGTCCCAATCGAAAGTGAATGCTGGAGCTCCACCGGTAATCGTAAGAGCTATTTCACCATCATCACCTGCAACTTCGTCAGTTGTAGTATATGTGAAAGAAATTTCCTCAGCAACCGTAATATCGATCTCATCTGTATCTGTACAACCGTTTTCATCCGTTCCAGTAACTGTATAAGTATACGTTCCTGTGCCCATTGGCGTATATGAATCTCCGTCTTCAATATCAGCTGGATCCCAAACGTAATCTTCAGCACCTGTTCCATTTAAAGTAACTGAATTCCCAATACAAATTAGCTCCTCATCAGCGGTTGCATTAACTGTTGGTAAACCATATACAGTTACGTCAATTGTTTCAGAAGTTGAACAATCTGAACCATCAAAAGTACCTGTTAAAGTATATGTAGTCACTCCTACTGGAGGCATAAAATCTTCAGGATCCCAAGAATACTCATCAGCGTTTCCGCCAGCACCTAATACAATAATATCACCGTCGCAATATTCTTCTCCACCAATTGTCGGTAAAACGATTGGTGCAGCTATTACTTCAATTTCTATTGTTGTATTACAATCAGTAGGATCGATAGTACTTGCTGTATATGTAATCGTACCTGATTCTGCAGGAATAAAAGCAACACCATCAAGAACACCATCTGCCCATGTAACAGCTTCACCACTAACAGCAACACCACTAAGTGTTATCTCTTCACCAAAACAAATTTCAGTTTCAGATGCAGTAAGTTCAATTGTATTACATAATTCAGTAATAATAACTTGTCCATTTCCAACACCTACACCAGCAGTATTCACTTGATCATCTCCATCATTGAAAGAACCACCGCCACCAGCGCCGTTATATCCATTTGTAATTGGTTCACCACCGCAGCCACCGCCACTGTAGCCACCGCCACCGCCGCCGCCTACTGCTCCACAACGTGCGTTTCCGCCGCCTCCGCCGCCATAGCCGCCAGGAGCGATACTAGCACCAGTACCACCACCAGTTCCACCAGCACCACCATCTAATGGTCTTTGACCACCAGTTGAGTTTGAAGTACAACCATGTAATGTTCCGTTATTTCCATTGGATAACCATCCTGCTCCACCAGACGCATAATCAAATCCGCCAGGCACAACACCACCGCTTCCAGCAGTACCAGCACCGCCAGGCAATGCATTACCGTTAACACCATCTTCAGTTATTGAAGCATCTAATCCAAAATAAGCAACTCCGCCTATATCAGTATAACCAGCTCCACCGCCACCACCAGCAGCAATTAATAATTCATCAGCTGCATTCCAAACGAAAGTACCGCCACCGCCACCACCGACGTAATTAGCAGTTCCACCTTCTTCACCAACCATAATTGTCAATATTTCGCCTGGCGTAACTGTAAATGCACCAATCATTTGCGCACCATTTCCAGGAGCAGAAACAACTGCTCCTCCTATAGTTTCGTTACCACCAATTGCACCAGTTGATGAAATTTCGATTAATGTTACACCACCTGGAACTGTATACGTTTGCAGTCCTCCTGTGTAATCATAGGTCATTTGGGACCAAGAATTAGTCATTCCAAATCCTACAATAAAGAGCAGGATCGTTTTAAGTAAAAATTTTGTTTTCATATTTGTTATTTTAAAAGTTAGGTAGGAATTTTATTCAAAACCTTGCGCAAATTTATGTAATAAAAATTGAATTTCCGAGTCATTGTAATGCAAAGTTTAAATTTCTGACAAAGAGGTTTATTAATGTCATATGCTTATAAAAACGCCCACTTTACCTTCATTCATTTAAAATTGCAGTTGACAAAGCAATCATTTTCAGTCTTTTGACATGGATTGTAGCTTACAATTATTCAGATAGCCAATTTTCCTTATTTTTAGAACATATAAAAGCGCACCTAATTTTTTAAACTATGAAAATTCCAGATGACGGATTGTATCAAGAAATTAAAAACCAAATAATGTTCATTTTTCGTAAAAAAGAAAGATTTACACGCTGGAAAAATATTTCTCGAATTTCATTATTAGTGTTAAGTGCACTAATTACATTGGTTTCGGGTTGGGACGCTACGCAAACAGATGAAATTTCAATGTCAATTTCAAATTTTCATCTTTCAGAAGGGCATGTAATTTTAATTTTGAGCACGTTTGTAACCTTTTTAACCGCAATTGAAGCCTTTTTCAAATACAGCGATAAAGCGAGTACTTATGGCCTAATGCATTTTGAATTCCGTTCCTTACAGCGAAAAATGAGTTACGATTTTGAAAAAGATCCTGAGTTGTATAAGACAAATAAGGATGAATATTTTAAGACGTATCAAGATATTTTGTCTTCGCAGAAAGACTTGATTGATAATTCTCAGGGTTAGTTTTGGGGGGTATTGACGAGTTGCCAGTATTGTTGACCTAATAGGGTTAGTTTGCATTTTTTTGAGTGGATTGCGGCGTAGTACATGTGAGTTTCACCTATTGGTACCACCATACCATTATTCGCCATTTTTTGAAGATCTAGAAATTGACTTTCTTTTTGTATATCACCATGATTCTCGGAAGGCTCGAATTTAGGATCAAGTTGAAAATCGGAATTTGGTGTAGGAAAATAACTTGTGATATTAGAAATAACGCTTATCGAGATTATTGGTTCTACTTTACGTAAAACGATTGATTTTTGAAGATTTGTTTTTAAAGTGGGCCTTTGTTCCCAAGCTCCTAACATCTTTTCAGCGTGTCTATAAAGATGAAAGAAAGTAATGTTTCCGAAAACATCTGAACTTCCTCCTCTTAATGCATTACAAATTAATTGAGTGAATACTCCCCCATTTTGTGTATCCCAAGAGAGCTGTTGTGCATTACTCGCTGTCATTATGTGAACCCCGCTACGAATGTTAGTCAGCTCATTTTTTGCAATTGTTATTTGTCCTAAGTTTCCACTTTGGCAACAATCTAGTATGATAAATATCTCCTTACCCTGCACTTTATTAGCATGATTTATAATTGTATTGAATGAAACACCCTCTTCATAAAACTTAGCGTCCTGTGTTACCAAATATCCTCCCAAACTATTTTCAAAACCATGTCCAGAAAAATAAAACAACACCGCATCAGCTTCTTCATCATCAAAAAGTGATTGGATTTTTGTCTTTAAAGAAGTTCGCGTTATTAAAGGTTCATCCGGATCTTCATTTGAAGTAATTACCTCACATAAAAAATTTGGCTCACCTTTCTTGTTATGTTCGCTATAATTTGTTCCTAACAAACCGGCCAAGTCCTCAGCATCTTTAATGCAACCATTCATGCTTTCGGTATCATTATAATAATGGTTAATGCCTACAATTAATGCTTTCTTGATCATTAAATTATTTTTTAAATTCGATTCTTTTTTAATAATTCCCAATATTGTTGACCACGTTTAGTCAAACCACAATGTTTTCCATTTATGGCCGCATAATAGAAATGAGTTGAATTGATAGGTTTCACCAATCCTATTTTCACCATTTTTTGAAGATTTTTATAGTCCTTTTGTTTTTCCAATTTCCCTAATTTTTGAGAAGGAACATGTTCTTTGTCTAGGCGATAATAATAATGTGGTGTTGGAAAATAGTCCACTATTTTTCTCAGAATTTCATAAGGTATTTTCGGAATTGTTTTGCGTAAAACAGTTAACCGAGAAGCGCTGGATTTAAATGTAATTTCGTATCCCTTTTGCTTAAAAAAAGGCTCAGTCTGTTCGTATAGCTCTATTAAAGTTACATTTCCTAAAAGATCAGTATTTCCACCCTTCAATGTAAGATCTAATAATTCGGCAAAGAGATTTTTTGTTACATCATTATTATGAAATGTTTTCGCGCTTAAAACACTAACTCCCTTTCGCAAAAGAACAAATTGCTCTTGATATGATTCAGTTTTGGTAATTTGTTTATCATAATGTAAATCCAGGATAATATTAATTTCTTTTATATTAGAATTATTGGCATAAATCATAATATCGTTCAAAGAAAGCCCTTCAGCGTATACCGTTGAATCTTGCGTTACTAAATAACTATCCATACCGTCTTCAAAACCGTAACCTGAAAAATACAATAATGCTATATCCGCCTCTTCATCTTCGAACAATTCCTGACAGTTCTTTTTTATTAAGGAACGGGTTATTCTGTTTTCTTTATTATCGCTTGATGTCAACACCTTGCAATCAAAATTAGGTTCACCTGCGGCATTATCCTTAACCTCATTTTTACTGAGCAATTCTGCAATGTTATCGGCAGAAGAATTACAATAATCTAAATTGGGAATGGTCTCATGATAATGGTTAACTCCGATTATTAATGCTTTTTTCATAATTTGATTAATGGGTTAATTGGTACAATCAAAAATAAGAATTGGAATGTCATTTTTTATAAAGCACATTTCCAATATTCTTTCGAAGCGCTCTAACTCTCTTGCCAAAATAGCGAGATAGTCTTTATTCTTCCGATTAAACTCTGTTGATAATAAATTTTTGATAGCATGATTAATTCCTGTTAATATTGTTGGAAAAGCGACAATTATTTCACACCAATTACTTTTTTAATATTCGATTCTTGAACTTCTCCTGTGTATTGCGTCTTTTCAGTTTGATACTCAATCGATCCAAAATAGGAACCAATACATATTGAATATTTTAATTCGATTGAATTTGAATTCCACAAAATGGTTTAACTTACTTTATTATCATTATAAACGCCGTCATCTTTAAAATGATATTTAGTGACCCCACCGAATGTTTTCATAACATCTATTAGCAACTTTAACTGCTTACAAGCTTTGAATATATATGTCTTCAATTTCCAAAAGAAACGCAACATCACTGTACTTTTCTTTTCTGCCAAAAATTAGATCATTAATAGTATAAGGGACATTATTTTTAGTATATAAAACTTCTTTATGTGCTTTACATTTTTTAATTAACTCTTCTTCTTATTCAGTTAATTTCACTTTTGCATGCGATACGAATTTAATCCCACCTAGCATGCCTTTACCCTGTTTTTTCTTAATTAATAATTATCTATTTATCTTCAAATACTTTGTCTTTATGATTGCATCCTGGTATTGTACATTTATATACAACATCACTCCCTGCTGGATATTTTTTTTCCGATTCGACGGACATTGGAACCTTACAATACGGACACTTATTTCCATTTGGCATAATAATTTGTTTTTAATGATTAATGATGTAAATATCGAAAATGCTGTAACGACTAAAAACGATACATTTAATGATTTTAAAGTCATCAGATATGAGTAGGTTGTGAGTTAATTCATTCAACTAGTCAATGATTAATCTTTTCTTTATATCGTTGACATAGTACATTGGTTTTTTCTCTTCCAAAAGGGGTCTTTTATCCATCTCTTTGAATTTAATTTTTAGGTTACCCGAATCGTCTAAATCTTCAAGTCCTTCATTTGCTAAAGCATTTGTAAGTTGAATATTTAAGCGTCTTCTTGCTTCAATAATTGCGTCGTATTCCGTTGGCGGTGTCATCAACTTGATGAGACTCGGGATTATTTCAAAAAGCATGAAAAGAATAGTGATCCCCCAAGTCATTTTAGTCACAGCATTAGTTGAATCATTGGCTTCCAATTTTGCTAAGGCCTGATACTTAGAAAGTAAATCAAACTGTTGCGTAATTTGTTGACTGGCATAGGTTTCATTTGCATCTGCTATTTTTTTGTCATAATCATATTTCAAAAAATCGTCTAGTTTTTTTTGTGCTTGAACCCTATTATTTTCATGTAACTCCATATTTCGCATTGCTTCTTCATAAGCAGGACCTTGACCAGCTTTTCCCGTTCTTCCTGAAGTTACTTGTCCCACAGTCTCTTGTTGCATAATGTTTGACCAATGGTTTACTTGATCCCAATAGAATTGTACTTTCCCTTCCAACTCAAATCGTTTGGCATCTAAATCAGCTATCGTATTTACTTTTATTTCCCGCTCTCCCGAATTTTCAGCCTTATAGTCTTCAGTTAGTTGCTTTTCTATTCTTCCTTCAAGCATTTTAAGTTCAATGGGAACAGCAACAACGGCACCAATTACAATAGCCAAAGGAATTCTGAAAAATACGGCCGACTTACTTTTGGCTGAAACAATTTCCCGATCGATTGCCATGATCATTATAGCATAAAACAAACCTAATAATGGGGTAACATAATTACCAATTGTATTAAAGCTCGTCGTATTCGTTTTCCAATCGAACTCTATAAACAAATTGGAAATGGCGTAGGAACCTGAAACGAATGCTAGGATACCTGTGAGAATTACGAAAAGCCCCAATGACACTTGCATGTTTTTGGCATAGGCAGTGCAATTCTTATAAACTGCATAATCCGTTTTCGAAAAAAATAAAAGGAATTTTATCATGACATGGATTTTAAGGGATTAATCAGATCTAATTGTATATTCTGGTTTTTGAGAACTACTTGATTTTTGTTTAAACTTTCTCTTATCGGAAGAATTGACGTGTTTTTTTCGAGTCTTTTAATACTAAAAAAATAGGATTTGATCTTTTCTAGTTTTATACTAAACTGTCTGAGACGTCTATATCTAATGACTCGAACATACACACGCCGAAGAAACAAATTTGGCAACAAACTTGTAATTCGGTAAAGTGGTTCAATTGATGAGTTTATCATGAGTTGTATCATTATTGGTTAAAGTTTTATCCGTAGGTGTTGCTTTGGGTAGTTCTTTTCGGAACGTTTTCATTTTTTCACTCACTTGTTTGAGTTCCACCTCAATTTCTTCAATCTCCTCCTCCATATCATCAGATAATTCGTACTCTTCTAAAAGTTCGAGTAATTTCTTTCTTTTAGCTTTTTGAATATCGTATTTTTTCATCCATTCATGCTCAGGGTTAATCTCCTCTGACGTAGTGTATCGTTTTAAAATAGGAGCTCCTAATACCAAACCATACTGCAAACTCACGACATCATTGGCTGCTTTTTGATATAGCTTGCGCATAAAATCATCAAATTTTTCTGATTTCAACCATTCCATTTTCGCTCCATAAGCTCGGTTAATTCCTCTCTCAATCTCATTTTCCATCAATTCGGTTAGTGTTGCATACTCCTCATGTAGAAGACCGTAGTAGCGTTTTTGCCTTAAAATGAACTTGGCCCAATCGGAAACGCCGATAACACTATAAATCATATCATACTTGATTTTGTTGGTTGCATCTTCAACACGAATTTTTCCCTCTTGACTCATTAAGCTTTCTAATCTTAGTTTCGGTTCGGTATCCAGTGCCGTTAAACTAAAAATTGGATTAAAAACATTAAATTCATTTCTGTAAAACACGGTCAAATCTTGTCCAAGCTCATCCAGTTTTTTATCTCGGTCAGACATATAGATTTCTTCGGGCGAAATTTTTCGCATCCATTGTCGTACAAATTCAATCGTCTGTAATTTAATTTCTTTAATTAGCGTTTTTCCTTTGCGATTATATTTTGTGAGGTTACCATCTAAAGTCTCTCCTTTACCACTTACATTAATGCGCAGTCGCACATCAACATCTGCCTCCTTAGTATGATAGATGTCTTCACTATAATTTGGATCATCATCTTCGTCAGTTGCGAATGAAAACCCATCTAGAAACTCTTCTATATCAGCACCTAAATCTATTCTAATGATGGCAAGATGAATTCCTCTGGCGGATGCACAATCTTCATAATGTTTTCTCAATTTCCCATCAATATCTGTAAAGTTTTGCTCTATATTATCCTGACTAACATCCATATAAGCATGTGTCCAGTTGACGAATAATTTTCTGATAGTTTCTTCCAAATCTTCCGATTTGTTAACTAATTTGACCAGTTTATGCGCTTTTGCTTTAATAGCACCAACAAGGCATGTGACTTTCAATTTTATTTCACCTTTTCCATTGCCATCAATAACTGCGCATTCCAATCCTTCGATTTTCACTAATTGCTTGTGATTCACCACAAAATGCCGATCAGACGTATTGAACATTTTATCAAACAAATTGATTTCATAGAAATGTTGACCTGTCCGTGGACGATAAATGATCAACTTTTCGGTTTCATCATCAATTTTATAGTTTTCTTTTGGGTTGATTTCTTGGATTAATTTTTCAAATGATCTCATTGGATTAATTTTATAAATTGAACAAATTGATTTCTTTTTTCTTTTGCTTTTTTTCTAATATTATGTTCTGAGCCGTCAATTACTTTGAGGTTATATTCACTTCTTAATTCCTTTTGTGCTTGCTTAAAATTTCGTCGTTGTTCTTTTGTAGATATTTTAGACAATAGCGTTTCACACAAAATTGCCGTAATCTTTTCCTCTCCAGCTCCGCATAATATTTCGTACCAATTAAAGAATATTTGAACCGTCATTTTATGAGGTGATTTATTCATGAAATAATACTTATCCATAAATAATTCCTCATAAACATCTTTAACGTTGACATGCGTTAAGAGCTGTATCACATCTGATATCGAAAGCTTAATTTGATTTTCATCAGTATTAAAGAGGCTATCTTTGAAGGCCACATCCCAGTCTGGATCTTCGTGATTAAGTTGATTTGGAAGCTGTGTATAAAAATTCAGAAAAAGCCCTAAAACTAAATATTTTTCAGTTTGAGAATATTCATCAATTGTCTTGTTAATTGGTAACTCATGAATCATTTCAGCAAACAGTTTGAAAAAATTACTTGGATTAAATGCTAGCAATTCCCAATACCCAAATAGTGCACGTTCACGTTCCTTTTTACTATCCTCCGATAATGATTTTATGTACCAATTAAATACAGGTTTTTCACTTTTATAATGAAGATCATTTAGAATATCAAAAATGGTACTATATCTTTCTTGTTTATCAATTGCCTCATCCAAGATTATATCGACTGTTTGTCCCGAGTTCGAATCCAATTCAATTTCAATTAACAAATCAGAAAATCGCCATAACAAATAATTCCGTTCACTTTTACTCTTATTCCACAACCGATTAGCTTCATCTAAAATCTTTTCAGCTTTTTCTTTAATTGTCCGCAATTCAATGACTACCTGGCGCGTATTAAAATTTTCAGGTAATTCAATTTCTTTGCGCATTAAATATTTTAAAAAGTGTAATTCGCCAATCATTTCATTCAAATCAGAATTACTAATTTGAAGACTGCGGTTTGACTGTAAGAAGTTTACACTTGCTTCTTTATCCTTTAATGATTCGAACTTATTTATGAGTTGTTTAAGAATCTCATGATTACTTAAGGCTTCGTTCTTATTTCTAAGTAATACCTTCAATAATTTGGCTTTCGATTCAATAAAATCTAAAAAATTAAATGGAATTTCATGCTTATAATATCTTCCATAGGACCTGCCGAACGTAGCTATAAATGCGTTTATCTTTTGAGTTGTAGGCCGCCTAAATTTGCGGTAAAAAAAGAAGTTTGGGCTGGCTATTATATTCGCTAATTTATCTACTAATACACGCTTCTCTCTAAGAATAATTTTTTTACAAGATTGCGCATCAGCTTCTTGCTTAAAATCGATCATTCTATAATTGGTTTGATCCATATTATCTAAACCAGCAGTCCGTAATATTTTATCCGCTTTCTTATTCCATTTTTGAATCAATTTTTCGGCTACCTTCTTTTTTTCAACTTTTCGAATCAACAAAAAAAGAAACTGTTCAAATTCATCAAATTCTAACCCTCGAAAAAACGCTCCAATAAACAAAACGACTGGATAGATCCCTTTCGACTCAATGACATCTTGAAAGATTTTTTTATTTATTTCATAGGAATCTACGGCAATTTCAAAATCATCTTCTTTGAATACAGTATTTAAGCAGTCCATAAGGTCCAACTCTGAAGCAGGAATTGTTTTTTCATTTTGATAAGACCATATTGTTTGTAATAATTCCAGTTTTTCATTGAATTTTAAAAACGGAATCAAAAAAGGAATATGCTTATGCTTAAATACTGACTTGGTATACGTACTTAAAGCTGAAACATATACTATTTTACACTTATACTCGCATAGTTGACCATTTATACTACCTGATTGAGATTGTTCAATTTTATTTAAATCCCGCAATGATTGAGGTTGTTCATGGATGCCATACGTAGCTGCATTGCGAACAAATATGAGTAAGTTTTCTTCTCTCTTGAAATTACTTTTAACAATGTCCTCTAACAAATGTAAAATAGTTGTACGATCGTAATTTTCAAAAAAGAGTTCCATAATTTCATACCCTTTTGACAAAAAAATGTTCGCTAATGAATTCGTAATCACATTCAGGATTTTTTTATCAACACAAGTAATCAGAGATAGATTTTCAGTATCAATCATTTCCCCACATTCTTGAATATGATCAGACAATTCATAACGTTCCGAATCACTTATTTCATTGGAATAGAACTTTGATGGTAAACCTTTTCTGGGTTCTTTTTTTCTAGATTCTTTTTTAGTTTCTTCAATGTGATTGGTTACATTAACTGTTCCATAATTAGTTCCTGTCTGAACTCCATGTTTGAGGTCACCTTTATTATTGAATTCCGTATTGTTATTTTGTTCTAAATTTTCATCAGACTCCTCTTTTTTTTCTGATTTGCTTTCTGCAGTTGGTTCTGGCTTAACTTCTTCTATTTCCTTGTTTTCCGTTGACATAATGATTAAGAATTATAATTAATATCACCATGATTAATCCCAGTTTGAATTATTGGACCGGTATTACTCTTCAAGTCTCCATTGTTAAAAATCACAGTATCACCATTAGCCTCTTTTTTCTTATCCTCTGGATCTTCTTTCCGCAACTTTCTCACTCTATCCCAAATTTTCTCCGCCAAAATCTCAGGATCATGCGTCCATTTTTCATAAGCAATATCTCCTGTCAAAACTGAATCAACTTTATCGAGTTTTGTTCCATCAACTAAAACAGGAATGAGGAAGGACTCTTGAGGGTTAGACTTCCATCTTGCCAATATTGCTTCAGCCTCTAGTGGTACGTATCTTTTATTTTTATCGATATAACTTGCAGAAACTAGCATGATAACAAATCGTGCTTGGTTTTTATAAATATCGGGCAGTACTTTTTTAAGCGGTGTCCCTGCTGTGTCTAAGTTTTTTTTATAATAATAAACGGTGTTTTGTTCTTTCGTGGATTTTAATGCCAGATAAATACCGACAGCCACATCTACATCTTCATCAGCAAATGAAAGCGCAACATCATACTTGTACTTTTTCATACGGTTTGTTTTCCAACAAAGTACGGCACTATAACTAGCTATTAAAACCCTAGATTTATTGATGGTTCATCTACCTAAATCTAGGTAGATGAAATACACTTTAAAAATAAAAAAGCACTTGAAGTAAAATTTTCAAGCGCTTTAATGTGAATTTCGGTAATTGGGCTGCTATTTATTCAATCATGCCATTTTTATAAGCATAACTCACTAGCCCGAGTGAATTTCGAACTCCTAATTTGCTAATTAAGTTTCTACGGTGCGTATTTACCGTTGCTTCAACAATAAATAATTTTTCAGCAATCTCTGGAGAAGTAAATTCTTGTGCAATTAATTTCAATACCTCAATTTCTCTTTTGGTGAGACTAACAGGCATAGCAATTTTATTCTTTTTAGGAGAGAGACGTTCTTCCATAATTCTTTCTTTAATGCGTTCACCAAAATAAGGTTTACCATTATGAACCCGTCGAATCGCAGTCACCAGTTCTTCTTGCCCTTTATTTTTTAGAATGTAGCCTTGACACCCTGCATCAATCAATTCATCAATAAATTCATAAGTATCGTGCATAGAAAGGATCAAAACTTTTGTATCGCTATTCGCCCGAATAATTCGCGTTGCCTCTATTCCATTCATTTTAGGCATATTAATATCTAAAATTGCGACATCCACATCATTATTTTCAATGATATGAACAGCATCTTCACCATTATCCGCCGTTCCTACCACTTTAATATCTGTTTCATTTTTTAATATAGACTTTAATCCGTCTAAAATCATCCCATGGTCATCTGCTAAAAGTATTTTTATCATTCTTCTTCTTTTTTTAATGGTATATCTATTGTAATCGTTGTCCCTCCCCCTCTTCCACTGTCTATGGAAAAAGTCCCATCCATATTTTTAACCCGCGCTTCTGTCTCCCTTAATCCAATGCCCGAATTGTTTACCATTTGATTCAAATCGAAACCAATGCCGTCATCTTCTATAATCAGATTGAAAATGTTCGGAAAGACATTAAGTTGGACGTTAATTTCTGTTGCAATAGCATGCTTAAGAATATTATTAACCAACTCTTGAATGATTCTATAGATAGAAATCTGATTTAACATTTTTAATCCATCATCTGTGCCATGCGTGCGTAATTCAAATTTAATTTGACCTGAATCACTAATTTGTTTTTGCATTTTATTGACCGTTGCAAATAAGCCAATTCTACCCATACTTTTTGAAGAGAGTTGATGTGCCATTTTACGTGTTTCATCACAGGCTTCGTCCAACAGCACATTTGCTTTTTGATACTGCTGCACATTTTCGTCTTTCAATAGGTTAATTTGTTTATCAATTGATTTAAAATATAACTTAACGGTTGAAAGCATTCCTCCTAATTTGTCATGCAATTCCATAGCGATTCTATTCCGCTCTGACTCCTGCCCGTTATACATAGCACTTAATTCTGCTTGCTCTTGACTGTTAATTAACTCACTTAACTCTTTCTCTTTCTCAATGCTTTTTTTCTCAACTTCAACCGTTTTCCGCTTATGCTTATTTAATTTAAATAGAATATATAAAACCAGAATTAAGCAAAATGCTATGAATACTATACCGCATATGAAATATGTCTGTTTTTCGATCTGGCTATCTTGTTCCCCTACAAGCATCTGTAGTTCAGTGACTTTTCTTTTTTCTTGCTCATAATTGATTTCATAAACGAGTGCTTGATTCAACATTTCAGAAATAGAATCTTGAAAATGTTGCGACAATTCAATATTCTCCATTGCTTTTACCCAATTATTCTTTTTTTGATGACAAACCGCTAATTCCCTAGTGATTTGCTCTAAATCTTCTAAATATCCAAGAGGTAATGCTAATTCATAAGCTTCTTGATAATAAGCCAAGGCTTCATCAATATTGTTCTTCAAAAAGGCAGCTTCCGCAATACTTATTAAACTTATTATTCGCCCATCTAAATCCCCTGCATCTTCTTTTATTTTTAGACTCTTTTTAAAATAAATAATCGCCGAATCAAGTAGTCCTTGCTCTATGAATATTTCTCCTTTATCGTGATAAATAATACTCTCCGTTTCTTTAAACGAATTCTTTTTAGCTATGGGCAATGCTTCATTGTAAAAGAAAAGGGCACTGTCTCTCATCTCTAAATCCCAAAAACAATTACCAATATTTGTATTTACCCTTAGTAATGCACTTAAGTTATTGTTGTGTTGAAAAAATGATGCTGCAATTTTAAAAGCGACGATAGCTTCTTTAATTCTGTCTTCATTTTGATAAATATTTCCAATTCCATTATAAACTGCACCAAGCTCATCTTTATTATCTTTTGGAAGAATTCTGGCGGCTTGATGCAAGAGGTTCATTGCACTTTTATAATCTCCTTGTTGTTTGAAAATGAGACTCATATTAATTATTGTACTCCCCATTAACGCACCATCAGCATGTTGTTCCGCTATTCTAAACGCTGAATGATAGATAGAAAGCGCCCAATCAGTCATTCCCTTCTTTCGATAAATTGGGCCTTGATAAATGTAAATTTTGGCTAATAATATAGAATCTTCATCCGACGAATTAAACAATTGTTCCGCCTCTTTATAATTAAATAGAGCGGAATCTAATTCATCCATCTCTACTAAGGCATTGCCCTTTCGACAATAGGCCATAATTTCCCCAAATTTGTAATCAATTGATTGTGCCAACAATTGACTTTTATTAGCAATTTCTAATGCAAGTTTAGGAGATGAACTCCCTAAATAATAACTAGAATCATTTAGAGAGTTCACTAAATTAAAGTCCTGCACTTGTCCTACCCCCTTAAAAGAGCTTAAAACAAATACTGCTCCAATCAAATATTTAATAAGGTTAATCATTAAATTGTTTGAGTTTTGAATGGTCTCGGTTTTGCTTCAATTTCTGCTTGTTCGGTGTTTTTCTTTTTCTTTCTAATAAGAGAACCAGTTGTCTCTTCAACATACGTTACTTCAATAATCCACTTTGGTACATAAGATGGTAAAATACCCAGGTCGAAGTCATGAATAATTATCTCATCAGATCCAGCACTTAATGCTAGTTGAATCTCTAAAACACCGCATTCACCATCCGGGTGAGCAATTATCGTACTTGAGCCCGCTGTATATAACCATTGATCAAATGTGGTTGAAATTTGCAATTCGTAAGGCTCTGAAGAGCCATTGGCTAAAGAGGTAAAAAGGCTGTAATCAAAATCAACTTCATTCATAATATTATAATTTTAGTTTATCACGATTAACGCTTAACCGCTGGAGACAAATATCTTGATTAAATGCAATCGAAACAATACTAGAATTTATGGTATTTGTCTACCTATTTTTATTGAGATTTATAAAGATCGTGGGCTACAGGTTTACGGTTAGCTGTTTAATTTAATCAATTTTCAGCATTGTCACCATAGCTCGTTATAATTTATTCAAGCTTAATGTTTGAATTTCATTCGATTATGACCAAACCAAAATACTTATTGCCAATATTTCTTTCCATATTGTGACGATTGAAAGACCTACGTATATAAGTTGAACTGATTGACATACCATTGATCATAGTAAGGAAAAGTTATGAACCAATCCTTAAACTAGCTTTTCCCAAATTTTCAGCTACAATATCTACCACGTAAACTCCTGAAACACCGTCCAAATTAACAAATGCAAAGAACCCGCTCAGAAATTAATTCCGAACGGGTTCGCTGTATTTTTTGACCAATTAGGTCACTAAATTAATAGTGTCTATTATGGTAAAGTCATGATGTCATCATCCATTTGTGCAATTGAACTGTATTGTAAATTTGAAGCGTCAACCGTCATTCCGCATTCGACTTCAACCGAATATACGATTGTATACATGTTCATTCCAGTATCTGGATCTTTTTGAATCACAATGAATGTAAGAATTGTGCCTTCAGGTACTTCTGTACAATATAACGAATGACCGTCATAGAACATATCATCAACACGTACCAATGTCATTTGACCGTCAACCGAAATAAATACATCTGTTTCATCTGGATTTGATCCTTCTGGTACTCTAATGCAAATCTCACACCATGGTCCTGGGGGAGACCAATCAAAATTGTACCATCCACCTGACATGATAGAGGCTACATAACCATCATCATATGGTTCCATCATTCCATCTGGAGCTCTGTCTGCGCCGCCTGCAAGTTCCCATCCTGCTCCGTTGTTTACCCAAAGTTTCATGTTTGGATCTTCAACTTCTGCTGGAACATTAACTAGCATAGCTTCAACTGGACGAAGACTTTGATCACTACCTGGTAAAGTAACATCTAAGTAAAATTCTCCTCCTGAAATTAACATTTCATTCTCAGTAGTTACGGTGGTTATATCCGTTTTTAACATATCTACTTTGGTGAAGACTTCGATTAGTTTCACTTCAACATTTCCCGTTACAACATTACCGTTAGCATCCAAGAAATTGTTAGCTGGTATAGTAACCATAGTTCCCTGTTCACCGGTAACCTCAATTGGAGTGTTGGCATCAACGATAAACGTTTGCATGCTGTTGTCTCTGTTCTCTTGATAATAATCATCCAGGGTCTGAGTAACTGTAGAATTTTCTGTTTCTTCGGTCGCATTTTCTTTTTGACATGCACCAAAGATTAGCAAGGTGGCTGCTGCCACCAATAGATAACTTTTCTTCATAAGGTATAAGTTTTGGTTAATAAAAATTGTTGAAGCAATATTAAATTAAAAAATCAGAAAATGCAAATCCCAAATAAAACGTCAGCCTAAATCATAACACGCAGGTTTTAAGGCAAATAAATGTAATTTTAAGGAGGAATAGATTGCACTAATTTGTCTACTGAATAAAACAAATTACTGAATTTATTTTATTGCTAGAAAGCCTTTAAAAAACAGAAAAAATGTGTTTGTTTTAAAAATAATAGCCCTAAAATAAATGCAAATAAAACTACTGACTTAGCTCCCTATTTTTAGGTTCATTTTTAGAAGCATTTGTCGAAACTAAATTTTTCATTCAACAAAGAATTCACAAACAACTAACATATAGCGACTTACGGACTGAGGTGTTTGTTGTTTTGTTAGAATTTAATTTTTAAATAAAAAAACGAATAAATTAATAAATGTTAAAAATAAAACAACGGAATGGTTCACGCATTAATCTTGTAGCTGAAGAATAAAGGATAGACGAAATTTAACTAACTTTCTTGCATCTATACTATTTCAAAAATAAAGTCAAATTTTGCGTGCGTAAAGCGCCTCGGCATAAGTCTACTTTTCTCGATCCTGCTTATAAGTTGCGGTAAGAGTTCAGACTCAAGTTCCTTTATTCCGTCAACTGTTGTTTTAGAACAACCTTTTCTTTATCCACAAACAAATTAGCGAAGGAGGGTGAGGAAGGTGTTGACCGTTGCAATACGCAGGCAGTAAGCACAATAAGGGTGATACTGCTATAGTTGGTAATTCCAAAACAACTTGTTTAAAATTCAATTTGTCTTGCATGGGCGAACGGCTTTCATCATTCTCAATGTATTAAATTACGGTAAAATGGTGCACAAAATGTTTGTGCACTAGTGTAAGTGTGAATTGCGATTTGACTTAGGTTAGTCTTTATTCACAATTAATTTATTCAAATATTGATGCATTACCCAGCCTTTGTTATTTTTATGTTGTCCGTCTAAAACTTTAACAAATGACCAATTTTTCAGTTTTATTTTCTCAACAACCGAGACGTTCTTATCAAGGAGACCTCTCTTACCTTTCTTGTTCCAATTATCTGGAGATTTAAATGAAAGAATCACACCATGCTTATTTATTACATATGTATTATCCAACTCAAATAACCCTAAAGTAAATATTTCATTTAAGTGATACTTATATATTTGCTCTTCAACAAATTTCGGTTCACTTAAGCTATGAGTGGCTTTATCACCTTCATACAATAGAAGGTTCTTATAAGATCGTATCGATTCAATTGCATTCTGACTTTTAAAGTATGCCCCAGTCATGGTTTTCTTTTTCACTATCTCCACAACTTTAGCTTGCTTTTGAAAAAGTTCTAAAGATAATTTACGAATTTCAACAGGGATTTTATTATAAATAATTCTTGCGAGAAATTTTAATTCGATCAATCGCTCTGTATTATTTCTTTTGTAATTGCCTAGTTTTTTTTGACTTCGCGCTACTAATGTCCAAAATGCCTTTTGATAAACGTACACTCCAATTATACCACTTGCTTTTCCTAATCTATTTCTAGCTCTAAATGTTCTTTTTGCTCCAGAATTCAGAATTGAAGATGTAATCCATGACTTACGAAAACTGTCTATTGGAGGTAAGTTTGGTTGTACCGTTCCAAGCAATGCTGTTTTCGCTATTTCTGTTTTTGGAAAATAGCGAACAAGTACTCTTGCTGCTCCATATTTTTGCATTTGCTTTAAGTGCTGCTCTCTTCTAGGAGAATCACTTAGTGCTTGATTTAATCTGTTCTTTGTCCATTGTTCTGACAATTGAGGGCCATCCTTTGTAATCTTTAATCCACCATAATTAGTTTTTGCTTCGATAACGACATATTTTGGTTTGATTGAAGCGTTTTTACTTACCCAAACACTGTCAATCCCTTTATGATCTTTTCCACCACCTATTAGTTTATAACCTAAGCTTCTCATTAACCTTCTAGACATTATTTCACTATGGTTACCTATATCTTGTGAATTGCCTACTTTTAGTCGTCTGGCTTTAGGCGAGTTGTATTCTTTCATCACGTGTTTAGTGTACTTTTTTCGGGCTAGTTGCAACCCTATATAAGATCTAGATAATTTATTTCTATTCCCCTGCTGTACCGTATGCACCAACTCATGCGCCAATAAATGCTTGCCTTGAGAAGACGAAGGATTATACTTTCCCGAATTAAAATAAACATGATTACCATGTGTAAACGCCTGCGCTCCTAATTCCTGGCTCATTTGAACAGCATTACTCCCTGTATGAATTTTTACATTGCCGAAATCTGCACCAATACCATTTTCCATAAATGAGCGGGTGGTTTTGGGTAAGGGATTTCCACCACTTTTGCTGCTGTTAAGTTGGGACTCTAAAGATAAACTAGGCGTTCTATTTTCGTTCTCACTGGTAGCTTGTTTTTGCACCCATGGAGTTATTGCTGAAGCCAGGGGTTTCTTTTGAATATTCTCATCTTTCGCTGAAGCTACAGATGACACGTCTTCTTCTTGTTCACATCCATTGCATTTCCTTTGTATTGTACCTCGTTCTGGCATTAGCATGACTTTGTCTGCAATACTATCAGCCTCTTGCTCATATTTGTCGTTTGGTTGACCTATAGTGAGTTTGGATTGAACACCTAATGCTTTGGCAGCAATTGACGATCCAGGTTTGGATTTTTGGCTTACGCGGGATTTTGATTTTTGATCGTTTTGATGAAATTTAGTTACAGCCATATTGGTCAATTTTTAATTCTATGGATATTCCGCAGGATTACATTCCGAAAGCTTTCGAAACCAGCGGAGCGGGCAAACGTGCTTGTTTATTAATCGTTTATAATTTTTTCTAATCTGTTAACTTTATTCTGATACTTTTTTTTCAAATCATCTCTGAAAAATATCTCACTCATAGCCCGTTCAGCAGCGTATTTTCTCCGCTTCTTTGTATGTTGAGGCACTCCGCTACTCAGCGCTTCCCATGCATACCCTAAAAATTCTTGTTCTTCTCCATCACCCTTTTTACCTGATTTAATATGCGTCGTATGATAATCTATATGCTGAGCCTCATGTCCCAGTGACCTAATTAAATAGCTGAATTCGTAACCTCCAATTAGAAATTTTTTGGTTACATATAATGATGGTTTCTTTTCGCCATTTTGAGTAATAACTATCATCCATGCAGAAGGACGACGTTCAATTCTTTCTACGATATACAAACTAAAGTTGTTGTTTGTCAATTTATAATGACTGAATAGAAAGAGAACCGCACTTTTTAATCTTTTAGACTTTATTAAATTATTAAATTTGTTTTCGCCATTAAGTCTATTATTTGGCTTTGATTTAGCTTGTAGTGTGTCTCCCCTTCGTTGAACAACCGCACTTTTCCCCTCCTCACTTCTATACACTTTCTCTTTTCCCATAACCCCAATATTTTAAGTCGTTTTACCCTCCTTCAAATACTCCCGTTTAATGCCTTCTTGCAAATCCGAAAGTGTAATTGTATTACTATTTCGTTTCAAGGCCATTAATGAACTATAGCGCACCACATTCATAGTGGAACCTCCTGACAATTGATATTGATTGGCTATATCGTTGAGCTCAACGTCATCTTCCAATTGGCTTGCTTTTGAAAAGCTTTTTTGCCAAAGTTGAAGCCGTTCTTCTTCTCCCGGTACAGGAAAATGAATGATGCTTTCAAAACGCCGCGTAAAGGCATCATCTAAATTGCCTTTCATATTAGAGGCCAGAACAACAATGCCGTTAAAAACCTCAATGCGTTGTAATAAAAAAGAAACTTCTTGATTGGCGTAACGATCGTGGGAATCACTGACACCCGTTCGTTTACCAAAGAGGGCATCTGCTTCATCAAAAAAGAGGATCCAGTTTTTATTTTCTGCCTGATCAAAGATCTTAGAGAGGTTTTTTTCGGTTTCACCAATATATTTGGACACCACCATTGACAAATCAATTCGGTAAACGGGTCGGTTCATAGATTTCCCCATTAAACAGGCCGTCATGGATTTACCTGTGCCGGGTGGGCCATAAAATAAGCAGCGGTAACCTGGTCGCAATTTATTACCTAATCCCCAGTCATTTAGTAATATTTCACCATATTGCATCCAAGTGCGAATTTCATCAATTTGCTGATGTGTAGTTGGGTTTAAAACCAGATCATCCCAATCTAAAGTGGTGGTAATTTCGCGTGCGGGGAAGTTTTTACCCGAAACTGGTTTCCGATTAGTACCCCTAGTAAGATAGTCAATCACATTTTGTGAAATTTTCAAGGCTCCACTAATTAGCGGTTCTCCATCAGGCACGGCTTCTAGTTTTAAAATATCGTGTTGGGCAAATAGGTGATCACTTTCAAAGAGTTGAGGAATAGAGAAACTTGCCTGTAAATTATCGCCTGCCAATAGGAAAACTACGGTTTCACCAGTAGGTAAAAAACCTTTATGGTTACTACCTTTTACACCACCGAATTCAGCAAAGTCTTTGTCATAAGTAGCATTTCGGGTAAATAACACGTCCAATAGCCGAGATTGAATATGAGGGATTAGTGCCAATAATAAGGTCAATCGCTCTGGTATAGATAAGTTATAATGGTCTAAAAAATCAGCATATAAAGACTGCCCTTTTTCCAAAGGTGGTGGTAATAGGTCATAAATATTTTCAAATTCTGACTCCCGTTCAAAATATAAATCCATACGGGTTTGCAATACTTCTACAAACCAGGCTAAATCAAAATTAAGATCATGGGCATTATGTTTTAACGCGCCGCTTACCATTCCGTATGTATCATATTTTCCATCCAAGGTAATTTGACAATACCAATGCCCCAAGGCAGTTTATCAATCAAAATATCCCAAGTTTGACGTTCTATTTCTAAGAGCCAATCGTTATCTTTTTTGACAAGCGTTCCTACTCTGTTCAAATAAGTTTCTTGTAAGCCTCTTGATGAGGATCCTTTTAAAGCATTCCATTCTGCAATAATGGATGCCAATAATTTTTCAACGATTTCTATTTCCTTTTTTGTAGGACTAAAATCCATAGGTAATGCTGCGGCTATGTCTAAACCACAAAGCAATTTATTGAGCGGTAAGTCATATTCCATGGTCTCCTTTTGCTCTCCAAGGGTATATTGTAAAAGTAAAACTGCTCTTTCTTGGGCTGCTTCGTTTATAAATGAATCTTGTTCTGTTAGACCGCATTCGGCGAATAAAAAAGTTAATCCAGGCCATAATAAAACGAGTCCAGCATTTTGAATAGTAGATTGTTTTACAACTGATGATTGCTTCACATCCGTTCTAAGCTTTTTGGGCTCTAGCTCAATGTCTTTGGATTTCTTGTCTTTTATTATGCTACTTATTAATTCAGGTAGATTGCTTTTAAAATTTATGCCTTTTTTGACTTGAGTAATAATGGTATTTTCAATTAATTTCAAATCAGTTGGAACGTGATCAATAGAAATTGATTTTTTTAGAATATAGCGCAAAAAACTTTTTAAAGGCAAGCGAGTTAAACCAGAATCTACTGAGGCTAACAGAACGGTTTCTTTTAATTTAGGAACGCTCAGTTTGAATAAATCAGGTGCTAATTCCAAGACCTTACTTAGGTCAGCTACAAAGTCAATAATAGTTCGCTTTTCCGTTAAAATCAGTATCAATTTTTCAAATTGTCCTTCGTTTGAGATTTGGATGAGTCGCTTGGAAACTTCATTAATATTACCACTTCTTTGAAGGAAGTGCGCCATAGTTTTTGAATTATTTGTCAAGGTTTTATCAAATAGTTCGGACAGATTTACAGAATGAGGCTTGATCCAAACAGGTAAATTACCAGTAGACAAGAAATAAGTGAAAATATCTACTGTTGAAACCACAACTTCTCTTTTTTGGTCAGTTTCGGTAAAACTAACCTCATCAATACGAATGGCTTTGAGAAGTACCTCTTGGAGCTGATTCGTTATTTTTTCTGTCAAATTTTCCTCAAGTGAGGCCATTGAAATATCGCCAAGGTCAAGACTAATTTTATCCAAGCTGATGGTATAGTCATCCATACAAATTTGATTGCATATTTTATCAAGCACCACAGGTAGCGTAGTCGAACATATTTGCGCTAACTCAGTTTGAATATCAGATAAATTTTGATTGGCTGAATAGGTAATACTGAGTCGTTGTTTCTCTATTTTATGCAATGCTGCTATCATAATTACTTTGGTTAATTGGTTGCGTAATTGTCACTGCTTTAATGTGATCTGTCACTTTAAATTTCAGAAATTCTGTGCCGTCATTTTTTAATTTATAGATGCCTACTTTCAATCCATCTAAAGGTTTTCCAGTGTTGATCATAAATTCCGTACCAATGGTATTGGTACTTCTTTGTTTACAACGCCATTTCCCATCTCTTACTTCCAAGGTCATTTCTATTATTTTTTCAGAAAGATCAACAACAGAGGTTGATAAAATCGTTTGCAAAAACCCATCTTCAACGTGGGAGATCATCATTTTTTGATTGATTTGGGAATAATGAAATAACCAATAATTTTGAGAATCCTGCCAGTCGAATACCAAACCAGATTCTGAAGTACTCTTGTTTCCCATCTTAAATTTTAAACTGAGTTTTTCGACTGAGTTTTCGGAGTCATCTCCTGAAGCTTTAATTTTAATGGTCTTGGTGTCATCAATTAAAAGTGGACTATGAATATGTTTTTCAATGGCGTATAACTGATTTAATTCCTGAATTAGTGGATTTAAAGCATCTGCATAAGCTATTGGTTGAAAATCGGGTTTTGCATTCTCCGTTATCCAGTTTTCATATCCTATTTCAAAACTCCTCATTTGATCATGACTTAACCAATGGATGTGAACTTGTAAATGGGCTGGTGATTCAAGGTGTATGATTTTTTCAAAATAATCTCTGAATCCATTTTGATTAAATTGACTGGGCCAAGTTGGAATAACAATACTTATAATTTGAGAATAAGGATCAGTTTTCCACGGACTAAAATAATGTTGTCCAATGGGAAATATGCTAAGAAAATTATCTGCTTCACTTTTTGGACGAAGCAAAAGATGTTCAATGATGTGGAATCCTTTGGCTGTATTGCCATTCCTATTTCCCAATTTGGTGCTTTTGGCATCAAATCCCAATAAACCACATACTCGTTTTTTTAAACCCGAAATATTATCGGTTTCCAATTGTGCCTTAGTATAATTAAAACCTTGTCCCCTTTGGCTACTCGTCGAAGGAAAATTCTGCAAAAGGGTCTTTTTATTTTTGATTTCATCTGCAATATTTGCTCCACTTAGTAATCCAGTGGACAATAAAGGGTAGTCACTAACCTGCTCGGCAAAACGTCCTAGTTTATGGTCCAGAAACCGAACCGTTCTTTGTCCTTCATCCAACATATTAGTATTGATTACTTGATCGGGATTGACATATAATTCATTCGTGTCAACAGCTTCTGTTTTTAAAGAAAAATAGCTTTGCTGATCGGTATAATGGTTTGACAATAATGCGCCAGCGTTACCCAGTTGCCCCTGGTAATTGGCCATTAATTGTTCAAATAATAATAAATAGGCTTTTAACTGTTTCGCTTGAGCGCGCCTTATTGGGTTAGCTGTGCTTGGCAAACCTTCGGAGCCAATCCCGTAGTTTTGTGGGAAGTCTTCTTGAACTGAAAAATAAGCATGCAGGTTTCGATAGCGTCCTATTGGAATCGCTAAATCGGTTTGTTGCAGATCAGGATATTGTTCGTTGCGGTCATTTTCTTTTTTAAGTTCATATAGGTTGATCACCTCTTCTTCACTGGCTTGGTCAGAGATTCCATTTTTGACAAATACAATCTGACACTTTTCAGGCGCAAGTTTGGGGCTATAATTCAAATCAGGGTTCAATTTCAAACACCAACGTTGCCCAGTTCTAAAAGCCGCGCCTTCGGGGTGTGTGGCGGCATGGAAATTCCGCACAGCTTTCACACCTTTGATATCCATTATAATTTGAATTAAATCAGATGTGTGGATTGAGGTGCGGTGTTTTGGCAATTCTTCAGTAAGTAAAAAACCATGATTGAGGGCAGGCCCATTAAAAATTTCATGAATGGGCATTTCTTTTTCTAATAAATCATTTAAGCCATGAAATTTTGGCCGAGGTAGTAAAAAATGATCGATTTGAAAATAAATCTCGGCTAGGACCTCAGTCATTGAGGCACTAGTTTCCAATTCAATGTCCGTCGCCAATGATACAGCTTCTTTTTTAACCGTTTCTAAAGGCAAAAAATCTTCTCCTAAATTTCGGTGTGCCATCAATAAAGCCATGACTTCTGCTTCTAATATTAGTTTTGCCTCAGAATCAATGTTCACGCTCTCATCAAAATCCAACAACACTTGATATAAGCCTATCAATTGAATGGTGTCTTTGGATTCTGCAATGGCTTGATCTGAATAATGACTGAGCTTTGTTTGGCTTGTATTTTTATAAATTGATACAGATTGTTTAGCAGTCACAATCCAAACATTTCTAATCCCAGGCAAGTCCAAAATTAATTTACGATAATCTAAAATTGTGGTGGGATGAGCTGGTAATATTTCCCGCGCCGTAAATAATTCATGTGCCTTGGTCTGACTATCCGGCGACAAAGTCAATAAATCCTTAATATCGAACGAAGTCCGATAATTTAAATCCGCAAGCGCATAAGACAATAGTTCCAATATAGTCACCCCTGGATCATGGACATTATAATCTGTCCAATTATCGCCAGCAAATTTATGGAGCTGTTGGATACCTTCTTGAACCAGTGTAGTTGGAGATTGGATATTTTGTGAATTCATATTTTAGTATTTTATACAGTATAAAAGAGCGATATTTCTTGGTCGGGTTTCACTGCCGTTTCTGCAATTTGTGGGATTACCAATTTTTGCCCGTGCAGTTTGGATTTTCGCGTAGGAAGTCTGAATATTTGCATGCCCAATGTAATTACTCCTCCAGTGTCCATTACCTGCAGCATCTGACATTTCACCACCTCCTGGATCTCCATCTGTACCTCTATGATAACTCCCGTGGTAATGTCCAGAATCAGTGTGACCGTGTCCAGAATCAGTATGAGTATGACCTTCGTCAATATGCTCATGATTCTGTAATTGATCCAATTGAAGATTACCAATTGTTCTATTATCATCAACTCCTTTGTTGTTATCAAACCCTCGAATAAACTCTCCTCTTAGATCCGGAACTTTAAATGTTGAACCATTTGATGCGCCAAATGTGGTTCCAATTCTAGAGAATAATATGGGATATTCAGCTCGGCTCAATAGCTGACCATTACACTCCAACCAGCCTTCAGGTGTAGTTTCCATGGCAAAGGCTGACACAGAACCTACAAAAAGAAAATCGATATAAGTTTTCACTGCCTTTTGAGTGGGGATAACAGCGTCACTGTTACTGATTAGTTTAGGGTCTTCTGAAATTTCATTGATGGCAACACCTTCCTTCAATTTCAGCGTCCCATTCACATGCAAATCTTCCTCAGGTTGTTTAGTTCCAATACCAACCCTACCGGTAGCATCTATTAATAGAGCAACATCAGGCTTGTCATTGTTTTGAATTAAAAAGCCCTGCGTACCTTCTTCTGGATTGATGCTAATATGCCATTCTTCATCACCACCAACATCTTCAAAACCAATTAATTTATGCCCATTGGTTCGGTTTCGAATACTTAACGGACTTTTAGGATCAGTTGTACCAATACCAAGAAACCGGGCAGCGTTATCTTCATCACCTTCTGCTTTAATAAAGAGTTGGTCGTCTGTTTTATTAAGAGAGGAGTCAATTAAATCTTCGAAATCACCTTCGCTAGGCATTTTATCTGCTTCAAAGTATTCTTTTAATGATACTCTTCCTTTTCCTAGTTTAACACTCATAATAATTTGGGTTATGTTTTCATTATAAAAGCAAGCGCATACCATTTAGGTTTATTATCTCCCTGATAATTAGAACTTGAGATTTCCGCAATATCCAACTCTATGCTATGAGAATGGCTACCATCATTTTGCGTCCGTACGCTTGGCGGATTGCTATTCCGAGTGTCAACTCCGGCATATTTTCCGCTGTCCACCCCTCTCGCATACCATTGGCTAGGCATCATATGACTATGAGATCCTGCACTATTAGTTTGAAGACTTTTCTTAGGAATATTGACCTGATGATTATGTATGTCAGGATCACCAGAAGAATTAGTATCATATGATTTACCTGCCGAAACGATAAACCTATCTTGTAAATCGGGTGAGCCATTTTTACCATCACAAAGTGTCCAGTCTGTTGGGATTTCGTTGATCGCTCCAGACCACATCACAATAATGCCTTTTGGTACAAAGAGGGAAACGGGAATATTTGCCAAACTGTTCCAATCTAATGAACCAATAAATTCATCAGCTTTAACTTTACCATCTACATGCAGATCTTCTTCAGGCTGCTTCGTACCAATACCCACTCTGCCACTAGCATCTAAGATTAATGCCACATCAGATTTATCATTATTTTGAATTAAAAAGCCTGGATTGTCTTCTTCTGGATTAATACTAATATGCCATTCTTCATCACCTCCAGCATCTTCAAAACCAATACGTTTACTATCACCCGTTTTATTGCAAATACTTAAAGGGCTTTTAGGGTCAACTGAACCTATTCCCAAAAAACGGGCGGGATTATCTTCATCACCTTCAGCTTTAATAAAGAGTTGATCATCTGTTTTATTAAGAGAGGAGTCTACTAAATCTTCGAAATCACCTTCAGTCGGCATTTTATCTGACTCAAAATATTCCTTCAATATCACCCTTCCTTTTCCTATTTTATCACTCATAATGATATTATTTAATGGTTATAAAAGTTTCTTCTATGATCATGTGTCCAATACCATCCGCACACATGGTAGCTTCATCATCAATGACTGTAATTTTATGATTTGGAGCAGAAGTTAGAATTGAAATAGGACTGATAGCTTCAGCTTCTTCTACATTGATTCGGACGTTTCCATCTGCATCCATATGACTCATTTTAAAAAAAGTTACATAGTCTACATAAGGTCGTTCTTCGGCAAAATTGAGTAGAGATGACTTATATATTCGTCCGCCCAAATTGATTTCTTTCCCTTTAGAAAAAGCCCACGGAGATAGAAATTCCTTAAGTTCAGCTTGTAATTGATTTTCGTAAAAGCCATTGTTAAAACTTTCCTTGAATTTGACCAAAAATTGAGTTTGAATGGTTTCAAATATGGGATTCCTGACTTCAATGTGAACATGTGCCGGAGCAATGTTTTGCAAAAATGTTTTGACTCGTTCTTGCAAACCTAATGCTGCCATAGGTTTTAATTGATTGACCTCAGGATTATTTCGCAAATCGGGAATGATAATGATTAACACATGCCCAGCTACATTTCCCTTTTCCCAAGAAGCATGGTTATAGCATTTGACTTTATATAGGCCTGGGAATTGATCAAGAGCTAAGCGTTCATAATCCCATGTCGTCAAAGCACGTTGCTTATGCCGTAAACGTTCGCTTATTCGTCTGTAAAAAGCATGATCAGTTTCAGCTCCTTTGCCGTGAATTGAGACATAAGGCTGCTTAATGCTTTTAATTGCCATGTCTTTAACGGCCATTTTTTGAATACTGTTGGGAAGTAAAGGTTCATTAGTAAGCATTGTACTTTGTGCATCAATCACTTCCATAACTACTGCGCCTTGCGCTTTGAGATCAGATAACAAACAAGTGCCATCACTATTAATAGTCGTTGAAGCCCGCAACCAATATTTGTCTTTTCCTAGGGTCTGATTCTGTTTATTGATTTTAGCAGGAATTGAAAATGTGATAATACCTGAGCTGTTAAATTGATCCGTACCATCTCTTAAAATAGAAGGTCCTTCCAAAGGAAACCATTCATCATTGGCTAGATAGGTCCAATTAATTTCAGGTTTAGGACTATTGGGATTTGCTGAGCCTTCTATAATTTGAAATAAAAGCGATAATTCACAAGGAGGCTCTAGGTTTTCAATGCCAATATAAAGATTGCCTTCCCCCTCATAATTTGGAAAAAGATAAGGAGTGTCATTTAAGACAGTATGCGGACTCCAGCCAAAAGGATGAATATGAAATAGATGCTTTTGATCATCAATAACGTCTATTTCCGCTCTGGCGGTATAATCCAATGATATGGACTGTAAAGTTGGTGTATAAGGTTGATTAGGTAGAACAGCATCCGAATCAGAATTAAGTGCTGTAATAGCCTTGGTATAAAGATTAGGATAAGCTTTATGACCAAAATCTGAACTTTGTAAGGTCAACTTGATAAACCCTCTGACAGAATCAATACCATAAGGTTCTAGATCATTAAAATCTGGTGCTTCATCTGATTCAATATTACCATGCGTCAGTTCGATCGTTTTTTGGCTATTAGCATCAAACTCAAACAGTGCAGATGGTTGATTTAAATCGATCCAATTTTTATTTTTTAAGATGCCAAATTCTACTTTGAAATCTGCATTGTTTCTAGTTGCGTCATTATAACTGACATAATGTTCAGATAGATCATTACTTGGTAAATCATACCAGTTTAAATGTAGCTTAACACTTTCCAATTCCTTTTGAAAAACCTCGCCACTACCGATATAAAAATTAGCACCAACGGCCGCTTGTTGACCAAATGGTTGAAAGGGTTTATTAGAATTCAATTTGGCAAAATCATTTTGCAGAATCAACGTCTTGAGGTCCTGAATAACGACAATAACTTCGGTGGTCTGCAAGTCAAAATCCTTAAGAATTGAATAAGGGTAAACCCCAGCAGGATTTAAAATAATTTGCACTATTGGCCATTCCGTTTTGAATTGACCTCCTAAATTTTTATCCAAATAAGGAACAATAGGATCGATCGTTTTGCTGAGTGTTACTTCAATGTTAACGATTAAGTTTGATTGCTCATCCTCATCTCTGCGTATTGTAACAGAATGTGGTAGCGCTTCGATCCATTCATTTTCACCACTAAATTTTAGAATAAACGGTGATTCCAATTCAGTTGCAGGTGTATTTTCATTAGCGTCTAAATTTGGAAAAGCATTGGGCAAATGGTCCAACCAATAGTCATCACCATCAAAAATTCCCTTTGCAATAATTTTGATTGTTCTTTCACCTTCGCGCATCAGTAAAATGGGTGCAGCAATGGCAAACCCAATGTCGGCAATTGGTAAAGAATCATTTCCTAAAGCAGAAATTGAATCATTTAATTGATGGGTATTAGCAAAGATACCTTGTACATGATCCAATTCACGAAAGGTCTCAATATCTTGCCCATTTACCGTTTCTATTGATCCAATTTCTACGATCTTTTTTTGGAGAAACACTGTTTTTCTATCCGAAATATTAGCCTGATTTAATTCAGTATCATGCATCAATTTATAGAGCATATCTTTACCATCTGCAGCTTTACCTGCTTTAAAAAGCACGCCCTGTTTTAAAAGATGTGTTTGCACGTTTTTAGCCAATTCCATAATCAAATGAACCTGATCTGGTTTTGCTTTTTCTTTCGCAAATCGCAGCACATCTTCATAGTAAAAATCGAGATGCCTTTTAGTAAACTTATTGAGGTTATCCTGCGATAATTTGAAGAGTTCTAAAAAAGCTCGCATCAGTGCATACTGAGGAGAATCTTGAGCAACTTCATTTTGATCTGCAGGAAAAAAATCAGCCCAAGTACCATCTTCTTGATTTTCAAGATTAAAATATTTGAGATTTTTCGCCATTTCAGTGACAAAACGCATCAAATCTTCTGGACTTCTTTCATCCACTAAAACATAGTCAGGCAACAACGTATTTGGCAACCGCTGATGTTGACTTGTGCCGCTTCTTTTAACGGGGACTCCTATGTTTCTATAATTGTTCATTGGTTTAAATAAAAGGGATAAACCAAATTATAAGTGCTATTGGTTGCTGAAATGGTATATGCAATATGAATATTGACCAAACTTTCTAAACTCGTGTTTTCTAAAATGATTTTATCCGGTTTAATCCGTGGCTCATTATAAAGAATCGCGTCTTTTAAGAGGTCAGTAATTAATGTAATCTTCCCTGTATCAAGGCTGTCAAAAATTAAGTCAGAAAGACCAGAACCATATTGAGGTTGTAAAATTCTTTCCCCGATTCGGGTAGAAATCAATATTTCGAGACTATTTTTAATATCTGCCTCATCAGTCAACATCACCACCGTTTTGTTGGCTTTAATAAAAGTGGGAGGAAAAGCCCAGCCCATACCCAAAAAAGATTTCTCTGTCTTCATAATTATAGTTTTATCCAATTAAAATTGTCGGTGCACCAATTATAGCTGATGCTCCACAAAGGCATGTGTCCCCTACCCTTAATGCTGGTTTCCCTCCAATCAAAACAGTCATGCTTCCAATTGGAAAAGGGCTAGCCGGAGCATGGGGCGGTGGCAAAACGCAAGCATGCATATCCAAAACAACTGCGGCTGGTATACCTTCAAGTAATACCGTTGGGACACCAGGTCCAGTAATGATTCCCCCATGATTTGTGATATCGCCAACTTTTACTCCTGCTGCCATCTTTTAATTTATCTGTACAATTGATCCCTTTAATACGGCTATTGCACCAGTTGATAATTCCGCTCCCGCTCCACCTTCTGCTTTAAATTCTGCTTTAGCGTTTTGAGAAATGTTTGTGCCTTCAATATTAATATCACCCTGTGCTTTAACATTGAAATCTCCTGCACTTTCAATTGAAATGCCAGCTGCTGTCATTTCAATTTTATTGGCATGACTGTCTTCAATTAAAATACTTTCCGAATCCTCACTTATGATGATAGAATTGCCTGCTGGTGTTTTCAAAGTCATTTGTAATAATTCGTCATCAAAAAGAAGTTTTAAACCATTTTTTGTAATGAATCCTTTTTCTGGGTTTTCATCAGAAGCTTTAAGTGGCGCAGGTTTCGCACTGCTATTCAACATACCAATAATCACGGGATGTCTTGGGTCATCATCAATAAAACCAAGTAGCACCTCATCATCAATTTCAGGTCGAAAAAAGGCGCCTCTATTAGTACCCGCGTCCAAACAATTCACTCTGGCCCAAATACCGTCTTCATGTTCACTGATTAATGGAGATCTAACCAAAACACGGTCTTCCCCTTCGGGGTCATTCTTTAATTGCACTACAATACCAGTTTGCAAACCAGAGACCGAAGGCACTAATGTTGTTTGTTTTTTTTCTTGGACATGAAACCATTCAGGTGACAAACCAAATTGTAGATCGGTTTCCCAATTTCCAGCGTTAATCTGATGGCGGATGCCTGTTATATAAACGGGACCATCAAAGCGATCACCAATTCCTTCTAATTTTAATAAACTACCTAAAGCAATAGCTGCATTTCCCTGTATCTTAATTCTACCCCTGATTTTTGCCAAACGGTGTTTTAATAGTTTTGAATCAGCCCAAACCTGCAATTCAAGATCTTTAACTGCACCATTATGAGTCAATTTAAATTCGTTATGCTTGAGCTTTTTAGCTAATTCTTCCGCGCTTAAATTGCCTTGTTCTTTTATTTTAAGGCCTTCCGATTCAGCTTGACTTACAGTTTGATCGGCAGGGTTCCAAGCTTGCGCACTCACTGCGCTTAATTGGTGTCTGGCATCCATTTCTAATTCAATTTCAAGAATTGATTCTGGATTTAAAATCAATGACGGTTCCTGTCCGAAATCAGGAAAGTTAACGGAAATTTTATCGGCCTCCGTAAACACCAATTGTCCGTTAAACTGAGCCCGCATGACCATAAATTCCCAATCTGAAGATTGGTATTGAACCATTTCTTTATGGGTGACTTTAGTTGGCGTAACTTCAGTTCGGATGCTGTACAGCTGGGTTAATTCTTCAATGATTCCACTGTCTTTTATATCATAAAAATACTGACTATTGAGATTGATTGCCATGGCTGTCGCAACGTGTTTACAATCAATACTTAATTCAAACCGACCAGCTGTTCTTTTGAGTCCTTGCTTAATGACAATTCCTTTAAAGATGGAAATATTGTCTGAATTGTAGCCAGCTAAAACCACTATTTTATTTCCTGGTAAAAAATCCGGTGAATTACTGATTTTAAAACCATCCTCAGTGTCTTCTCCGTCATATAAAATGAGTCTTGCTGCTGAAATTCGATTGACAGTTTTAGTAATACCTACTGTTTTAACCTGATAGGCATTTTCTATTTTTTGTCCATTAATTTGGATTTCAAAAGTGACTGCATCTGTTGATATGTTTTGCTTAGAGATCATTTATTTTTGTTCAGTGACGGAAGGCGGAGGTTTATTCCTTTTGGCAACTGCCGAAAGTTATCAAGTTGATTAAATTGGGCTACAGTACTAATGACATCAATTTTCCCGTAAGCACTTTGAACGATAGTAGCCAATTGATCACCATCTTTAATTTTTCTAGCCCTATCCATATTGGACGAAATTTTTGAGCTTATTCTTTTGATAAATTCTTCATCAGCATCTTCCTTAAAAGTGGCTTTTATAGTAGCTCTTAATGGTTTGCCATCAGGTTTGAACAAGGTATAACTGACTTCTGCACTTGTTAAGATACATTTTGAAATTTCATCTCCCCAAAAGAGTCTTAAAGGTTTAGGTTTGTTTTTTTCAGGGCCATAATTATGAACAACAGAAAGAAACTCTTTAATTTTTTGACTAACATCAACTTTCTCTCCAGTTCCCCCTGTGCCGTCAATCAGAAAATTGAAACTATAGTCTTGAGGTTGCGATTTTTTAAAAATGAGCTTTGTTTTTGTTTTCGCTAGTGTGTCTTTTTTGTCATAACAGAGGTTATACTTTTTTGTATAATCCTTGGGGTTAAACATCACTCTGAACTCATCCCCAGGAATAGGAATCATCCTTTTTTCATCTTTAAAAGCCATAATAGTCAATTTGGCTAATTTTCCGTCCATATTTAATATCCCTGTGCTCATTTTATAATTCCATTTTGTCTTTTAAAATTTGTAAAACCCGATCTATACATTCTTCAATTATTTCTTCTTTTTCAAGTTTACATTCTTCGGTTTTGTTGTTGTCATCCTGACCAATAAGTGCCGCTTTTATTTCCAATTCTTTAATTTCAATCGCCATAACTACAGATTTATCGGTTTAAAATATTTATAAGCCAATTCAATGGTTTCAATCACTAGGCTATTTTCCTCGGCATTGAAATTCGAGACACTCCATTTGACTGGATAAGCGCTAACAATTTGCCAATTGGCAACGGGAATGTGGTTTGTATTAAGTAAACTGATATACATATCCGTTGGGTTGAAATCAAAATTCTCAATGGCATCCCTGCACCAGTTAATTAAACCAGAATCCTTAAATAAACCACGTTTCAGAACCAGATTACTATAGTCTGGCTGGGTCGGCAATTTATGCTTAAACCTGTTTTCGCCACCTTCAATTAAAATTTCAGGAGTAATACTTGCCGACAAACCAGAGACTTCCTTGAATTTATAATCCACTGGAAGTAATGGTGTCAATTCGAAAACCACTAAAAAGTGAAAACCGACATAGGGTTCAAGGATTGAATTTGCGCTAGACATGTTCAATACTAATGCCTTCATGTGCTAATTCCAGCGTTTCGATAGAAACTTCATTCCCGTCAGATTTTAAATCACCTGAATCTACTTTAATGGCCCAAGCTCGCCTTACTTTCCATGCCACTGTTGGTTCATGCTTATCATTGAGCATGGATATAATTATATCCCGTCGTTCAAATTCATCTGAGTGAACTTTATTCCACCAATCGAAAAATTGATTATCGCCTTTATATGCGCCTCTTTTTAACGTGATATTGCCATATTCCTGCATACCTGGCATTTTCATTTTTGTATATTCTGGACTGGCCCCATCTCTGTACTCTATGGCTTTAGTTTCGACACTTAGACCTGAAACTTCTGTGAAGCCTAATTTTGTACCGCCCCATTCTACTTGAAAATGGAATTTTGTTAATGGATATGTAATCATGATTTTATGTTTTTGATTCGTGAAAATTAAAAGTTGTTTTTTGCTATAAATCTGTCATTTCAAGTATCCCTTAGCTGAGATACATCTATAAATTATGCTTCTTGTAATTTATGAGAGAATTTAAGGATGATGAATTCAGCTGGACGGGCAGTTGCCAATCCTATTTCTACGTTCATTCTTCCTTCTAAAACATCAATAGCTGTCATAGTTGTACCTAGTCCTACATTAACAAAATAGGCTTGCTGCGGCTTGGCACCAACCAAAGCGCCTTGGCGCCAGAGTCCATTAAGGTAATTTTCAATCATTCCCTTTATTCTCAACCAACTATTCGCATCATTCGGTTCAAACACAACCCATGCTGTTGCTTTTTGAATAGATTCTTCCACCATATTAAAAAACCGGCGAACAGAAACGTATCTCCATTCATTATCGTTACCAGCTAAAGTTCTTGCACCCCAAACCAATACGCCTTTTCCTGTAAACGTTCGAATAGCATTGATCGATTTACCACCAACGGGATCAATATTCAATCCATCCTGAGTTTCGTTAGTGATTTTAATGGTAGGACTGGCAACACCGTTTAAAGTCACATTTGCAGGTGCTTTCCAAACCCCTCTATCATTGTCTACTCGCGCATATATCCCTGCTATTGTAGAGGAAGGAGGTAGAACCACTTTGATTTTTGAAATTTCAGATTTAATTGCGTTATATAAGGCACCCTCCGTATTTATAATGTCCATGAGACCTTTTCCAATTAAATCAATTGAGGGGTTCTCATAGGCCATCTCGTTAATTTCAGCCGCATATTCCAACGTAACCTCTTCTTCCTTAAAACGGAAATTTAAAACTGTGTTTAGATTAGGATAATAAGCCGCTCCATACTTCAAATAATCGCTTGATAGTTCTCTCGTATTTTCCGTTTTAATCACATCCACAATTGCGAACCGATCTTTCAATTTAGCGCATTGGATTAATGTATTCGAAATAAGCGTATTATAGCTTGATGAACTTGATAAGTTAATGCCTTCGGGGAATACAATTAGCGTTGGTTCATCTTCTTGCTCCAGTTTTTCTAAACCATTACTCAAATTAGTCAAACTAACAAGCGGCGTTTCTGAATATCCACCAACCGAAACTATGTAACAAGGTCCACCTCCATTCATAAAGTACATTTGCAGCGCATAGTACATATTGAATGGGGAAGGTATTAATAAAGGCTTTATTGTTCGATTGATGAGTTTTGGCTCTTCACCTTCTGAAAATTTGTCTGTTATTTTTACATTAAACATTTCATTTTTAGCCTGTCCAAACAAAGCTTCAAAATCAGGTAAAGAAGTAATTCTGGTAGGTACTTCAGTTAAACTGACTCCTTCAGCATTTGCCGCTTTTTCGGTATAGCCAATAAATGCCGGAATGGCTGTACTAACTTGTGCGACTGACGCAGGTAATGTTGGGATTTCCTCGACATAGACGCCTGGGGTCTTATAAGTTTCCATAATGTTTGTTTTTAGATATAGATAAATACTTCTGGATTTAGTTTATAAATTGAAGGTTCTGCCAATTTTTTGATGATGACCTTTCCCTTATGTTTTGGTTTTGGTTTTGGTTTACCATGGTGATGTTGTCTGTGGTCACGACCATGTTTAGGTTTATTAGGTTTACCTGGTTTATCATATTCTTGCTCGTATTGCACCAATTGTAGCTGCACTGCTTCTTCATAAAAAGGAATTGGCATAGCTGTGAATTCACCAACTTTATTAAAATGACCCGATTCAAAAACTATTGATGTTTGTTTTTTATCGTCCGTCTTTTCTTCAAAATTGAAATTGATCGCTGAATACCTATTGCTGGATACACTCGGTTCTTTTTGTTCTATTCTGTAAGTTGTGTCACTATTTTTTTTGCGCTGGTTCAAACAGAATGTCCATGGAACCGATTTTGATATAAATGAGTAAGTATAATTTTTAGGAACCAGTTGATGCGTGAATTTCTGTATTTCAATCAATCCAAATGGTTGTTCTGAAAAAAGTTGATTATCAATACAGATCTGTTCCTGTTGAACTATAGTGTCTTGATTGAGAAGTGTAAAATGATAGATCCCTGAACGGTAAGATTCAAAATTAATTTCCGTTTCATAATTGGTTGACTTGCTATGAACAGTTTTGGAAATGATCTCATTGCCAAATGAATCTTTAACGGTTAATTCAATAGGTACATTTCGACTCAAATTGAAGTTATATTTAAATAGTTTTGGACGCAGTTTTATGGATTTCATATCCAATACATTCTTACTTTTTTGATTAAAAAAATACAGCACAGATCCATTCTCACGGTGCAGATCAGTAATATTTAAAAGGGCATTGTTTTTTAGTCTTAGTTTAAAAATAAGTCTGATATTCTTATTTAATAGAACAGCAGAATTAGCGTCATCTTTTGTCGATTGATTAAGTATCTCAAAGCCATTATTAGTGTTGCGATAGATCATTTGATGACGATCAATTAGCCTTTGACATTGGTCTGTTGGCGCACAATTGAAATCTTGACTAATTCCGTTTCTATAATAATTATGAAACAATTCTAATTTCAGGATATGTTTAAAATTTCGATTCACCCTTACAGTTTTGTTAGATTTGTATTTAGAGATTCAACGAGCGGAATGCTTTCGGTAATTTGTTCATTTTGAATTTGAATAATCCCCATTTTATACATTACAGATGGCATATATTTAGCGCCTAATGCACCCCATAATTGATTTTGTAATTCGAATGAATTTTTAAATAGTTTCACTTCTATTCTTTCAACGCCTAGCACTTCCAATTCAGGTGTATTATCTTTACGAAAGGTATTTTTGGTTTGAAAAAAGGCTATTACGTAGGATAAAAACTTTAAAGCTTCATTATAATCCTTGAAGTGGGCTGTGATTAGTAAATAAAGGTTTAAGTGTAAACTTGGATTTAATTTACCAAGGCTTCCATTTTCCTGTTTAACAAAAGTTCGATTAGGTTGAATAGCGAATTCTTCTTCAATATTTACCAGGGTTAACTTTAGCGTATTTGCATTTATATTTACCTTCCCATCCTGATCGACCACATTGTCCAAAACAATTTTATCAATTGACGGGTCTTGATCCTGAACTAACTTTAGATTGTCATTAATCTGTTGATTTAAAAATACAATAGCCTTATTGATCATGTCAGTAGTTATTAACCAACTCGAAGACAGGCAAGAGATAATTTAAGCACTTGGGAGCTTTGAGTCAAAATATCACTAAATATTTCAACCAATTTAATACTGCAATGAGATAATAAAATGTGCCCTCTATCAAAGACGTACCAAAAGACATACGATAAGTCATATTTTACAAAAGTAGTTTAAAGGCACTTTCAACTCTTTCTTTATTGACATGCCAGGTCACCAGGTTTTTCACTGTATCAACACGTCTTTTGGGTTTTTTATTTTTAAGGAAAACTTGGTCAAAATCATTAAAATGTGTTCGGAAGACTTGATAGAATCCATTGGTATTATAATAGGACACTAATTTTGATTCTTTAAGACAGCATAAGAATTGCAAAACAAAATTGGCGTTCGACGAATTTAATTCCAATTCCAAATTATGACACGGATTCTCGAATAATTGTCTAAAAACAGTAGGCTTTGCGACATCCAATTCGACAATTATTTTTAGGAAGTTTTTATAAGAACCGTTTGTTCGATTGTTCCAAATTAGCCCGCAATTATTTTTAACGGGAATAAATATAGGATCAATTTTAATTTGTACCGCCTTATTTGATTCAACTATTTCCCCAAATTTATTAAGTCTATAAAGACAATTAAAAGGGCAAAGTTTTAATTCGAATATGAATGCAGATTCCATCCAAAGTTCTTCCATATTTTTAATGAAATAAATCCTTTTTCCGCAGGGAAGATTTAAAATGATTTCGTTGTAAAGTCTACCTAAAATTGAAGATATGATCGTTCTGACTTTTAGTTTGTTTTTTAATTCCAAGCTATCCAAAACGACATTACTTTTAATGAGAACGAGTTGAATGATATGCCCAATTTTAAATTGGCATTGATCAAAATTATGGTCCTTTATATTCTTTAATAGTTTGTCTATTGCACAAACAGAATAAGAAAAATTTGCATACAATTTAACAGTTGCTAATTCGCATAAAATTGTATTGAGGTCGTGTATCCTCGTTTCTTTAATCAAAATTTTTTCAAGTGTTATCATAATTTTTTATAGATAAATTAAGGTAACAGGTCTAAACAAATTTAAGTTGATTCTAAGAGTTTTGCTAATTGATTTTCGCAGATTAATATTTCCTTCTTGTGAAAAACGCAAAAAGTCCAATTCATGTTAAAATTCACTAGGTATTATGAAGCACAACATATCTCATAAATCAAACGATTTTTTGAGTTGATTGCAAGCCATTGGACATTGCTTAAATGGTGTTACTTTCCATTTTTATTGCAAGCATTACCGCGTTGATGTTTGGGTGAATTGTAATTTGACTTGGGCGCAGCAGCAAAGGATTTGCTGCATTGGTGTTTGGGTGAATTGCAATCTAACCTCTGCGCAGAAGCACAGCAACTGTGCAGAGGTTTTTATATTTAAATATTTTGTATGAATTTCACTATGTGAAATTCAGAATACCGTAATTTCTATTTAGATTTCTTTAGCTTCTTTTCTGCTTTTTTCTCTTTTTTAGTTTTAGTAGGTTCTTTTTTAACATTCTTCTTTGCGTCTTGACCTTTTCCCATGATATTTTATTTTTAATATTTGTTTTTAGCTATTCTAATGCAGATCCTTTAGTCCTAATAATAAATTCTTATTGGTCTATAATTAATTTAAGTACTGCGGCTGAGTAAAGATAATAATTTTTAGATGCCGCTGCAAATGTGTTGATCATGCCCTAGATATTGTCCCGTTCCATAATGCTGCGAAAGGTGTTGAAACAATTTTAAATGCGTTCCTCGCACAGTAATAGGTTCCAGTTTTATTTCAATAATTTCTTTATTCATGTTGTTTCGACTGACCGTTAAGGGTGAATAAAATGAGTATTCACTTTTTTTCTTATGTCTATTCTATCCTCACTAAAACAGGGAGAATATTCAGCTATTCAGAACCTCTAGAGGATCGTTCTAAGCAAAATCAGGACAAGTTCGAACCTATGAAAACGAACAAGAAATACAATAAAATGAGATGTTTGAGAATGAAAAAAGTCAACCCTGTTTGGAATTCAAGTAATTGCTATTTTTCACCAGACTTTGTGTTCAATCTGTGTTGACGTGAAAGTATGAAAATTGAAGCAGGACTGCCCACAATTGAGACAGCCCTTTCTTCATCTAACAGAATAATTATTACTCCTTAATAAGGAGAGTTTCTATTTCGTCCTGCATAAAGTGTAGCAATCGAAACAAGACCACCAGTATATTTAGCCCTTGCCTGAACCTAAAAATAGTACCCATTCAAACCTCTAATACCGCTATAAAACGTTTGTTTGTGATTGTAAGTTGAAGCACTATAATAATACCCCCCAGCCTGAGTGCCAATAACAGTACCACCTCCACAGGGCTTTCTTTTGTACCAACCTTGAGGATATCTACAGAAGACTTCTATATTACTTAGACCTAATCCTAAATTTCCAGATACGCTTTGCTGAAGTGTAGAGATAGAACTACCAAATCTCCATATTTCATATCCAGACGATAGTTTGAAAAATATACCCGCTTTAAAGTATCTGACAAACGGATTTAATCGAAATACTCTGCCATCATCCAAAGTATTAATTATCGGCGCCTCATGCATAGCACCGTATGACCAATATATTCCTGATCTAACCCCTGAACATTTTTCGCTTATTCCTTCATTAACTATTTGAAGTACATCATCATCAAACGAGTAAACAAAAACTTTTCCACTTTCAGTGTTTCCTGAAATTAACTCTTGATAATTTGTTTCTTTATCATCAACAGAAATAACAAATACTAGCTCCATAGCCATGTTAATTTTGAAGATATGCTTGCCAATCTGAATTACACCATCTTCATTTAGCAATTGCCCAAAAACTTCATCCATTTCTTGTTCTGAACTATCTACAGAGGTGTTTTGTTTCGAAAAATAATTGTTAAACTGTAAGTTTGAATTCTGAGAAATAATAGCTTTAATCTTTTCACCACTTAAATTATTAATGGCACTCACGTAACTTTCAACTGATTCGAATATTAACATTTTACCATCAGATGTAGTGCCATGAATTGACTCCTCTACTTGAACTTTACTTATAGCCTCTATCTTTTCTTTTTCACAAGAAATTGAGGATATTGCAAGTACAAAAATTAATACCATTTTAATTGTTTTCATATTTTTTTTAATTAATAACAGGCTACATAAACTATTTAATAAGGTCTTTTCACCTTTGCCCTTGGGAGCACAAATTAAGGTGAAATTCAATGTCACAATTCTAACTATCTCATAACTGGTATGATGCAAAAAGTTGAAAGATTTCTTGGGAGACATATATTAAATTAAAAAAGAAAAAAAGCCGACTGGATTCGAACGAGTCAAATTAATTCGCATCTCTTTATTCACCTGTAATACAGAGAAATAATTGATTCACTTAATGAAATCATAGAAAACTACCCCCCTCAAAACACTTGGTTTTCCATGGGTTTTCAAAAGTAGTAACCCCGGTTGGATTGCTTTCGCGATACTTCGTCGCTCCATGGTGAAATAGCAAAGCTCAAATCAGTGCCTGATTTTTTGCTTTCTTGTTTGTGACCTCTATGGTCGTTAGTTCTAACTTTTCTAAGGAGAAATTAATGGAAGTTGAAAGGGTGCTTTCTTAACGGTTGGCTAAATTTTTCTTGATGTAAGTTACGAAACAGGAATGAAATTCAGGTTTTGTTAGCGGTATATTTCTAATGGATTGTTTTGTAAAACGTAAATAGTTTACGTTCTACCATTATACTTTTGATACAGTTGTAGGGTAAATCTTACTTCTAAAAAAATAGATTTATTATGTTAAACGAAAGTTAAAATGTAGCAATTATAATGTCCTTTTAAAACAATTTCTATAGGTTTGCGTTTTACATTCAGTGTAGAATTCCAGCAATTTCTGAAGTCTATTCAATTACCACCTTTTTTGAGATCCAACCCTTTGCTGTTTTTATTTTAAATAAATAGAGTCCATTTGGTTGGTCAGAAAGGTCTATTGTTGGCAAATCATCAGAAATTTCTTTAGTTAAGATCAACGCTCCAATTGATGAATATACTTCCACTTTTTCAATGTCTCCCGTTAAATTAACCGTCCCTGAAGAGGGTAAAGGATATACATTTACGGTATTACTATTAATTTCTTCAATGCCGACAGGGTAAGTGATTTTATATACTTTGTTGTTAATGCTACATGCGTATCCGGTTGTTACAGATGGGAACTGCATGTCTGAAAATCCACCGCAACCACTAACGCTGGAAGTTGTCCATGTTACTCCACCATCTAATGTATGGTGCATTGTGTTGAGTTGATTGGAAGGTGCAGCCCATCCCTCCGCGCCTCTGAAATAGATACCTTGCATCATCACTCCAGAAGTACTAAAAGGTTCTGTGATCGTCCAGCTTTCTGCACCATCTGTTGTTATGGATAGCTTCCCGTCGAATGCAACATATCCTGTACTTTCGTTGGTAAAGTACATACCCTTTACACAAGTTGGGGCGTTGATGCCATGCGATTTAGATGTCCAGGTGTCCCCACCATCTGTTGTTTTGTATAAATTATCTAAACAACCTAGCGCATAACCAACCGATTCGTTTAGAAATTGTATTCGGAAAAATGTAGTGTAAGCAAATGAAATATCGATCCATGTTAAACCGCCATCTGTTGTTTTATAAAATGAGTCGTCGTAGCAGCTGATAAAGCCTGTTGTCGGGCTTACAAATTGAATACCTGGAGCTGAACTTCCTGGAGTACTATGCGTCGTCCAACTTACGCCTCCGTCAACAGTTTTGTAGATTAGTTCAGATGTAGAACTAATATAGGCTGTGCTTTCTGAAACCATGTCAACGGCTAACATATTATGTGTAACACCGAGACTTATTGGATTCCAGGTTATACCTCCGTCGGATGTCTGGAGTGCTATTCCCTCACGTCCAACTACAATTCCATTATCGTCATCATAAAAGTCTATAGCGAGGAATTGAGCGTCGTCAGTTTCTGTTGCTAGAGGAGTCCAAAATTGGCCGTAACTAATGCAAACATTAGCTATTCCAAGTATTGTGAGGTATATTACTTTTGACATCTTAGTTTGATTTAGAGTTTCTATTTTATTCGTGGAATACGATATTTATTCGCACTTCTTTTTTCTTAAATATATGGCTTCCCGTCAATATACTTGGAATAATGTTGGGCTATCTTTGGTCATTTTTATAGTAGTCTAAAACTGTTGATGCAATTCAGAGAAGGTCGGGAGATAAGTCATTCCGCCCGTGCTGGCACCCCAGGATACTGAGCACGAAAATGGAAGGAAAGAGTGATGGACAAAGGAAGGAACGTGAGCTTTGCTTACTATGTTAGCCGTAGTTTTCTATTATGGTATCGAACCGATCAGCCAGAACCAGAAATTCATCAGACCAAGGATTTGCTAATGAGATTTCCTGAAGTGGGCCAGTCGGTAAAAACAGGAACGATATCCTTTTTATGTGAAATCTATTTCGTTTGTCAAGCCGCTCTGTTTCCTTGAAAAGAGTTTCCAAAGTTTGTTCAATAGTGAAAACAGAATAATCGGATTCGTTCGATTCCTTAAGTAGCTCTGTAATTCGACTTAAAATATTTTTTAGTTGCTCCTTGTGTGGTCCTGAAACTTTCTTAGGAAACATCATAGTTTTGGGTAATTACAGCTTACGTTTGAATAAATATAAGCATTTATGCTGTCGGCGCGAAGCGCTGATATTTATTTTGTGTTATCTGCTTTTTTAATAACAGTCCCAATAAAAATACCACTCTCCTGAATCAATATCTCTAAACAGAAATGCCATACCCGAATCGCCCCACATCCAATGACATTTTTCACTTGAATCAATTTGAATAGCGAAGTCCACTCCCATTGATGGCCCTGATTGAGTATAGTTTGGATAACCACCAACTTTAACGCCCTCTAACAATTCAACTTCATCAAAATAGTCTGTGATTTCTTCAAACTCTTCCAAATCAGAAATAATGTCTCTCAAATTCTCCGGAATATCTTCGCTGTCCCATTGCGGATAATCTTCCTTAATTTCACTTGTTATCATTTCGAAACTGCGAATGGGAAACTGATCATTTGGTTTTTCAATCGAAATCAATTCATCAACAAAATCATATTCTCTTAAAACCCAACCGTCACCATTTTGCTCACCATCAAAAGGAAGTTTTTTTGGATGAACAAAGAAAGTTACGAATGCGACTTTCTCTAAGTTATTTGGTTTAAAGCTCAATTCATTGCAGTTAAGCTGTAAAATTGGAATCATGCTTTCTCCATCCTTAGTAAGTGGCCAATTTTCACCTTCTTTACAGACTTTCACATCTCCATAAATACTGGCAGTTAATTCGCCACTCGGTCTGAATCCTCCAATCTCAAAAGTTTGTGCTTTCTTTTTTAATTGTTCCTTTACCTCTTCAATATTCATTCTACTTTCTTAGATGTAATGGATTACTTTTTATTTTTAGTTTCCTCCCCGTCAAATTCAAAAAAATCTTGAACTTCACATCCAATTCCTTCAGCAATTTTCAACAATGTCAGAGCAGAAGGATTTTGTCTACCATTTTCAATTGATGATAAATAAGAATCTTCCATTTCAATTTTGACACACAAATCAAGTTGTGTCATTCCTTTACTCTTTCTGATCTTAACAATGTTGGCTCCAAGCTTTTTCAGGAATGTGTTTTCGGTCATATGCCGAAATTCAGAAAATAAAATTGCTATTAACTTATGATATATCATAAGTTTTACTTAAATTTGATCTGACCCCAATCATTATTATATGCAACAAAAATGGAATCATCAGAATTTACGGACGGAATGGAGTTTGATTACTTAATGCGAGTAATTAAAGAAAATCATGAATTAAAGCAGGTTCATATAGAAGTGTTGCGGTTCTTTTTGTCGGAAGAGCCACAAACAGCAGAAATCAAAAATCATTGTATTGAGCAATTGAAGCGAGTGCTTTATACTCCAGATATTCTGTTGTATTGAAAGAAAATAAAAATTGTTTTCGTAGAGAACTTAAAATTAGCGAAGCTGATTATTATCTAGGATTGTTAACAGGGGTAAATGCTAAGTTAAACCAGCGTAACCAAAAATGAATTTTCTTGCTTCTTGATGTGTCATTTTAGGGATCATTATTTCTCCAGATTCTTTTAAACGATACGCTTGCCATGTCCTTGATAATTGACTTTCCTTTAAGAAATAGATAATTAAAAAACCTGTTATTATCATTGAATAAAATGTAGTGTTTTCGGTTTTATGTTTTACAGGTATTCCTATAAAATTAGTAAAATCATCTACTCGCTCGAATTCTATTATATTGATTTGAAATAAGCTTGAATTACTGATAGTGCTGGTAAAAAGTTCTATTCTAATTTTTTCTTCATAAGGACCGAGATTAATTTTTTTATAATGTGGCCTCTTGGTTATACTAGATCTCCAGATAAGGGAAGAAAGAAATAATTTGGATTTTCTGTAATCCAAATTTGAAATTAGTGTAGATTTTACACCTAAAGAATCTGACTCTTTAAAAATGACCTTTTGCCTTTCAGGTAAGACTTTTTTAATGAGGTTAGAAATATAAGTTTCGTGCTGTCCAATTATTCTATTATCACAATCTGAGCAAAGAATGCCACCTTCATACTCACCTGTCTGAGGTTTTGAAACCTTTAAATCGTCATTCTTTAATTGTGTCATATCCAAACTTCTAAGTCTATGCTTTTCATCAAATAAGGGGGTGTATAGAAAATCTGGCAGGATATGAGATTTTTTAATCAACGATTTTTCTTTGAGGCATAGTTTGCAAGTTTTGGGCATTTTTAATTAAGATTTATTTTCTAATCGCAATTGCAGAGGTTATCTGTTGTTATTATTTTTCAATTTTTAAGTCAAACACCAAATGATTTAACTCTGCGGTGGGATGGGCGTCATTGCAGTTTAATGTTATTCTGCCTTCATTTTCAACAACGTTAATCCCAGCTCCATTGTGGCCATATTGCATAGTTCCGTTTCCAGTGTCCCAAACGTTATAAATCAATAAAATTTTACCCTTGAGAAATGTGATGTCGATAGAGTCACCAAAATTCTCTTCCCAAAATACGAAGCCTGAATTAATCTGATCTTTAAATTTCAAATCACCTTTAACAGCACGAACAACTATACCTTGCCTCCAATCACTGTTCGTTTTGAAGTTTTCCAAGCTACACGTGCTATTCTCCTTCAGTAGTTGTCTCAATGAAATTTGGATGGTCTTTCCTTCATAAGTGAACGGCTGTCCATAGGACTCCTGAAAGTATTGTTCAAAAGGTTTATTCATTTTTTATAATTGCAGCTAACGTTTAGTCTAAAATGGCGTGCGCCTTACACCAAATATTTTTTTTGTGTTAAAGATAGTTGTTTTGGATAGGATAGTTGTACGAAGCGCAGATGGAGCATGCCTTTTAGATAATGTTAGCAGTAGTTCTTATTATTTTTTCAATTGATAAGTGGTCAACAATGTTATTTCCATAGTGTGTAATTTCCATATTTTTCTCTCTGTTTATTACAAAATCAGCAGGTATTTGATGGAATTTACCTTCTACCTTTCCACCTAATTTATATCCTTTTGTAGATGCTTTTATCATACTCTTTATTCCTTTCCAGGTTGTTGTTCTTATTAACTTAATCCACGAAGCCTTTACACCAAATAAGTCATACAATTCTAATTTTGGGTCTGAAATGATCGTAAATTCGAATGCATGTCTATTATATATTGATTCAATCAAACTTTCTTTACTGCTTTGAAACACGGCTATTAATTTTATATCTAATTCCTTTAACCTTTCAGATTCATTCATGATCTCAGAAATCCTCAAATTGCACAATGCACATTCTGCGTATCTGAAAAATGTTAATATCACCTTTTCATTTGTAAGTTGGTGAAGATTTATTTTTGAACCATGAATATCGAATATTTCGAAATTTGGTACTTTTTGACCTTGCTTTAATTTCATATTTTTTTTTATTGGTGCTTTATATCCCGTTATACCAGATGGAAATTTCTTGGCTTATTTCATTTGGAAAATCCTCAGGCAAAAAGTGTTTACCTTTTGGTAATTCCACTAGTTTCATCTTTGAAAAATGATTCTGAGCATATACAATAGCAGGACTTTTATTGATCATTCCGGGTTTAGAATAGAATAATAAAATGGGTATTGTATCAGCAATTAAGGCGAAATCATTGGCAGTTTTGTTTAAGACATTCGGGAAATCTCCTTCATATTTTGATATCCCTTTATTCATTTGAGTGGCAGGGCTCCCTTTTAAAACCATAACTCTTTTCCCAACTTCATTTTCGTATGGATCTGTATAAATTGACATATCAGCATCTGATAATTTCTGATTGGTTCCTGTTGATATCATTGTCTGATAAATTGAGGTTTTTTTTACGAAAATATTGTTTGCTCTTTTTGGTTTACTTACAAGCCAAAAAAATGCTTTTGAGGAAAATGTCAGTTGATTGCACCAAATTTCAGCAGGCATATATAAGGATTCCATCATGACAATTGCCTTGATGTTCTCAGGATGCTCATTGGCATATTTCAAGCCCAATAATGAACCAAAATCATGCACTACTAAAGTTATATCCTTAAGTTGAAGTGAATCAATGAACGCTTCGATATATTCGTATTGTGATTGAATACTATAATCGAATATTTTTGGGGTTTCGGATTTGCCATAGCCGATAAGATCCACAGAAATCACCCTTGCCAAAGTGTCCAGATTTGGTGCTATATTTCTCCACAAAAGAGAGTTTGTAGGGATTCCATGTAGGAATATCATGGGGTCACCTGCTCCTTTTTCCCAATAGACCATTTTTGACTCAAGTACATTAATTGTTCTAAAATCAATTGTTCTCGGTTCTGGTTGAGACTGACTATATACTCCTGAAAAGCTTATGGATGTCAAACCCATAAGAAGAAAAATTTTGTTCATGTTGTTCTTTTTTTCTACAAATGTATGTTGTAAAAAAAAAGATCCACTTGATTCAAATCAAGAAATCAGCTTCCTAACTCGACTGAGTGTTTCAGGCGTCATATTTAAGTAAGATGAAATATATTTTAATGGAATTGAATTCACTAAATGACCACTTCTTTTCATGAAAACTTTATAGCTTTCTGAGGGAGTCAAGGTGGTTAGCTCTATTTGCCGTTTCATATGCCCAATAAGTGTTTTTTCAATAATTGAGTAATACCATTTGGCAATCTCCGGATGTGCGCCTACAAGTTGATTTAATTCTTTCTTCTCAATTTTCAATAACTCCGTGTCATAAATAGCCAATAGGGCCAATTCGGATGGCGTTTCAGTAGTAAATGAAGTGAAAGATGTAATGATTGAATTCGTATACCCAAATCCTAAAACAGAATCTTTATTTTCAGTTTCGACAATGGAAGCAATGCATCCAGAAACAATGAAATACAAGTGTTTTTCCGTTTTATTAGTTTCAAGTAAATAGTCATTTTTTTTTATAACACTTCTTTTATTCCATGAATTGCTAATCAAACTAATAGAGTCCTGACTTAGGTTGCTGTTTTTAAGAAAAGTCTGGACTTGATTCATTATTTTTTATAATTACTGCTAACGTTTGAGCAAAATTAGGCATTTATGCCGAACAGCTTCGCTGTGAATTTTGCTTGTTGTTAGCTATTGTTTTTTATTTGATTGACTTTGTTTCATTGTCTATCATTCTCTTACCAGCTAATCTTTCCTTTTTCCAAAAAAATCTTTTACCAATTTTTCTTAAATGTTTTCGCCATTCTGAATCTGTCGTTAATTGACCCTTTCTTTTGTTCGACATTTTAATTGTTTTTAATTCTGTCCATTATTTAATAGATCACTTAATTTCATTTGCAGTATTTCTATTAATTCACTTTCCATGTATTTATAGTCATCTGGAATATCTAAAACTTCCATGCTATTTTTATTTTTTTCAAATTCAAAGTTCTCCAATATCGTTTTTTTATGGTTTTCTTCCATTACAAAGATTATATCAGCCCAATTAATCATCTTTTGGTTTAGTCGAATCCTAGCAGACTTTTTTGTTCCTGCCGATTTGATTACATGTCTACCATTGTTTTTAAAGATATTCTCCGCAGTTCTGCTTCTCCATTCATTTCGACTACACACAAATAATATTTTCATCTACTGTCCTAATTTTTCTCTTCCAATAAACTTTTCAGGAAGCATTAGAAATATTTGTTTGTCAATGTTAGGGTTTAACACTATATCACTTTTATCGGAGAACCACGGAGTCAAATGCTTAAATGGTTTTGTCTTGTTGTAATTAATAGTATCGTTTCCAGACACTATATCAATATGAATTGTGAGATAATGATGGGAAGTGTGTAACATACTCATATCTTTTTCAAGTGTATCTATATCTGTTGTAAGTGAATTCACTAGGTCAACAGATTGTACAGAATCAACAATATTTGACCATTTTTTATACTTTGTTTTCAATTTCTCTTTCACTATTGTATCTCCGTCCCAAATATTGAAGTAATTTTCAATTAGATAATTGTATGTTGTGTATTGCTGATTAATTGTGTCAAGATTGTATATAATTTGATTCTTCTTTACAGTCGTTTGTAAAAACAGCTCATCTTTTTTGTTAAATGTCCAGTCAGTCTGTTCGATTACTGTAATAATTATTTGATTCGGGTTCTGTCCCAAAACAGGAGAAACCGTAAATAAACAAGTCCATATGAAAAATAATTTCTTCAAGTCTCTTTTAATTGTAGCTAACGTATGGATAAAAACTATAGTCTTTATTCCTTTTATATGTTATTGTTTCACTAAAATAATGAAAATTGAATGATTTCAGTGACCCCAGCAGGATGTTCGAGCCAAATTTGGCAAAGATTCGCACTTTAACAAATTTCACAAACTATTAACCAAACCGATAGTTTTAGAACCAAAAAAACCAATCCTAAAAGGATTGGTTTCATTTTAGTGCCCCCTATGGTCGTTAGTTCTAACTTTTCTAAGGAGAGTTTGAGGGAAATTGAAGCGACACTTTCTTAGAGTTTTACTTCTTCTAACAATCTAACCCCTCTATAAAATTGTCTGATTTCGTTTTACTCAAAAGGATGTTTTCAAGTTTTAACCAGTACTCATTATAACTCAATCAAAAATTGTTTTTCTTCGGTTAAAATGTCAAGGTACTTGTGTAAGAATTTCCAGCTGCACCATAGTGAAATCCATGTACATCACCCGATTGAGCTTTGCACGTTGGTGTACCAACCTGTTTTGACAGGTCAAACGCCTTTCTCTGCTTAGTGAAAGAATCGAAATCATATTTTTTGCAATCATCAGGATTGACAGTTTTCCCATAAACCTGAACTTTTGTTTCGGAGATGTATCTTATCCAACCGCTTCCAAAACGTTTTTTTCTAAAATTTCTAGTCGTCGCAGATGCATCACACGTCCCCCAAGCGCGAATATTTAATTGCACTCTCCATTTTAATTTATGATCTCCAAAATGCTGAAAACCGTGATCTTCCTCAATACCTTTAGCCTCACATCCAGGTACCTGGTTAGAATTTCCAAATGGGTCAAAAATACCAAGAGTATAGTGGTAGTCTGTGGTGTCATTAAGGTCAATGAATCCATGTTGAATGGAATCCATGAGGTCACAAATACCTTCAAGGCTGACCATCGAATCAAGCCCAGATAAATTTCCGTTAATTCTGATTAAATTTCCATCAATGTATTTATATCCGTCTTCTCCTACTAGCATTTCAGCGTTCTCGTTTAACACGGCTCTATCTAACTTTGAACCTACAAAGTGATTGTCTGGATCGGTAAGTTCATTAAGCTCTTCATTATCTAACCAAATGTCTACGTCTCCTTCAATTTTTACAAGTAATGAATTAAACCCTGGACACGAATTCTGAAAATCGATAAAAGGTTGCTCATATCGAAGACCTAATTCATAGATTATTTCGCTAGCATCATCATCAGATAAGTCACCGTAAAGGTCATTTAACTCATCTAACCATGCATTATTTTGTGCGTCCAATAAATCAGTGGTAGTCATTAAATGATCCATTGATGTAAAAGCAAGCCTTCCGTGTAGGACTTCTATAGGATCAATAATAATTTCTCCAGCCCGGACCTCCGTATTGTCGACTTCTTCATGTTTCTGGATAGTCTCGTTTTTCTTGCAACTCAGAATTAGAACTGCTAGAGCCAATATGCTCAGGGTTAATTTTTTCATAATATCTATTTTAGAAATATGTCTACTCTTTTTATGGCTTTTCAACTTCCACCGAAGTGAATGTATTGACAATCACAATTCGTCAGACACTTTCTTTAATCAAAAATGAGTGAGTGTAGGATATTATTCTCTAAGCGTAGAAGTTTTAAGTAAGATGTCTAAAAAAATTGAAAATTTCAAGGAGAAGATTACCGATTGTAGTATGTTTAACAATGATGAAATTTCAATGGAATGATCGAAAACGTCAATAAATTCAGAGTTTTCCAATGTCAACCTGTTTTAAGTCATAGAGAGTATCTTTGAAAATCAAAATTAATTATAAAAATCAAACTGCTTCAACCGCTCCAACTCTTCACCTTTATTGTTAAATAATTTCGCAGGAATTGGCAACGTTTTTTTGCCCCTACCCTAGATATAGTGAAGGATTTGAATAAAAATAAAACAGAACAATCGGTTAAAAATAACCAATTGTCCTATTTAGTGACCCAAAACGGGGGAATTTCAAACTATTTGTGGGAGGATTTGAAGGCTGTTTTTGATTCTAATTTATGTGAATATATTGTGTTAAACTGATTATCGCTGACGTGCCTCGGCAACGTGTGAATGGTTAGTACGGTTGTTTTCAATGCTTTTCTCGAATTGTCGTAAACATTTCTATTTCAATTTTTTCAATAAAGTTTCTGCAGCCAACTTACCTAATTCGTTAGACGCTAAAGGACTTGCTCCTGTAATTAGTTTTCTATCCAAACAGACCGTTTTGTCTGATTTAGTATTCACGATATCCGCACCCAGACTTTTCAATTTTTCACTTAAACCATGAGGCATTTGTCCAGGTAAATAACCGATCATAGGGGTCTTTTTATCTACAGAATCAGGGAATACTGCCATCTTGTATCCCTCATAAATAAATTTCAGATTATTAAGAGTTGTTGATAATAAAGAACCCGGTCCATGACAAAGAGTAACAGTGAACAAATCGTTTTCATGAGCCCAATTCAATATTCTACCAACGTTTTCGTCTTCTGGAATATCTATCATAGCTCCATGTCCACCAGGTATAAATACCGCGGCATAAGACTTTGTATCTGTCAATGAGTTATCAATAAAGTCTTTTAATGCTCTCGGTTTTTCAAAATTTGATTTGAGTTCATTATAGATAGATTTTACATATTCATCTTTTTCAGGGAAAGCCCACATTTCAAAAACAACGGGCTTACCAGTTGGAGTTGCGATTTCAAAGTCAAAACCAGCATTTTTAAGATGAAGCATTGGCAATAGAGCTTCTACCGGATGATTACCTGTAGAGAATAGTTTGCCATTTTGCATTTTCAAGTTCTTTTGCTCAGTAAAAATCACTAAAATCTTTGACTTCTTTCCTGTGTATTTCGTGTATGAAATATTCTCAAAATCGGTTTTGGAAACAGTTGCCAGCTTTAACGCTAATTTTGAAGGAGAATAACTACCATCTGATTCTAGTTTTGGTGCGATTCCGAATAGTTTTTTTAACATAACAATTTTCTTTAATGTTCATTTTTAATTAAGGCACAAAAACATTTCTATTGATACAGCTAAAATTGATGTATAGCCAGAAACAAATCGTGCAGGTTGAAATAATGTAAAAAACAAAGGTTTAGACTGATTTTTAGATCTTTGTCTCCTGGTTTATCATTGTAGGCTGTTCTATTTTAACTTCTCAAGAAGTTTTTCTGCCACAATTTTTGCTGAAGCTGGGTTTTGTCCAGTGATTAAAGAACCATCTTCAACTACGAAGGGAGCCCAATCTGGTCCCTTTGAATATATAGCACCATTTTCTGTTAGCATATCTTCCACTAAAAATGGAACAACTTCCGCTAGTCCAGAAGCGGCTTCTTCAGAATTCGAAAAACCAGTTACTTTTAATCCTTTGACTAAAGGTGTTCCGTCTGGTTTTTTAGTATTCTTAAAAATGGCGGGTGCATGACAAGCCACTGCGATTGGTTTATTTGCATTAAAAAAATATTCAATTAAGGCGATTGAGTTTTTATCTTCAGCCAAATCCCATAATGGTCCATGCCCCCCTGGATAAAAAACTGCATCATAGTCAGCTGCATTCACAGCTTCTATCTTTACCGTGTTGGATAAGAGTTTTTGAACTAGGGTATCGCTTGCAAATCGTATCGTACTTTCGGTTTGATAGCTTTCAGTGGCACTTGATGGGTCAATTGGTGGTCTTCCGCCCTTTGGCGAGACGAGCGTTACTTCAATACCATTATCAATTAATAGATAATAAGGATCTGTAAATTCTTCTAACCAAAACCCGGTTTTTCTTCCTGTTTCTCCTAAATCTTCGTGACTTGTTAATACAAATAGAACTTTTTTGACTGTTGTGTCTTTTTCTTCCTGTGCTCTCAAATTTGAGGGATTTCCAAAAGCAGAGAATAATGCAAAGGCTAATACTGTTAGTGATTTCATTTTATGATTTTTTAATTATGTTATTAATTTTTAACGTTTTTCTCAATTTATCTTAATTACAATTTTTCCTTTTGCTCTCCCAGTTGCAAGATGTGCGAATGCCTCAATACTCTCAGAGAATGGATAAACTTTGTCAATAATCGGTTTGATTTTTTCATCTTCAATAAGTGATTTAATTTCTCCTAAATGAGCTCCATTCGGATGCATAAAAATGAATTTGTAAGAAGCTCCTTTATCTTTACTTAAGGTTGCTAACTCTTCTGGTAATTTATACTCCGCCATCCCAAACATTTGAGCGCTTTCTTCATCTAAAGGACCAACAACGCTAACCACTTTCCCACCTTGTTTTACAACTGAAAAGGCTTCAGCAGTATAATTTTTTCCTAGCGTGTCAAATACTATATCTGCATCTTTTACAATAGCTTTATAGTCTTCTGTTTTATAGTCGATCACACGATCTGCTCCTAAATTCTGAACCCATTCAACATTTTTGGTACTTGTTGTAGTATATACATAAGCTCCTTTAGATTTAGCATATTGAATTGCAAAACTTCCAACTCCACCAGAACCTGCATGGATAAGTACTTTATCATTTTCTTTGATACCTGCATTCTCGAGAGATTGTAAAGCTGTAAGTCCGGCCAAAGGCAAGCTAGCAGCTTCTTCGAAAGAAATATTTCCAGGTTTTTTGGATACTGCCTCATTAGTTACTGCAACATATTCAGCTATCGTTCCCATTTGTTCTTGAGGTACTCTTGAATAAACTAAGTCTCCAATTTCAAAATTATTGACTTCATCTCCTTTTTCAACAACAATTCCACTCACATCATAAGCGGAAGTACTTGGGAATGGAATTGGAATTACGCTCTGTAAATTACCCAAAATAATGCTCTTATCGATAGGGTTAATGGCTGCCGCCTTAACCTCAATAAGTACATCATTTACTCCTATGGCTGGTTTATTTACTTCGGTAAAGGCTAAACTGTCTTTAATATCACCGTATTTTACTATTTGTAGTGCTTTCATTTTTGTGTCTATTAATATGTTTATAATAATTTGACACAAAATTAGAGCATACGATCCCCAAGAAAATTGACCTATGGTAAGAAATTTATTCCTTGGCTTTTTTAACTCTAATACGGCTCAAGCTTTCTTTGGTGATACCAAGATAAGATGCGATATAATAATTTCTTGTATGCTGCTCAATATTGGGGTATTGTTCTAAAAATAAATCATACCTCTCTGCCGCAGTTAATTGTAACTGATTCAATATCCGCTTTTGCAGACTAACTACATGACGCTCTAAAATATTCCTTTGAAATGGTTCATATTCAGGAAACTTTGTGAGTATACCATCAATCTCTTTCGCATTGAATTCAATGATGTTTGAATCGGTGAGACATTCTACGGTTAGCGTGGCATATTCATTATTGTGAATAGCGATATAATCACTAATCCACCAGTTTTTTATGGCAAACTGCAAGGTGTGCTCTTTTCCGTTTTTGTCAACACAAAATGATCTTAAGCAACCTCCTGTTACAAAATATATTTTTTTTACGGTTTGTCCTTGACGTATTAAAACTGAGCCTTTGGGAATCATTTTTTCTTTTGAGATAGAAAAAAGATACTCTTCAGCCTCTATGCTCAGAGGGATCTGACTTTTTATTTTTTTGATTAGTTCTTCCAAATCTTCAACAGTTTTGTTAGATAACTAGTAAAATTAGGGCTTTTCTCTTACACATATTCAAATATCATCAAAAAAATAAACCCGACAGGATTCAAACCTACTAAATAGCCGTGAGCATTAGTTTTACGGATGTTTTTGGGTTATACAGCCTAAATGAAAAGTATATTGTAGAAATCAAAAAAAGCCTAGGTAACTATATCTACCAAGGCTTTTCCTCCATTTTGTGACCCGACAGGATTTTTTCAAGATCCTCTTCGCATTGCTTTTACCCAAGCATAATGTCTAATTCCAATTGCATTGGAATCTTGTTCTTTTTTACTTTTATTCCACTCGATTGAATAAATTCATCTCGTGCTATAAAAACAAAAAAGCCCAACATCAGAGATGTTAGACTTTTTTTGTGACCCTGATAGGTCAAGTTTCGAACTTTTTGAAAGAAGATTTAGAAGTAATGCTGACATAAAGAAGCGAAAATGACATGATATTGGAGTCTATGAATAATAAAAGCCACAATAGATTTCACTCTACCATGGCTTTTATTCCAGTCAAGTACAGAAATAGTTCCTATTTTTCTTTGAAAACAGAGTATACTCTGACATCTGGATCCGTTTCTAAAAGTGGTTTTAATTCTACGAAAACATCATCCTTAAACAAATCTGTTGTTAAATAGGCATTCGCTTGTGATTCTGACTCAAAGCCATGAAGTACTTGTACATCTTCGGATCTAATAATAAGATTTTTTGATGTCGCACCGTCAATTTGTTTTAAAAAGGGTTCTTTATACTTTAAAAACACACCGACCGCAGTTTCTCGATTTTCTGGTTTAATGTCTAAAGTAATTTCTAAGTAGGCACTCGTTTCTTTTTTGCTCATAGTCATTGATGTTAAAGTTAAAACTGATATTGCTGCAAACACAGACAACATTTTGATTGATAATTTGTTTTTAATTTTCATTGTATACGTTTTTGTTACGATACAAAATTATGCACTAAGGGAACTTTTGGAAATGGACAAAAGCGACTATAATTGGTGAAATTAGGAAATAGACTTTCTAAACTCGGAAGGTGAACACTTGACGTGCTTCTTAAAATACTTGATAAAATAGTACGGATCCTTAAATCCTAAGTCATACGCAATTTGATTAATGTACGCATTTGAGTGTGTGAGTTTTCTTTTGGATTCAAGTATAATTCTATCAATGATTACTTGAGAAACAGTTTTACCCGTCTCAAGTTTTGCGATAGCATTTAGTGTTTTAGTTGAGATAGAAAGTTCGTCTGCAAAAGAAGTAACAGACCAGTTTTTAGAGAAGTTGTTTTCTAAAAGGTCGCGGAACTTTAAGTAAGTAGTGTTTTGTTTCGTTTTAAGTTGGTCTGGTTTTATGTTTTTCCTTTTTTCTCTTTCAACCATAAGGAGCATAGATTTTAATAAGTATGACAAAATAGGTTTATTCCCGAATTCAGTAGTATTCTCCGATTCAATCCTTATTTGAGAAAAATAGCTCAATATTTGGTTTTCAAGCTCTTTTGGAATTTGAAAAAAAGGCTCCTTACTATTGTTGAAAATGTTATATGTTAAGAAGAAATTAATATCGGTGTCATTACTCAATATAAAGGATTCATTAAAATGTATTAAATACCCCTTATAGTCTGATCGGTTTTCAAAGTAGTGAACTTGATTTTTTGAAATAAAGAAAAGTCTATTTTCTTGAATTTCAAAGTCATTAAAATCAACGAAATGTTTCCCGTTTTTACTTTGAAACCAAATAATTTGATAGAAACTATGTGTATGTGGTAAGGCTGAATGAGTTGAATTATCCTGATAATAATCAGCCAAATTATAAATATCAAACTGACGTTTACTAGGTTCGTCTAATAGAAAATGATATTTTTCAATTTGTTTCCGTTCCACAATTTTGCTGGAATAATTAAAATGACGGTTGAAAACTTCAATTCTTGCAAGTCTCCACCTGATTATTCAGTTGAAAACAAAAATAAGGTTTTTCTAATTTACCTTATTAATTAAGTTGAAAATATAAACTCGATAGGATTCGAACTTTAAAAAAACCATTAATTTAATGATTAACAGATACTTGCTTGCTCAACAAGTTAAAGCAAAATATAAAAAGAAAACCAAAGAAATCCGTGTTATCATAATGATAACACGGATTTTCCTCCATTTTGTGACCCCGACAGGATTTTTTCAAGATCCTCTTCGCATTGCTTTTTACCCAAGCATAAAGTCTAATTCCAATTGCATTGGAATCTTGTTCTTTTTTACTTTTATTCCACTCGATTGAATAAATTCATCTCGTGCTATAAAAACAAAAAAGCCCAACACCAGAGGTGTTAGACTTTTTTTGTGACCTCAAGCGGTCTTAGTTCAAACTTTTTGGTTGAGGATTTGGAGTTGGTTGAGGGGACTTAAATTAGTTTATTAATTTCAGCCTTTAGTAAGTTGATAAGGTTACTTTCATCAATAATTCTATCTATTATATTCAATTCTTCTACAAGTAAATTATCTCCCATTAAAAATATTCCATTATATTTTTAATTAAAGTAATCTATGTGCTTATTTAATAAAGTGAATATATTTTGATTATCTAATATTGAATGGAGATTCAAAGCGAATTTTTTCACATTAATATACGTTAAGCTGCTATTGTAATCAAATAGATATGATTTTATTTCTAAAAAATCTATTCCTGCATGCCCGATTATATTATCATCTGAAACTTCACCATTAAAGTCGGTAAAAATTTCACAAAAATCATCTATTGTTGGTCTATCAATCTGGTTTTCTATTTGAAAAACTGCCCCCATTATTTTAATGGTTATTTGATAATAAAAACGATTGTTAAGAAAATTTTTGTTTAATCTTTTTTTGAATTCATCCCAGTTTTCATTCTTTAATCTAATAAAATCTATGCAATCTGATTTGATGTATGGGTTTTTACTCTTATCTCGAATTAAGTTTAATTCAATTATTTTTATAGGTTTATCAACAATTTTCTGAATCAATTTATAGCTAAATAAATGACCAAATTCATGCCAAATAGTTGCTGTAGATAGATTCATATACTTTAAATGATAGTTAAAATTGAACTAAAATTTATTAATAGCATTTCTTAATTTTCTAATCACTATTTTAATTCAAAAAAGATAAATGAAGAAATTAAAGTTTATACGTTTTTTTGTTTTTCTATTATACGTTTCATAAACTCTAATAATTCATTAGTCCAAAATGGTTTTCCTTTATTTTCAGAAAGGATTAATATTCTACCTATTTCAAGAAGTTCATTCTCACTAATATCCTCTATATCTTTACTGAAATCAATTATAACTCCCTTAAGCGCTAACTCTCCTTCCAAATGATTTCCAAGTATATTTTTATTGTCTTTTATATCAATATCTGATTTAAGTAAAAATTCGTAAACTGTCATAAATTGGGTTTGTTTGTGATTTGATTAAACTCTAGCCATTCTTTTTAATCTATTCGAATTATATATAAGAGACTTACCACTTTCTTTTCTCTTTAACTTAAATGCTAATGGGTTCCAATTATCAATTTCTGGTTGTTTTAGATTTGGACTGAAAAATAAAATTTCTTTCCCCATTTTCGCTTTATAAGCAGAATGTGTAAAGGAGTACTCTTTTTTAGAGCATTCGGAATAAAGTTCTTTAATTTCAGGAACATTATCATAGGATACTACCCATTTAATATTTCCTATATTCTTAATTTTATTACTTACTTTAAGGTGATCGTCGTTTTTATAATGGTTAAGGTAAAGTGAACTTGCTTTTAGGTAATAAGGGGGATCGAAATAGAATATTATATTATCATTTTTTGATTCTTTTTCAATTTTATCAATCAGTTTTATTGCATCTTTTTTGAATAAACGAATATTCTTTTTTTTTGAAGCGATTAGTCTGATTCGTTGAATCAAATCTTCCTTATTAAAGCGGCAATCCATTAGATAATTACCATTTTGATTTATACCTCCCATAACTCCCGCATTTATTATTCCCGAACGATTAGTTCTGTTCAAATAGAAGGTTGAAAAGCCAAGCTCTAATAAATTTGTAGTTTTTTTTTCATTTTGGACACTTCTTTGTTTTTTCCACTCATCAATAGTCAATTCAGCATTCGCTATTAACTCACACAATTTGTTTGTTTCATTCAAGACTGAATGCCAAAAAGCATAAATAGACCTGTCTCGATCGTTTATAGTAATTTGCTTCACAAAACCTTCAAGAAGAAGGAAAAGAGCAACAGAAGCACCTCCCGAATAAGGTTCAACATAATGACCATTAATTTTATTGTCTACACAGATTTTTGCTATAAACGCAGAAAGTTTGTTCTTTCCTCCTGGATATCTTAAAGGTGAATAAAACATCTATGCTTCGGTAGTTAAGTTATTACTTAGTATTTCAAAAAGTGGAGCTAAATGAATCCATGCTCTTTTATTATGTTCTAGGTCGATTATTGTTTCAATGTTGTGAACAGCAAGGTCTAAGCCGTCTTTAACTCTGTCAATATAATGCTTCAGATTCTTCAGTTGATTTGTATCCAAATGATTTTCCAATTCATTGTTCTTTACATAATCAAGCATAATTTTCAATGAAGCACTTGAATAATCTTTTTTATTATTAAATCTTAAAAGATTCATTATTTCTTCTTCATTCAAATCTTCAGATATTGAGTGTCTACCTTTTATATAATTAATCAATGTTTTTATTTTTTTCGAGTTATTCTTCTCATTTTCTTCATTTGTTTTTAAAGACAGGTCTTCAAAAAGCAAGTTTGATTTTAGGTAAAAGTACAGAGATTGTTCTAGATATGTCCTAAGTAAAACTGAAAAAGAATAAACCTTATCTATTGGTAAATATTTTAACTCTAAAAATAAACCATCTAATTTCTCATTATCAAAAATAATTTCCTGCTCCCTTGGAATTATAAAGTTCTGAATGTATGCCTTTTTTGATTTCTTTCTCCTTCTAGTAGTTGTTTTCTCTTTTTCGTTTTTGAGACTTGTTTTTTTTTGCTCTATTTTACTCTCAGAAGTAGATTTCACGACCTCTGTTGACATATTGAATTTTGAATTTTTTTCAAGTTTTTCAAGAAAAATTTTCTTGTCTTCATCCTTGTTGAAATCTCTAGAAAAACTCTCAGCATCATTTAACGTTTTAAATATTTCTAGTAACCTTATTTCAAATTCTTCTCTAGGAAGATTAATTATTAGATCCCCGTTTTCATTATCAAATTCAATTCCTAAAAATAAGCGTCCAGCTTCATAACTATAAAACCTTTCTAAATTGGTGATTTCAAAATCTGCAATATGAATAATTATATTTTCCTCTTTTTCAAGTATTTCTTTTCCTTCAAAAAATAAATTATATGCTTTAAGTGGTTTTAATACTTTAGACCTTTTTTCATTTAAAACGTCACATATATCTTCAATACAAAGTCCATCTTCATAATGCATTTCTGCTACAAAAGCATATTGATTCCCTGTTTTCCATGTCTGAAGTGTTGCCCCGCTATGTCTTTCGTAAATAATAGGATTAGCTAATAATCTATTTGGTGCAATGTAGCATCTCAATTTTTTATCAACAGGGAAATTATTTTTAACTATATTTTGTAATAATGTATTAGCTTTTGCTGTCGAAAGATATTTTTTAGGATCCTGTAAGAGTTTTAAAGCTGCCGTTCTTCTATTTCCTTCTAAAACTATCTTTTTGTTTTTATCATCAATACAAATTATTGGCTCTTCGCCAACGAAATAACCTTCTTCTGATATTTTCTTTGCTAACTCATATACCTTTTCATTTTGAATTAAAAACTTTAAAATTTGCGTTTGATTAAGAGTAACTCCTCTGTATTTTATTCTAGGGTTATTCAGATCTAATTGTAAAGTATTTAAAGTGTAATCAAATGTCTCCCACTCAGAATAATCTATATACATATTACTTAGTTATTATTGGAAATCAATTATGTTTTGGTTAATTGTACAACAAAACAAATCAATTTTTTCTTTAAATAAAACAGTATAAATACTGTGTTTTTTTTTAAGAAAGGTATCTCGTGAAAATCGATACTAAAAACAAATTTGCCCAAACACCAAATCAACCTCCTAAGAACCATAAAACAGAATCCGAAACATTTCCACACAAACAAAAAAAGCCCATCAAACAAAAATTCAACGGACTTTAAAAACACAAAAAACGTGCTTTTAAAAACAATTACAAACCAAAATAAAACTCATCCAATACAAAAACGAACTTTTGAATAGCATAAACACTACTATTTGATCTTTTTTCGGGTTTTAAAACCAAAGTCAAGCCTTTTAGCGTTTTTTGAAGAAGATTGATATGATCTAAACTTTCAACCCGAACAATTATATAAGGGGAATCATCCTCATAAAAAATCGGTACTAAAGATTCACCCGTTTCTTCTGCTCGTTTTATCTCTTCTAGTTGCGCAAAATTATTTTCTTGTTGGGTTTTGGTTTGCGCTTCTTGAAAATCTTTAAAACTGATGAAATTGATTTTCTCTTTTGTAGTTTGGGATTGTTTACCGTGTTTCTTTTGAAACTTTGATTTTAAATTCATAATACTTGTATTTAGGAAAAAATCTCGATAGGATTAGGTGTCCTAACATACAAGTATGTCCGCGTCGTTTCCAATGATGCGCACCGTACCTATCGAGAAAAATCTTTAATTGTTGCATTATGATACTTGTATTTAGGAAATACGAATATATGAAAAATTGCCTATCATTGCTTTTGAAAACAAGATATTAGTGTTTGAATAGAGACAGACAAACTTTTACAAAAAAATGTTTTTTGATTTTGATTTGTTTCTGATCAAACGCTACAAGTAAATAAAAACTATCTTTATTCTAATGAAAGACCTAAAACAAATATTATCTCATTTACCTAAGGAAAGGATAGACGATTTGGAGTTAATTGTCCAAAAAATTGTTGATACGCACCGTGTAGATATTATTGTTTTATTTGGTTCTTTTGCCCGTGGTGATTTTAAAACCGAAAGAGGTGCAGAACAAGGAAAGAAAAGTGATTTTGATATTCTGATTGTTACCGAAGATGGAACAAAAAAGAAATGGGTTGTTGGTAAATTACGTGGTGCTTTTAAAGACATGGAAATAGTTGTACAAACATTAGTTGTTACTATTGGGGTTGTAAATAAAGCCTTAGAAGAAAATCAATATTTCTATTCTGATATTAAAAAGGAGGGGATTGAGTTATATAATTCGGGCAGTTATGATTTTGCTGCTTTTAAAGGACTTACACCAACTCGTAGACGAGAAATTGCGGAGTATGATTTTAAAGAATGGTTTGGCCAAGCTAATGGTTTTTGGGAAGACTTTGAACACAATCAGACAAAAATAGATCTAGACTCTTTGTATTTAAGAAAGTGTTCATTTCATTTACAGCAGTGTATTGAAATGTGCTACACTGCAATAGAAATGGTTTTCAGTCATTACAATCCGCATGAACATAACCTATTTGTTTTAAGAGACAGAAATGTTCGTTTTCATAAACAGTTAAAAGGTGTTTTCCATTATGAGGATGAAGCCCAAGCAAAATTATTTGATCAATTAAATTACGCTTATATCGGTGGTCGCTATCGTAATGAAACAGAGTTTCCTGTGGATATGGATAAAATTAACTTTTGGAAACAAGAAACAGAAACGTTTTTAAAGTTGACAGAAGAAATTTGTACAGAAAGGATTCAAGAGTTTAAAAATTTGGAAAAAGCCTCGCATGAGTAATCAACCTTTAAATACAAATCTTATTGGTGCTGTTGTTGAATTATTACAATTGGCAAGAAAACGTGTTGTTCATGCGGTAAACCATATAATGGTGATTACCTATTATGAAATAGGACGAAAAATAGTTGAAGAAGAACAAAAAGGAAAAGAAAGAGCGGGCTACGGAAAACATTTGATGGAAGAATTATCAAATGCACTGACAACGGAGTTTGGGAAAGGGTTTTCAAGGCGGAATTTGGAGCAAATGCGTCAATTTTACGTTGTGTATTCAATACCGCAGACACTGTCTGCGGAATCTGAAAATCAAAAACCGCAGACAGTGTCTGCGGTATTGGGAAATCAGCAAATACCGTCTATTGATGGTGAAAATCAAAAACAGCAGACACTGTCTGCTGAATTCAAATTAAGTTGGTCGCACTATTTAAAATTAATGCGAATTGATGATGAAAACGCTCGTAAATTCTACGAAATAGAAGCGTTTAAAAACAATTGGAGTGTTCGAGAATTAGATCGTCAATACGATTCAGGATTATATACGCGGCTTACATTAAGTAGAGATAAAGAAGAAGTTAAAAAATTATCTGAACAAGGTTTAATCATTGAAAAAGCAAAAGATTTAATCAAAGACCCTTATATTTTAGAGTTTATCGGCTTACCAGAACAAAACACTTATTCTGAAAACGAATTGGAAACCGCGCTTATTAATAAACTCGAACATTTTTTATTGGAATTAGGAAGTGGGTTTACTTTTGTCGCACGTCAAAAACGCATTTCATTTGACGATAAGCATTTCAGAATTGATTTGGTCTTTTACAACCGTCTTTTAAAATGTTTTTTCCTCATTGATTTAAAAATTGGGGAACTCAAACATCAAGACATTGGGCAAATGCAGATGTATGTCAATTATTACGACCGTGAAGTAAAATTAGACGACGAAAATAAAACGATTGGATTGATTCTTAGTCAAAATAAAAGTGAAGCAGTTGTTAAATATACTTTGCCTGAGAATAATGAGCAGATTTTTGCGAGTAAATACAAAACGGTATTGCCGAGTAAAGAGGAATTGAAGGCTTTATTGGGTGATTAATAAATATAAACTTTTCATACTTAAAAAAGGGCGGTTATGACTTGGAAACATCATGCTCACAACATGGAACACACATGGATGTAACATGGGGGGAAGATGGGGGTAACATGGATAAAACCTACAAAGTTCACAACTAAATGACCCTAACTAAAATTTAACATTTTTTACTTGACTTGTATTTATTTTTATTCGTACCTTAAATGGAGTTCAACAAGAAAACATAACGTGTGCGTAGTATTTATTATTGAGCAAATCTATACTTATGCTATTTAATGTAAGCGAGAGAAAGTCATTAAATCGTGTAATTCTATTGAATCTAGTATTCAATTATTCTTAAAATGCTAACGGAGCGAGTGAGAAAGTTAGCTAATCATAATTTTAATCCTTTTTCAATCAGATATAAGCGTGTGTGTCTTCTGATTTGAAGAATAGCAACTATTCGATTCCAATTTTAAATTAGGATCAGGTTATCAACGAGTATTTATGCGTGTATGATTATAAATACTTCAAAACTTAACAAAAGAGTAATTCTAACTATCCGAATTGGTAGAGGTGCTAATCGTGTGCGAGAAGGTACAATTCCAATTCGAGATAAAAAAATATTGAAAAAATTAAAAAATACATGAGTTAAATAATTGATGTAAAAAAGGAAAGTGAGCTATCCTAGCAAGCTATTGAGATAGAACTAGATTGAGAATTTCAAAACGTTGCTTTTAAAAGCAACGAATCAAATGCGAAAAGTTACTACCAAATTTTTAGCCCTTTTTTATGAATTATTTTTGGCGTATTATTAAAATAAACAGAGATGGATATGATGGAGAGCGCAAGAGAAAAACTAAAGCAACGATTGCCAATTGAGCGAATTAGGCAAATGGAAAAGTACAAGGAAATAACTGAAAAACAATACGGTGAATTAATGAATAAGCTAGAAATATTGGCTATTTCTTTACTCGACTTTTACGTTAAATCAACTAGAGAATTATGAACGATTTAGATATATTTCAGCAGTTCGCAAAAAAGGATGCGACAAAAAAAGTGATGGGAAACAATGCGGTAATTTATACAAGGGTATCGCATTCTAGTCAAGAAGATAACAATTCATTGGAGGCGCAATTGAAATATTGCACTGCCTTTGCACAAAAGCGTAATTTGAATATTGTTCAATCTTTTGGCGGTACGTATGAATCTGCAAAAACAGATGATAGGAAGGAGTTTAATAAAATGTTGAAATTCATTAAACAGAGTGGGCAAATCTCCTATATCGTGGTTTATTCTTACGAGCGATTTTCTAGGACGGGTGCGGGAGGTGCTAAGATTGCACAGGATTTACAGAAAAAATACGGCATTGTTACGTTATCATGTGAGCAACAACTTGACCCAACTACTATATCAGGAGCGTTTCAGCAAAATATGTGGTTTCTGTTTGGGCAAATGAACAACGAAGAACGCAAGCAAAAAACAGTGATGGGAATGCGTGAGGTTTACCGCAAAGGTTATACGCCTCGTCAATGCCCTAAAGGATATGTCAATTTGAATAAAGGAAGCAAAGCCGTTGATCAGAAAATAGTATTGACAGCAGAAGGGAAGCTCCTACAAAAAGCATTTCATTGGAAAGCAAACGAAGGAATGTCTAATGTTGATATTGTAAAACGCCTTGCAGAACATGGACTAAAACTCAACTTAAAGCGAATTAATGAAATATTTAAGAATCCTTATTATTGCGGTTTGCTTGTTAGTAAAATGATTCCTAATGAAGTAATTGAAGGAAAGCACGAAAAAATGGTGAGTCGTGAAATATTCTTAAAGGTGAATAATATTAGTTCCGCTAATAACACTCACCCTACAAGACACCGCCAATCAAACGAAAACTTACCGCTAAAACGTTTTGCACTTTGTGGAACGTGTGAAAAACCATTAACAGGCTTTTTAGTGAAGGCTAAAGGATTGTATTACTACAAATGTAGAACAAACGGTTGTGGTAATGTGAACAGCGCTAAAAAGGCGCATGAGCATTTTAAGAATATGCTTAGTTTATTTTGTATTGATTCAGTTGATCTTGAATTAGTGACTGAGGCACTTAGTATTTTTTATACGCCCTACTTTCAAAAAGAGCAAAAGGATGGAGAACTAGCAACCAAACAAATCAATCTAGTGGAGAAGAAGATCAAAAAGATAAAAGAACGCCATGCATTAGGCGAAATTAATCAAGAAATTTTCAACGAATTCTTTAGTGATTATTCAAAAGAGTTATCCAACTTTAAGAAGAACAGCGGTAACTCTCTCGGAAAAAGTTCAAACCTTAAAAATTGTATTAAAAAAGTAATTGGATTCTGCAAAAATCCTAGTGCTTATTGGAGTCAAGCAGATTTTAACCAACGGTTACGTTTTCAAAAAATCCTATTCCCCGAGGGAATCAGTATCGACAAACAAAACGGAATAGTTCAAACCACTCGGATAAATTCGTTTTTCGCTCCAATCCCAATAATCATAGAAGCTTTGCGTAAACTAAAAAGCGGACAATCGATCAAAATTGATCAATTATCCGCTTTAGTGACCTCGCCAGGATTCAAACCTGGAACCTCTTGAGCCGTAATCAAGTACTCTATTCAGTTGAGCTACGAAGCCGTAATAAATCTTCGAAACTCTATTCTCCCGATAGTTATCGGGATGAGCTACGAAGCGATTATCGTGGTGCAAAATTAAACTATTTTTTTTAATTGCAACCAATAATTTATAAATCTTGTTGTATTTTTTTTCTAATGAATTTTAGCGTCTATTCCGCGTTCACTTAATGCACGGCGCATTGGCAATAAGTCGCTCATTCCCCCTTCTTTAACTGCACACTTACCATTATAGTGAATAATCCATGTACACTGCTCTGCTTGGATGATTTCATGCTTACATACTTTTACTAAAGCATCAATCACATGATCAAACGTATTAAAATCATCATTGTATATGATTAGATTCTTTCCATTATCACTTTTTGTGTCTACCCCTACTTTTTCTTCTAATTCAACTTCCGTACTCATCTTATTCAATTTATTCTCCTAATATTTCTTTGGCTTTCTCAACCGATATTTCGTCATACTTATGATACGCCAAAATAATGGCTCTGTCAAATCCTTTTTCTAACAATCGTTTTCTTGCCGCTTCTGCTTCTTGATAAGTCGAAATACTTCCTGTCGCAAAAATCGTTTCATCATCTACTGTTTCTTCCTTATTAATACTCTCCTCTTCCTCATGCAAAAGTAATAAGTTCGTGAAATCTGTCGGCACTTTATCCTCAAACTCTCCTAATTTAATCTTAAAATATACGGCTTCTTTTGTATAAATAAAAGTATTTGCACTTACTCCTTCAATTCCTGAAAATGGATGAAGTTCCTCAATTTCTTCTTCCTTTCTAATTTTTTCACCCTCTTCAAAAGGAATAACATCATACTTGTAGTAAGTTACAATATCCATATCTTCAATGCCTAAATCTGCGAATTCGCTTAAACGTTCGATCAATTCTTCATAAGAATCTAACTTACTTGATATCAAACAAGTATTTCCATCCTCATCTACTTCCGTTTCAAAAATCCCATCTCCTTGTAAGAGCAATGTTGCATATTCACCTGGAATAGCTTCTTCGTATTTCCCAACAAGAATGCGGTAGTATAAACCTTCTTTGAAAAATGCTTCTTTATCCGTGTTTTCGCCAGTATTAGTAGTATCTGTTCCTTGATTGTCTGGAACTGTATTTTCAGAGTTACCAACAAGTACAGATGCTCCGTCGCGGACTAATATTCGCAAGGCTTCTTCTGGTGTAATTCGTTCTCCATCAAAATAAGCAGTAACAAAAGCATCAGCAATTCCAATTCCTACAACCTCATCCTTTCTAATAACAGCTGCCTCTTCTGAAGTAAAGATTCCTGTCGAATATCTTATAAATCCACTCTCTGTCCGCTGACTGTTTAAGGGTTGAATATTAAATAGCGCACTATTTGCTACTGGTTTCGAATACACACCAATTTGAACGGTATAAAATAAGCCCTTAATGATTTCAACTTGATTCGCCTCAGCCGCATTTGGAACAGAAGTATAATAATCTACTAAGTCTTCCTCTTCTGGTGTTGTTGGTGTTGTATTTATAACATCACTTTGATCGGTGAAATCGCTGTTATTGCTATTGTTGTTTGTATTTGTATTGTCAGTTGTGTTGGTATTATCGGTTGTATTGGTATTATTCGTTGTGTTCGTGTTATCCGTTGTGTTATTATTATTAGTTGTATTGGTATTATCCGTCGTGTTCGAATTATCTATTGTAATGTTATCATTTTGGTCTTGCGCATCTGTTCCTTCACATGCAATTAAGCCTTGTTCTATTAACTTAGCACGGTCAACCGTAATTCTATCTCCGTTGCAATAAGCTACTACAAACGCATCACCATAACCAATACTATTTACTTTTCCTTTGGCCACATTAGCGGGTTCAAATGTTGTAAAGTAACCCACCATATATCTGGTAATTCCATTATTCAATTGTTCACCCGAGATTGGTGCAAATTCTTTAAAGTGATCTTGTCTCAGGGCTTTTCTAAAGGCACCCACTTGAATTTTATAGACTAATCCTGAAGGTTGTTTTGTATTCACCGGAATTGGAGCCGCTTCAGAATATACTGGCACATCTGTTGTTCTAAAGATGTCTGTCTCAATATTATCAGGAATCTCAAAATCAGCATTTGCCACTACTACTTGCTCTATTGGGGACACCCCTCTTTGTTCAAGCGCCATAATGTTTTCTTGATCGCTTACAGATTGTTCGTTTAGAATGGCACGGGCTTTCGCATAGCTTGTTAAGGCTTCATCTCTTAAACGTTTTTGCTCTGCCAATAAAGCATCTATTTTATCCTGGTCATTCACAAATGCTGGATCATCATCTAAAACATCCTGCGGATCTTTTTGCGTAGCATCCACGCCTTTTCTAAATCTCCTTACACGTGTATTTTTAATTTCCTCGATTTCAGCATCTATTGCTTCTGCTTCTACCAACTTCGCGTCACCTTCGTTCTTTTCTATATAATAATCCTCATATAAATCTGAGGTTACCACATCCTCTATTGTTTGTACATCAACTGTGGTTTCAACTTCTTCAATTGTGTTTTCTAAAACATCAGTTTCTTGTATTTTAATGTCTTCAGCAATTGTTTCCACATCATTGGCTTCATTATTCAATAAATCTGCCTTCACTTCAAATGCATCTGCCAGAGCTAACACTGCGTTTTGATCTTTTTCCTTAACAGTTGCACTGCTGTCTCTTAACTCATTGGCGCGGTCATAATAGGCATTGGCTTTTTCTCTTAATGCTGCCGCCTCGTCAAATTTTTCTGTCGATTTTCTTTCGCTCACATTATCGGGAACACTAGTGATAACAATATCATCTTCGGTATTCATATTCAATACACGTCCCGCTCTGAAGATACGTTTCGCTTCTTCGATCAGTGTCTTCGCTTCGCTCTCTAATTGATACGCTTCTTTTAATCTGTCATTCGCAAGCAATGGATCTTTTTCTTGTGCTGCTTCCTGTCGCAATTCTTTTGCTTGATTTAATTTTTGATCTGCAACGATTAAATTTTGCTCGGCTGTTTCTAAATCTGTTTCAAAACCATTGTTGCTAGCTGGGGACGCCGTAGTTAATGTACGATCTTCTTGCAAGTCGTTTAAGGAAGTTGCTGCCTCAGCATTATTGGCTTCCTCTAAACCTTCTATTACTTCATTTTCTAACTTGGCTTTTGTATCATTCGCTTTATCAAGATTCTTTTGAATTTTAGCTTTGTCTTTATCTGTTTCAGCGGTATTCAATTCCTCATTTAAATCAGCTATTGTCGAATTCAATTCTCTAATTTCATTGAGTTCAGTGTCAAATTCTGCTACTGCCTTTTGCGCGTCGATTGAATTAAAATCTGATGGCTGTACATCCGCAACGTCTGCCACATCACCAACCATATCATCAATGTCTTCTTGATTGCGTGCAATTTCATTGCGCTTCGACTCTTTTAATTCTTCTAATTTATCAATCTCCTCATTATACGCAAAGCCATTGCTTGGATCTTCTTCCCATTCTTCTTGAACAGCATTAATCTTATTCTCAATGGCATTTAATAGTTCTTTGTTCAAGGCATTTTTTTCAACTAGTTTATCAGCATCAGTGGCATTGCCATTTTCAATATCAGCCATTTTATTATCATAACCGGGAATCAAAGTTCCAATTGTAATGGTTGGACGGTCCAAATCATTACCTCCCAATTGTGCCATTTGATCTTTATTAATGTTGATTGAATTTTGCGTAGAGCGCTTAATGTTTTCCAATTTCGCAATGTCTTTATCAATTGCTACCGCATCTTCTGGATTTTCTACTTTTTCAGTATTCAAGTCTTGAATGCCTGTATCTGTCAAATCAATTAACTCCTGGTGCAAAGCATTTTCCTGCTCCATTTTCTCAACATCCGTTCCATTACCATTTTTAATATCCGTCAATTGTGATTCATAATCCTTCATCAAATTTCCAACGCTAATTATTGCTCTATCGGCTACTTCATCAGGATCTACACTCGCAATGGCAGTTTCATTGTTCTCAATTTCATCTTGTTTATCACTTATGAGCGTCTTGAGTTGATCAATTTCTTCATTAATTGCTTCCGATAAATCTGGATTATCTGCACGTTCAACCTCTAGTTGTGCAATTTTATTATCAGCTGCTGTGACTAAGGTTTTATGTAAATCATTTTCTTCTTCTAATTTATCTTTTGCTGACTTATTTGAATTGGCAATATCTGCCAAATCCTTTTCATAAGATGGCATTAAAGTACCAGCAGAAATTGTCGCTCTATTGGCTATTTCATCAGGATCTGCATTTGCAATTGCTGTTTTGTTGATATCAATCTTACCTTGCTTCTCCCTCGTGATTGCTTCCAGTTGATCAATTTCTTTTCCAATAGCTACCGATAAATCTGGATTATCCTCGCGTTCAGCTTCCAAGAGTGCTACTTTATAATCAATTGCAGCAATTAACATCTTATGCAGATTATTTTCTTCCGCTAATTTGTCTTTCGTTATTTTATTTGAACTAGCGATATCGGCCAAATCCTTATCATAATCTGGCATTAAACTTCCAATGGAAATAGTTGGACGATTTAAAGCAATATCCTCATTTTCTAGGTTCGTTCTACTTACCTCAATTTGGTCTAGTGTATTATCTTTTAAGTTCTCCAATGCCGCTTTTCTTTGATTCAAATTTTCTGCGTCATCTGGGTTTTCAATAATTAAATTTTCAACTGTTTTCAATTCATCATCTAATAATTCAATTAGTTCTTCATTCAGCGCAATGCGGTCATTTTCTTTTTCAACTTCGTTTCTTTCGGATTGATTAATCTCTTCTACTTGGTCGTTATAATCAGTCATAACATCTGCTGAAGAAGGCGTAGTATTTATATCTTCTAAATCTGTTGGAGCTAACAAGGGTAGATCTTTATCCCCTTTTATCTTCTTGCGCAACTCTTCCAAATCATCTCTTTCATTGAAATACGCAACATTATTTGGTTCTCGGCTAATTAGAGCTTCGAGATCTCCAAGGCGTTGGTCAATTTGTTCAATTGTCGTCTCATTTAACGTTTCAATGGCCTTAGTTCGTTCGGCAGGATCATCAATTTTGTTAATTCGATCAATTTCACGTTGATATTCTGGATAAGCTTTATGCACCAATTCACGTTCTGCATATTCAGGACTAACAGGTTTGTTCTTATCGAGCCAATCATTGTTTTTTGAAATTGTTTTATTGTAATCACGATCAATGTCTCGCAAAGCATCTTGTCGTTTTTCTAAATTCTTATTACCAGGATTATCAATGGCTAATTTATCCAACTGAACCAATTCTGTGCGGGACGCGTCTACCAATTCTTTGTATAATTTATTCTCGGCTTGCTTGCGCTGGTATTCATCCTTAATGCCGTCAATCACTTTTTTACGACTATCAAAATTCTTTATTAACTCATTGAAATCTACTTCGGCTGAAAGTTCATCTACGTTAATAGCAGCTGGTTCCACCAAGGGTTCCGATTTATTCTCTGCTATTTGATCAACCAACTCCTCTAAATAAACCAATTCTTCTTTCGCACGTTTATTGTCAGGATCGGACGATAAAATCGCCTGTAATTCTTGAATGCGTTCATTTGATTTTTGTAAGATGACATCATTTAAATCTTCAATCTTTTTATTGCGTTCGTCGTCATCAATTATTTCATAAGCTTCGTTAATTTTACTTTGATAATTTGGATCTAAACTGGTAAGCAATTCATCTTGATTAAAAGCAGTGTCTTCATTATTCTCAGCAATCCATTCCTCATCCCGTTCAATATCCGCTTTAATATCGCGTTCCAAAATGTCCAAATTCTTCAAGCGTTCTTCTACATTTTTTGCTTTCGGATCATCAGCTAATACTCGCTCTAAACGTTTGCGTTCTTCAACAATTTCATCAATCAACTCATAGTTCAAGTCTACCGCCGCTTTTTTGCGATCACCTTCATTTACAATTTCATCCAAATTTTGCTTACGCTTGGTGTAATTTGGTACAATATCATCCTGATTAATTTCTGGTTTAATTTTTCCGGGATCAGCCTCAACAACTTGCCATTCATCAATTTTTTCCTGTCTTAATCTTTCTAAACGGTCAATTTCTTCTTGAATTTGTTTTTGCCTTTCCGCAGATGCTCTTAGCTTTTCCTCTCTTAACCTTGCAGCTTCTTCATCTATAGCGCCATTCCAATCTTCTAATGAATAGTTGCTAGTTTCTTCGTCATTGGCATAAAGATCTATGTTAAATGCCGAAACATTGTTCGCTTCCAAAACTTCATCCACCAATGCTAAGCTTTCTTCCAAATCATTTGACTGTACTTTTTGAGTAATGTCTCTTTTTTCGGTATCAGATAAATCGTTTTCATAGGCTGAATCGGTATAATCATCTTTTAAAACCAAGGCTGCAGCAATTCCATCCCGAACTGATTGATTCTCGTTTAAAGCTTTATCTAATGCTTTCGATTTATTAGCGATACTACTTTCAATAACGCCAATTTCTGAATTATTGTCGTCAATTTTTTGTTGGATTTCATCTATTACTTTTTTCTTCTTTTCATTGCTCAACTGGTTTTCCAAATTCTTAGTTTTTGCAATTAAATCACGTTTCTTTTTAGATAGATCAGAAATATCTTCACTTAGTTCTTGCACCCGCTTTTGCTCATTTGCACCATCCTGCAATGCGTCTGTAACAGCACTTAAAATTGTTGGGTTGTCTTTTACATTTTCTTCAAAAAAGGCTTTATTATCACCAACAAGTGCAGTAAGACCAGCACGATCTCCATCATCCAATGTTTTCACTTTTTCTTGAATAGCCTTTGCTTCATTGATTTTTCGAGTTTTATCTGCTATTGATGCTTCAATACTTTCAGACAATTCAATCAAACTTTGCGCTTCGTTATTTAATTCTTCAATTTCCGCTTTTTGGACTAGCACATTCTTGAGGATATTATTTTTCTCTTTGGGGTCGGATGTATTCTCCGCTTGTTCAATCAAATCATTTAATTCAACCATTTTTTCATTGGCTAAATCACTTTTTTCCTGTGCCAAATTATAGGCAATGTTCATTTGCTTTTCCTCTTCTACTTTTGCAAATGTCAAGTCTTCAATTTCGTCTATTAAAATGGCTTCTAATCCATCATCCGTAATGAAGGGGTCTAATCCCGCATCAACAAAAACTTCATCCGTTTCTTTTAATGCATCTAAAGAATCTAAATTGAAATTTTCTGAATTTGGCGGAAGGATAGAAAGTTGTCTATACACTTCTGCTAATACCGCTACCGGATCATCAAATGCCTCTCCAAATCGATTGACTAACTCCATGTACTCAGAACCCGCATCATCCGTCTTTAAGGTTAAACTCTGTTTTAATGGTTTTAATTCTTTGCTGTACGGAATCTCTACAATAAACTCATCTGTAACATCACTTCCTTTTTCGGTGACATAATATCTGTATTTTCCGCCTCTAGGAAAGGTCAGTAAATAATCGCCATTCGTCGCTTTTGAATTATATTTCCCTATGGTTCTTCCTGTAGAAAAATCAATGATTTCAATTTCAACCTCTTTTTTCTTGCCGTCAACAGTGTTCAAATAATTCCCTTTAATAACTGCCATCTGCATTGGAATCCGATCGACACGTACTTTGTAAACGGTTATTTTACCTTGACCACTTTCACGGGTAGATGCGAAATAGGCCATCTTATCTAAACTGTCTACAACAAATAATAAATCATCATCAGGTGAACTGATGGCAAAATCAAGATTTTCTGGTACGCCAAAGGATTGATCATTGGGGTTGTACCGCGAGCGGAAAACGTCATAGCCGCCCATTGAGTTGTGACCGCGCGAACAGAAATATAAATATTGTCCATTCGGATGCATATAGGCAAAATCCTCATCCTGATACGAATTTACACGCCCACGAACCTTCTGTGCCAAGGACCATTCACCTCCCGGTAATTTTTGTTTTACATAAATGTCTAATCCTGTTGATCCGTCCTCTCCATAACTAGAATAATAGATATACGGTGATTCAGACGGGAAATGAATTATTGGACGGTGATCTCTCTTTTTATCCAATTTAGTTTGGAACATATCAGTAACCAATAAATCACCTCCAATATCATTCAACTTATAGAGGTCATAAAAAGTCTCCGTCTTAATCTCGGTCTTCTGTAATACCACCATGTCGGTCACATCTGAAAGCAGACGTTTCCCGTGGTTGCACGCTTTCAAGTCCACCTCCACATTAAACTCCTTTAGTTGACTCGCACTAGCAACCTGTTTAAACTTATTGTATTGCTTTATGGCATCATTAAACTGATAATTTAAGTGATAAGCCCGTCCTAAGTAATAATAGGCGCGGGTATCAATTCCTTGACCAGAGGCAGAGTAACGCAATCTGATTATTGAAGCCTCAATATTTTTTGACCCGTATAGCAAACAAGTACCATAACGGAAGTTTAAATCGTGATTTTTAGGAGAGTTAGAAATTATACTTGCATAAATGGGTTCAGCTTCGCCCCACTTTTGATCCTTAAATAAGGCATCAGCGCGCGCTCTTTTTTCATCCAAGGTTTCTTGGGATATAGCCACACTAGTCATTGACCAGCAAGCGAGTAGCACTAGTATAAATTTTAAATAATATGTCATTTTCCATTCGGCACAGCAGAAAACCTTCTACCCACCATAGCTATAGTACGCATAAATGCTATAAAGGTTCATTTTAAAACCATAGCTACGCGGCTCCTAAAATACAAAAAAGCCACCCTAATTAAAATTAGGGCGGCTTATTTTTATCATGTCTTTTTGTTATTCTCCCCAGAAGGTTTTGAAAGTACTTAAATATGTTGCTACACTTTTAGTTCTTAGCGCATATGAAAAGTCTTTTTCTTTCAACTTATCATCCTTTAATTCCAACACATAATTTTGCAATGCCTTGTCGCTGGTCATTAAGTTCATTACTGTTGATTTCTTGATTCTTTCAAATCTGAAATAATAATAATCCCCTGGTTTATCACCCCCTGGCATTTCAATTAAATAGCCCAATTTATTCCCTCTGTCCGATCCATCAACTGTATACTCTAATGCTAGTCTTACCGTAAAATCTTTGAATAAAGGCACTCCATTCAATCCAACTATACCAGTAATTGGTTCAGAAACAAATCCAATGGCTCGTTCATTCCATTTCATTCTTAAATTGGTCATGTAAATTTGTTGATTCAACTCTTTCGGTAATTTCTTCACCACACCATCAACTGTATAATCGGCTTTAATATTTTCAGCCTCTTCTTTTGAAACTTGTTCCTGCACGGCTTGCTCAAATGTTGTCCGGCCCAAATCAACTCCCGAAATTCCTTCTGTACCACTTATTGCATTTGAAAGAAACTCCATTGCTTTTTTATCAAAGTAGAAATTTAATCCACCTGAAAGATTAAGCGTTGTCAACTTAGTTGCTGTATTGTAACTCACATTTCCGTAAGTCTCAAATTCAACCCCAGGCAATTCAATTCCTAAATCAACTAAACCATCTCCTTCCATAGAACAACTTTCAATATGCAAGGCGATATAATTACCAGCCTCAGCCCTATTTATTAGTTTTTCTGGACTCGAAATTCTAAATTCTTTCCCCGCATCATTATAGTTAAGTACGCCCGTAGAGGTAAACAAAACATGATCCGATTCATTTTCAAGTGCGGACAAGAATGCTGGATAAATTTCTAAACTGTCTGAATTTGAAGTATTTCGTTTTACCAAACCAATGGCAATACCATTTCCTTCTAAATCTTTTAAATTCCCACCTGCAACCGGAATTTGAATATTTCGCGGATCAACATCCGTTCTAAATGTTAACCAGTTACGTGCAAATTGATTACAGTCGTGGTTAATCCTAGTCGCTCCGTCAAATGTTAAGAAAGGTTTTGATGCATATAACTCTACACCTCCATAAAAATCAAATTTATTACTCAATCTAAAATTAGCATCTTCAGCAATTACACCTTTTGCAACGGTTTGATATGCCGTATCCAATTCAATTTTTTCAAAATAAATGGTTTGTATATTATCTTCACTATCAACATACGGATATTTACCACTTGCTTCATATTTACGACGGGCTAAAACTTTTACATAGGCCTCTGTAATTTTATGATATTTTGTAATAAAGTTGGCAACAATCTCTGCATTCTCAAATGGATCCATTTTCGCCTTTTTACGGATGATTACTTTTTCACCTTCTGGAAAAATCCTAGCATCTGCTACGTCTAAGAACGTTACCTCATCACAATAAATCACGTTTTCTTTCAATGAAAACCTCGCTTTTGGTGCTCTAAAGTTGAGGGAATCTTGTTCGGGATGGATTGAAAAGAAATTTGATCCAGCAAGGTCTAAGCCAGATTCAATGGCTATATCACCTGGTTCGGACGCTGATAATTCCATTTCATCTTCATCCATTAACCACGTAAACATGTCAATATAACAGATGTACTGGTTCTTTGGGAATTCAGTAATTGAAGTTCCGTTATTTGATTTAAATTCACCTTTACGTTCCTCAAAATCAACGTGTGCGATTAAGTTTTTAGAATCGAATGATAATGGGTTTTCAACCCCGTCTTCTGATTCGACTTCTTTACCTAATAAATTAAAATCAGATGTATCTGCATCAATGACCCAACGTTTGAATGAAAAATCTTTCGATCCTAACTCTGCATCTTTAAAATAAATGAGTCCTCTACCGGTCATTCCTTTATCAGTTAAGGCGGTTGCACCTTTCATCTTTGCTTCTTTATTAAAAAACACAAGAGGATTTTTATCCGTTCGAACTTTGAGTACTCTTTGCTTAGGTACATAAGTCACAATAACATCTTTACCTGTTACATCTGGCACAGAAATTCCTTCACTTTTTGTTTGTGGTTTATTCACATATTGCGCTATGCCCATTGTTGAATCAGGAAAGAAAACAAAATCTTCACTAATGGAATTTGATGTGACAAAATTGATTTCTCCCGCACCTCTTAATCCGTCATTACTTAATCTAATTTCATTATCAAACTTCGCATTGTCTCCATAAAAATCATATCCTGATTCTGGCGCCTGCGTTTTAAATCCAAAGGAATAATCTTCTTGAATAGAGATTACCTCTTCGAATACAGGAAAAATTCCTGCAGAGCGCATCTCTCCTTTAAACTCAACTGTACGTTCGGCAAAATTATCTAAACTATCAAAATCGAAAGGATCAACTTTAAAGTAGAAATCGGTACTGTCATATACCGCATTATAAATCGCTTCATGATTATAATAAACAAAACAATCTTGTTTCGATTTTAAGATTGGATATTCGTGAAATTCATCATCATCCTTACCTGAGCGGTTTGAAGCATCATCAATTTCAATTGACCCTTTTAATTTGCTGAAATGTGAATACATTGGTATTAAACGATCACTTCCTCCAAAAATAGGCGCCACTCGAAATAGAGCCGCATCTACCTCTAATAAGTGTATTTTGAAATTCTCATAATCAAATGCACCTTCGTCCAAATAAACTTCCAATTTGCCCGCCATTACAGCTCCAGCAAACAAGAAATCTCTATTTTCTTTCATTAAAAGATTCCCTCCTTCAGGAAAAATAACCACATTTTGCACGGGTGATACTTCAATTGGTGCAACTTCATTTAACGTAAAATCTAACGTTTTGATATTCATTAACCCGAAACTTGTTACGAGAGCTTTTCTTTTATTCAACGAATCTGCTCGTACGTTATAAGCTGCAGCCGATTTATCTGGCGTTCCGTTTGTATTTAATGCCGGCTTCTTTTTCACTTCTAATAGATTAGAAGTGAATACAATATTGTCATAATCACTTCTACCAGCACGTGCATCAATATATTTTTTAAGCTTTGGTTGAATCGTAATATTTTGCCTTGATTTATTGTAGTTGAGAAATCCTTGATTGGCCAAACTCAATAAAATAGGAATAGCTTGCTCATTTGTATACCCCATGCTTCCAGAGGCTTGTGCAACAGTTATTACGTCTAAATCGTATTTATAGGCATATTGATAGATTGCTACCAATGGATTCGTCCGATTCATGCCTTGAATTTCGTTGTAAACTTTTTGATTAAAATAATCTTGCGATTCGAATTTCGCAATTTTCCTTGAGCTCAATGGATGCCATACTAAATCTAAATTTGGATCATCTTTTGACCAAATTATACGATCAACATACATTTCTAATTTATGGTACGAATCTTTGAACGGCGCTTGAGAAATCCCTTCATTTCCTCTTGCAAATTCAAGCGAATTCAAATCATACCTAATTGCCACGCCCGGATGGAATATTGAATCTGTTTCCGAGAGATATATTGTTATTTCACATTCAGCAGAAGTAAGACGCGATTTGTTCGCCTTGATTCGTAATGCACTAGCCTTAACAAATGGTTTACCTTCTTTATAAAAAACTACATTAGCAGGTTCTGAATCATATCCAACTCCACTAAAATCTGCTCCTTCTATTGCAAAACCGCCTACATAATCGACATCAGGCAAAATATCTTTTTTAACAATTTTTTTACTGAATGATGTAAAATGTGGGTAAACACGATCAACCTCTCGATTAATTTTTTTGGCAATATCACTAAATGTTCCATAAAGTGGCGTCTCATAATAATCCGTATAGACTAAAGCTGAATCTGATTCAACTTTTGTGCTTTTAAGCGACATCATATAATCCGTAATCTCGGCATAGTTTCGGTCTTTATCCAATTCAACTTTTTGCCAATCTACCGTTCCACCTCTACCTGTCCATTTATTAATGAGTGGTTCATGTAGCCCAGATGTATTTCTAACTATTGTGCTATCAAAATAAGGATTGTCTCTTTTCTCAGCCTTTCGATTTACGATATAACATTGTAAATCAACATTTTCAAAACTAATTTTAGGGCTGTTTTTCACAAAATCAAATGTGTATGAACCTCCTCTAACTTTCCAGACATGGTTGGTTGAATAATAAATAGTTCCATCTGTAAAGAAATCGGCACATATTTCAATGAAATTTCTAAATTTTTTCACCTTTTTACTTTCGAGCAAGGCATCAATTGTGGCGTGCCATGAATTAAAACTGGCTTCAGGCTGCTTTGTCAATACAAAAGAATGTACAGAAAGTAAATAACCGTATAATTCTGGAAATGGAGGTAATCTTTTAGCAACTATCAAGTTACTGGTTGAAATTACTTTGTTTTGATATTCATTGGAAAAATTGGCGAGCCAATTGGGCTCAAAAACATCCATAAATTCTTTGGTTTTCACGCGGTTTGATGCGCCCAAATACTTATTAACGTCTTTCAAAAACTGTTCGGGATCTCCTGAAAACTGAGCATGTGAAACACTTGAAACAAGTAAAATAATTCCTAATAATGCTGTTTTCATTTGTCGTTCTATTTAATATATAAATGACCTCTTTCTAAGGCGCAAAACGTTTATTGTTTTGACGCAACTAAAGGAAAAGTACGCTTCTTCACTTATTTTTTCAACTTCAATTGCACCAAAGCCCATTCATCCTTCGTATCTATTCTTTCAAAAACGAAGCCAAATTTACTTGCGTGCTCAACTAAATCCGCTTTATCTGTTTCAAAAAAGCCGCTAATTAGTAAAACACCATCATTAATTAAGGCCGCCGCATAATGCTCAAAATGGCTTATCAATATGTTTTTATTGATGTTTGCAATAATCAAATCAAAAGTTCTCCCCTTTAGTAAAGTGTGGTCACCATGGTCAATGGTTACATTTGTACATGAATTTAATGCACAATTTTCCTGTGCATTTCTATACGACCACTCATCAATATCAGGTGCGTAAATCTCTGCAGCCTCAAGTTTTTCAGCTAGTACGGCTAAAATCCCTGTACCTGTCCCCATATCCAACACACGTTTTCCTTCCACATCTAAATCAAATAATCTTTTAGAGGCTAACCATGTTGTTTGATGGTGTCCTGTACCAAAAGACATTTGCGGCTGAATCGTTATGACCATTTTTTGCGAAAACTCTCCTTTGTGAAAAGGTGCCACAATGGCTAATCTATCTTCTACAAAAACAGGGTCAAAGTTTTTTTCCCACTCGGCGTTCCAATTTTCATCTTGAATGGTTTTAAAGGTCATTTCTGTTATGGCTTCTAAACTAGAATACTCACTAATCAGGGCCTCTTTAAAATCATTCTCGGGTATATAACTCTGCAAACCAGTTTTGGTTTCAACAAAACTTTCAAATCCTTTTTCAGCAAGATTTGAAACCATGATATCTCTCCATGGTTCAATTTGATTAAATGTTATGGAAAGTTCTATATAATTCATTCAAATGCGTTTGCAATTGTTAAGAAACTGTCTGCTTCGAGTGAAGCACCTCCTATTAATCCTCCGTCAATATCTTGCTGTGTGAAAAGCTCTTTTGCATTCTCTGCATTACAACTTCCACCGTATAAGATTCCAACTTTATTGGCGACAGTTTCATCATATTGACTTGCAATTCTGGTGCGAATCAAATTGTGAATTTCTTGTGCCTGTTCAGACGTAGCGGTTTTACCTGTACCAATGGCCCAAATAGGTTCATAGGCAATTATTATTTTTGACATTTCCTCAGGCTTCAACTTAAAGAGGCTGTCATGAATTTGTTTCATGATAAACTCTTTATATACATTGCTATCGCGCACTTGTAATTGTTCACCGCAACAAAATATAGGAATAATGTCGTTTTTTAAGAGGGCTTTTACTTTTTTAGAAAGCGTTGAATAATCTTCATTAAAATTATTTCGTCTTTCTGAATGCCCAACAATGCCATACTTAACACCTAAACTTTTAAGCTGTGTTGGTGACACTTCACCTGTATAAGCACCATGCTCTAAAAAGTAATTATTTTGAGATCCTAGTTTTACCCACTCTTCGTCTTTAAGCACTTCTGCAAAAGCGCTTAAATAGGGCGCCGGTGGACAAATTATCAATTCTACATCTGCATTAAACTGTTCTTTTTGAGCCATTAAATCCTTCAAAAGCGTTTTCGCTTCTGCGTAATTAAGGTTCATTTTCCAGTTTCCAGCAACTATTTTTCGTGTCATTTAGTCTTGTTTTGTATTTATGTATTCCTCGTATATGTCTTCAAAATCTTCGACACTTCTACTCGGCCATTTATCCTGTACTACTCCATTTTTCAAGAGTATTAGACCCGGATTTGATCGTACAATAATTTTAACCTCAATTCCATCAAAAGCGAGGAATGTTGCGTCAAAATCATGTTTTTGTTTAAATGCTTCTACCACTTCGCCTGATGATGGACATAAGACAAAGAATGGAATATTTTTTTCTTTTGCACCTTCTAAAATATTTTTAAAAGACGGCATGCTTTTTTCATTCACTGATTCTAAATCACGAATGGTCATTAAGAATATATTATCTACCGAAATAAGGTATTTAGTAAGATCCATTGAGAATTTAGTTGACGGGTCAATCAATCCTGTATAGGTTTCTTTTTTCGTGTAAATAGAGTCTGGATAATAAAGCGTATCATAATCAATCAATGCCATAGTATCAACTCCATATTCAGAAGCTATCAATAATTTATCCTCATAATAATTTAGATAGTCTGCTTTCACGACAGAATCAATATAAGCGTTTGCTTTATCAGCCTCTGACAATTGCTCATAATCTATCATTGCCGAAAAATCTTGGATACTGTGCGGAGTCCCATCAATTAAGGTCTTCTTAGTACGATCCTTATAAGCATAGATATTTGTATCTCCGTAAACCTCCCATTGATCTAATGCAAAAGTATCAACTTCTCCAGTTAATTTATTGTCATATAAAAGCACAAACTCAGCCACTTCATCAATTCCATTCTTCATTTGTTCATTGATATCATTCCCTATAGCATATGGACGATAATCTTTGACTGGCAAATAACTTGCTGTATATAAGCTAAATAAAACCGAAATAAAAGCAACGAACATGGCCATTTTCCATGCCTTACCAATTTTGCCAATATTAAGATTCGCCATGATAAAAGCACCCAACATTGCAATTAAAGCAAAGAATATCGGGAACATCCATCCGAATACCCATGAGAAAAAGATCACTACTAATAATGAAGCAGGAACCATGATCCAGTTTTCTTTTACTGTATTGAGTTTAATTTTCCACTGATTAATGAATATGATAATGCATAAATAGAAGAGCACTAAGTCTTTCCAAAATGATTCAAGTGGTGTTAAGGATCTTCCCACCGACCCTCGAAGTGCATCTCCAAAACAACCACAATCAGTCACACATTGGCGTCCAAATTCTGATCCGTCTTGCATTGCCAATAACTGAGAAGCGTTACATGAATAAGTATAATAAGTTAGCCATGTAAAGAAGATCATCATGATTACGAGTGACCATGATGCCAGTTTAATTTTACCTCCTAATATAACTGCAGCACCCAAGACGATTTCAACCACACAGATCAAAATAGAAAGTTGTAACTCATACCCTTCAAACCATCCGAAAAATGAAAAATCAGCGGTTAAACCTGTAGGTTCAAAATACTCTTCCAATTTAAAGGCAAAGCCCCATGGATCATTTGCTTTAACAAGTCCAGATACGATAAACAGACCTCCTACTAGCACCCGCGCAACATATGAGAAAAGGAGCATTCCTTTTAAAATCGCCAATATAAAAAGTGTGATTGCGATTAGAGCAAAACCGCTCAATTTCATTATAAATGCACTGCTTCCAGTACTTTCATGGAAACCTTTTGCTATTAATACAACAGCAAATATGTTCAGCACAATTGCTACAATATTTAGGATCAAAGATCGACCAATAATATCGAGCCTTGTCGTTCGAAGTTTCATTTCATTCATGGTGTGGATTTTCTTGTCAAGGTATTGCTTTTTTAAAGACTCATTTTATTTTTAACAGATTGCTAACATCATTTTTTTTCGTCAAATTTAATCAAGGCGAAAACAGCATAATTCAGCATGTCCAAATAATTAGCATCTATCCCTTCAGAAATTAACGTTTCTCCCAGGTTGTCCTCTATTTGTTTCGTTCGAAGAATCTTCATCATAATTAAATCCGTCAAAGAACTAATGCGCATATCGCGCCAAGCTTCTCCGTAATCATGATTTTTTTTCTCCATTAGGTCGAATGATATCTTCGTTTTATCGTCGTATCGTTTAAGTGCTTCTTCCAAATTCATCTCTTCTGTTTCAGCCCCTAATTCCAATTGAATCAAACCCATTACACAATAGTTTACAATTGCAACAAACTCATCTTCAACAGCCTCCCCTACACGATTAACCCCTGTCTCTTGAATGGTTCTTATGCGTTGTGCCTTAATAAACAATTGATCTGTCAATGAACTCACGCGTAAAATTCGCCATGCAGTTCCGTAATCCTTTCCTTTTTTTTCAAAAATGGAACGACAATTCAGAATTACTTTTCTATATTGTTCTGCCGTTTTATGCATTAAAATAAATCTATTTTTAGCTGTGAAAGATACGCTTTTTTCATCAAAAATAAGCTTTAATACCAAAGGTATTTTAAGGGAATTCTCAAACCCTATTGTGATGGGGATTTTAAACGCCACACCTGATAGTTTCTATGGGGAAAGTCGTGTTAATAATCTGGATGCAGCATTGAGCAAAGCCAAGCAAATGATAACCGAAGGCGCTTCTATTTTAGATATTGGTGGTTATTCTTCTCGCCCAGGCGCAAATGAAGTATCTGAAAAGGAAGAAATCGAACGCACGGCTGACTTAATTTTTGAAATAAAGAGACAGCACCCTGAAACCTTAATTTCAATTGACACTTTTAGAAGCGACGTGGCTGAAGTTGCCGTTAATAATGGCGCAGATATAATCAATGATATTTCTGGAGGACAGCTGGATGCAAGAATCTTTGAAATTGCAACAAAGTACAGTTGTCCCTATATTTTAATGCACATGAGAGGCAAGCCTGCCGATATGATGAAACACACAAATTACGATCATCTCATGAACGAAATTGTTCATTATTTTTCTGTTCAAATTAGCAAGGCACAATTAGCTGGCGTAAAAGACATTATTATAGATCCAGGCTTCGGTTTTAGTAAAACTTTAGCGCAGAACTTCGAACTGCTAAATCAGTTAGATATACTGGGCATTATTGGCAAACCAATGTTAGCTGGAGTCTCTCGAAAATCAATGATTTACAAGACTCTTAACATAAGTCCAGAAGAAAGCTTAAATGGTACCACGGCATTAAACATGGTGGCTTTACAGAAAGGCGCAATGATTTTACGCGTGCATGATGTTAAAGCCGCATCTGAAACGATTGCTTTGCATCAAAAATTAGCACTTTGAATTAATCTCGAACCACGTAGACACGAAAACTTAATTTCACTTTTTTCGCATTCGAAATGATTTCTATTTTTCGGCTTTGGAAACCGTACTTCCCGTTGGTATCGAAAAATAAATGAATGTTCCCTTTTTGATTGGGTAAAACGGGCTCTTTTGGAAAAGTAATCTTTGTGCAAGTACATGCTACTTTATAATCGGAGATCACCAGAGGAGAATCACCAATATTGGTAAAAGTAAAGTCATACTCTAATACCGCCCCCTCCTTCACATCCGTAAAGTCATGATTACGGTCTAAAAAAGAGAATTCCGCACCACTCCTAAAAGTGAATGCGGAACTCAACGCTATTATGATCGCAAAAAATAGCCTCATTAATTCGTTGGCGGAATTGTTTCCGTAACAGGTTTAGCTTTCACTGTACCTTTAATTTTCACCACTTTAGATGGTGTATTTACAGCATTTGAAGTAACAGTTACCGACTTATGGAATGGACCCGGTCGTTTTGTATCGTACTTCACAGTAATTTCTGATGTTGCTCCAGGAGCAATTGGCTGCTGCGGACATTCAGGCACTGTACATCCACAAGATCCTTTACATAAAGAAATAATTAGCGGTGCATTACCCACATTAGTAATTGTAAAAACGCAAGTTCCATTTCCTGCATAATCAACTGTACCGTAATCGTGAATATCTTTATCAATCTGCATCACTGGTCCATCTTCAGAACCTGCAACTACTGGTTGTCCTTCTTGTGCAAAATTGAACATTGCAACTAATAGTAGGCTTAGTGTTAATAACGCTTTTTTCATTTTCTTTTAATTTTTATTGAATTTATAATCTATTATCTAGTTTAAAACTGGTCCGCCAGTACTTGTCGGTGCTCCACCTGCTGGTTTCGCATTTACCTTACCTTTAATACGAACTACTTTTCTAGGGCTATTTACAGCGTTAGAAGTAATTGTAACAGTTTTATTAATCAAACCAACACGTTTTGTGTCATATTTCACACTTACTTCAGTTGTAGCTCCTGGTGCAATTGGCTCTTTTGTACATACTGGTACAGTACATCCACAAGATCCTTTACATAAAGAAATAATCAAAGGTGCATTCCCTGTATTTGTTACTGTAAACACACAAGTTCCATCTCCCCCTTGTTCAATCTCACCATAATCATGGAATTCCTTATCTACAGAGATTTTTGGCCCATCAACCGGTTCTGCTGGTTCTGATACTGTAATTTCTCCAGTAGTTTGAGCAAATGCTCCGTTCATTCCAATTGTTGCAATGATCATTAGGCTTAATGTAAAGACAAATTTTTTCATATTTTTTAATTTAATAAGTTTCAATCCTGTTAATGATTTCAAATATAGAAAAGCTTCTTTAATTTCAAACAAAGTTTAACAGAACGTTAACAAAAACGATTTTTTCCGCAATTAGTTGCTTTTAGAAATTGAAATGCAAAAGCCTTGCCAAACTAATCAAGCACGCTCTTTTTTTTCTTAAGCGCCTCCCATTCAATCATTCATATCAGATAAGGACTTTGAAACGGGTAGACAGATTCCGTTTAGTTCATCTCAATCGATTTCCCACTATTAAATCTATTTGAAGAAGTCATTTTTAAATTGTTAAAAAAAGCGGTACAATTTTTTTTGAAAAACATTTCATAAGTCCGCAATTGTTATATCTTTATATATGGTTATATCAAACACGAGTGCTATAACCTATTACTCTATACTACTATTTATAGAGAGAAAATAATTTTGATGACCACGAAAAATCCAATCAGATTAAAAGATTCTTTAAAGAAATATTTCGGTTTTAACGAATTTAAAGGAGAACAGGAACCAATTATAGCAAATGTCCTTGCTGGCAAAAACACTTTTGTCATTATGCCAACAGGAGGTGGAAAGTCAATGTGCTATCAATTGCCTGCACTTATATCACCAGGTACGGCAATTGTAGTTTCACCATTAATTGCATTAATGAAAAATCAAGTGGACGCTATTCGCCACGTGAGTGATTCAGATTCAGTAGCACACTTTTTAAACTCCTCTCTTACCAAAACTGAAGTTAAACAAGTTAAAGAAGATATTACATCTGGTAAAACCAAATTACTTTATGTTGCACCGGAGTCTTTAACGAAAAAAGAAAACATTGAATTCCTGAAGGGGGTTGAAATTTCATTTTTCGCGATTGATGAAGCGCATTGTATTTCTGAATGGGGGCATGACTTCCGTCCAGAATATAGAAGATTGAGAGAAATTTTTCAGGCCATTAGTATTGTACCTATTATTGCCTTAACAGCAACAGCAACGCCAAAGGTGCAACACGACATTCAAAAGAATTTGCAGATGTTGGATGCGACTATCTTTAAAATGTCGTTTAATCGTGATAATTTATATTATGAGGTTCGGCCGAAGAAAGACGTAGAAAAAAATATTATTCGTTTTATTAAAGAGCGTTCTGTAAAGTCAGGAATTATTTACTGCTTAAGCCGAAAGAAGGTGGAGGAGATTGCTGAAATATTACAAATAAACGGTATTAATGCCTTGCCCTATCACGCTGGTCTAGAATCTGGCACACGCGCTAGACATCAAGATATGTTTTTGATGGAAGAAGCAGATGTAATTGTAGCAACTATTGCATTTGGAATGGGAATTGACAAACCAGACGTTCGTTTTGTGATTCACCATGACATTCCAAAAAGTTTAGAAAGCTATTATCAAGAAACTGGACGAGCGGGAAGAGATGGCGGTGAAGGACATTGTTTGACCTTTTATAGTTATAAGGATATTGAGAAACTTGAAAAATTTCTGCATGGTAAGCCAATTGCTGAACAAGAAATCGGGCGTCAATTACTACATGAAATAGTTTCTTATGCGGAAACTTCTGTTTGTAGAAGAAAATATATTCTCCATTATTTCGGTGAACGTTTTGCAGAAGAAAGATGCTCTGAAATGTGTGACAATTGTAAAAATCCACGCGAAAAGTTTGAAGGAATGAACGAAGTTCAATTATTCCTTAAGGCTGTGCATCAATTAAAAGAATCGCAAAAAGCAAAATACGTTTGTAATTTCTTGACTGGAAACGATACGCAAGAAACACGTTCTTATAAACATGACCTGTTGGATACTTTTGGCGCAGGAAAAGAACATGACCCCTTATTTTGGAATGCAGTTTCAAGACAATGCTTGGTCCATGACTTTTTATTCAAGGAGGTTGAAACATATGGCACGCTTAAACTAACTGAGGACGGACGTAAATTCATTGAAAAACCGCATTCTTTCAAACTTTTAAAAGAACACGACTACTCAACGGAAGAAAGTCACACTGTTGTTCAAAAAGTTGGTAGTACTACAGATGAACAATTGTTTAAGATGTTAGTCGATTTGCGTAAGCGCATTTCTAAAGAAAAGGGTGTACCGCCTTTTGTGATCTTCCAAGAGCCGTCGCTTATTGATATGACCACGCAATATCCAATTAATTTGGAAGAATTAGCAAATATTGTTGGTGTTGGTGTTGGTAAAGCAAGTCGCTATGGCAGGCCATTTATTGAGATGATTGCACAATATGTGGAAGAGAATGATATTGAACGTGCGCAAGATTTTGTTGTGAAGTCGGTAGTCAATAAGTCCGTTTTAAAAGTCCATATCATTCAAAATGTTGACCGCAAAATGCCATTGGAAGACATTGCGTCATCAAAAGGTAAAACCATTGATGAAATCATTACGGAAATTGAAGGTATTGTTAGTTCTGGTACTAAAATGAATATCGATTACTATATCAACGACCAGCTGGACGAGGATGATCAAGAAGATATTTACGAATATTTCTTAGATGCCGAATCGGACAAATTAGAAGCTGCATTTGCAGAGTTTGATGGCGATTACGAAGAAGAACAACTTCGTTTAATGCGCATTAAGTTCATGAGTGAAATGGCGAATTAGTCACTTGTTCTCAATACCATTTTAATTAATTGTAATGCAAGTAATTAAAATCTCCTGATAGCTATCGGGACGAAGTGACGTCTACACGATTGTTAGCATTAAACATGAATCTAATTACAATAGCATTTACCGTTTTAGGAATTTTAGTTATTCTTCTAATTTTTCAAAAAATACAATTGCGAAGCAAGTCAACATGCGATCCTTATCTCGACAACAAAATTGAATGGACTGTATTAGTAGGCATTTTTGACATTATAATTTACTGCAAGAATGCCGGTGAATTACGCTTTGGACCAACTTATCTCCATTTAAAATCTGATCCAAATAATATATTCGGAAAGCATTTTTATGGTGACTTTCATTATAAGACCAATAACGGAATTTATTTTCAAAAATGGAACTCTTCACCATTAAAGAATGGTGTTCATATTAAAGTAAGTAATGACTTAGTATTCTTTGACGCTAGAAATAATGAGATCAAAACAATAATTTCTAATATTAATTCATTTCATTGGAAAATAGAGAAATCCGAATATGACGAGATTATTTTAATAGCAGTCAACGGTAAGAATGAAGATCGAATAAAAGTGACTAACCCTAACTCAAAATAAATACTAGCGCAAAGCAGAAACGTCAGTTCGAGCGCTCAACTCAGCAGAGTGTACCGGAGAACAAGTGACGATTATAATGCACCTAACTGCGCTACTCTATCTGAAGATAGTGAAAGGTTGGCATTTGCTTCAAACTCCAAACACTTCCTTTTTTGATCGCGTGTTACAGATATTTTTAGGGTTGTAGTTTCTAAAAACATAATTTTGTCTAACCCTTTTAAACTTGAAAGCGATACAATGATTTTACCTTTACTCAACCACGACTTTCTGTAGATAATGTCCTCAATTTGGCTATAAGGAATAAAGACATTCTTCAAATCAGACTTCAATACATTCAAAATATTGTCAGAAACCTGATATTCTAGATGTATTCCATCACGCTCTTCCCAAATGAAACCTATCGCTTGGGTCAACCCCAACTTACGGTCATCTGTTTTAAACTGTACTTTAGCCATAGCTTACTTTTGGATTTAAATATGAATCAAATATAACTAGAAGAATCCCATCAGAACTCGATTTTTTCTAGAAAACCCTTTTTTTTCTCCCAACCTTATATTGTACTGATAACATTTTGCTAGCAGAGCTTCTGTAGTAATATATTTATCCCCATATCCTTCTGCGTAGAATTGTAAGAGAATATTTTTACCTATTAATTCAATTGGTAATTCGAATTCAAATATACCTTCGTCATTGGTTTCAATGATAAAATATTCATCACCGATCGAATATTTTATTTGAGATTTAAGCGCAAAGCCAATATGGTCGCTTACCGATCCATTAATAATGATTTTATTCTCTGATTGGATAGTTGTTGTTGAAGAATCGCTAACAGTTTGACTTGTTTGACCAAAAAGCATGGTGGTATTGAATCCTAGAATGAAAATAGCAGCAAATGCCATTCGGAAAACATTTTGAACGGCCGTTCTTGCATCTACAACCGCTTGTTGGGATGTAAACATGCCGCATTTAATTGAAGGGTTATTGGCTTTTATTTGAATAATCTCTTCAATTGAATTTTCTCTAAAGTCGTGAACCTCTCGCTGGCATGAATTGCAAAACTTTCCACAACTTGTCTCCAACATTTCGGCTGATGATTCTGGGCAATTGTATTTAATTTTGATCATACGTATAACTTAATTTAAAACCTCCCTCGAAGCATACGATTTTTCCTCAATAAAGGTCTTTTGTATTTCTTTAACTCAATTTGATAAGTATAGCATTTGGATGCTTTCAGGGCAATAGTGATACTTTTTAATAAATAACCATGCGCAGCAAAAATCAACTCAACTTTTTGTCCAATAACTTTTCGGGGCAATTCAACTTTAAATTTACCATCCTCATCCGTTTCAAAAGTAACGGATTCGTCGCCAAAATAATAGGTTACAGAACCCGCTAATGCATCCCCCTTTTCACTTTTAAGTGTGCCATTAATAAAAACACTTGCATCAGCAATCTCAGTGCTAGTTACAATGAAGTTGGTTTCTAAATTATCTGACTGCCCAAAAAGCATTGTTACATTCAAACCCAATACAAAAATAGCTGCAAAAGCCATTCGGAAAATATTCCGAACCTGCACCCTACTGTCAACCACAGCTTGTTCTTCGGTAAACATTCCGCAAGATATGGATGGATTATTTGCTTTTATTAGCGCAATTTCCTCCATAGATTTCTCTCTGAAATCATATACTTGTTTACCGCAAGATGAACAATATACACCGCATTCGATTTTCGTCATTGCTACATCAGATTCAGGACAATCGTATTTGATTTTAATCATATTAGGGAATTATGCTTTTCCAATTTAAGCTTTTCGAATGAGACTCACAAAACATTAACAATTTCTAACAAATTAAGTAATGCAAATTGCGTATATTCGATTCACAGAAAACATTGGCTATTAGTGCCATAACAAAGGCGAAATGAGCACTTATTTACACTGATGTCGAACCTTAAAATTAGTCGAACTAAATTTAAATATCCAATTATGTTGGAAGAAAAAATGGTTTTTCACGGCGCATTAATTCAAGGCTACTCAGTAATATGTACTTTCACAAGTTCCTAAATAAATGAATAAACTCACAGCAGAACAATTACGAGAATTGTACGGAAATCCTAGTGGTCGCGCTAAAGACAAAGTGCTAACACAATTAGATTCACATAGCAAAGCTTTTATTAATAAGTCTCCATTTGTAGTATTATCAACCATTAATTCATCAGGAGCAATGGATGCGTCTCCTCGTGGTGGGCAACCCGGATTCGTTAAATTCTCAGCCGAAGGAAACGTCATTTTACCAGATGCTAAGGGCAATAATCGAATTGATAGTTTGATCAATATTGCTGAATCAGGGCAAATTGCTACGCTCTTTTTCATTCCCGGAGTTGATGAATTATTACGCATAAATGGCAACGCTTTCATCACCGCTGATGCTAAAGTTTTAGACTTATTCTCAACGGAGAAAAAACAAATGAAGACGGCCATCATTATAGAACCTAAAGAAATTTTCTTGCATTGCGCCAAGGCCCTCATGCGTTCAAAAATCTGGTCTTTGGATGCCCAAATAGAACGCTCAACCTTTCCGACAATTGGAGAAATGTTAAAGGATCAGTTAAATTCAAATGACCCTGCCGAATCGCAAGAATCTATGTTGAAACGTTATCAAAAAGATTTATGAAAGCTCCACTCATCTTAATAACTGGACTTGCATTATTCCTCCCTTCATTTTCAAATGACGTTGATGAAATCGCAAATGATAAACTATTGACAGCTTTGCAAAAAGAAATCCCACTTAACTGGACCATGCGAATTTATTACACTATTCTTAAAGCAACTTTAACCAAATTATGAAGTTTTTAATCTTCAATATTCTAGCTGTCTCATTTTTACTTAGTAGTTGTAGCGAAAAACTGCAAGACGATAGGCTAACCGTAGATTTATCTGATGAGAACCCAACAGAAACGGATTATTCTCAACCCGAATTACCAAAAGAATTTCTAGGTCGTTTTGAACCTATTGATGTTTCTTATGACACCAATCATGTTAAAGTGAACACGGCTGAGATGAAAGTAACGCTTTTAATTAAAAATCACTTTACTGACACTACTGGCGATTTTGGGACGTGGGAAAAGCAAAGAACTGATATGCCAGAGTTTGATTTTGGCGAATCACTTTTATGGGACTCAAATGTTACACAAATTAGGAACGTCTTATTCTTTTCAGGAACCGTTTGTTTGACCGACTCTGCTGCATATTATGACAATCTTAATGGTCTTTATGGCAGGGATCGAGATACTATCCCCACTTATGAGTTCCAAAACTATCATGACGGCGCAACAATCAATTACGAAATTGGTCAACTAGGAGTTTATCCTATGGGAATGCAATGCATGGATACTGGCAAGAATGGTTTAGGATTAAAAAACGATATTGGTAAAGTGCAATTTTGTGAATTAAGAAACTTAAAACTCTTTGAATTTGATCTTAATCAAGACGGGAGCAAAGAAATATATGTGGTCAGCTATGCCACCTGTGCGCAATTCGTATCCATCTATAAAATTGAAAATTCAACTTCTTAATCTAAACGCATGAATTCAATCGACACTTATATTACCAACGCTGCAGAAGTTACGCAACCCATTATAATTCACCTACGACAACTTATTAAAACGGCTTGTCCAACAATTGAAGAACAAATTAAATGGAATGCGCCAAGTTTTGAATTAAACGGGAACATTATTTGCTCTATTATGGCTTTTAAAGGACATGTCAATTTCATTATTACACAAGGCAAGTTTTTAAATATAGCATTGGCAGGGTTGGATAGTATCGGCGAAAAGTCAAACATGACAGGATTTAAAGGAATTAAAACGGTTGCCAATTTACCAAATGACGAAGCCTTGATTGGAATCATTCGAAAAGCCGTGGAATATTCAAAACGTTCTTAAACTATTTGAATAAAAGAATATCGTTATATTTAATGCTTAGTCGGAAATACAGCAAAATCAAAATCACTTCTTTTGAGTTTATTTCCTTTCTTTTCTTGTCGGCTGATACAAGGCATCTCTTCAAGAAAAGAATAAAACTAATTCTCAAAATCTAATCGATTTCTGAAAATTCGTCTATTCCCGACCAAGCACTATTTAATCTATACCTACCGATATGAAACGCATCCTACTTGTTACCTCAATATCCCTTCTTATTTTTTCCTGTATCAATCAGAAAAAAGAAAAACGCTACTTACCAGAGGAAGTCGAAAAAGCGATTTATTTTAACATATCTCTTTCTGACTTTAAAGATTTAAAAGGCGGCAAAGCTGAAATACAAGATGATGGAATGGATTTTAGAAAAGTATTTTTCGAAGCAGTTAACGGCACCCTAATTGAATATTTCGGGTACTATTTTGATACGGATAATAAGCAACCTCTTTATGAAATATTAATTGGATATAATGACGAGGCAACAGCGAATGTTGCCGCCATTAAATTATTAGGAACCCCAAACTATAAGGATACAGAATGGAAATTTGAGCTAGATAAAACGCATGATATTTTGGCCTGGATATTTAAGAAAAAACTAATTATAGTAGCACTAATTCCAGAAACGGAATGGTACGAAGAAGAGAATCCATAATGAATATGAACGAAGAACAATATCACACATCTGCTCGAAAAATCAATGACTCCGCTGATAGTCAGTTACTTGGCAAGCCCTGCTATAAAATCAATGGAAAAGCATTTTGCTGTTTCTTCCAAGATGAAATGGTTTTTAAACTAACAGAGGATGCACATGCGGCAGCCTACAGTTTGGATGGTAGTAAATTATTTGATCCATCAGGAAAGAATCGGCCAATGAAAGAATGGGTTCAAGTTCCTATTGATTATGTAGATCAATGGGATGAATTTACGACTGCAGCAGCAAAATATGTAGGAGGAAAATAATAAAATCTATTCTTTGATTTTTTTCGTACTTAATACATGGAGGAGTGACATCCATTATTAATATGCTTATCAATTCAACTTCAATTGGCCTTATAGTTTGATAAAGTTGTTATTGGTATTTACATCCAAATTATAGCATTATGAAAAAGAATAGAATATTTTTACTTCGCGTTCCAACGTTTATATTAAGCACCATATCCTTTACAGCGCTTTTTGCTATGTGCGCTACTACGGATCTACCTGAAACCGAGCCCGAAAACACTGAATTGAATTATTTGGCCTTAGGTGATTCTTATACAATTGGTGAATCCGTGGCGAATGAAAAAATATGGCCAAATTTATTGGTAGATGCGCTTTCAGAAAAAGAAATGCTCACCAATTCAACAACTATTATTGCAGAAACAGGTTGGCGAACAGATAATATGTTAGCTGCGGCGGAGGATGAACTGGATGACAAAAAATTTGAAATAATTTCTTTATTAATTGGCGTAAATAATGAATTCCAAGGACAAGACCCTAGTGATTTTGAGCCTGAATTTATCGAATGTTTAACCTATGCCATTGCCCATTGTGAAAATGGTGCTGCGGGTGTTTTTGTTGTTAGTATTCCTGATTATGGTTATACACCGTATGGTGAAAGTAACCAAGCAGCAATTAGTGCACGAATTGACCTCTACAATGAAATTTGCGAACGCAATGCAGATAATTATCAAGTACCCTTCTACAATATCACTCCCATCTCACGTAATGGGCTAGACCAACCAGATTTAGTAGCTTCTGACGGTTTGCATCCGTCAGGCAAGCAATATGGCTTATGGGTGGATCAATTTAGTAATGAGGTTTTTGAATTGTTTAATCCTTAAATTAGTGGTCTAGTAATAGACTCTATGAAACTGCTTTTTTTTTGTTTCTTGTTCTTTCTCAACCTCAATCTTTGCGCACAGCAAGATAGCGGATATTTTGCGCATCAACATTATACGGAATATGAGCGATTGAAGGAATTTGGGGAGTATGAAAAGGCTCAATTAGAACTGAATCAAGCCATCCAATTCAAAGGGATTTCGTTCAGAGACTATTCAAAAATGCCTCAATTAATTGAAATAAAATTCTTTGTAGACAATGAAACGAGCGACAGCTTAAAATATGAGTTTCGAATTGAAATCGCTCAAAATGCGCTAGACACAGCCGACAGTAAAAAATGGAATGAGACAGGTAGACATCTAAAAAGTGCCTACATAGCTTCAGCGAAATCTAATTATGATGACGCACAACAATATATAGCCAAACCCACTTCTTTAGCACGTGAAATTGACAAAAGAATTTTGACTATTCCTATTGACACTATTTACAGTTTAAATCCTCTGATAAATGATCTAATCTATATTCAACCATTAGAATTTCAAAGCAACCGAAAACGTTTTCTTTCTAATGTAACAGCAAGAGATACATTCTACAGCAAAAGAGATTCAATGCATTATAATGGCGTATTTGTTCATGGCGCAAATATTCAAAATATCAGAAAATATAAGCAGTACTATTACAACCAAACTTTTTCGCAGTCATTTTGGATAATTGAAAACGGATTAATAGTTGATCAAACCCATTATGGGTATCAAACATCCCAAACTTATGACAGTCTTGGAAATTTATCAACTGTTTTTTTTCAGAACTCAATCTACCAATTCAATAGAAACACCTTTACCCTTTTTAATTATAAAGGTGACACAACTGAATATCAATACCAATCTTCTACCGGAGAACGAAACATTAAGCTCAATAATAAAGGAGATACCGCTGAATACAGACATGAATCATTTGAAAATGAGATACGTATTGTAGAAAACGTTCATTATAAAGCACCTGGTGATACAAGTTTTTATTACCGATTGGAAAAACATCCTGATTCAACTGTCAGCAAAATATATGTAATAGGCGAACATGGGGACACTTTAAATTACACATTGCAAATCAATGATAAGATGCATGGTTTACAATGGGACTCTGGCTATCATGGAGTCGAAAATCTGCCCGTCCGAATTAACACAAATTGGAGAAATGACACACTATTTGATATCCTTGGTGATAAGGTAATTTATGTCAATGAAAAATGTAAAATAATTTCAGAAAAAGAGTTTTTATCAATATACACCAAATCAGATATCCTAAACTATTATTATAATCGGCTTGATATCCCAAAAGAATTTGCAACAGAAGTTGAACCGATTTTCGTGTTCTATTCTGGAAATAAGAATTACAGCTATTACGATCGAAAGTTAAAATCAATTCTCAAACAATACAAAAAATCCATCCCTTGAAAAAATTAATCCCTGTCATTTTACTTTTCCTAATAACTGCCTGTACGCAAGAAAATATAATCCACATTCAGCTGCCACTGACTTACGGATTGCAAGTGGATAATCAAATCCAATCTGAGGGCGAGCAATTAGGCATAATTACTGATGTGAGACTATTTGAAAATGGGCTATCCATTTTGGTTTCAGCAAGATTAGATTCAGATGTTGAAATTCCAATCAATTCTGAATTTGCCGTAGAACATGGAGTTATAATTGGATCAAAAATGATTGAAGTAACTTATTCTAATGAAACAGATTTCTATCAGACAAGTGATACGGTTGACGGGTTTTACATTGACCCACTCAAAACGCTGATTGATTCTATGATGGGAAATACAATGGATTTATTACAGGAATCGACTATACTGTCAGATTCAACTGACGTCTTGGAATATTTGGATAGCATATTTGATGACCAATCAACCATAGTTATTCCAACGCATTAAGTTGTGTTTTTCAACTATCTTTGACGACACCAATCATAATTTGAATTAATGTCGAAGGACCTTTTATTGATAACGCCACCCTTTACACAATTGAATACGCCTTATCCTGCTACGGCGTATCTCAAAGGCTTTTTAAATACGAAGGATATTTCAGCTTTTCAAATGGATTTAGGCATTGAAGTGATTCTAAAATTATTTTCAAAAGCGACATTTACAGACTTATTTGCGAGAGCTGCCGAGCAAGAATTGATTGTTTCTGATAATTGCAAACGCATCTACGCCTTACGCAACGCGTATTTACAACCATTGGATGCTGTAATTACTTTTTTGCAAGGGCAAAATGAAACCTTAGCTCGGCAAATTTGTCAAGGCGGTTTTTTACCCCAAGCTTCAAGGTTCGACCAAATGGACGACCTAGATTGGGCCTTTGGAAACATGGGGAATCAAGATAAAGCAAAGCATATAGCTACGCTTTATTTAGAGGATTTATCTGACTTTATAATTGAATGTATTGACGCCAATTTTGGCTTCAGTCGTTACGCTGAAAGGCTCGGACAAAGCGCAAATTCTTTTGACGAATTGTATGAAGAGTTAAATGATTCAACAACATTAATTGATGAATTTACATTAGAAATTCTTGCCGAACGGATTGAAAAGCATCAACCGAAACTCGTTTGTTTCTCTGTTCCTTTTCCTGGAAATTTATACAGTGCTTTTAGATGCGCCCAATATATTAAAGCGAATTATCCAAATGTGAAAATTGCCATGGGCGGCGGTTTCCCTAATACAGAATTACGATCGGTTGCTGACAAAAGAGTTTTTGAATTCTTCGATTTTATTACGTTAGATGATGGAGAATTACCGATTGAATTATTAGCAGCTCATGTCTTAGATGGTAAAGCTGACAATTTTAAGCGTACTTTTTTATTGGAAAACGGCGAAATTGTTTACAATAATGATTCTGCTCAAACTGACTATAAACAAAGTGAAGTAGGAACACCTGACTATTCAGATTTACTACTTAACAAGTACATATCGGTGATAGAAATTGCCAATCCCATGCACAGTTTATGGAGTGATGGCAGATGGAATAAACTCACCATGGCGCATGGTTGTTATTGGGGGAAATGCACTTTTTGCGACATCTCTTTAGATTATATCAAAATTTACGAACCCATTGCTGCTACTTTATTGGTGGGCAGAATGGAAGAGTTAATTGCCCAAACAGGCGAAAGTGGTTTTCACTTTGTAGACGAAGCGGCACCTCCTGCATTAATGAAAGCTGTGGCTTTGGAAATTATACGCAGAGGAATTACAGTGACTTGGTGGACAAATATTCGATTTGAAAAAAACTTTACGCAAGATTTATGTTACTTACTAAAAGCATCTGGCTGCATTGCCGTTTCAGGTGGATTAGAAGTGGCGTCTGACCGTTTATTAAACCTAATAGACAAAGGCGTGAGCGTGGAACAAGTTGCCCAAGTGACGCGCAATTTTACTGAGGCCAATATTATGGTTCACTCTTATTTGATGTACGGCTATCCCACACAAACGGTGCAAGAAACCGTAGACAGTTTGGAAATGGTCAGGCAATTATTTGAGATTGGGATTTTACAGTCTGGATTTTGGCATCAATTTGCGTTAACAGCACATAGTCCAATTGGATTGAATCCATCTGAATATGGAATTGAACCAAACTATCAAACAATTTCATTTGCCAATAATGACATTGATTTTGTTGACGAAACGGGAATAGACCATAATAAATTTAGTTTTGGTTTAAAAAAATCGCTCTATAATTTCATGCATGACGTAGGTTTTGAACTGCCATTAAAAGATTGGTTTGATTTTAAAATTCCATACACTAAAATTAGACCAGAATATATTGAAAACTGTTTGTCCAAAACATCCCCATTTAGTACAAAACCTTCCAATAAAATTATTTGGATAGGATCCGATCCATTAATAGAAACCTATACAAAATCTAAAAGAGGAGACTCTTGGACAATGCTAAAATTAATCTTTCAATTAAAGGATAATTCAATCAGCATTAATTTAGACGAAGCAAATGGAAATTGGTTAATTCAAGTACTTCCAACTCTTTCTGTTAGCAATAAAAAACTACCTTCTTTTTCAGAATTAAAAGCAAATTATGAATTAGAAAATCCAGATTTTGAACTGTTTTGGTATTCTAAACCAATGAACATTTTAAGGCAGAATGGACTTTTGGCTGTTTGATCTTGAAAAATAACTAGCTTTGCCCCACAATTAATCAAAAGGAATGAAATTAGAAAAACTCGGATATACCCCAAAATGGATTAAATTCAAATTTTTGAATGAGGCCATCTTCAACGAGCAAATTGAGGAATTAGAAAAAGGGGAAAGCGAAAATATTGAGCATTTTCGTTATTATACCTTCATTCATTGGTTAGAATCTAAAAAAACGATTTCAAATAAAGAAATTGAAAATTATCTTTTGTTAGCGCATGAAGATGAGGATCAACTAATGGCGGGATCAGCGGTTCGAAGTTTATTTCAATCACCTATTCTAACAGATGAACAATACAAAGACCTAAAAGAACAATTAGCCGAATTTGGTGATTGGACTAAAAAATTGATCGTTCGAGAAGATTTGACAAAGCGCATGGCGAAGGAAGAATTGACCTTTGAATTCTATCAAGAATGTTTGGCTTATAAAAATAAGTTTGACGATAGTAGACTATTAGTTGCTGTCATTGCCCAGACAACAGATGAAAAAATTCTCTTGGATTTTGAAACGAATGAATGCGGGAAAAGAATCAGAACTTTGGCGAGTAAACGTTTAAATAAGTTGAAGCGAGAGGCTTAGGTTTGTCTGCAAAACCCGATTTCTGTGTTACACATGTCCAAAATTTGCTCATTTACGAAAGTAAACGCATAAATTTGGGACTTCACAATCCTTGTTCGTATCAGGTGAACTAGTTCAAAAAAATTGACGCTATTGACAGACAGTAATTATTCCACTACTTCAATCAAATGCACATCAAATACTAGTACAGAGTTCCCGGGTATTGATCCACGGCCTTTTGGTCCATAAGCTAAAGCTGAAGGAACAACTAAAACACCATTTCCACCTTCTTTAAAATAAGGAATTCCTTCTGTCCATCCTTGAATCACTGCTGATAAGCTAAACGTAATTCCTTCTGCTGGACTTTCATCAAAAACAGTTCCGTCCGTAAAATAACCTTTGTAAGCAACTGTAACAGTTGAGAAAGCACTGCAACTTGCACCAGCCCCAACCACATTACGCACATAGTATAAACCAGAACTTGTAGCAATTGCCATTAAAGAATTGTCAGCAACATATTGCTGTATTATTGTAGCATCTTCGGCTGCTTGTTTCTCCGCTTTCTTTTTAGCACAAGACATTAAAAAAATGGAGAGAATCAATAAAGAAAACACGTATTTCATAAGCTTAATTTTATAAACTCGAAGATAAAAATAATTCGGTTTAAAATGATGATAGTGAATGTTTAAGTTTCTTAATCTTTCAAAAAAATCGTAAATTTCGAATTATTGAAAAGAATAGCTTTGCCTTTCAACTTTGGCCCTATGAAATACTTCATCTTTATTCTAATTCCTTTCGTACTTTTTTCATGCGCTGGATCTATAAGTTCTGAAGCTAATAATACAGAAGAGAAGAAACCCTTTCCTAAAAAGTATAAAGGTTTTTATGCTGGCATGAGTGTTCAAGAATTTAACGACATTGCCTATGACGGACGTTTTACGATTTTAAGTGAACGAAAAGACTGGACAACCAATATAGAAAATAGGGTTGTAAAACCTGGCCTAACAATTTACTTAGATGGGGTAGAATTTACCGCTGACTTTTGGGAAAGTCAGGTTGCAAAAATCACCATGGAAGGAAAAAATATTCCAGAATTCAAGCTCGATTTGCAAGAAATCGCAGATAATTTTGACAATGCAAAAGGAAGCGGCAGACAGCTATCGTATTATGATAACGATATAAAAACTTCCGTAAACTTAAGTGATGGGATATTGAAATTGACAAAATTCTCATTAAATGACATATTACATGAGGAATGTTCTAGCCGTCAAAAAATTGTTGACGAAATGGTGGAAATCGAGGAGGAGAAGAATAAAACCAAAATTCAAAATAAATATCAGTAAAATATATTTCACTCAGCCAACTAAACCGAATCGACATCCGTAGTTATTACATATCTTAACTATAAGGCCTTATGAAAAAAATTACTTCTATCTTCCTCTTGTTCACAGCTTTGTGCAATCAAAGTTTTGCAGAAGAAAGTGAAGGATGTTACCGTCCAGTGGATCCACTACTTAAAAATAGTTTCTCATTTAATATTCTAGGCACAGGAACCTATATTGGTTTTTCATATGAACGTTTAATCAAACAACGCCTGAGTCTCGAAGTTGGTTTTGGACTTATAGGAGTTGGTGCGGGTGTAACTGTTTACCCTTTTGGTATTAATCCAAACGGAGGATTTGCATCCTATACTGGAATTAAAACTACGTTTAATACAATGGGATCTGGTGGTGAGAAAAATATAACTTATATTCCGCTTGGAGTTACCTACTTTACAAAAAAAAGAATGGCATTTAGTATTGATGTTGGTCCATCTTATCAAACCAATTATTCACCATTTGGCAAAGTCACAGAAGAAAAGGCTTCCACATTTCCCAATGCACAATTCTCCATCTATGGTAATCTAAAAATTAGTTATCGTTTTTAAATTCTCCTTCAGAATAAGTTTTAGCTCGCTAGTTCCTGTTATGGAATACAGTAAATTCTAAATCCATTCGATTTCTGAAAACTTGTCCCTTCCCTACCAAGAACTAGGCAAGAGCTTGGGTAATATCCTCCCAAATATCTTCAACGTTTTCTAAGCCAACAGAAATTCGAATTAAGCCAGCTGTAATTCCGACTTGTAAACGCGCCTCATCTGTTAATTTTGAATGCGTTGTACTAGCAGGATGTGTTGCAATGGAACGTGTATCACCTAAATTGGCAGTTAAACTTAGGAGTTCCAATTGATTCAAAAAAGCTTTTCCCTGATCCAAACCACCTTTAATTACGAACGTCACAATTCCGCCACCTCCACTCATTTGTCGCTTTGCTATTTCATATTGCGGGTGCGACGGTAAAAACGGGTATTTTACAGTTTCTACTTGCGCGTGATTTTCCAATCGTTTGGCAATCTCTAATGCATTTGAATTATGTCGTTCTATCCTAATAACTAGAGTTTCTAAGGATTTAGATAATACCCAAGCATTGAAAGGCGAAATCGCAGGTCCAGTATGGCGCGCAAATCCTTGAATTTTATGTATTAAAGCATGTGACCCTAAAATAACTCCTCCCATAACTCTACCTTGACCGTCGAAATATTTGGTTGCTGAATGAATCACAAGCTCTGCGCCAAAGTCTGCTGGACGTTGATTAATGGGGGTTGCAAAACAGTTGTCAACGATAAATATTAAGTTGTACTTTTTAGCAATTGCATTGGCTGCCTCCAAATCTATAATATCGACCCCAGGGTTCGTAGGTGTTTCCAAATATAGAATTTTAGTTTGCGGAGTAATCGCCTGCTCCCAAGTTTCCAATTGATCGAAAGCGACATAATTAGTCGTAATACCCCACTTCGGCAATACCTCTGTAAACAAACGGTGTGTAGAGCCAAATACGGATTGAACGGAAAGTATTTCATCTCCCATTTCTAATAAAGCCCCAAAAGTTGAAAAAATAGCAGCCATGCCAGATGCAGTTACCCAACTAGCTTCTGTCCCCTCTAAATCTGCCACCTTTTGCCCGAATTCCGTCACATTTGGATTAGAATAACGACTGTAAATATAGCCTTCTTGCTCGTCGTTAAATAGTGCAGCCATTTGATCGGCATCATCAAAGGTATAGCTAGATGTTAGGTAAATTGGAGTGGAATGTTCTCTGTTTTCACTGCGCAGTATTTGTGTTCTGATGAGCTTTGTTTCTTTTTTCATTTTTTAATGGTTGAATGGTTTCTCGATATGCTGCGCCACTCGAAGTGACGATTTAATATTTGAAAAATTGTTAATTACACATTGAAATTTCAGGCTCCCCATAAAAGGCTATAAACAAATCGGGATTATTGCGATACAAGCTATGTGTGAGTTGAGATATTTTGATTCGGCCAACTTTATAGGCATAATTATTAGACGTAAACTCTTCCTCTATTTTCAATAAACTAATCTTAGTTAAAGCGGATATATTATCTGCCGACACAAAGACCTTTACTTCAAAGTCTTGCGCCAATTCACTTGTCGAATTGGATAATTTTTTATACTCATATTTATAATCAAACTGCAAGGCCGAAATATCAGAAAGCACGGCAGAAGCTGTTGGGAAACTCCCAGCACCTTTCCCTATAAATACTTGTTTGTCTGAAAAATGAGCCTCAATAGACACACTGTTAAATTCATTGTTAATGTCATAAGCAAAACTGTCACTTTTCACAAATAACGGTGCAACAAATGCGACAACCTTATCATCAATTTTGCGTGCAAATGAAACAAGTCGAAGTTTTAATCCTTTTTCTTGAGCAAATAAAACATCAGTTGTTTTAATGTGTCGAATACCTAAATTCAAGACATCTTCTGGAATAGTTTTTAAACCAAATGTGTGAAGAATCAAAATCTGCAATTTGTATTTACTATCAAATCCATCAATATCCAACGTTGGATCTGTCTCCGCGAAACCTGCTTTTTGAGCATCTTCTAAAACGAGTTCAAAGGCTTGATTTCCGGCCGGCAAGGATTTTAATTCATTATTCAATCGTGTTAAAATATAGTTACTTGTTCCATTGCAGATACCTTCAATTCCTGCAAGGCTATCATTATTATAGTATTCTTCCAAGTTTCGAATAACTGGTATACTGGCGCAAACCGCAGCTTCATATAAAAATGAAACCCCATAATCATCCTTAAGCACGAGTAATTCGGCCAAATGCTCGGCAATTAATTTTTTATTGGCCGAAACCACATTTTTACCTTTGCGAATTGCGGTTGTCACAATTTGATGCGCAGCTTCAGCATCATCAATCAGTTCTACGACCAAATTAATTGTTGGATCATCCAAAATTGTAGCAGGATCATAACTGAAATTTGATGCTGGAATACTTCGCTTTTTTGTTGGATCTTTCACAACAATTTTTTCTATACTCGCGTTGAGTAATTTACTTTGATTTAATACTTCATAGAGTCCAGAGCCTACGCATCCGAAGCCAAAAAGACCAATTTTTAATTTAGTTGACATTTGTTTTAAGTTTTAATGTTGTTGGTTTATAAGATTTAAATTCGTGATATAAAAATTCACTTATGAGCTCATTTAGTTGATCGTATTCTATTAAAAAAGCATCATGTCCGTGTACCGAATCAATTGTTCCGAACTCTGCACTGGGAATGTTTTTCGCTAAATATTGTTGCTCTTCAATAGGGAATAAAACATCCGAATTAACCCCAATTACTAGCGTCTTAGCTTTTATACTTTGCAGCGCATTAATATTTCCTCCTCTACCACGTCCAATGCAGTGACTGTCCATTGATTTAGTTAGTGAATAATAGGCATAAGGGTCAAACCTTTCGATAAATTTATTCCCCTGATACGCAACATAAGACGCCGCCTTATAGTCTGAAATACGCGTATCAATATCTTCCTGCTTAATTTTAAAATCTGAATAAGATCGATAGGATAACATAGCAACGGCACGTGCCGCTTTTAAACCTGCTTTTCCGCCGCCTTTTCTTCCAAACGTTTCATCTGAATACAGGGCTAATCGCTGTGCTTCATTACATGCTTTTCCATAAGGAGAATACTCGGCATTGGTTGCTATTAAAACAAGTTTCTTTATTAAATCAGGACTTGAAACCGCCCACTCTAAAGCCTGCTGGCCTCCTAAGGATGCTCCGATTAGTATATCAATCTGATCAATTTTTAAATGTTGCAACAATAGTTCATGCACCTCAACCATGTCTCGAATAGTAATTAAAGGAAAATCGAGTGGTTCTGGCAAATCATTTGGCCCAGATGTGCCATAACATGACCCCAAAACATTGGCACATATAATGCGATAATCTGCTGTATTGAATGGCCCATTTTTCGCAAATAAACCTGGCCACCATTCATTGACTTGGGCATTTCCCGTCAACGCATGACAAACCCAAATAATTTTCTTAGCTGCTGGATTTCCGAATTGTTGATACGCAACTTTAATCTGATTCAATTGTTCTCCAGATTCCAATTGCAATTGATGCCGGTAGTAAAAATATTGTGTCATTTTTGAATGTATAATCGAATGAATACCTTGCTTGAAAAATATCAAGCGGAGAATTATTTAAATAAATTTTGGCTTAAATTTATCTGCAGAAACTGCAATGCATGGGATTTAACATACAAAAACCAGTTGAAGGTTTTATTCTAAATTCATTACTCGGTACGCTTGTTTTTGATCGTGTCATTTTCCGTAATTATTTATATCTCTTCAGTGGATTATCCACTTGAAGCAGGAATTGGCACCTTTCAACATCCTTTCGGAGTGAGGGTTGCCAGAGGATCAATGAGCCTGTCTCTAACCTCTTCTTTATAAATCAATCACTGTTACAAGAACTGTAATCGACGCCGTAAAGATAGGTTAGAATTAATTTAATCTCCAAGCTTTTTTTTGAATTAATTTTCGCTTTGCAGGTTTCATAAGGGTTTGAGTGGGCATTTTTTTTATAACTTTGTACAAAGCAAATGCGATAATGGAAAAGAATAATGATCCAGGAGATCAGACGAATAACAAATTGCACGGCGTTAAGCTGGAACATATGTTAAACCATTTGGTAGAAGAATACGGATGGCCTGAATTGGGCTATCGAATTAAGATCAATTGCTTTAACAGTAACCCAAGTATTAATTCAAGTTTGAAGTTTTTACGACGCACACCATGGGCAAGAAATAAGGTTGAAGCGCTTTATATTGAGATGGTTTCGGCTAGTAGTTAGATTTTAGTTCACTTTGTTATTAGATTAAAGATAATAGGCCGCCTTTTAACGAATATTAGGGTGAATCAAAAATTGTATAGAGAACCAGTGGCTAAAAAACCAACTTTCCTGTTTGAATTAAACCTTGATTAGACCTAATTGTATACAAATAAACACCATGTTTAAGGTTTGGTGTAAAGGCGACATTTCCTGAATTAATTTCTGATTCAAAAACAACTTGACCAGCTAGATTTAACAACTTAATTCCTGCCCTATTTACCACATTATTTTTCACGATTAGGACTCCGTTTTGGCGATTCGTAAATACTTCAAAATCCTCCTTGGCAATAATTGGTAATTCGGCTAAAGAACCTAAGGCAAAATCGAAAGCAGCAGAGCAGCCATATTCGTCATTAATTGTGAGGTTATATTCTCCCGAACAAATGTCTGTCACTTCATTACCAGCAGGTGCGCCAGGGATAGTCCAAAAGTAGCCAATGGATTCATAAGCACCTTGATAACCATACACCATATCCGCTATTACTATTCCATCACAAGCGCCAGGGTAAGTTGGGTCGGTAATGATCAAATCAACGGTAATTGGATCAGGATCGACAAGGTAAACTGTATCAGTCTCAATACAGCCTAAACTGTCCGTCACTGTCACGACATAACAGCCATCCGTCAAAACATTCCCTATCCCGTCTGGGCAGTCAATAATTGTTCCGGCGGTATCCGCTAGGATATAATTATAGGGTGAATTACCACCGCTTGCTGTCATGTTAACAGAACCATCTGAGAATCCATGACAGGTTGGGTTTTGTAGTGTTATTACTACCTCAAATCCGTCGCATTGTGACCAAGCAAAATTTGTGATTATCGTTAAACAAATGATCAAAAGAGAATTTTTCATAGCTATGTTACTTCTAATAATTAGACCAATCTCTACGACATAAGGTTGCACTGTTTTACTTAACCCCGAAGTTTTAACCCTATCTTTAAGTCATTAACTAAAAACATTCATGGCGAAAAACTTGATTTTTATACTGTTTTTATTCTGCTCGTTTTATTTGCAAGCGCATCCTATTTTAGATGGTTTAGAAAAATCTTATCAATCTAGAAAGTACTCGGATCTAACAACGTATCTAGATGGCTTATTAGACAATTTCTCTAAGGAAATCACTTACAAATCTAGAATAGATATTGATCGCGAAATTATTGATTGTTATTATGAATTTAAAATTGAAATTGAACAAAATACAGCTCATAAAGAAAATGCAGGGACCTATAGCGTTGATCGTTATATTGTAAGGATTATTCGATTGCATAATACCATTATTCACTTTCAAATAGAGGAAAAAATCTATGTGCAAAAAGGACCTAACGAGTGGGTTCAGGAATTCAAATTAATCAAGGAAAAGGCAGACTCGGTGAGCTATCAAAAACTCGAAACTTCTTACTTCGTAGTATATAATTCTGACCTTAATTTCGCAGATCTATTTGAGGACAAAATTGTTTATGGATCACATTGCGGTTATGCTGGACAAGACCCTATATACAGAGAACAATTAAATCTTTATATCCAGAAAAGAGACAAAAAAGAATTGCAAAAATGGTTGGTATCAGCAACCGCAGAATTGCAATTATATGCCATAGATGGAATTTTAAACTTGAGTAAAAAAGGTATACGCTTTAAAGATAAAACCTATGCACTAATTGAAATTATTGCAAATAAAGAGGGCACAGTAAATAGCTGCGCAGGATGTACACATTGGAATACAACGATAAAAAGTGAAGTAGAAAACCTGCTAAAAAAACATGGCTTATTGGATCTAAATTCTATTCGCAGAGCAAATTTTTCTCAAGATTCAAAATAAACTGAATTTATGACGGTAACTTTTTCAAATATGGCATTATACTTTAAACCGACTCATTAGTTCATGTTCAATAAAACGATTCTTTTACTTTGCGTTTTTACAACTTTTTACGGGTTTTCGCAACACGTATCGCAAGGATTAAAAACGGTTTTATCTACATTCGATTATTTGAAATTTGAGGCATATACCGAGCAAGTGCAGGACTCATTTATCAAGGATGAATATTATGTAATTGAGGATTACATAATATATCGAGATATCTTTAATCAATATCAAGAAACCTATGTCCAATTCCAAGAAAGTTACTTGAAAGATCCTTTTGAAGAAAAATATGAGACAAATTTATATAATGTCAAAATAATTAGTCGTTGCGACACCATCTTGTTTTATGAAATAGCAAAACAAGAATCGCACAAAGACAATAATGGTAAATGGAAACGGACGGAAACAACCGAAGCCACGAAAACGGACTTAAAACGTTATAAAAAATTCACAGAAGAATACGAAGAAGTATTTCATACTTCTTTTGACATAACCGATTTATTTACTGATGATAGTAGAATTCTTTATGGTTTTTCATGCGGACTTGGAGGTGGACTACTTTCATTGCGAAAGGAACTAAATAGTTTTATAAAAACGAAAGATACCGTGGCCATATTAGATTGGCTGAGTTGTGCCCGACCTGTTTTTCAACTTTACGCTATAGACGGCGTTTTGACTTTAAAAAAGCAAGGTATTAATTTTGAACCTTATGTGTATAATATGATACAAATTATTGCCGCTAAAAATGGAGCCGTTTTCACTTGCAGAGGTTGTGAAGTAATGCCAAATTTAATTAGCGAAATTGCAGAAGGAATTCTAGCAAGGCATCAATATACGTTTTGATGAAAACGCTAAGTTATGATTCTTATCAATTTTTGGATTATTGAAATTGAATCCTCTTCTTTATTGCAATTATTCTACCTTAGAGTAATATGAAGATTTTTGGTTACTTATCACTGTTGTGTCTTAATGTTTTGCTTATTGTTTCTTGCTCCATTAATAAAGACTTTTCAAAACGGAAATACCTTCATCTTAAAGCCAACGTCTTTCAATCCAACGAAGAGTCAGTGCCGAACACGAGCAATGTTTTATCGATTGTCATACCTTTTTCGGACACAATTGACCTAAAAAATGGCAACAGTATTTTGCGTGAAACCAACATTTCAGAAAAGGCCAGTATTATTCATGATTTTCACGAAAAAGAGAATACCAATACGTTTTTTGAAATGGGGCTTCATGAAGTCAACACATCAGATATGGCGCAGGTTGACCCCATAATAGTCGACTCAACGGACACGAACAAAGAAATTCAAAAGGAAGAAGAAAAGGCAAATCAAACAAAGAACCCCAAACGTATTGCTTGGATAATATTGCGTTTAATTAGTAGCATTATTATCATAACCGCCGGAATATTGTTGGGAGTTCAAATTTTGAAATATAACAAACCAAATGGATCGTTTCTAAGCGGGCTATGGTACGTTATGGTAGCAATCGCGGCCATAGCAATAATGATTATTGCATCAATTATTGGTTTATTTATATTGCTCTCATTAGTCGCTCCTTAAAGCTTACTTACTTGATAACAGTAACGTGACCTTCTCTTGTATAACGAGCATCACTTCCAGTATCACCAAAATCAATTCTCCAGATATAAACACCGTCCTGCACTAAACCTTGATTTCCAAAAGCACCATTCCATCCATAAGCGGCATTATACGTTTCGAAAACCATTTCTCCCCAACGATTATAAATAGCCATGTGGAAATCATAAATATCAATACCTGAAGTAAACATAGGTTTGAAAGTTTCATTGAAATTATCACCGTCTGGTGTGAAGGTATTTGGAATATAATAAATTGTTAATCCTTCCATTTGAACAATACGTGTTACAGTATCTGCACAACCAATGCTATTTTCAGCAATTAGCGTTACAGTGTATGTTCCATTGTCAATACTTGGGTAAGTATGTGTTGGGCTAAACACATTTGAAAGCGGTGAACTATCACCAAAATTCCATGTATACGTGTCACTAAATAAAGATGTATTTTCAAAATCTGCCGTTGACGTTCCTAAATCCACCTCTCGTGAAATGAAAGTAAAGGAAGCTACTGGTGCTGGATACACCTCAATATAATCACCATACATAACCGTAGTTTCACAACCTTCAGCCGAAGTAATTGTCAATGTCACATCAAATAAACCTTCGGTTAAATATACATGTGTTGGATTTTCAGCTGTGCTTATTGATCCGTCACCAAAATGCCATTCAAAAGATGCACCTGGGCTATCAGTGCTGAATTGAACTTTATAAGGTGCACATCCCAATAAATCATCTGTAGAGAAAATAACGTCTGGTAATCCATTTACAGTTACCGTGATGTCATCTGTACTCACACATCCATCTTCATTAGTTCCTGTTACCGTATAAGTTGTTGTAACAACCGGTACAAAGGAAAACCCATCAACTACTCCACCTGTCCAATCATAAACGCCACCAACGCCTGCGCCAGTTCCAGCTAAAATGAGTGCATCTCCGTTACAGATTGAAATATCTGCACCTGCATCAACTGGTGGTGCTGGATTTACATTTACTGTTACATCATCTGTATTCTCGCATCCATTATCGTCTGTTCCAGTTAATGTATATATTGTTGTTACTGCTGGTGTAAATGCTACTCCATCCACTACTCCATCCGACCAATCATATGATCCGCCGCCTGCTCCAGTACCAGACAAAGTCACTTCAAACCCTTCACAAATTTCCTGATCTATACCTGCGTCAATTACTGGCAATGGATTCACCACCACCTCAATGTCATCTGTGTTTACACAACCAAGTTCATCTGTTCCAGTTAATGTATAAGTTGCAGTTGCTCCTGGAGTAAATGAAACGCCATCAACTATGCCACCTGTCCAATCGTAAATGCCTCCTATACCTGCACCTGATCCTGTCAATGTAATAACATCTCCAATACAAGCTGCAATATCAGCTCCAGCATCAACTGGAGGCAAAGGATTAACGGTTACTACAACCTCATCTGTATTTGTACAACCTGCAGGGTTGGTTCCTGTAACTGTATAGGTTGCTGTAGCAACTGGGAAAAACGGTTCTTCGTCAATAACGCCACCTGTCCAATCATAAGTTCCTAAACCTGCACCCGATCCTTCAAGTATTGCTTCTTCACCTTCACAAACTTCAAAGTCAAGGCCGGCATAAATAAGTGGAATTGCTAATACTGTAATATCAACTGAAAAAGGACAATCTATCTCATCTTCACTTGTTGCTGTATAAGTTATAACACCTTCATCTGCTGGCGTAAATGCTACACCATTTGGCGCGCCTAAATCCCAAGTAACAAGAGCACCAGAAACAGATTCTGCTGTTAATGTTAATTCATCTCCAAGACAAATTTCAGTATCCGAAACATCAGTTATTAAATCAATATCACAAGGAGAGATTTGTTCAGCAGGAATAGAGATATGTACAACGTGACGTGTATCGTCATCTGTCAATCCCGGATTTAACGTAATTGTATTTACACCTGCGGGCAGGTCATAAGTTACTGCAAGCCATTCGCCATCCCATGGAATTGGAATTGAAACTGTTGCTCCGTTAACTAATAAGTTCTCTGTATCGCCAGGTTCTGCTCCAACTGGTCCGCCACCTGAAATACTTGTACCAAATCCGCCAAAATAAACTGTCAAGACTCTTGGTGCTGGAATCGTAAATGTTGTAGTAACAACCTCAGTACCTCCGCCATATGCCATTGCCGACATGAAAGATGTAATACCTGGTGTTGGCTCTGGAACTGGACTAATTACTCCTGTTGATTCATGATGAGGATAACCAATCCAATTCGCTAGACTTGAAAGGTCTGGCGATCCTGAAATCATTGTCCAACCCGGAGGTGCGCATGATGAACATGGTGTACCTGTTGTTGGATATGGGAAGGTCCAATCTTGGGCTGTTGCTTGTTGCGTATTTATGAACATTGCGAAAAATAAGCACAATGTAATTTTCTGGATTAGGATTTTCATTTGTTAGCGTATTGGTTATCGTATTCTATTGCTTACAACTCCTAAACGTTTTAAACTCATTGAGAGTTGCCCGAAATCGATTGTTTTGTAAAAAAACAAAACTACCGTAATCCCCTTGTTATGAATGAATAAGCAGATAAAAATACAAAAAAATAAACTTAATGACTGAATTCAGTTTAAATAATCTACTAATTTGATAGGAAAAGGGTCTATTAGTAGTTAGACCGCTTTCCGACTTAGTCGGAGCGCTATTAGTAGTTAGATTGTTCGTTGCACTCTCTTTTAGGTTTTAGTATTATGTGCTTCTTTTTATCCGCCTTAAACGGGCACTCGCGGGACGGGTTTTCTCGATATGGTGCGCTACTTGAAGTGACGGATTATTTATTTGTAAAAATAAGATAAACTAGAAGTATGAACGTTACCCCAACTACCCCTTTCAAAAAACTCAGATCAGCCCATTAATACGCCTAAGGCGGAACTCATTGTAATTGTCCATTGAAAATTTTATTCGTTTTTTCGAATAAAATCTAGCACCGCTTCCCAATCTCGATCTTTATTAGCAAGCCAATCTTCTACTGAATAATTGACTTCAATATCTGGTTTTAAGCCATCTTCTTTTTTGTAATCATTGTCTAAGACGATACGATATGATGGAAAACGAATTACTGTTTTTGAAAAAGGCAAAGTAATTTTTGGAAATACACCACCGTTGTTTCCATTGTAGCCTCCTCCGGCTGTTCTTCCAATAAATTTGGCATTCGAATGTTTATCAAGCCAAGTGGTCAACATAGTTGAAGTTGAGGCCGTCAATCCGTCTGTCAATAAAATAATTTGACCTTGATAGGTTGATTTGTGTGGTTTAAAATTGAAGTGAAATGATTTCCCTAAATCAGTGTTTTTTTTATGCGAGAATTTACCAACATTGTATTTCCATTTTGAAAAACGATAATAGCGTTTTCCTTGTTTATTTAGATAAGGTTTTGGCTTGTTTTTTGGTTGTAAAATATCATATCCGAATTCATCAGCAGCTAAATAGCGCATTAATTCAGCTCCAGTTTTCCGATTCCCACCCGTGTTACCTCTTAAATCAATAATGAAGTAAGGTGAGTTGTCAGCTGATAAGGTTCCAAAAACTAATCGCCAAAAAGACATATCTTCTTTCATAAATTTTTCAATTCGAAGCACAGGAATAGAATCTCTTTTTAGATAATAAGCGCGTTCACCTTCTAGGATTTTTTCTTGTTTTTCCATTGGAACAATTGTGCGATACCTGTAACTTGGTTTGGCACTGGACGACACAGAAAAAGTTCCAACACCTGTTTTTATTCTAAACTTTAAGGGTTGATTTAAATAGTATGAAATTAATTTAGGTGCATAAAGTGAGGCAATTTCTTCGGCATAAGGATCATGGGAATTTCTTCCATCACCGCCCAAATAATTCAAAAGTCGATCTACAATATAAGCAGCTGAATATCCATTGATCTCTTCTATTTTTTGCCCCACATATTTTTGACTTGCTTTGATTTTATGATTGTCAATATATAAGGCATTATTAACCAATAAAACTGGAATCGGAAAAAATCGTTCTGCAGGCAATTCAGCATCCAATGGAAATTCTTTAACACTTGTATGTAAACATCCTATTTCACGAAAGGCGACTCCCAAATAATAGCGGAAATCCGGAATCGATATACTGTCTGATTTAAGTTGATGAACGACACTTAAAAGTGAGTCGAGGTTTACAGGGGCATTATAATGATAATTTGCGCCATGGGCATTTACAACCGCCTCATTTAAATATTCGAAATCTATTATCGCATCTTTTGTGGAAATTTTTTGCGCATAAATTATGTTACCGCAAGTAACGGCACACATCAACGCGACAAAACGAATGAGATATTTATTAAGTATATTAGTCACCCCTCTATTTCTTTCGCTTTCCGTTCAAAATTCTTATATTGTTAGCTTAAAGTTAACGATATGTTATCGCACCGCCGCACCATTTTTTTACCATTCGCTTTTCTCTTCGGAATTGTGTTCACTTTTAAAAGCACTTCTTATGCGCAAATCGACCATTGGGAGACCGTTGTTTATGAAACGGATCTTTGGTCCTATATTGTTCCTGGCACTCCTGTAGATGCCGATTGGAATACGTTGAGTTTTGATGCAGGTGCATGGCCTATTGCGAGTGGTGGTTTTGGCTATGGAGATGGAGACGATAATACCGTTTTGCCTGGTGGAACAATTTCAGTTTATCAGCGCATTGAATTTGATATTATAGACACGTCTGAAATAAGTGCGGCAGCATTAATGCTGGATTATGATGATGGATTTGTAGCCTATTTAAATGGCGTTGAAATATCTAGGGATTTAATGGATGGAGCAGGACAACCAGATTATGATCAATTAGCATCTGGTTTGCATGAGGCAGAAATTTATGATGGCGAATATCCTGCGCAATTCACCTTATCCAAATTATTTTTAAGCGCCAACCTCAACATGGGGGCAAACGTGCTTTGTGTTCAAACGCATAACGAATCTACAACATCCAGTGATTTAAGCTCTCGTCCTTATTTGTTCTTGGGAATCAATAGCGCATCCAGCGATTATGATCCTGCACCAGATTGGTTTGTACCACCTGTAATCCTTGAAACAAGTAATTTACCCATTGTAATTATCAATACGGTAGACGGTGTATCAATTGTGGATGATCCAAAAGTAACTGCACTTATGGGAATTGTTAACAACGAATCGGGCTTAAACAATGTTACGGATCCTTTCAATGAATTTTATGGATTAATTGGAATAGAAAGAAGAGGGTCATCTTCTGGAACTTTCCCGAAAAAAGCGTTTGGCTTAGAAACTCGCGCACCTGATACTAGCAATTATAATGTCTCCATTTTTGACTGGCCAATTGATAATGATTGGATTCTTTATGCGCCATATTCAGATAAATCGCTGATTAGAAATGTGCTTACTTATAAGCTAGGGAATGAAATGGGAGAATATGCCCCAAGAACTGAATTGGTAGAGGTTGTTTTAAATGGCGATTATATTGGAGTCTATGTATTCATGGAACGAATTAAACAAAATCCGGGTAGAGTTAATATTGATAAAATGGAACCTACAGATATTTCTGGAAATGATTTAACTGGTGGATATATTGTCAAAGTAGACAAAACCACTGGTGGTGGAATTGTTGCATGGACATCTCCATATGCTCAAGCCGCTCCAGCCTGGGGTGCCGTTCGCTATCAAATGCACGATCCAGAAATTGAAGAAATACACCCAGATCAACTAGACTATATTGAAGAATACATTACAGATTTTGAAACAGCATTAGACGGACCCGACTTTGATGATCCAGATGATGGCTATCGCCCTTTTATTGGCGTCCAATCATTTATAGACTTTATGATTGTCAATGAGATTAGTAAAAATGTAGATGGTTACCGAATTAGTACTTTTTTACATAAAGAACGGGAAAGTGAGGGAGGCAAACTCAACGCTGGGCCTTTATGGGATTTTAATTTGGCATGGGGTAATGCAAACTATTGTCAAGGAGGAGAAACTTACGGTTGGGAGATTTATTTCAATTCCGTTTGCGGCGGTGGCGGTGATTTAAACAATCCATTTTGGTGGAATCGTCTGGTTGAAGATGAGACCTATACTCATGAGCTAAATTGCCGTTGGCAAGAATTACGAATGACGACTTTACACACAGACACAATTCTTGCATTTATAGATGAAATGGAAGTTTATTTAGCCGACGCAGCAGAACGCAATTTTCAACGTTGGCCAGTTTTAGGAACCTATGTTTGGCCCAACAATTTTGTTGGCGACACATATGCTGAGGAAATGGGATATCTGCGCGATTGGACTATAGAGCGATTAACGTGGATGGACGAGAATATGTTTGGCAGTTGTGAGGATTTAGGCTTAACTGAATCAGACGATCAATCCATTAATATATACCCGAATCCAACCACTGCAGAAAGTCAATTGATCTTCAATCAAATTATTGAAAACGGAGAAATATTAATTAAAAATACCGCTGGACAAACACTTTCAACCATTTCAATTAACAATACATCCAATTTCACTTTGGACCTCAGCACTTATGCTCAAGGAGTCTATATCGTGCAAGTTTTCAGCGATCAATCGTTGTTATCCAATATTAAAATAATTCGCCAGTAAAATTTAAAATATGAGAAAGATTATCCTAACTGCTATAGCAGCAACACTGCTTATTGGATGTAATAAAACTGAAGGACCAGGTGGTACTTCTTCAATTACTGGAATTGTCTCAAGCCAAAATCATGAAAACTCGCAAGTAGAGATAACTGAGGTACTTTTTACGCAAGGCTTAAGTATTGAACATGGTGATTATTGGGTTTTAAATAATCCTGTTGGAGCAGAACAGTTTTATATCTATTATGACAATCCAACGTGGCCAAGCGATTCAGATCCTGGATTAACAGGACGTACTGGAATTAGCGTTGCATTCAACTACTCAGATTCAAACGTTGAAATAGCCACAAATACTATGACTGAAATTGAAAATGAAGCTGCGGCGCATTATTCACTCATACGGAATATTGACATTGTTACAATCACCAATATAGCTTATGGAGAAATTCCAAATGCAGACAAAGTAACTTCGCCTTTTGAAATTAATACAACGCAATCTGGTAAAAGTCCTGTATTAAACGCTATAACGCCTGCGATCGACGAAAAAGTATATTTAATATACGGTGACAATGAAGTATTTGGTGATCTGGAACGTACTGGTGGTAACGGGAAATATATCTTCAACAATTTGACAATAGGTAACTATACTGTGTACAGCGTTTCCAAGGACATAGTTCTCGGTGGTACAATCACGGTTTCTCAATCAATCGAAATTACAGAAAAGAAAACTATCGTTACTGCTGAAGAGATTCAAATCTTTAACTAGGTCAATCAAAATAGTTTAGTTCTCTTTGGAGCACAGCATTTTTTATGCGCCCATTACTTTGAATCACACATTTGGTCCAATTTCCTTTTTTATCGATCCAATAAGTTGTTTTAATTTCGATATTTTGCTTAGGATATGATTCAAGTTTGACAATTTTATTTTTGTTGTATTTATAGGAGATTTCATGTGCCATTAATTTGGGATGTGAAGGAATTGAATCCCTGACTTTTCTTCCATATTTGTCAAAAGTGGTATACACCTCATCTCGTTTATTACGAAAATAAATAATGTTACCCTCCGAATCAAAGGCCATTGTATCCGCTCCAATTTGCCAATCTTTTTGATCACCAGAATAAATTTCTTTATGGATAGTATCTTTCCGAACTCCAAAATTAAAAATGGATATCCAATGCTGTTTATAGGAACCTGCCGCACCAAGATAAGTGAATTCATTAATGGATTCACTGCTATCTGCCAAGACTTTGTGCACGCGCTTTAAATATCCATTTCTTTGCAATTCTACATCAAGGTATACCGTACTTTGTTCTTTAGCTGCCCCAATTATAACTTGCACTTCATGAAATGATTGGACTGATCCATTTAGCACCAAAAATTCAACAAAAGAAACCTCCGAAGCTTCACTAGGGTCGTATTGAACATTGACCCAATCATGGATCGTTTGACTTTGTCCAGCTATACTTAAGAGTAATCCAATAATTAGTAGGCGGTTTTTCACTTTTGAACACTTATTAATTTATAATCCATTTCAGATGAATCCCCTGTTTCGTCATCATTAAACGCATATATAAATGGAACTTTGCTTATGGTTACTATTTTTTTGTTTTGAGCAATTGCATCTTCTAAAACTGATACTTTTCCTTTGCTATCCTGAATACAAAACACAACGATTCCACCCGTCTTTATGCCTTCAAATATCTTATGAATGAATCGCAATTCTTTGGTTCTATCTTCTTTTAAAAAATGGAACATACTATCGAGTAAAACATAATCAAACGAACTAAAGTCGTCCCATTCATAAATATCAGCGACTAATCCATTTAGTTTTAGACCTTGGTTTTTTGATACATCCAACATTTGCGAAATACCAACTTCAGAACTGTCAACTGCAGTTACAGAAAAACCTAATTGTGCCAAAAATAACGCATCTCGACCTTGACCGCAGCCTAAATCTAAGACGTTTCCTACTTTACAGGTTTTGAAATATGAAACCAATTCTGGATAAGGCGTACCAAATAAGTTTTCTGATAAATAATATTGATTGTAATCGCCCAAAATGATAGTTTTTCTGAAAATTAATCAAAATTAGTGCAAACCTGCAAGAAGTCTTAAACGAAAGTTAAGGAATAGCATACTGACGCTAAAGGTTAATCAGATCTTCGTGGAAATTTTCATAGGGTTAAACTTTCCTATTTCACCCTATTCAAACAGAAACTTCAAATGTCCTGCATCAGTTTTGCTTCTTTTTCAATAAAAAATTAAAACATGTTTAAAAGACACTAAAATAAAGGCTTGGCGGCGGCGCAGAGTTTCTTAAAAAATTGCAGTTTTGTAACTATTAATAATTGCTTCGTTAAAATTTATACCAATTTGCCTATTATGAAACATTTACTTTTTATTCTATCACTTCTTATCGTATTCAACGGAATTGCTTGTTTGAATGAATCAGGAACTAATTTAGATGGAGAAATTACGGAGTTAAGGAAGGATATTATATTTAATAGACCTATCAATTTCCCCGGACAAGATCGGATTGATGAAAAATTAATAGAATTAAATGAAAGGTTATCGAAATCAGAGAAAGCGAACAAAGACTATATCCATACTGACATTTCGGTGTACATGATCTATAATGGCGACTATCAAGAAGCAATTGATTATTTGCATGAAAATGTTATTATTAAGGCTTCAAATTACAGTTTTTGTTCAAACATTGGTGTAGCACATGAATTGGTTGGGAATTTAGATTCGGCCTTGTATTGGACTCAAAAAGGTTTAAATTTAAATCCAGATTCTCATAACAATTCAGAATGGATTCACATTAAAATATTGGAAGCTGAGATAGCACTGAGCAAAGACAAAAACTGGTTGAAAAATCATGATATATTCGACATACCGCTTTCTAAAGATTCGATTCCAACATTATTTACAGAAGAACTTACTGCTCATAAATTCTTTTATGCAAGCTCTTTTCAATTACATGAAAGAAGCTATTTCGTTAAACCAGAAAATCAAGATCCTGTATTTGCCCGTCTAATTTTATTACATGCAGATGCGGTTGCGAGAGATCAAGATACAAGAGCATGTATTAGAACATATGGCTTAGCGGCACAATATGACACTTCATTACAAGGTATCGTGGACAAACGCATAGCTTATATTGAGGCATACAATTATAATAATGAACGATCAGAAGAGGGTGACGTGGCAGAAGGTGGTTTAGATGCCATTATGGATATTGATACACTTAAAGATGAAAATTTAGAAAATGAGACGGACATAGTTGAAAAACCAAAAAAGAAGAAAAAAATAATTAAAGGATTGATTTATTACTTGGGTGGAGGATTTTTGTTGTTGTTATTAGGCATGGTCTATTTCATTCGCAGAAAACCAAAAAAACCATGAAAAAATATACAGCCATAATTTTAGTTCTTGTTCTACTCTCTTGTAAAACAGATCCCATTAAAAAATTTGATACTCAAACTGCCCAAGAACCCGTTTTAACCCATGCCGGAATCGACAGTGTATTGGCACAATTCGAACAGATCGAATTTGCTGATTTGGATGCCGAATATAGAGAATACACCAATTCTAACGGAAAGTTTAAAAGCAGTTTGAAAAAAGAAACCTTCTACGTGCTTGAGGGAGATGATGTATTGAAATATATTGTGGGAGAATACCGGATTCGAAACTTTGTGACTACGGATGCTTACTATTCAAAAAACGAGGAAGACTACGCGAAGAATCATGAACAATACTGGTTGGTAGATAAAAAGATGCTTTATATGATGCTTGATTTAGTTTTGCGACTAGATGAAGAAGGTTATAATAAATACGGTTTTAAGGTACGCGAAAGTCACCGTCATCCAACTTATAATGAGAAAAAAGGTGGTGCAAGTTCAAGTCAACACATTTGGGGAAAAGCCGTGGACATTGTCATAGAGGACATTAATAATGACGGTAAAAAAACGCAAGATGACAAAACTATCGTCTTGGATATTATGGAAGAAATTGTTGGCAATAAAGGTGGCCTAGGGCGTTACCCAGGTTCAATGACGGTTCATTTTGACTGCCGAGGACATAGAGCAAGGTGGGATCAGATGTAATGCTCAATGCGTTTATTGAAAAAAAAATAACGGTTGAATACTATTTCATAGCGGACCAAGCCACGGAAAAGTCTTGATTAAACCGTATGATTTTTTCACCTTTTCCATCACGCAAAGCTAAAAACCAATCTAGTTGAATTGGACTTAAAAGATTTCGAGCAGACTCTCCTCTCCCTAATTTTGAATTAATTCTAGTTTGTTGAAGGTTGGTTAGCGGCAAATATTTATAGTTCGTTTTTTGCAAATAAAATTTATCATCATCTTTCGCTATTCTAAACTTACCATTGTCCTTAATTAATGTCATTTCTTGCTTTTCAGCATAATTTACTAGGGCCTTTTGAGTGACTTTATTTTGATCGAACTGCACTTTAACAACCTCAGCCCCTGACATGAACCCAGACGTTGTTGACAATACGCCATTCAATGCACCCAAGTGCTTTTCACCGCTCCAAAAACAATACATTTTAAAGTAGGCAGTTTGAACCGAATTACTTTGTTTTCCAGTTAATTCTGCACTTAACAATTCTAAAAAATCTGGTGCTTTTTTGAGAGCTTTTAATAACGCTTTGGCCAAAGATGATGCGGCATAATCACCACTGATTCGCGGTACGACATCAAGTCCATTTGCATCTACAATTCGCACCACAGGATTATTCCAAGAAGGTTCTCCGAATTTTTCTAGCACGACTTTATCTTTCCCTCCTTTATTATTATAAATTGCTACCGGAATAAATAATGTTTCAATAGCCTCAACCATTAAAGGATGGGTTAAAACATTATGACCATAATTACGACAGGTTGAACAACCCGGAACTTCTTGAAACAAAATTAGGATCGGTTTAGTTTCACGCTTTGATAATTCTAAGGCTTGATCATAATCCCTATACCAACTTACATCTCCTAACTCTTCGGATTGATTAGCGGGACTTGTTCGTTCTTGAGCACTACTATTCACGCCAAATCCAATTAAAAAAATACACAATATGCTTCTCATTTCACCCGTCATACTATATAATGTCGGAGAGTACATTTTTTCCTTACTAAACAAAGAGAATCAGATAAAAATCTATGTTGAAATTGGATAATGGCTTTGAATGGGAAATGCATTTAATATAAAAAAGGCGCGCTAATCTTCGTGAATGACTTTTACACGACCAACCTCACCCGTGTCTAAAAGCACCTTAATTCCATGCGGATGTTTTGGGGATTTGGTCAAAATCCTTTTAACAACTCCTTCTGTCAGTTCACCTGTGCGTTGGTCAGCTTTTTGAACAACCTCAACAAATCCACCAATTTGGACATTTTTGCGCACTTTACCGTCTAGTTCTTGCTCACTCATACTTTACTCAAAATAAAAGAATTCAGATGTATAATTAGTGGTGTCTTTACCTTCTCCCGACACATGATACATTTCATAAATTGAAAAATCTTTTGAAAATTCTCCGTAACCGTAAGACCAAGCTTCTTTGTCTTCTCCACGATAAGCTAAAATTCCTTTTTGCAGGACCTCAAATGCGGCGTTTACATAGTAATATTTTAATTCTTCTCTAGTTTCAGAATAATCATAGGTTACATAAATATGGCCTCCATTTACATACTGATAAGAGTGAGCAAAGCCAACAAATTCAATCGGGTAAGCATCTCCTTCAACAGAGACTGCATTGACCTTTTGCATATCAAAAATAAAGTTTGTAGTGGTATGCTCAAGCGACGCATCCTCAAGGTATTCAGTATAATTGGACGCAATATAGCGCCATGCAAAATCAAATTTATGATCAAAGTAAACGCTGAATTGATTCTGAAAGCTCTCCAAATCTATTGTTTTATCAACTATTAGAACTTCATCAAATATATAATCATCTGCAAGGCTATCGCTTTCATTCAATGAAACATCTAGGTAGTCCGCCCCCCAAGATATGCTGTCTGTGCCTACCATATCATCCTCATGTCCGACTCCATAATTACATGCTGTAACTGTTACCAGTAGACTAGCACACAGAAAATAATTAACGTATGTTTTCATTCAATTATCGTTTTATTTTGGATTGACAAAGTTCATGATTAATTCTGCGGCCTCGTTTGCTTTTTCTTCTGGAACTAAATGCCCCGTTGCCAACAAATGTAGATCTTCTGGCTTGATTTGAAAATGTTCCTTAATTTTTGCCGCTTGTGGCGCCCATTTTAGTCCTTCATCCAATTCTCCCCAAATCACTGCAACCGGTCCATTGAACTCAGGTAACTGATCTTTTTCGATAATAGACATTTCAAACATATGAATATAATGTGCAAAAATGGCTTCGGTTTTTCCTAAAATAACGGCTTGTTCATAGCCATTTAATTCTGCTTGACTCAGGCGTGTGTCCACCAAATTATCTTTGATAAATTTTGTTACAAATGATCCTTTTTGTAATCCTAAACGTTGCATGGCCAAACCTACTTTTGCTGTCAAGCCAATTTCTAATTGGTTTTTCCAATTGATCCCATTTGGATTTAAGACGGTATTCATTAAAACAAGTCGGTTAATGCAATTGGGATTCTGCCGCAACATTTCTGCCGTCCATAAACTTGACGCATCATGTGCAACTTGTGTCCATGATGTAATTTTGAGGTGATCCATTAATTCTACTAAACGCCGTGCATGATTTTTGGGAGAATAAATCCCCTTACCATTCGGGCAAGCGCTATTCCCAAAGCCTAACATATCTGGCACAATAACACGGTAACCCTTGGTTGATAATTCAGGAATCATTTTGCGATAAAGCCAACCAGAAGTTGGTACTCCATGTAATAATACAATGGGAATCCCTTCTCCCTCATCAATAAATTTTATAATGCCATCTGATGAATTATAGCATTGTTGTTTGGCTGTAAAATCAGCATATGAGATTGACGCATTAGACGTTTGTGCAAGACTATAATTACCTGCCGTGAACAGGATCATGAATAAAAAAGGATACGAAAATGCTGGTTTCAAACTTTTGCTTTGCTTCGAAGATAGCAATTTCGGATAATGTACAGCCCAAGTGCAAGTAGAAGAATGCCCGCGACCAAATAAAGTTTCCCGTAGAATTGATAATCCTGTTGGGCGGCGCGATTAAAACCACCGGAAAACGGATTGTCGAGGTATTGTTCTAGAACGTTTGACTTGTAAGAAGCATTATACCATAATCCGCCAAATAAGCTTGCCATTAATATGCAAATGACACCGATCCATTGGTTGTATAAGAAAGATTTTTTCTGCATTTCTTTTTTGTAATTACGATTTCGGTAAAGTTATTTATTTCAACGTCTCTATGACTTCTATTTTTCAAATCTTCTGCGAAGTGTTAACAGAACAGTGTATGCAATCTATGGAGAAATCAATATCGAAGGACGATCTCTAATTTTTTTTATAAATTGTAATAATCAATTGTATGCACTTTCAACGCTATACCTGCCGTTTGAAAATGTGATGCTAATAAGTCTCTGTCGCAACATGTCAGCCGTCATTGTGAATATCGTGTGTTTCCTTTCTAAATTTATGGAATCCTCTTCCGTAAATGTCTTGAATCGAAAATGGCTCAAGGTATCTCCGCTAGAACCAACATAATTAACAATTTGAGGTGTTTCACCACTATAGATATACACTGTATTTATCATTGGCATTACGCCAATTTGTTGATTTGGATTTAAGCAATAATACAAAGGACTAACTGCTCCTCCATTCTCCGCTATAACAACTAATTGGCGATTCGTTTTGTTTTTAATTTCAAGAAAAGTATTACCAGGGTTAACCAATTGCTTAATCCCTAAATTGCTGTTTTCATTATTAAATGGAATGGCTTTTTGAGCTATAATGTTAATGGTATCCGAATGTAAGTACCTCACCTGTTCTAAAAAATCTAGTGCGTCTGTAAAATCTAATGCGTCTGTTGCATTTATTTCCAATTCTGTTTTATAACTAGTTGAGATTAACTTGTGAGCATTTACTTGCTCTTTAGGAGTTATTTGTGGATCAAAACCAGATAAGATCATATAAACTGCAAAAAATAATATCGCAAGCATTATCCCAAGAACTTTAACAGGCAAGCCTGTATGTGATTCATTCTCATTTTTTTTCTGCTTTTTTCTGCTTTTTATAGCGTCAATCGTTGTTCCTCCTTTACCTTTTTGTTGACCGGAAGAATAAGCGATCTCATGAACACCAACTGCTTTGGCAATTCGTCTATTTTGTTTAATTCCATCTTGTATGTTTGATCTAACAGCTTCAAAGGTTCCTATTGAAAAAAGAATACGGAAGTACCATTTTTTATTTTTAACACTTTGTATTGTAGAATTTAATAAGGCCGCAATGTCATCCTCAAACTGAATGCCACCCAATAGATTTAAACAACGATAAAAAAAGGGGTTTGTCGCAGAAATTGTTTTCATTTCAATTTCATCTGATCCAATTTGAATGATTTCGATTAAATAAACCATTTTTTGTTCCATCCGTTTCTCAATGGTTTGCAAAAAATCAGCTGTTAAAATAGGCGCATAACGAAGCAAGGAATAAAGTCCATAATAATGATCTGTTTTGAAGCATTTATCAGCGTATCTATTCAATTGATCTCGAAAATTATCATTAATAAATTGGATAAAACCATCCCCGAAATTGATCCCAATTTTCACATCTAGAGGGATGCAAACTAAGTTCTTTTGTTCGCTTAAAATAAGTCTAAGATAACGACAACCCGTATCGTAAAACTTAGCAATGTGCGCCTTATCATTTCTTAGACTGTCAATAATTTGAGTTAACTCATTTAAATCAATACCACTATCCAATCGAACTTGCGCCTTCAATTTTTTCTCTATACGAATAATATCCTGCTCGGTTAGCGTAGCCAAATCCTCAATTGGGATTCCTAAACTTTCTATTTGTTTAATGAGTGACACTTATTTTTTAATTCAACGTGTTAAAGTTTTAGCTTTTTCAATTGATACCCTTTGCCCTTATTACTAATTATGATCTGGCGTTTGCTCCCTTTGGTACGCAACATATTTACGTGATGATAAATCTTTAGTTCACGTTCATCTTCATCAGTAAAAGTCTTAAATCTAAAATGAGAATGTGTATCTCCATCTAGGTCAATATAATCTACAATTTGAGGAGAAGCTCCTCCATAGATTCTAAATCCAATCAAATTAGTAGTAATCGTAATACTTTGATTGGGCGAAACGCAATAACATAAGTTTGAAAATTTCCCAAAATGCTGTGCAATCAAAACCAATTCTTTATTGGATGTATTTAGAATCTCAATTTCGATATCCTCGTCAAACGTATTCTGATAAGTTGGTAGTTTTGTGTTTTCAATGTTAAATTTAATCGGTGTTTCCTGAAAAATATCCGCCTTACCTGAATGTAAAAACAAAATATTATCAACGAATGTTTGATCTGTACCCTGGAATAACCCCTCGATATCAGGTGGGCTAAACATCTCATTTGGCACACTATAATCGATCTCAGGTTCCAAATTAAACATGATGAGCGTACCAATCTTAATAAAACAAACGATCAGTATTGGCATCAATAGAAAACCAGCTAAGATTCTTCGCGGCTTCTTATGTTTTGTTCCTCTACGCCCATTAATTTTGTCTTTTGGATTAGAGACTTCTCTCACTCCTGCTTTATAGGCCCTTTTTCTGTTTGTCTCTAACAGTTTTTGCGTCTCATAATTCTCCGCTTTAAAAGTTCCAATGGCATAGAGAATCTGCAAACACCACTCACCATTATCATTTTCTGCAAGAATGAGTTGCAAAAGTCGCTCAATATCAGATTCAAAATATTTTCCACCCAATTTATTCAGACAACGAAAAAAATCGGGAACACTGGCTACAGCTATATTAAGTGGAAATTGAGCTAAGTCTTCTATAACAGCTTGAATCAAAACATTTATTTCCGCCGCCATTTTTTGACGTATAAACAATAAAAGATTAGAACTCAATACGCGATTATAACTCAACAATGAATGAAGAGCATAGTAATTTTCTTTGCGAATACATAATTTGACGGATTCTTTCAAACCAACATCAAAATGAACAGCTAAAAAGCGAATAAAATCATCCTCAAAAGTGAGTTCCCCAGCATAAGGTTTCGGCGGATATGCAAGATCGTATTCATATTGCAAAATTAACCGCAAGCCAAAATATTCATCTTGAAAAAATGTCTCTAAGTTGTCTTTTTCCTTCCTTAGCGTATACATAAAAAGGAGTACATCCTTTTTATCGAAGGTGTCAACAGTTGCTGATTTTTCATTGAGTTTTATTTCAATCGAAATCAAGTATTCCTCACTGAGATTAGATAAATTCTCGAATTTAAATCCTAACTTTTCTATTTGATTAAAGAGCGGCACTTATTTTTGAATTATTTCAAGTTGAACTTCAGCATTTTTGTAAGTCAAGAGAATTTCATATTGTTCGTTATCATCAAAATTCTCGTCTACATTATGAAAATTATTGAAATCATCTAATTGTAGGTCGGTTATTTTATTGAACATAAAATGTGTTTGTGGCACACCATTTTGATCTATATAATCAACTAAGACAGGTTCTTTTCCAGCATAAAATTTTAATCCCATTAGCATATTGGAAACTAATACGGTTCCATTAGGTTCTATTACGTGATAACGATTCCAGCGTAAAGTGCGTGATTGCACTACTACATGTTCACCCAAATCGTTCACCAACCTAACGTTTCTTATGCGTGATTTATATACTCCGTTTTCATTTAATCGTGTTGAATCTATATCAAATGGAATTTCCCATACTGCAGTTATCTCCACCTCATCACTGTGCAAATAATTAATGATTTCCTCAAAACTATTCGCTTGTACTGATAAGTCAGAAGGGAGTTCCACTTCGTTCGAATACGGTTCTGAATCATCTCCTGGATTCCATCCAAACTCTGTCAAATTATCGTTGATTTGACTTTTGCGTTGACATTTACTAATGCTGAACACAATACTAATGAGAATAGCTATTACAAAAAATATAACGTAGTTGCCCAAATTGCTACCTTTCTCTTTTTTACCATTTGGCATAGGTTCACCAGAACTTGATGCTCCACCTGTCGCTCTGCCCGTGATACTATTTACCTTTATTTCTTTTACACCGCGTTGAGAAGCGATTGATTTATTACGCCTCAATGTATCTTTTAGACTTTCTCCTTGTGCCGCAAAACTACCCATAGCAAACACAATACCCCAATGTAATTCTTTGGTTTTTAAATTGCTAATTGTGGTATTTAGTAAATCCGTAACATCACTTTCAAACTGCCCAGAACCTAATTGAGACAATACGCGATAGAAAAAAGGATTGGTACAATAACTTACTTTCTGTAAAATATTGGATGCTGAAATTTCGATACACTCAATCGCATAATTAAGTTTATTCGCTATTTTTTTTTGGATTTCATTTAATAATTGCGGTGATAAAATGGCCTGAAACTTCAATAAGGAATGTAGCGCATTATAAAAATCATTTTTAATGCATTTATCAACGTATTGCCTTAATTCTTTTGCGAAATAAGTTTCTAAAAACAAACTGAATTTGATTCGATCAATTGCCGTGTTAATGTTAATTGCTCCCTTTTTAACAATGAATTTTTGTGGATTGGTCAGAATCGATTTCAATAATTTCAGCTCTTCAGACATGAGCCAGATCATATCTTGTTGCTGATTTTTTAAGACATGAATGACTTGTTCCAAATCATTCATATCTAAGTTATCATTGAGTTTTATCTCTGCCTTAAACTTTTTTTCAATACGAATAATATCCTGCTCAGAAAGCTCATGAAGCTTTGTCAAGTCAAGATTAAAATTTTGCAATTGTTGAATTAAGGACATTTATAGGTACGTTTCTAATTCGCTAAAATAAGAAGTTTGAATATATTTGTTTAAAATAGTCAAGATGCTCACAATCATTAACCAAATTTGGGAAATATCTAATAAAGCTGAATCCAATTCGTATGAAGCCATTGCGCGAAATTTACGGCGCATAAATTCTGAACTTGAGGATATGGGCTATACGGTAATTGATCCATTGAACAGATTATATAAAGAAACTGACGCAGATATTGACGCAAACATTGCCACACCATTACATGCCAAATCAAAAATTGTAAAGGTTCTTAAACCAATCATTTACCAAAATGAAAGTGGTCAAAATCAATTAGTGCAAAAAGGAATTGTAATTGTAGAATAGGATGGGGAATATTAATTTTGGAATCGATTTAGGCACCACCAATTCAGGGATTGGACATTATGCAAATGGTAAAGTTCTGCTTTTAAAAAACCCAGTTGGTTTTAAAGAAACCTTACCATCTGTTGTAGCTTATAAAAGTGAGCGCATCCTTATTGGCGATAAGGCCAATGAACAATTAGTATCCAATCCGAATTCGGTTTTTTCTTCTTTTAAGCGAAAAATGGGCACCTCAGAAGTGTTTACCGTTAATGGTGAACGCGAAACGCATCCAGTGGAGCTTTCTTCTTTGGTATTGAAAGAACTTTTTAATTTTTCATTGAATGAAAAAGTGGAAACTGCTGTGATTACGATTCCTGCTTCGTTTGACACGATCCAATCTAATGCAACCAAAGAGGCGGGTTACCGATCGGGACTAAGGGAAGTTGTTTTATTGCAAGAACCTATTGCCGCATGTTTGGCTTATTCAAATGAAAATGATTTGAATATTACGGAGCCAAAAAAGTGGTTGGTCTATGATTTTGGCGGTGGAACGTTTGATGCAGCTATCGTCAATATTAACGAACGAGAATTAAAGGTCATTGACAATAAAGGCAATAATTTTTTAGGTGGAGTTGATCTTGATTTACAGCTCTTGGCAAAAGTTGTCATTCCAAAATTGGTTGAAAAAACTAATTTAACTGACATTTGGAATCAAATTAATGATCCGAATAATATCCCTTATCAAAAACTTGGAAAATATTTATTATACCTAACAGAAGAAGTTAAAAAAGAACTTTCATTAAAGGAAGAGGCTTGGTTAGAACTAAGTTATAGCGAATTTGATTTAGATCTTGAAATAAAAATTACGCGGAATGAAATAGATGAAATTATTGCGCCTGTTTTTGAGGACTCCTTTGAACTGTTATTAGGCTTGATTAAAGAGAACCGCATTGAATTCAGTGATTTTGAACGCATTATTTTAGTAGGCGGTACAACTTACATTCCATATATTAGAACTGAATTAAGAAAGCGAACGGGGCTTGTGATTGACAGCACGATTGACCCAACAACGGCGGTGATTATTGGCGCTACCTATTATGCGGGTAACAAGATGAGCGAACTTGATGACGAGGAAGAGAAAACAGTCGACGGAACAGTAAAAGCATTTGACATTACACTTTCTATTGAAAGTCAAACGCAAGATTTGGAAGAATTGATTGCGTTCAAAACGCCAACTTTGCTGGAAGGATACTATCGCATTCGAAGAAATGACGGTGGATTTGATTCGGGCGAGGTGCCTTTTAAAAACCAAGCAAGTGAATTTGTCACTTTGTTGGCAAAACAGGTTAATTACTTTACGTTAACAATCTCGGATCCTGATCACAACATAGTTTATACGAAAGATAATATAGCCATTTCGCACGGATTTTATAATGTAGATGGGCAACCGCTGCCGAATGATATTTGCATTGAATTGGATGCGGATGACGAAACTTATTTGGAACTCATCTTTAAAAAGAATACGATTTTACCTTTGAAAAAATCGGTTTACAAAACTTTTTCAAGAAGTATTGCAAAAGGCAGTGATGATAAAATCATTATCAATATTGTAGAAGGAAAGGTTGGAACCATGCCGGGTGCAAACCTCAACATTGGTTATGTTGAAATTAAAGGGGAAGATTTAAAAGATGATCTTATTCGCGGAACGGATATTGAAATGAATTTTAAAATTACGGAGTCGCGCGATTTAACCGTAGAGATTTATGTTCCAAGTGCTGATCACGAAATCACAAAAACCTTCAATCCTCAGTACCAAGGAGACGTAGATAATCGTAAAATCTTAAATGAATTGAACCAAGGTTTGGAAGTCGTTCGTGAACAAATGCAAGAGCATGAGAATAGCGAAGATTATGTTTTGCTAGGGAAATTGAACAAATTAAAATCAGAATTAGAAGATGTAAAAGGTTCCATCATGCTTGCGATTGATGAAGTTTTAACGGTAAATAAATTTCAATTATTGGATAAGAAAAGACGCTTATTGTACGACGTTGATCGTTTGGTCTTTTTGAAAGATGTTTCTTTTGAAATTGACGATTATCGGTATCAGAAAGAAGCCTTGTTAGAACAAGAGGATGAATTTTCTCCAACAATGCGCAATGAATTTAATACGATAATTAAGGACGAAAGATTGTTTTTACAGTCTGGAGATAAATTCTTAATTCGCAGAAAACGCAAAGGGTTAGAAAAATTATCGCAGACACTTTTCCATAATTCAGACGAATCGTACACACATGTATTCTTTATGCTACGTTTAATGGAACCGCATGAATTCAATAATTATTCAAAAGTGGAGAAATTATTGGAGCAGGGCGAAGTTGCAGCAGAAAAAAATGAGCTCAAAAAATTGAAGAGTATTTGCTACCTTATTTTCCCTTATATAAAAGACAAAGGAAAGGATCGTGAAATGTTCTCAGGCACTGGATTAAAATAAGTGATGAGTAAAAGGTTACCTCTTAACTTTTAATGCTCTAAGAATTTTCTCGTCATCAATTAACACATCTCTCATAAGTAAATTCACAGGAAATACTTTATGTTTGGCTTCTTTAAATCCGTCCCAAATATTAAATAAAACTTCACTTTTGACAAGCGATAGGTTGAGTTCTAATTCCATTTCGCATTCGTAAACGAAATCTTCAGAAAAATCTGGCGCGACCAGCAAAGTCTTTAATACTCTGTAGCCTTGTTTTGTTGCACTGCCGTGGTATGATTTTATTTGCCTCGATACGGATGAAAATTTATTGTATGTCGAAGATTTAGATGTTTTACACTCAACTATAATAACTTCATCATTTCCCAAGTTTATTAAAATATCAATTTTATCTTTTGAAGTGTTAATCTCTGACTTCAAATCATCATCCACATTAAAACCTAAATCAGCAAACATAACTTTTGATAATTGTTCATATTTGATACCAAATTCGCTTGTGGGTATATCAATATTGTTATTCTTTAGTTCTTGCAAGTCACGATTTCCTATATGAATAAAATTCTCTAAAAGTAGATTATCAGAATCAGTATAATTTGCAAGTATTTGATCTATTATTCCACCTCTCGTTTTGATTTCATGCTCTTCTGCAAAAGTTTTCAAATTCGATTCATCTATTAATTCCAATATGTCGATTGGCTTAATATTATAATCTAAAAGTAAATCACTATCCATAACATCTTCCTGTTGCAGCTCGAATTCATCCTTCAAAATTTGGTTGACTTCAGATTGAGAATTCTTTAAGTCTAAAATCAACCTTTGATAGCCGTCATTAGATATCCCAACCCTTTCATCTTTTTCGATAGTCTTAAAGTGTTCAATAATGAATGAAATTTTTTCTTCTACAATACTCCCTTTAGTAGGAATATTATGCAGTTCCATAATGTGATTGATTTCCTTTTTCCTGTCACTTAATGAGACATCCTCCTTGAAAAAATCATTGCTTAAACAATCATACAAAGTGATTCCTTCATTAAGTATTTTCTTGATTTTTTCTTTGCGCTCTAATTTTCGATCAATATTATGTCTGCGCGCGACTAGGTTGATAACAGAATCTTTTTGCCCTAACAGTATCCTTCTAAAATACTTATCTGCAATCATTTTACCTCTAATTTCGCGCAGCATTCTAACAATTTCATCAGGTACAAATAATGTATGGTTTTTCTTAGAATAGAATAAAATCCCCAATTCTTTTAGTTCTTTAATTACCAAATCAATTTCCTTTTTATCAATCGGAAGTATTGAAAAATTTATTAATCTTACCTCTTCATTAGATAGACCAAAGGATTTGGCTAGTTCTCTTAAAATTGAATATTCGTCGTGGGTAATTTTAAAATCCTGATTTATCAACCCATCATTTTTATAAGCTACATCCGTGCACCTTTGGTAAATCCTGTAATCTCTCAACCTACCAGTCTCAATAAGCTTATCGCCACTATCAATTTTATATTTAAATTCAGCCACATTAGTCCTTAAATCTTCCAATGATTTGTTATATAAATGAGAGAACCATTCCCTAGAAATAATGCAATTACCGTCCTTTATTAAAATATCTATCAAAATATCTAATTGATTTAATGAACTCTCAAGCATTGCTTCAACTACACCTTTGTAATTCACGCGGACTAATTCAAAGACTCGTGTTATGTTTTCATTGTCGATATTCTTTAATTCTCGATTGTTAACACTTAAAATCTCCTCAACTTCAACATTCGTATTTTCTTCAACTAGTTGATCGAGTATTTTATAAAAAGAATTTTTCTCTAGCGTATTCGTGCGGTCAAGGACTTTCAATAATTTCATTGGGTTAAGAATTTAATGTGGAATAAATTTAACAATTTAAATCAAATCAATGCGCCATATATTACTATGAAACTTTTTAGCGTAACTTTGCAAAAAAATTAGCAGTATGGCCAATAATTTTAAGCAACTCGGAATCAATAAGGACTTAGTCAAAGGTTTGACTGAACTCTCAATAATCACTCCTACAGAAATTCAAGTTGAAGCTATTCCACTTTTATTAAATAAAGGAACGGAATTAGTTGCTAAAGCACAAACTGGCACGGGTAAAACCGCCGCATATGGTTTGCCATTATTGCAAAAAATTGACACTAAAAACAAAGTTGTTCAAGGACTTATTTTATGTCCAACCCGTGAATTGGGGCAACAGATTGCCAAGCAACTTTTTAAATTCACGAAATACACCGAAAGTGTTTTTACTGAAAGTGTTTATGGTGGAGCGAGGATAGACGAACAATTACGTGCATTGAAGCGACCAACACATATCATTGTAGCTACGCCAGGTAGATTGCTAGATTTAGTAGAACGAAAAGCTATAAAATTATCAAATGTGCATACGGTCATCTTAGATGAGGCAGATGAGATGTTAAGCATGGGCTTTAAAAAAGAATTAGATGAGATTCTAAATCTTTGTCGTAAAGTTGAAAATAAGTGGCTTTTTTCAGCGACTATGCCGCATACGTTGAATCAAATTATCAATACGCATCTTTCTCCTACAGCTGCTCGAATTGCTATAAAAGGTAAAAGTGGGGTTAATAAAAATGTGGATCATCAATTTTTGATTTGTGATGTTCCTGAAAAATTACCTGTCCTCCTTCAATTTCTAAAAACACAACAAAACAATCAAGGCATTGTCTTTTGTAAAACAAAAAACACAGCAAAAACGTTGGTTAAGCAGCTAATTGCCAAGAATGTTCCAGCAGATACTGTCCATGGTGATCTTTTACAAAAAGAGCGCGACAAGGCTATGCGTAATTTCACCAAAAACAATTTACAAGTTTTGGTTGCTACTGATATCCTAGCAAGAGGAATCGACATTCCAGATTTAACCTATGTGGTTCATTACGAAATGGCAAGTTCAGATGAATACTATACGCACAGAAGCGGAAGAACAGGACGTGCTGGTAAAATGGGGGTTTCAATTGCTTTAGTCACTTCGAAAGAACTGAAACAAGTCCGAATTTTAGAAAAAAAATTGGGCGTTAGTTTTAGTCAGATTAGAAGGATGAAGAGTTAGTTCTCGCTACAATTTAAAAGCACTTCGGGAACCTCAGTGTTCTTGAGAATCTTCTGAACAGCGACCATTGGTTGTAATCATGACAATTTCGTAAAACATACTACTTCGTCAAGACTTCTTAGAATACATAAGACCGCACTTTCAGAAAGTGCGGCCTTAACCCAAAACCCATGAATCATTTAGTCTAATTCAATTATGGTAATTGCGATTTCCGTGCCAAAACATGGTGATTTTGAAAAATTAAGAATTATTTAACAAATAAGTTCTTGTGACAAAAGCGCATTTCTGATTCATTTAATGACTGAATAAAAAAAGGCCGACACAAAACTGCGCCGACCTTGAAATCCCTCTGTTTTGTTTCAACTAAGCAACAATTGGTGTATCGCTTACTAAGCGCCATTCTCCTTCGGCATTTTTGATCAAGGTGAATATTGAAATAAAGGTTGCTTTCTCTCCTTTTAAAGTGACATGAGCTGATGCTGTTGCGCCATTGATAACTATACTATGTACCTCAACCGTGCGTTTGTCTCCACCCCACTCTTTCGTTTCGATTTTAGCCAAATAATCGGTTTTATTAATGATGCTTACGCTTTCACTTCCAAACAGGCGATTCATGACTATTCGGTAATTCTCATCTAAATAAGTGGCTAGTTCTTTTGCGTCACTTTTATCTGCTGCTTTGGCAAAATTTGTGATTAATTCTTTAATTGATTTCTCCTCGTTTTCTTGTCCGTATGTTACGACTCCGATCATTGCTACCATTATTATTAAAATTGATTTTTTCATATTTATTTTTATTTGATTATTTGATTCCCTTATTATTTCTCGATATGCTCCGCTACTTGAAATCACGCGTTTGCTTATTTCTCTTCTCTCTTGTCTTTGTTCTTTATTCTTTCCTCCTATCGTTTAAAGTTTAACATTTATACTTGTTCGCATTGTTGAATGATGCTGAAAATCATCTTCTCGGCTATAGGCAAGGGTCATAACATATTCGGTACCTTTTGTTAAGTGGCGTGCAAATTTGTTTTTTGCTTGAACTGGAAGTGAAAACTGAAGGGTTGTTTGTTTATCAGCTTCTGTTCCTGAGATATTTTTAACTGAAGATTGAGCACCCAATGCAGTAATAGTTTTATAGTTCCCAGGGCTACTGGTGCAGTGTTCGACAACTTCTGCATTGCCTTTGACTACTCTTCCCATTAATAAATAAGCCTTGGACATTCCGGCTGTAGTATTAAACCCTATTGTGACCCAACCAGTTGTTGGTGCAGCCATTTCAAAATGGACGCGATCCTCTTTATATTTCCATGAAACACTCATTTCATTTTTATTAATTTCTTTGTCCCAATTGCTCTGGTCTGAATAAACTATCAGACTGAGGATGATTAATAATGTTTTCATATTTTTTTAATTGACATTGTAATTATTGATATATCAATAATAAGTTTAAATTTTTTTACTCCATATTTTTTCGAATACGAATAAGCATATCACTCAACATATTCAATTCTTTTTGACTTAATCCTTCTACACTTTTTTCTCTTTGTGCACTTACAACACCCATATGTTGGTCTATAAACTTCGCGCCTTTTTCAGTAAGGCAAATAAAATAACTTCGGCGGTTATTCGGTACTTTTTCACGGGTGATATATTCTTTCTTTTGCAATAAATCCAAGGTTCGAGTAATTGAAGCTGGATCACGTGAAGATTTTAAGGCCAATGCCTTCTGTGTAAGATCGGTCGCTTCTGAAATGATTTTCAATAAGATCCATTGTTCCACAGTGATGGTAATTCCTAAACGATCAAATTCACGTTGTGAATATTGTTTAGAAGCTTTGCTCGCTTGTTCAATTTGAAATAATATGACTTCTTCTATCTTTTTCATTGATATATCAATTATTGATATTGCAATATTAAACATAGTTAAATGAAATAGCAAATAATTATGAAAGAAATTTATGTGAAAAATCTGTTAATAGAATGCAAAAGGCGCTGACATGCCTTATAATCACTGATTTTTTTTTAGTTGCGCTAGATGTCAAAGCTGTGCGGTCGCAGGATTACAAATCCCTTAGAATCTCCTTATTGCCATTATTCTCCCAAAAAATATGGGTCATACATTTTATCGACATTGAAGGTAACAGGTAAAATATGACCTTGTCCTTTAAGGGGGATAAGTTGAACGGACTTTACGGTTTTTTTGAGCAGTTTGGCAGATTTTTTAGATGCTTTAATCCAACCTTTAGAGTCTTCTGTTCCGTATGCAATAATTACCTTTAAATGATTCCATAACGCAGATGTTTCCATTTCTGGAGTTACTAGTCCGGGGGCTACGATTATTCCTTCAAAGTGTTCAGGGAAACCGGCAACAAAATTGAATGCAGCAATGCCTCCATTGGATGTTCCAGCGATTATCCATTTAGGTTTCAATCGAAAATTCTCATTAATAGCATCCAATAAAAATTCAATTTTCGGTAGTCCATATTCACTTAAATTCGCTGTATCATGCGCAGGATTAACTACGGGTAAAATTGTGATATAATCTTTAAAATAACCACTTCTAAACCAAGCTGCGTAGCAATAATTTACAATCTTCATAGATTGGTTACCTCCAGATAATCCAAGAAAGCATTTATATTCTTTATCGGGATTATAATTATCAGGATAAGCAACACGAAAGGTATATTTCGTTGAGTCTGACTGAACTTCTACAGTTTCTAATTCGCTTAAAATTTCTTCGGAAATGGACAGATCTTGCGACCAAACATGTTGGAAACTGAGAAAAGCTATGCACAATATTAAACTTCGCATTTTTGCGTTAATTTGGATTATACCTCTAAATTAAAGAATTAATTGCAATTAGGCGATTAACAAGTTTTTGCTAGGTTGAAATGACACATATTATTGAATGAATGTTCCTTAGCCTTACGTTTAGTTTAATTTCTGAATCTTAATCGTTTCATTTTGTCCGTTAGACACAATTTTAACGATATACATTCCGGAGTTTTCTTGCGCTAACGCTACTTGAAAGTTTTGACGCCCTTCAACTATTTCACCTGAATAAATAGTCTGTATCAGACGCCCAGACATATCGAATAACATGACTTCAAATTGTCCCGTTTGATGAATATCTAAAGCCAGTGTGGCGTCACTTGTAGTTGGATTAGGATAAGCTTTCGCTTCAAAATAATCTGGATCGATATCAATAACCTCTGGTAAAATTGATTCTTCTGTCGAATCCACAACAGTTTCTTCTAAATAGTCCAAGTAATTAACTGTAACCATTGCTCCTCCTAAAGCATACATAGTCATTCCAGAGGTAACATATTCCTCAACAAGCATTTCTGGTTCTTCATAATCCAAAACCACCATTCCTGGCATTGGAATTTCGCATTCAATCGTTTCAATCGGATCAATTACGTCAACAAAATCAGCCAATTCTAACTCTTGTTCATTTTGAACGGCGTTTATATAGGCTATTTTATCTACTGGATTTGCAAATAATTCTATGGTTTGCAATGCTACAATCGCTTTCTCTTCTTGTGTATTACAGCTGAATAAGGTCAAACCAAATACCATTACTAAAGCCAAAACAAACTTACTTCTAAAGGTTTGTTTCTTTTGATTTTTCCACTTAATAAATCCTTGATTCAGAGTGTCCAACTGCGTACTTTTAAATTGACCACAAAGGTGTTGCCCCTTATTTTTTAAGATTAATTTATTGATGTCAGTTGTTGCTAGATCACGAAAATCGAATGTATCAATTTGACATTTTGAACAAAAAGCACCACGTTCGGTGGACGTCATTTTTGTAAAATCTTCGCTACACGGTTCTGGAATAGAAATCATAAATTCGTTTTGGTTCTGTACAATACAACTTTTAAAAGGTTCATAATTAACCTCTATATAGTGATGCAAGCACAAGAACTATTCCATAAAAAAAATCGAATGGGTTTATTTTTTCCGCGGATGCAAACCTCTTAAACCCATATCAACAACTGCTTCACCAACACCTGGTTCAAATTTACCATCTTCGACAATCTCTTCCCATTCGAATGACAGGTTAGTTGAAATGGCTAGCACAATTTCAACATCTTCCGTTTCGTTGCCAGTAATTACCAATGGAGTTTCAAGCTCACCCGTAACAACACATGATCCTGGTGGGATTGGACTTGTATCACTAATTGGATTTACAACTGTTACACCAGCTCCTTCACCCTCAAACACATCTCCAAAAGTATATCCGCTTATTGTTCCACCAGTTTCAAAAGCCCAATAGCCTTGCAACATATCATCATTTACTAAAACTGTTGAATCTTTCACTTTATGAGAAGAGATGAATGTATTATACCCAACAAATGATGCTAAGGTGCCCGTTAAATCAACATTATCGGCATAAGGTGGATTATTGTAACGGTAGTCAATATCGAAGTTTTGGTAGGTTAATGAAGCTCTAATCCATCTGTATGTTCCTGGAGGAAGTGTAGAAAGGTCAACGGTCAAAACTGTTTCGCCATGTGCAAATGTCCCCGCTTTATCAAAATCCACGGCTTTAGCTCCGCCCAAAAGTGTTTCTTCTCCCGCATAAACAATAGCACCTTCTGTTAATGGCGTCAGTCCGCTTGGCGCTAATTCAATATAATGTAAGCTTACTCCATTCATGTCAGGGCTCTGTGCAGCATTTCCTGGAGCCACAGTTACAGGTTCACCGAAATTTCCTAGGCGCGGTAATGTCTCGTCAAATTCTACTGAAAATTTTAGTTTTGGTGGATCAGGTTCAACAGTTTCATCTTTTTTACAAGCAACTAATAATGTCAATCCTAGTATTCCTATAATTAATTTATGCATAACAATTATTTTAAAATCGATCCAAGATTTCAGCATCCGTGTCATCCTCGTCTTTAGCTAAGTTATTGATTTTTGGTTGAATAATCCAAATACCAATTACAAAAAACCAGATTAAAAAAAACTCTCCGGCATAATCTCCGAAGGTGATATTACGTCCTAACTCGATTGATTTTAATGTTTTTGTGCAAAAATAAATACAGTAAAAAATACTGAACATGGAGAGCAAATGCATCACTACAATAAATAAAATTAAAAACCCTCCGTCTTCTGCAATAAATCTCAAACCTCCTTTTGTCATGAAGTCTAAAAAAATAATGGAATTTGTGAACCAGCTTTAGTCGAACTTACGGTAAAATCACTTCAAAACTGGCCGTTTTAAAATTAGAATCGATAATAATATTCAATTCTTCATGTAAAATATCGACATATTCACTTGTAAATGGAGACGAAACAACCGTACCATGAATTACAGACTCGGCTATATTTGCAAATAACGAGCTTTGCAGTGCAAGCAATAAAACCAGAAAGAATCGTTTCCTACGGTTATGATTAGGATGATCTAAGATAACCAAATTAGCCATTTCCTTAAGAATGTCTTAAGCCAAAGTTTTTCACTACTTTCGCTTTATGATTGAACAATTAGAGCAATTTGATCGTGATTTATTTTTAACCTTAAACGGTTTGCATGCCGATTGGTTAGATCCGGTAATGTGGTGGCTTAGTTCTATTGCAACTATGCTTCCTGTAATCGCCTTTATACTTTATTACGCTTATAAAAAAGGTAAAATAAGATTGGCTTTGATTATACTGGGCGGAATTGGCCTATGTGTGCTCTTTTCGGACCGTATTTCAGTTGAATTATTTAAAGAAGTATTTCAACGCTATCGACCAACCCATAATACGGAAATTGGAGATTTAGTGCATACGGTTATTAAACCTAACGGAGAAGAATACCGTGGTGGAATTTATAGTTTTGTGAGTTCTCATGCTACCAATGCTATGTCTATGGCACTATTTTCATTTTTACATTTAAGACGTTTTAATAAGAAATGGTCTTTACTTTTTTTGTGGGTTATCCTTGTTTCATATACCCGCATTTATTTAGGTGTACATTATCCAGCTGATTTGATATGCGGGGCTGCGTTAGGCGCATTAATTGCAGGTTTTGTTTATTGGATTAGTTTAAAATTTGACCCTTATCGCACTTTAAATACGCAAACATAAATGAGTAGCATTTCAGTTATAGCGTTAATTTTTCTTGGTGGTGGACTTGGTAGTTTAGCGCGTTATGGCGTTGGCAAAATGTCCTTGCATTATTATGCGGATGGTAAGTTCCCAATGGGAACCTTACTGGCAAATACATTGGCTTGTATTATTCTTGGTATAACGCTTTATGTATTTAAGGATCGCTTGATGGAAAACGAATGGATAAAGTACTTCGTCATCATTGGTTTTTGCGGTGGATTCTCTACGTTTTCAACTTTTAGTTTAGATACGGTTAAACTATTTTCCGACGGACTTTTCACTTTAGGGGTTTTCAATATATTAATTAGCGTAGCCTTAGGGATTTCAATTTTATGGGTTTTGGTTAAAGTCTAAATTATGCGAATTTTTGTCGGATTATTATTGATTGGATTATTCGTTCAATGTAGCAATCAATATACCTTTAAGGATATTAGTAAATTCACAATTTCGCATGAAGAGTTATTAAAAGATGGAGAATTAGTAGAAGTTATCTATTCATCTGAAGCGCCTGATGCTAATGCAGACGTCTCGTATTATTTGCACTTAATTGTAGTAGGGCCTCTCTCAAAAGACACTTTTAATTTATTAAGCACTAGTGACCCTTCTGTTACCAATTCGGATAGAATGCGTTATTATATTGCAAATGACTCAGACGCAAATCTTATTCTTCAAAATTTAGAGAAACTAGAGCGCATTTCTAGCGTCAAAGATTTATCGCCTAAAGAAATTAAAAAAGTCGTTGTTAACAATTCAACTTCATGGAAATCCGAAAACAGCTACCCCACGTTAATAGGTGGATTGGTTAATGAAATTTATCAAAATTAGCGAACTTATTCTACAACCGAACTTTCTTATTAAAACACCCAAAATCATGATGCGATTTGTAAATTTAATTCTAATCTTCTTTCCATTTCTAGTTAATGCTCAAGTGGTTGATTTTGAAAATTTGGATAATCTAAACCCTGGCGATCCAGTTGGTGAAATTACCTTAGAAGAATCCGATTATAGCATTCAGTTTTACATTGGATATGATATTAATGACACGGTTCCTTTACGAATTCAGAAGGTGGCGCACAATTCTCTAACGGGTGGTTTTTATGGGCCTGAATCGCGTTTAAACTGTGAAGGACAAATCATTAAAGCCGAACGAATTAATCAAATTAATGATTCCAAATTCTCACTCAATCCAGAATTAACCAACCGCGAACGTGTAGGTTGCCACTTTATCTCAGGTATTTTAATCGGCGAAACTCTTCCTTCTATTTTTATATTCTACAATAAACCCGTTATGGGTTGCAGTGCAGATTTATTGGACGTTGATGGACATGATAATACAATTGAAGCATATGACATCTATTGCTATAGAAATGCTGCTGATTACCCTTTAAATCCTATCAATAATGATCCCATTGAAATACGATCCATTGGTCAAACATTTGGGCAAGGAATTTTGGGAGACAATGGCGGAGTAATGCCTTTTAATATTGACTTTATTGTTGGTTTTACGTTGATTGAAATTCGGCCAATACAGCAGGTGAGCGGTGGAAATACTGTGCGAAATGAATTTGGTTTTGCATTGGATAATTATAGTCCAATATCAGTAGAACAGGCACCTTATATTCCGCCATATATGACGGGTGAACAAAATAATGTTGCGGTGGCGCACAACAATGAAAGTCCGACAAAAATATTGGCAATTCAAGAAACAGAAACAACTGAATCGACATCTAATAACAGACCTTTTGCGGTTAGAAATGAATCCATCTATTTTGATTTTGACAGTTCTGATTTAACGCCTGCAGCTTTGGAAATTTTAGATGATGTAATAGATGATATTAATGGGTCGAAAGGGTCGCAACAAAAAATAGAACAAATCATTTATTTAAGCGGGTTTACTGATCCAAAAGGAGATAAAAACTACAATCAAAATTTGTCTAAAAAAAGGGTAAATGCAGCTGCCAAATATTTGATTAAACACGGGGTTGATGCCTCCTTGATTGAAAAGACCTATCACGGTGAAGATTATAGTGGAGACGAAAGCGATTCAGATGCAAAAAAACGGACGGTACAAATCACTCGAAATTATCGCAAGGTTTAATTGGCTAAACGAGCCATTTTCAAAAATAAAAAAAGGTGATAAGTATCGGGATACCTATCACCTAATTATAACTAGATTATTTGAATTCAATAATGTCTGCGGTGAAACTAACTGTTACACGTTTCATGTTTTTAACAACATCAACACTCACATTGATTAGTGTTCTGCTTCCTGTCATTCCAACTCCAGCTGCTTTTGCTTTATTCATAAAGTCCTGTCTTGCTAAAGCAACCAATCCTTGTTGATCTCTGATATTGACTTTATTCGTTTTTTCAGTTGCAATCCCACTAAAGTTTCCTAAATTATTAAAGTTTGCTTCTGATAATACGACTTGTGTTTGATTGACTTGTCCATAATTCCCAGTATATCTTGTAGGCTTACAAGAAACCACTGCTATAAGGATTACGGAGAGTACTAATAATTTTTTCATAATGCTATGTTAAGTTATTTTATTTGGCGCTAAAATAATAACATATGTATGATAAAAAGCACGTAAAACTACTTGTTTTGGTTCAAGTTACACTACAATTTAATCTTCTAAACAACCCAACTTACTATCAAAACAATCGCCATATTCTTCCGTTTTTGTGAGCAATCCATTTTCATCATAGAACTCCCATGTACCACAAGGACATTCTTCACAATCATAACAAGTTTCAATAAAAGTTTTTGACTTTACCTTGCCACTGAGACCGTAATGCGTATTGAATAAAACCATTCGAGTTCCATGACATCCTTCATACTGCTCGTTTAGCCAATAGTCATAAGTTGTTTCCTGAGACAATCGTCCATTTAAATAATAATATCGTGTTGTGTCAACAGCCCGTCCACAGCCAATAACAACACCTTGCTTGCCTATTTGGGCCAGTTCACCGTTCTTATGATAATTGATATAAGAATATTCATACAAATTCCTTTCATAGCGCACTATATCTTTGATTTCACCTGTCTCATAATACGCAGTATCAATCTTTGGATAGGAGATTTCTTCAGGAGAAGCCAAAAAATTATCATCTAAAACACTATTGGTATCACTTAACTCCGTATTAATTATTGGAGCGCGAAAAGAATCTGGAAGACTCGGCACTTGTGAATCATCACATGAAACCATCAGAATTAAAAGTAAAAAAGGCAATAATCTCTGCATGATTAAATGTAGCAAATTCTAATCACATCCGCAGCTTCCAGAACTGCAAGATTTATCAATTCCATTGCCTGCCGACTTCTTTTTCAATTTGGAACGATAAAAACGAAATGCAAAATAGCCAATTGCTATTGCAAAGAGCGAATAAACTAATATGTCTTGAATTCCGATTGTCATTTGAGTAATTGAAAGGCAATTAAAGCAGAAAAATACGCCAAAACCGTCATATAGCCAAATTGAATGGCTGTCCATTTTATTGATTTGGTTTCTTTATAAGTAACGGCCACAGTACTCATACATTGCAGTGAAAAGGCATAAAACAACAGCAATGAAATACTCGTTGCTATTCCGAAAACAGGCAATCCTGTATCTGGATTAATTTCGGCTTTTAGACGATCTCTCACTTTCATTTCTTCATCCGAACCAACGGCATAAATCACAGACATTGTCCCCACAAAAACTTCTCGAGCGGCAAGTGATGAGATAAGCGCAATGCCTATTTTCCAATCATAACCCAAGGGTTTAATAACAGGTTCAATAGACTTACCAACCATTCCTAAATAGGAGTTTTCCGTTTGATAAGATGCGATTAAATTCTTTGTTTCATCTTCCGTTGCGGTAGGATATTGCTTTGTAATATGCACTTCAGCATTCTTAAAATCATTCCCTCCATTGGTAACTAAAACGAATAATATAATTGCTGTTGCTACAATTATTTTCCCAGCGTTCCAGATGAACGATTTTACATTCCCCCAAACGCGTAGCAACACATTCTTTATGCTGGGCAATAAATACTCAGGAACTTCCATTAATAAGTAACTCTTATAGTCCGGTTTCAATACATACTTAAGCACGAAAGCTACAATGAAAGTCATGACAACACCGAGTAAATACATCCCCATTAATGCCATTCCTTGGGCATTAAAAATGCCAAAAACGGTTGCATCATCTGGCACAATTAAAGCTATAACAACAATATAAACTGGCAAACGTGCGGCACATGTTAATAAAGGCGTGACTAAAATTGTAATTAAGCGTTCGCGGCTGTTTTCAATAGTTCGGGCGGCCATAATTGCAGGAATAGCACAAGCCAGCCCAGAAATCATGGGAACAATACTTTTTCCACTCATTCCAAAACCTTGCATCATCCGATCCGTTAGGTAGACAATACGAGACATGTACCCACTTTCCTCCAATAAGGAAAAGAGCAAGAATAAAATGGTTATCTGTGGAACAAAAATTACTACACCGCCAATTCCAGGAATTAATCCTTCTGTAATTAAGCGGGAGAAATAGCCCTCGGGCAAGCCGTTGCTTGCTACATTCCCCAACCATTCAAAGCTGCTTTCAATCCATCCCATTGGAAAATCTGCCAACCAAAAAATTGCTTGAAAAATTAACAGAAAGACACCCAAAAATATCAGGTATCCAAAAACAGGATGCAATAAAACGCGATCTAATTTTGTGGTTAAATCAGAGGCCTTTGTTTTATCAACTGTTTGCACCTTATCTAAATAAGTATTGATGCGTTTATATCTTAATATAGAAGCATTGGTTTTCCATTTCCGAATCTTTATACCATGTTCGTCGATAAATTTTTGCTCATCCGCACCTGCTTCACCATCCGTTTTTGAGGTGAGTTTTAAGAAACTTATATAATCATTAGAGATGCCTTTTTCTGCACTATATTTTCGCAATAACTCAAGCTCTTCAGCTTGGATATAAGAAGGCGTTCTTGCTTCAATTTTAAGGGGTTCAATGCAGCGCTTAATCAGTTCATTTGTACCTGTTCCTTTTTTTGCAGAGATACTCACTACAGGAATGCCTAATTCTTTTTCCAAGGCTTGCTCAGAAATAAAAATACCGCGTTTTTCGGACAAGTCAACCATATTAATGGCTAAAACAAGTGGCACATTTAGGTCTCGAATTTGCTCTAATAAATAAAGATTGCGTTTTAGATTTAGAGCTGAAACTATCAGCACAATTTTATCTGGATATTCGGCACTTTCAGAATCAAGTAGATAATCAACTACCAATTCCTCATCTTTTGAACTTGGAAAGAGGCTATTAATTCCAGGTAGGTCAATAATTTCAATGAGATGTTGACCCGTTTTATGATTCCCTTTCTTTTTATCTACGGTTACACCAGGATAGTTGCCCGTATGTTGCTTTAAACCGCAAAGGCGATTAAATAAGGTTGTTTTACCCAAATTGGGATTCCCAACCAATGCTATTTTTAAGGTTTTTTGAGAGCTCATTCAATAATAATGAAAGCAGCTTCTTTTCTTCTCAATGCAATGCGATTATTTTCAACTAAAATAAAGATTGGCCCATAGAAAGGCGCCTTATTTAAGATTGAAAATTCTGTTCCAGGTAATAATCCAAACTCGGCTAATTTTGTGGCGACTGGATTTTCTTGAATGTATTTTATTACACCCATTTTTTCCACATTTAAATCACATAATCGGAGTTCCATTTTCCTTATTTAGAACAAATATAAATAAATTGGAATAGTTTAGGATGCTGAGTGGAGGCAAGATGGTGTGGTAGTAAAAAAATACCTTAAAAGGGGTATTCACCTAGGCCAACTATTTCCTTACTAAATGATTTTTACCCACGTTTTTAATTTCTACGTTATTAAATGCTGTAACATCATTTACATTTCCTCGAGTTACTTTAAGTTTTCGTTTCATTTGCCCGCATTCATAGACAATTACATTCTGGTGTTTAGTAATGTTCTGCCAACAATATAGACACAAGAATACTATTTGATAAAAGACGTTATTCAGAACTGGTAGATTCCATTTCATAAACGGTAAAAGGAAAAAGGGAATGGGCTAAATAAAGGGCTATTTAGAAAACATTACTTTTTTGAAATCCGATTTTTTTCGGCAGGAAAAGGGAAGGAACAAATAATTTTAAATAAGAACCCAACTAATTAAAATAAATCAGACGCCGAATAGTAATAATTAAGTTCGGCGCCTGATTTTAATTTTTATTATTCTGCAATCAAGTTATGCGAAATACTTTCAGTGTCTGTAAATACATGTACTGAAAAAGATCTGTTTCGTCCTGCAGGTATAGCCCCAACAAAAGGATCTCCATTACTAACTGCTCCTTCAAGAATTAAAGCACCAGTAACAATATCAAAAACCTCAACATGTGCGTCTCCTTCAATTTCAGCAGTTAACGTAACTGTGAATTCTTCTTCATACGCTACTGGGTTTGGAGACATTGAAAAATCAAAATCTAACACCACTTCTTCAGCAGGAGTTTTTTCTTGATAGGTATAAACATAAGTTCCATCCTCTAACAATACACCAACCATATAAAGTCCATTTGGTAAATCCTCTAAAGCGTCAAAATCTTCTTCACCACCACCTTCAACAAATGAATATTCGAGTAAATCCGGAGCATCACCTTCAACATCAACTGGTTTAACAAACATTAGTTCAAAATGTGGTAATATCGTTCCAATACCACCATCATCACCACCTACTCCGCCAGCAATACCATAACAATCATCAACCGCTGAAGAATATGAGCCTAAAGAGGCCAAATAAACATCAGGGTCACCAAAATCACCTGCATCTGGAAAAATAGGCAATCCCATTAAACAATCAATTATATCTGATGTAGAAGTCCCGTCCCAAGTCAATACACCTGCAAGTTGAAAATTATCTCCTACACATTCTAATTCAGTATCTAATAAAACGTCTACGTCAGTGTTCATTCGATCGATAATCCCATCAAATGTATACAGGCAGTATGAACTTCCAACATAAGGTGTATCATAGCCGGTACTTTTACCACTATCCCATCTCCAATCACCCATATCTTTATATAACTTGTAATAACTATCTCCCCAAGCAATTGGATTACCTTGAAAATTGACAACTAACTGACCGGGCTGAACCGTTAATGGACCCATCCATTTAACGCCATAGTGCGGTCCATTTGCTCCCAAAATAACTCCTCTAGCCGAAGCTTCAGTATAAAAGCGAGGCATGTTAGTAGCAGCAATATTTTCGAAGAAATAAACTGCTGGAGTGTTAGCAGTCGCCGGAGTTGAATGTGCTTGTCCTAGTTTCAATGATTGCAGTGGAGTTCCCGTTAATTCACGAGCTCCAATATCCCAAGCATAATCGGCTCCGATACACAAAAAATGACAATCAAGTGGATTGGAAGGTGGCCCATCTCCAATAGCAAGTTCGTGCGTTTCGTCAACAATGGTATACCCCTCAACATCAATTCCACTGATTCGAATTGTATTATCAGCATCTTGATAATGAGCTGGGCTTAATTTCACATGATTCATTGAAGATTCTGTTTCATATTCTCCAATTAAAGTTTCAACCCCTTCAATGTGTTCAAAAACTTCTACGGTCCAATGATCTACACCAGCAATGTGGGAATCAAAAACCAAATAGCCTTGACTATTATCAGGTATCAACGATACATATTCAGATTCGGTAATAACCGTTCTTTGGGCTTCTTGTCCCCAACCAAAACCGCCAAAGAGACAGGCGGCTATCATTAATTTTATTTTTTTATTTTTCATTTTAAATACTTTAAATTTCCTAAAAAAAAAGCGTTTTAGGTTCGCAAAAAATTATTGTGAGAGTGCACCTCAAAGCAATAATAAGCGGTTTAAAGGATTAAAATGAAAGCGATCTCATAAGTGTATCGGATGATTTCACAAGTGGTCATTTAATCGTTTTTCAAGCACTATTCGGAAGGCGCTTTTTTTTCTACGTGATATAGCCAGCTCAATTCCATTGGTGAGTATGACGCTATTATTTTTTTTATCAATCTTACTTACAAATTTCATATTCACAATGAAAGAGTGATGAATTCGATAAAAATTTTCGTCTAATAATGTTTTATATTCTGACAATTTTTTGGATGTAAAAATATCATCATCATTTAACTGATGTATGGTTGAATAACTACCATCAGCTTCAATATAGGTTATTTCTTCAAAGCGAATATTGAAAGCATTATAGGTCGTCTCGAGATAGAATCCTTTTGCTTTTTCTATTGCCTTTGTTATGCTTTGAAATTTATTTGGTATGCACCTATTCACTGCCAAAGTAAATGGTTTTGGAGTCAATGGTTTTAACAGGTAATGTAATGCTGCATATTCGAAGGCTTTAACAGCATAGTTGTCATATGCTGTTGTAAAAATAATTTGAAAATTAATTTGATCAAGCTGATCTAATAATTCGAAACATGTTTCATTTTTTAATTGAATATCAAGAAAGACCAAATCTGGCTTAAAAGATTTGATTTTACTTAATCCAGATTTAACACTATCGGCTTCTTCAACACTTTCTATTAGCGGACAATAATCTTGCACAAAACTTTGGATAACTTCTCGGCAATGCACTTCATCATCAATAATCAATGCTCTCATTTTTTTGCTTTTTTAAATGGTATTATAAGTACAACTCTGGTTCCAATTGGTTGGTCATTTGCAAATAAATCTTCAATTCGAATCGCTTCTTCTTTCAAAAGAATACTGAGACGTTCCCTGACCAAATTAATCCCAAGTGACTTATGTTTCTTTTGATTGTTTCGTGCTATCCGACCAGTTCCGTTATCTTCTATAAAACATTGAATTGTTTTGTTCGAACGATCGGAGAAGGTAATTTGCAGTTTTCCATCTTGTTTTTTATTTGCAAGGCCATGAATTATTGCATTTTCCACAAAAGGCTGGATAAGCATGGGCGATATTTCAATATTTCGGTCAGATAATTCGACTGAAATCTCAACTTGGAAACTGTCCAAATAACGAATTTTTTCAAGTTCAATATAATGCTGAAGAATTTCAATTTCCTCATTTAACCGAATAGAATTTTTGGTAGATTGAATTAAAGCCAGACGTGTCAATCGCGCAAATTCTCCCAAATATTCTTGCGCCTCAGCTTTCTTATCCTTAATAATTAAGTTTTGTAATGAATTTAAAGAATTGAACATAAAGTGCGGATTCATTTGGGCTTGTAGGGTTTTCCTCTCTAAGTTTAAAATTCTAATCTTATCCCTTTCAAATCTTCGCTTACGCTTATAAACCATCCATATGATGAACCAAATCACTCCACTAAAAGCCAAAATTATTACCGTATAAAAACTACCCGTTTGCCAAAACGGGATTTTTTTATTAATACTAAATAGCACGACCGAATCCGTCCAATCACCGTTATAATCTTCTGCTTTTATTTGAAAGAAAAATTTTCCAGATGGCAAGTTTGAATACCTAAATGTTCGATTTTCAGATTCAATCCAATGTTGGTCAACACCTGTTAAACGATATTTGTAATTTATATCGCCTTCTTGTTCGAATGATAAACCATCAATAGAAATATCCAATTCATTTTCATAATGCTCCAACTCGTACTGCGTTTTCAAATCACATACTTGACCATTAATCTTTAATTCTGCCAAATATATTGGAACTCCTATAGAATTATTCTGAGCTAATGGAAAAATGGATGTTCCTCCATCAGTTGCCACGTATAATAATTCATTATAGATTAACGCATCATGCACAAAGTTTGACAAAAGACCATTTTTTCGCGTAAAGTTTTTTATTCTTCTGCCCTCTTCAATAATGCTTATCCCGGTATTCGAAACCACAATAATTCGCCCATTATCAAAGTATACTTTATCTATAGAGTTGCTCACAAGCCCATCCTTCATTTGCAACCAAGTATCCTTCTTATTTAATCCTCTTATAAACACCCCTTGCTCGGCTGATCCAAAAATAAAAAGGGTATCCCCTATATTTATCATGTCTCTAACTTTTGATTTAAAAAAGGACTGTTTAGGTGAATAGGGTAAAGCGTTGCTAATTGTATAGTATTTTGGATCGGATGATAAATCGATTTTTAATGAATCTAATGTGACTTGATTCTTCGAATATTTCATTACGCCTCCTCCAGTGCATATTAACATTGTATCTCTGCCAAAATCCATAATACCATACATGAAATCACCCATATTATAGTGTTCATTATTGGTATTTGTAAATTTGATTATCTCTGATGATTGAAGACCATAACATGCATAATCATCCTTAATAAATTCGTACCCAACACCCTTAAAATTGTTAAATATTTTCGTTCGATAATCATAAATACATGCGAATACTGGTAGTGCTATTAAATCATATGCATTTTTTTCTGGAATGTCAAATACGCTGTTCATTTCAATAGCGATTTCTTCAATACCAAATTGGTCTAATTTATACAAATTACGTTTGGTTGACAATCCATACATCTGATCATCAATAACTTTCAATTTCTGAATCTTTTCTTCTTTATCTTGAAGCACAATAACACGATCGTTCCTGTCACTGCAATGATAAATCCCGTTATACAATGTTGTTACCCAAATTCCGTCGTTCGCATCAATTAGGACACTTGAAATTGATCGGTTTTTTATTAGATGTTTTTTAGCATTTGGTTGACTTGTATCAATTTCCCATAAACCGTCAAAACGACTCCCTACAAACAAATTCCCTTGGGAGTCTGACTTAAGTGTTAATATTGTATTTTCAAAATGCATTAATAAGCTGGCCTGCTTATCCAATGCTGGATCGAAACGATATAATGAGCCTGAAACACTAAAAAATATTACCCCATTACTCCTTACAACATATGCGAATTTGCCCACTTCCAAGGGCGTATCTGAAAGCAGAAATTTATTTCCATTATAAAAAAAACAATCTGAATAACTCCCTCCTTTAAAGGCAATTTCCAATCCGAATTGGTTGTCAGAAATATGCAGTCCATCTTGCCTGTTTGTAACTAGTTTTTGCTCAGTGACACTATATTCTAAATGAATTATTGCCTCTGGAGTTCTATCAGTAGTACTAAATGAAAAGCCGTTATTGTTAATACTAAAGGATAGAAGATTTGAATAAGTAGTAACCACATCTATCATACTCAAACTCCGTTGAATTAATCGAAAACGATCACCATCAAAAGAGTGAATTCTTCTGTCTTTACCGTAACAAGCGATCCGACCATTGGGCAAAATATGTAGTCTGAATATAACGTCAGTAGATAAACCATCTTTTACTGTAAATACTTCAAATTCATATCCATCATACTTTACTAAACCTCGGTCTGTTGCAATCCAAATATATCCTTTGGGATCTTGCAAAATTTCATAAGCTTGTAAACTTGGCAAACCGTGATTAACGTCATATTTTTTGAAGCGATATGAGGATTCGGCGCCGAATAGATTTAGACTTAGTGAGAGTAGTAAAAATGCAATTGTAAATTTCATTTTGGATTGTGGAAATAAATGATCAAATATGAATTAACTTGAATAGGGACTACAATTTATTACATAATGGATGATTAAGAACTGATAAAGATAAGTTAATGCTGCTTATATCTTGGGTAAGGCTTTTTTGAAATCCGCTTTTTTTCGCCGAGAAATAGGCAGAGTGAGATCATTTGATAGCACCACTATGTTATTTGGTTTATCTAAATGGCTTACCCATTTTAGATTGACAATAATTGAATGGTGAATACGGTAAAAGCCTTCAGGCAATAAACGCTCATAATCAACCAATTTTTTAGATGTAAAAATGCGTTGACCATCACTTGTATGCACAGTAGAATAGCTCCCGTCTGCCTGAATATAAATAATATCATCATGTGTGATATTATAATCTCTGAGGGATGTTTTCAAGTACAAGTTTTTGACATTTTCTATGTCCTCATTTTTTGTATTCTGTTGATTGACTTCACATCTTTTCACAGCTTCAATCAATTCACTTAAAATGATGGGCTTTAATAAATAATGCACGGCAGCATATTCAAATGCTTTAATTGCATATTGATCATATGCTGTGGTAAATATGAGTTGAAAATTTATTTCTTTTAATTGATCGAGTAATTCAAAACAGGTTTGCTCTCCTAGCTGGATATCTAAAAAAACAACGTCTGGCTCAAATGCCTCAATTTTCTTTAATCCATCTTCAACAGTTTCTGCAATTTTATATGCTGTAATAACCGGAGCATGTTGCATTAACATACTCTGCAACACTTCACTACAGTTGAATTCATCTTCAATTATTAACGCTTTCATCTATTTTATTTTTATACGGTACATTTACCACAACCTTCGTACCAATTGCATTTTCTTTATCATCAAACAAATCGATAATTTCAATTGCATTCATTTTCAGTAAAAGCTGCAGTCGTTCTTTGATCAATCGAATTCCAAGTGATTGATGCCTTTTTTTAGTCGCATCTTTAGCCTCGCTCCTACCTACACCATTATCAATAATTGTAAATTGAATCATTTGTTCCTTGCTTTCTTCTACAAGAATCTCCAAAAAGCCATCAATTCGACTTTTAGAAAGCCCGTGTAATATCGCATTCTCTACAAAAGGCTGAATTAAAAAGGGCGGAACGAAAATAATTGGGTCTTCTAATTTAATTTTAATCTCATATTTAAAATGATCTGGAAAACGGATTTGTTCCAATTCAATATAATGTTCTAATAAGGTTATTTCATCTTTTAGTTTGACCCAATTTTGGGTGGATTGGAGCAAAGCTATTCTAGTTAAACGCGCAAACTTCCCTAAATATTCATTAGCTAAATCTGGGTCGTTTTTGATGATTAAATTTTGTAATGATGTTAATGAATTAAAAATGAAATGCGGATTCATTTGGGCCTGAAGGGTTTTACGTTCCAAGTTTAACACCTGCAGTTTAGCGCGCTCTTCTCGTTGAATCCGTCGATATCTCCACCTAAAAAACAAGCCTGTTAACCCAATTATTAAAAGCAATACAAATCCAATAAAATAAATGGTTAACCAGAACGGTTTTGGTTTTGAAACTTCAAATAAACAAGTGGGTTGCGTCCATGAATTGTCGGAGTTTTGCGCCATAAGCCAAAATGAAAATTGACCTGCTGGTAAATAAGTATAACGCACAGATCTATTTTGAGTAGAAATCCAATTATTATCCACTCCTTTTAGCTGGTATTTATAGTTAACTTTTCCTTCTTGAATAAATGATAATGCTTCGTATGATATTTCAAGCATTTGATCTTGATATGTTAATTCATACGACGCTTGTATCGGTTGGCTTATTTCATTTACCTTAAATGAGGTAAAGTTAATTGGCATTGTTGCATTCGATTCCCGCTTTAAAGAAAACAAGGATGTACCATTATTTGTTACCGTCCAAATTGTATCATTTCTTATGACCACATCATGCACTTCATTCGATAGCAAACCATTTCTACGCGTATAATTTACGATCCGTCCATCTTCAGTAAGCACACATAATCCGTTTTTGGATAAAAAGACTAAATAACCGTCTTTAAAATAAATTTGATCAATGGCATCACTTATCAAGCCATTTTCTTTTTTTAACCATAGGTCTTTTTCACCCTCTTGTTGAATGTAAACACCCTTTTCTGCAGAGCCAAATACGGTTAAACTATCTCCAATATTTTTCATGTCACGAACCTTATTTCCGAAAAACTCAATATTCGGCATAAAATCCAATGTTGAAGCGAAATAAGAACAACGGTAGTCACCTTGCGAATAAGCGCAAGTATCTAATTCCGCCGTTTCTCTTAGAATAACTTTAACTCCATCAGCACCTACAATTAGTCGGTTTTGATTATCGATCATACCACAATTCATCTTTAAGTCAACGTGAATAAAATCAACACAATTCACTTTTTCACCCCATTTTTTCACTGCAGTTCGTGAAATCCCTATGAGCTCTCCTTCTTTGAGAATATAACTCTTTAAAGGATCGGCGAAGTAGCACAAATTGCTTCTCAAATCTATCACGCAGCCGCCTTTTGTATACACACCTTTAAAGGTCATTAGACTATCTGTTTCCAAATCCAATTCTGAAAGAACAGTCTTTGAATAAGCCAAGGCAGGTTCATTCAACTTGTTTAAGTTATACACATCTAGTTCAGACGACCACATGTAAATAGCATCTCCAAATGTTTCCAATTCACTTATTTCTACATCATTTGTTAATTCAACACTTTTATTTTCTTGATTTTCAATATAGAATAGTCCACGAAACAAACTAGCGGCCCATACTCCTTCATTTGCATCAACCAAAACACTACTAATGTTTGCATCACTGATCATATATTCTGCAAAACGAATATCCCTATTCGGAAGTTTCATTAGACCATCATATCTTAAACCAAGATATAAATTACCATAATCGTCGATTTCTAGATCTAGAATTTCATTTTGAAATTTCTTGATTAGTACTATTTTATTAGAACTGTTTAGATCATATTGAAACAAAGATTCACCAACAGTAAAATAGTAAGTGCTCTGGTATTTTACAATATCTGAAAAAAATCCACGGAATTCTTGCGGCTTGTCAAACAAGACTTCTTTTCCATTTATAAAAACCTCATAAATTACACCTTTAATTTTTCCAAATATGTAAACGCCATTTTCATTGTCTACGATTTGTATTTTATATTCTGCATTTGTTGTTAATTGCCCATCAACTGACATAACAATATTGGCAATACCTTCATCTGTACTAGACCTGGAATTGAGAATAATTCCTTTCTTGGTAAAATCAAATTTGATGAGGTTAGAATTGGTTGATTGTAATTTCACGAGGCTATCATTGTACTTAAACTCATGAAATTTATTGTTTCGGAAATAGTTGATTTTTTGATCTTGATTATAACAATAAATTGTTCCATCAGGTCCTTCATTCAAATGATAGACTACGTTACTTGTCAATCCGTCACTCACTGTAAACGTTTCGAATTCATAGCCATTATAGCGGACTAAGCCCCTATCAGTACCAAACCAGATATAACCTTTCGAATCCTCAATTATTTCATAAATCTGTGAACTCGGCAAGCCATCATTCACGTCATAATTACGGTATTGCGGTTTTAATTCGTGCACCAATGAGTTGACGCTGAACACAATGAGATAAGAAAAGATTAATAACCGCATTTTTGAAGTTGTAGGTCTGTACAAAGAGAACGATAATAATTCGAATATGGTTTGTCAAAACTATCCTAATTTACACATGTCAAAGAAAGCTAAATGTCATTGATACAAAACATTTGACACGCAGAATAATGTTGTTTAATCGATTATATGTACAGTCAAAAACCCTATTCAATCCCACTTTAATCATTAACGCTTTCATCTAATCTTTTTTTATACGGCACATATAACACAACCTCTGTACCAATTGCATTTTCGTCGTCGTCATACAAATCACTAATTTCTACGGCATTCATTTTTAGCAAAAGTTGCAAGCGTTCTTTGATCAATCGAATTCCCAGAGATTTATGTCTTTTTTTATTGACTTCGTTCGCTTCACTCCTACCTACACCATTGTCGACAATTGTAAATTGAATCATTTGATTCTTACTTGCCTCAACAGTGATTTCAATTTTACCACCAACTTGTTTTTTAGCTAGTCCATGCAAAATGGCATTCTCGACAAAAGGCTGAATTAAAAACGGAGGAACGAAAATAGTAGGATTTTGCAGGTTAATTTTAATCTGATATTCAAAATGATCTGGAAATCGAATTTGTTCCAATTCAATATAATGTTCTAAGAGTGTAATTTCATCTTTTAGTTTCACCCAATTTTGCGTGGATTGGAGCAAAGCAATTCTAGTTAAACGTGCAAATTTCCCTAGATATTCATTGGCTAAGTCTGGGTCATTTTTGATGATTAAATTTTGCAATGATGTTAATGAATTAAAGATGAAATGCGGATTCATTTGCGCCTGAAGGGTCTTACGTTCCAAGTTTAACACCTGTAATTTAGCACGCTCTTTACGCTGAATCCGTCGATATCTCCACCTAAAAAACAGCCCTGTTAATCCAATTATTAAAAGCAATACGAATCCAATAAAGTAGATCGTCAACCAAAAAGGTTTTGGCTTTGAAACTTCGAACAAACAAATAGGCTGTGTCCAAGAATTGTCGGCATTTTCGACCATTAACCAGAAAGAGAATTGGCCGGCAGGTAAATTAGAGTAACGCGCGGTTCTATTTTGGGTAGAAACCCAATTATTATCCACTCCTTTTAATTGGTATTTATAGTTGATTTCACCTTCTTGAATAAAAGATAAGGCTTCGAATGATACTTCCAACGAACGGTTTTCATGTTTTAATTCATATACCTTTTGAATTGGTTGGTTTATTTCATTCACCTTACACGCAGTAAAGTTGATCGGCATTGTTGAACTCACCTTCTTTTTCAAAGGGAATAGTGAGGTTCCATTATTAGTAACTGTCCAAAGTGAATCATTTCGAATAATCACGTCGTTTATTTCATTGGACAATAAACCGTTTCTTCTGGTATAATTGACAATTCCAAACTCTTCGTTTATTACGCTTAAACCCTTTTTCGAGATTGCAATTAAGTAGCCTTCTCTAAAATAAACCTGATCAATTGCATCACTAATTAAACCGTCTTCTTCCTTTAATAACAAATCTTTTTTACCCTTTCGCTGAATATAAATTCCGTTTTCTGCAGATCCAAACACAAATAATGTATCACCGATATTTTTCATGTCTCGGATTTTATTTCTGAAAAATTTATTGTCCGGCTTAAAATCGCTGGTTGATGCATTGTAACTGCGATTCGTGACTTCAGAATACACACTTGAATGGGAATATTTTGACCTATCTTCCACCCCAATCTTAAGCCCTTCATCCGCACCGAGGATCAATCTATTTTGCTCATCTAACATGCCACAATTTATAAATAGATCAACTTCAAAATGGTCATAAGTCTGTGTCTTAGAATTCCAAGTTTTAAAGCCACCTCGAACTATATCATAGCCTGGTCCATTTGTGTAAACAAAACCTTTAAGCGTAGGTCGTTCGTAGTAACTATTTTTCCTTAAATCTACCACAGCCCCCATCTTCGTATAAAAACCAATAAATGTTATTAGGCTATCCGTATTCCAGTCAAAATCCATGATAGAATCAAATGAAAGTTCAATTGCTCTTTCATTTGATGTTCTTAAATGATAAACTTTCAATTCTGAAGATAAGACGTAAATATTATCACCAAAGCTTTCTATTTCTTTTATTACGGCGTTATTCGCAATCTCGACATTTTTACTTTCTTGATTTTCAAAATAGAATAGACCTTGAAACAAACTTGAAGCCCACAATCCATCATTTTCATCAATCAAAATACTGCTGATATTCACATCCGAAATCATACATTCAATACGCCTAATGTCTCCATTTGGTATCTTCATAAGTCCAGTATATCTAATTCCTAGATATAAACTACCCGAATTATCAATCTTCATGTCAAGAATGCCATTATTGAATTCATGAATCAACTTGATTTCGTTAGGAAATTGAGGATTGTATTGATATAACGTTCCGCCTATTGTAAAGTACAGAATGTCTTGATATTTGACAATATTTGCGAATTTCGTTACTACTTCTAACCTCTTATCGAACTTAATCACTTGTCCATTTACAGAAACTTGATCTATGGGACCCGAATTTTTCCCAAATATCGATACACCAAATTCGTTGTCCAAAATTTGGATTCCATCTGCAACATTCTTAATTACTTCACCACTTTTGGATAAAGAAATGTGGGTAATCGATTTCTCGCTCACATCCCTCGAATTAATCACTAAACCCTTGGGTGAACAATCAAAGCTTAAAAGATTAGCTTCGTGCGTATGATAAAGTAAAAGGCTGTCATTATATTTGAACTCACGGAATTCGTTATTTTTAAATAGATGAACTTTCCGATCTTTTCCATAACAATAAATTGTACCATCAGGCCCCTCATCCAAATGGAAAATCACATTTATACTTAATCCATCTCTCACTGTAAACGTCTTAAATTCGTACCCATTATATCGAACTAAACCCCGGTCAGTACCAAACCAAATATAGCCTTTGGTATCTTGAATTATTTCATAAACTTGTGAACTAGGTAATCCATCATCTACTCCGTAATTGCGATACTGAGGTTTTAACTCATAAGCGAAAGTTTGAATGGTTAATAGGAGTAAGAAGTGAATAAATATTAAGCGCATTTTTCGAATTAGGAGGTGATACAAATTCTATTGAATTCCAAGTATGATAAAAAGCCAGTTTTTGATTTTATCATTATTCTCTTTACGTGTTTATTTTCTATTATTCTAGGGTCTTGTGATAGCACAAAAATCATCCCGAAAATAAATTGTAAAGCACAGAATCAGCAACGCCTTTATTTCTATGAAAAACCCTGTATTCGTTCGTGACTCCTAGGTATTCAAAACTACAGATAAAAATCCTACCCGTTCAACTTCTTGAGGGGACAAAATAGGGTACAAAACGGGGGACGGAAAAGGGGACGGAATGTAAGGGATTGTTAATTACGCTATTAATCAAAATTCATTGAGATAATCACTCAGCTTAATTGACGCTTTTAAATTCAATTTTCTTCTAACTCTACTCCTAGCCTTCTTCACGCTATCGGCAGCTATATTTAAAATATTAGCTATTTCTTTTTGAGAATAGCCTATTCTGATCAATGTAAGTAACCTAATTTCAGACTTAGATAATTCGGAATGCTTTGTTAAGAGCAAGTTTAGGAATTTAGGGTTTAATTGATTAAACTTTAGTTTAAAGAATTCCCAGTCATTTTCTTTATTTAGGGAGCTCTCAAGTAAAGTGAAAATATTGATTAAATCGGTTTTTTCAACACTTGTTTTAGCTTCCAAAAGCCTGTTAAGTTCTTCCATTTTTTTGGATTTAGCTATTAGTTCTTCACTTTTTTGCTGTAATACAATTTGTAAATCATCCGCTTTATCAATTTTATTTTTAATTAAGACTGTCATAAAATAGGTGAATCCGATAAACTCAATTAGTGTCCCAATTTTTATGTAAACGAACGGTGATCCTGGAAGTACACGAAAGTGACCATCAATTAACCCCAGCACAATGAAGAGCAAAAAGCAAGATAATGGGATTAAATAAAATTTCAATTCCAATTTTCGAGACTTCGCCGAAATTAGAATTGTAATTAACACGAGGAGTAACCAAAAAACCGAAAGGACATTTTCATAATAATGTAAATGCCCTATGGATGAGTCGATATAAACAAACTGATAAATTGTATTACCACCTAATACCACAACTAGTAAAAACAGCAAAAACTTATAGTATCGGGGACTTACCTCCCTTACTCCCAAGAATTTGGATGTGAATAAAATTAAAGAAAAAACCCACAACCTGACGAATAGGAATATAGCGTGATCAATTACATCACTATCCAGTTCAAACTTGTACAAATACCCTTCAAAACCAAAATACATTAATAAAGTAGCAAACATATAGAGGATGTAATGGAGGTAAATTTTGTTCTTATGGATATTCCACAAATACATATTGAGGATAAGAAGAAAAATTATTGTTCCAATAAATACAATACCCCATATCAAATTTTGATTAACAAATGAGTTATAGCTGCTAGTCGTAATTAATTTAGGTGTTGCGTTAATAGTTCTGCCATCACATTCGGCTGTAATGATAAATGTTGCATGTTCATTTGGATTTAAATTTATTCTGAGATTTGGATAAGAATTGTTAAATGTTCTATGATCTTGTTTTGATCTCTCTTTTTCATTCACCAATTTTAATGAATCGTGGCTAGTGTCGAGTTTGTAAAATTTGTAATTCCAGTTAAAAAGATCATAATTAACAAACATTAATGACCGTGCCTTATGATCATTACTTATTTCCAACTTAATCCAAAAATTCCCTTTATAAAACCCAAGGTTTAAATCTTTAAAACTTTCGAATTTTACTTTTTGAAATTGGTTGACGTCATGCTTAACGTTTTTAGATACTTTGAATGAATAATCGACCTCTACCGATTGCTCATGGCCACAGGATAATAGAAAAAAAGAACAAAAACTTAAAAGAGCAAAAAAATGATGGGTGTATTTAATTTCTCTGTGCATTTGTTTAACCACTATTATAACGTCAAAAAAATTCAAATCTATGGGTTAAATTTGCACTTTTCCAAAGATTGACATGACTAGTCCTAAATAAACGATACAGATTTAGTCCTAAGATAAATAATTAATGAAGACCAGCAATCACGTGATTGCTGGTCTTCTGTTTTTTATAGGTTTTTATTTTGATTTCGCTTTGTTTGTGC
>JBLHOW010000005.1:0-139171 GCA_047623705.1 Crocinitomix sp.
TGGTTCTAATTTTTCTCCTGTTAAACTCTTGGTAGTGAAACTAGCTTCACCCATTTCGTTTACCAATACTTCCAGCATAGCATCCCTCGGTAAGCCCCGAATTGCCGTTGCAATAATCTTTACATTATTGTCTTTGTCATAAAAATGAAAAAAGGATGCTGGTGCGCTTCCCAATGATCCTGAGAATAAATAAACATGTGATTTTTTGCCCATTTCTTTTAAAATGGGCAATACTTCTGTTTCATAATTGGTTCCGCCAATGCTTTGTGTATTGTCTTCGAAAATACCATCCATTTCTGAATACGCTTCTTTCCAAATGGTACGGTGAGTGTAAATGAATACATTTTGGATAATCCCATTATTCACTTTCTCCTTGGCATCATTCAATAATTCGATCTGTTCGCCAGAAATATCTCCGTTGTCCCGTTCGGTATCTAAAACAATGTGTGCGTCTTGATTGATTTGGAATGAAAATGCCGTTTCTCCAAAATTGTCTTGATAGATATTACCAGTTAGATCATGATTACCAACGGCATTAACCAATGGCATTTCGAGTTTGTCAAACAAACTGTTTTGATAGTTCGGAATATCGTTTGAAATGTCTTTAAATAAATCACCTAAACAAACCAACATTGCTGCATTTGAGCCATTGACCCAATCTAAATTTGCCAAAAGGGTATTGACTGGGAAACGTGATTTATTTCCTCCATCTCCGTAAAAGTGACCACTTACAATGAATGAATATTGCGCTCGATCAACGTTTATTTCTTTTTGATTAAATGGAGATTTGTATTGGCTGTGAACAGATACCGATAACAAACAAATGACAAGGATTGATATGTAGCTGCAATACTTCATTTAACCGTTATTACGCATTACTTCATTTCTTAAATTTCCAGCTGGTGTTTTATAAAATAGATACGTCGATTCAGCTTCATCCGGTCTTGCAATATCTTGAATAAACACTCCGTTTTGACCAGATAAGATTGTACTTCCATAGGTCTTAAAAGTAGAGATATTATTCAATTTAGAAATAATTCCATTGTTCTCGAAGATAGAACCCCATGAGCTAAAATCCGATAAATAATTTAGATCCGACACAGATTCATATCCAGATACTTTAGACTGATGCATTTCAATATCAGATCCTGAGGAGGTTATAAATGTTTCCCCATTTTTTGCGGTAAAGGATTTAATCTTAACCGTACAACGATCAAAAGATCCTAAACTATTCATATTTCCACTGCTGCAATCCACTAATGTAATTTCCGATTCGCTCGCCGTAATCAATGTATGTTCTGAGTCTGCTATCACGCATTTCTGAAAACTAAGTTTCCCGTTTTTTAGTTGAATTAAATTATTCTGAACATTAGAAATCTGAGTATGAATAGCCAAAAATTCCCCTCCAAGAATACTTATGGATGGTCGATATTGTTTCGTATCAGTTGCGCTGATCATCAATTCATTTTGAGCACTACCCAAAAGTTTTAATTTACCGCGCACCACTATTCTACCACTCCTAGAAAAGTCAAGTGATTGTCCTGCATTTACAATAAGCGTTTTATGTGCCGGAATTTCAATTAACCCAGAAATTCGTGTCTGATTTTCGCGAAAAAAGGCAACTGAATCATTCATCCAAACCAATACACTATCCATCCGATTTTCACTCGAATCGATTTCATAAACATTATAATCCGCAGGCATTGGCAATTCAGAAACGTGCACTTCAAACTGTGTATTTGCACCTGGGATTTTAGCTCTGACTTTTAAATTTTTCAACTTTTTACCATCAAAGGGAATTTCTATTTGAAAATAGTGAGCAAATGTATTTCTGGCTTTTGGTGGCAAAACAAATATTGAATCAAGTGCATAACTCCTTTTATCATTTACACTTAGCGACAAAACTTCAATTGGGTAATCACTGACAGGAGAAAGACTCAATGTGACCATAGAATCAGTTGACGCCTCTAAAAAAGCATGAAAAGGTTTTGGTAATTCTAAATTCTTTCGAATCAATTCAATATTATCATAATAAGGTTGGAACGAAAACTTGATATAGGCAAATTCATCTGCCAAAACGCCGCGTTTATTATTCAATTCCTCCTCTATTTTATCGGTGAATGTTTTAAAATACTCCTCATCACAAATGCGTTGTAGGCTTTCGATATAAACTTTGAAAAATTCTGGATCAGAAAATAAACGATCGTGATAATTAAAACCAGCTGTTGCATAATCCTCTGGCGTGCGTTGGCCAGCAATTTTAAAGGTTTTTCTTACTGAAAAACTTTCATATCCTACAGGTTCAATTTTGCCTATATTGCTATTAAAATAAAACTTTACATCACTCCAATCTAAAGAATGATAACCGCCCACTAAATCAATTACGGCATGAAAACGTGCCATTTTCTCTACGTCAAAAACTTCAGAAGTTGTTTTGATTCCCCTTCTAAATTGCTCTAATAACAAAGCCCCTTTTTGATACGACTCAATTAATTGTGGATCTTTTTTAACTACACCTTGATCATATGCTTCAGGGAATGACGAGCTGTAATTCGAATAACCTTCATCTATATAAACGCCGTCCAATTCATCTAGGCGGTGCTCCCAATACAGTTCTGGATTCCAACGTAAAATAGCGCCCGGCGGACGATCATTGTCGCGTAAAATATGCTGCCCAAAATGTTCTTCAATGGCATAAATGCCTAGATCTTTATCGTTTAATTTAAGTTTGATAAAATCATATTTGAGATGGATCACATCCTCGTTTTCTAATAATTCATGATAAATCCATTCGTAGGCATAATTTCTTGTGGCAGGATTTTGCAATGAAAAGCGGTACATGCCCATTACCTCATCCTTGGTTTTTACCCGAAATGACCACTTATCTCCTTCTAAATGATCCGTCATATGCCCTTTCAAGCGCATTTCACCCTTGATTGTATCCCCTTTGTAAAGCAATTTACAATTGACGTAATTATCGCCTATATTAACTTGTATTCCCCGATCTAAACTTTCTTGCCGTTTATCTTTTAAGAATTGATAATCCCCATCTGAAAGTAAGAGTTGAATTTCCTCAGCAGCTACTCCATCTGATAAGCTTTTGTTGGTTTGGTAGTTGGATACAAAGTCACCAATATTATCGAATCCTTTGGTTTTGACATATTTATTGGACAAGTAAAAACCAATCACACCAATCACTAATGCAATCAAAATTACATTACGAAATAAACGTCCTTTGTTGATTTTTCTACTCATCTGCTACACTGAATTCATCTTGTACGTAGTCTTCCCCACTCAAGTTACCTATAAATATGGTCAGAATTGTTAAATAAATAATGGTGAACGGATTCAAAGAAGCCACCAACCATGATTCGAAATAAATATTAAAAGCAATTGATGTGATAAAAGCAATTATAATGTAGTTGTTTTTCATGGTTTTACCAATAATTACAATGATTGCAATAAAATAGGCTGAAAGTCCTAAAATCCCAGCATCCATCCACATGGATAAGTAAGAATTATGAACACCCCCTGAATGCCCTTGCATTGAAAGCCATTTATAATTTGGACGCATGATATGTTCATCATGTCCAAAACCACCACCAATAAAGAAGTAATCCTGAATTTCTTGCCAAGCAAATACCCAGGCAATTCCACGCCCTGATCCCTCCTCGATCGAATCAATTCTGAAAAACCCTTGCAGTCCAAAAAACTCTACAAAGCCAACAAAAACAATGAATAATTGGTCATTAAACGCTAAAATTCCGGCCAATAAAACGAGTGCAAAAAACCAGTTCACTTGAATCATTTTGTACATAACGTAAAAGAGAAACATACTCATCATTCCGTTACGAGAACCTGTCCAAATAAGGGATAGAAGAATCACAAAAACAATATATAAATTCTCTTTTTTCGTAAACGTGGCCAATTTAAACCGCCGAATTAAAATCCACAAAATAAATGTTAAATTTAAAAACAACCCTAATCCATTAGGGTTACCCAAGACACCTTTAAAGCGTCCAACTTTCATAGCAATATCAGGTGCGACAAAGCGTAGTATTAAACCAATGGTTAACATTCCAATGATGAAAGTTAGCACCGCTTTCCAAAAATTTTGCTGATCCCTACGGTGTAATATAACAACAAACATAGGCACAGAGAGATACATTAAAACAAAAGAAATTGTCTTTTGAAAACCAACTTGCAGGTTGATCGAATCTGTTAAACCAATTGAGACAATGAGCAAAAAAGGAATGAAGTAAATAAAAAGTTTGGGATAAGGTTTAAAGCTTTCTCTATCTCTAATAAAAAACAGAAACATAGTCAAAGGCACCAGTGGTTTCAGCGTTTTAATCCACTTCATATCATCAAAAGTCGCATTTTCAACGGGGACATAATCAGCCAATATCAAGGTCCAAATGGCAATGATAAACATCTCGAAATAACGGCCACGAAGTCCGTAAAGAATGAGAAACATGGGGTAAACAGGAAAGATTAATGGCCCACCCCAAACACCCAAAAGATACATGACTGCTAGAATCATGATAAACTGTGAATGCTGTTTATACGCCGTTATCATTAGAGTGCCTGAACCTGTTTTTGATAGATTGTACGGCGTTCAAGCAAAAAAGTCTCATTTTCAGTGCAATCTTTTTCCCATTGTTCAATTGAATCGATAAATCGCCAGCGCCGGATTTGCAGATCTATTTCACTTTTGTAGGTCTTTTTGAATTGTTCGAATGCAGAGGTTACTGTTTTTTCTGATAAATTACTTTCTAATATTTGAACCACGCGCTCTTGAAATTTGGATTTAAATTTCGGGTAAGAAATGAGCGTTGAAAAGAGTTGACCTGTGATCGAGTTCCGAGTTAATAACTTATCAAAAAGATTAGCATTTACATTATCTGGTCCTGGGTAGGCCAGACTCAAATCTAAATCATTTAAAATCCATTTCCATTTTTTATCACCCGCCTTATACCAAGTGGTGTTATTATGCAACCAATCTTGATTCCCATAATAGGTCTCAAAAATAATATAGTCAATGAATGATTTAATGCTAATATGACTATTTATTCTATCATAAGTTTCCTTGTCCCTAATTACTTCGGGGAGATTTGTAATTAATGAATCAAAACGCGCTTTTTCTTTTTCAGATCCTGTTTTCAATAAGGTTCGATCTCCATATACTTCGCAATACAAAATAGTAACATCCTTCTTTTTTACATTTTCTCTCTCAGCGATAAAGCATGCATCAATTCTTTCACGGCGATTATAAATCCCCCAATAATTACCATTAATGAAAACGGAAGTTGGAAATCCGTTTAGTGTGAGCACATTCGATTCCAACGCCAAATAATGCATAATTAAATCGGCGAATATAGTTTTCGAATTATCGTTTCCTCCTTGACGCAGTAATAGACTTGCTGTTTTATCTCCTTTACTAAGGATTGAGTAACCTTCAGTTCGTGTACCTGTTTCATTTAAAAGAAAAAATTTCAACGATTTTTGAGGGAAATAACGCGTGGCATTTCCACTAATTCGCATCTCGGAGTATACTTCATCTATTACACTATTGATTTTATTATCAAGAAAAAATTGGAGTTTTACATTACGGCCCCAGTCGGTTCCGCGACTTGCAAAATTCGCTGAGCGGTACCACCAGTCTTTTTGAAATCCATCATCATGTGAAGATTGCTCTCCATAGATCATCAATCCTTGATCCCAATCAAATAAATTCGATTCTGCAATAGTTATATTCACCAATGAGCCAATTGGTGTTACTGCTCTTTCAAAATATGTTAAAACACGTGGCTTAGACTCCGTCTTTTTCTTTTCGTCTCTTACTTTTACCACAATATTCTTCAATTCTGGAAATTCTCCTTTTGGATGTCGCCAGCGGATAGAAGTGCTTTTATAAATAATCGATTCATTCTCGAAATCATTGATATTTATCACACCTTCATCCGCTACAATAAAATCATCCCCACCATTTCGAGAATACAATAACGTTAGATTTTCATTATTCAAACGAATCTCTCCTTCTTCATAAATCCCTTGCTCAGGAAAAACCACCTGATCTTCAACAGAAAGACTAGAAATTGTATATTTCGCTGGACCAAAAAGTGATTCTTGAATACTAGGAAAAGCCACCCATAAAAAAGCAATGCTCAAGATGAAGAACAGCAAGAGTGAATCTATGCCTAGTTTCTTTAACATTGTAGAATGAACTTATTTTTTAAGTGGTGTAAACAAAACTATACCGAATAATACAATACAGCCGATACCTGTTTGCACAACACTACCTACTCCACAGCCAATACCAATTAGTACCACTATTACCATTCCTATGGTTTCTAGTTTTCCTTTTTCTTTACCTCGTAGAAGCAGTAATAAAACAGCCGCACCTAAAATGGCCAAGGGTTCAGTCATTTTAACCAAAGAAGCCATTAATGCTGCCGAAACAGCAATCAAAGCACTGTGTTCTAATAATTTTTCACCTAGCTTTTTATTGACAATGATTTGTAAAATATGAGCTGCTAGTGCAGCACACAATAATTGAAACAAAAACAATGGAATTTGATCAACAGCGAAACCATTCAGCAGGTCGGTAAAAAAATCTTGAATCGTATTCATAGATATTATTAGCTTAAAATATTTATGCTCGGCTTTTGAGCGTACCCAGGTACCTCAACTGCAAAGTTCTGCAACATTATTGGCATTATTTCACGTGTTGAAACTTGATGTGTACTTATTGCACTGGCTTTATATGAAGGATGATAAATAAAACAATGTCCTTCTGGAATGTGATATGCCGTTGCTGATGACTTATCTTCAATCACCACATTTTCTAAACCTGTTTGATCAAATTGAATTTCTTCCCCATTCAATTCAATCGTGACTGTTTTTAAATTTTGCTGACCTAAGTCAATTGAGAATCTACCTTCACCCATTTCACGATATTGAACAGGTTTGGTATTAATTTTCATTGTATCAATTTTTGCTTTAAAGGCAGTCACATCTTTTACAGAATAATTAAACTGCGGCAACATAGATGGCAAAAACTCATAGTCATTTGGTGCAATCCCCATTAGTTTAAAAAAGGAATCATGATCCGTTACATATAATTGCGTTTCAATTGGTTCAGATTCTACAGCCTCCTGCCCCATACTGGAAGTAATCACCAATTTATAATCTTGATTTTTATCTACAAATGAAGCGAGCTTCTGTAACATTTCATCCGTTTTACCCATTGTAAAAAGAATCTCGTTCTCGTAAGTTGAGATCCAATCTTGGTCGTATTTCATTTCCTTATACTCAGTTGGAAATACAGCTGCCCAATAACGGTGTTGGCTTGAAGCCACGTGATTAGTGAAAAATGTAGTAAAGGCGGGTTTTTCTTTTTTTAGCAATTTATAAAACACATCAAAACTCAAAACGGTTTGATAGGTCCGGCGCCTTACGCTTTTCCACGGTGTTCTTTTCTCCTGAACTAAATGTCCGCCAATGTCTTTCATTGTTCCAGCCTTGAATCCTAAACTGCCAATTTTCCCAAACAGTTTAAACATGTCTTTATATGGAATTGAAGAGTCCACGTTTCGCGCAGATTTACGACTTAGCTTCAAATTAATATCCTGAAAAAGTTCTACGTTGGTTGGAAAACATTCCTTCCCTGTTGCAAAAACATCCGGAACATAAAAACTATAATTGCCTTGCGTTTCGGGTGGCGGATATGAATGTAATGATCCGAAAACACCTGTTTTAATACCATTTTTAGCTAAAATTTGCCAAATAGGAGGGAATTCCGCGTCTACTTTTGATAAATCTTGATTGAAATCTGAAATATAATGCTCTTGATTAGTAACCCCTCTGTGCAATGTTGGCCAAGTATTCCAAGGTGAAATATGTCCGCCATTTTCGCAATAAGTTTCAAACTTTTTAAGGGAAGAAATGTTTTTCGCAATCCAAGAATTAGGACGCATTTTACAATAGTATTCGATTATTCGAATGGGTACTTCATTTAATTCGTAAAGTATAATTTTATTCATTCCAATCAGATCTTACGCGGTTTTCTGTGATTTCCTTAGCTAGAAACATCACCTCGTAAATGTAGTTAAAAAAGGCGAAAAATGGGTGTTTGAGTCGTATTAAAGGCGCAAAGAAATAATGACTTTTATCAGTTATTGAGCCCTTTCTTTTGAACACATTGCACTTTTAGAACTAGTACTGCCAAGCGAAAATTAATAGAATACAGATAACATTTCGGTAGGCTCAATGTACCGTGCTGATCGAGCAGATAGTTCGCAGATTAAATAGTGATTTACTCTTGTAGGCTTATAATTCCTGCGAAGCTCATTCTTAACAAAAAGAAGACCGTCACTAACAAAAGTAAGATTCAAGTTGCGCTCAAATAACTATATTTAGCCCGTAATAAAATCGATTAAATGCGCTTCAGATAAAACTGAACGAAAGGAATGGATAAAAAAAATGACCACATATTAATTATTAATAGTTTAAGGGGTTTAGCAGCCACCGCGGTTTGTTTTTACCATTTCGTTTTCACTACGCAGGATTATGTAAAGGATGAAACATTGCTTTCCATTTTTGAATATGGAGATCGTGGTGTGCAATTGTTTTTTATCATTTCGGGAATCGTTATTCCTTTATCTATGATCAACAGTGCGTACACATTAAAGAAATGGAAAAGTTTTATTCTTAAAAGGTTTATAAGAATTGAACCACCTTATTTAGTTGCAGTGGCGATTGGAATTGTTTATTTAATTGCAAGAAATTATGTCCCAGGAACTGTATCAATAGATTTAACGCCAACTTTTACGGAAATCTTGCTGCATTTAGGCTATCTCATCCCTTTTGTGGAAAACACCAATTGGGTAAATCCCGTTTTTTGGACTTTAGCAGTTGAATTCCAATACTATTTGGCATTATCAGTTTTCTTTCCTTTAGTTTTAACGGGGAAGTTACTCTATCGTTCAATTTTCTACGCCGTTTTTATTGGCGCGGGTTTCGCGACACTTTCCTACGCGTTTTTCCCACATTGGAGTCCTTATTTTTTAGCAGGCATTATTTATATTTTGATGCGAAAAGAAGTTATCTCTAAAATTGAATTCGGAATTGTGGCTTTGATTCTAACACCAATTATCTATTTCAACCTTGGTCCTGTGGACTTAGGAATTGCAATTGTTACTTTGTTGTTGATTCACTATCTATCGAACTTTAAAACAAAGTTGACCTTGTTTTTGGGTAAAATTTCTTATTCACTCTATTTAGTGCATTCAATGATTGGGGCTGCCTTCATCAACTATTTATCGCATAGTTATAGAGAACCCTATCAAAAATTCATTGTGATTAGTCTAGGTTTTGCGATTACTGTAGGATCTGCTTATATTCTTTATCGATTTGTAGAAAAACCGAGTCATAAATGGGCTAAAAAAATCGGGAAATAGTCATTAGATGTTAGACCGCTTCGCTGTTAGACCTTAGATCGCTTCGCTTATAGATGAAATGTTTGAATATTGGGCAATAGGAATTGGCGGATTTTTACCCAGATATTGATAATTGCACCCTTCGATAGTTCGTCAAGCTGACTGCAAGCTAATCAGGATACCACATTGATAAAAAGGAAAATTGTATTGCTAAAAGGCTTGATTCTTTTTGTCTAGAATCTTTAAAAGATATTGTCCGTATTGATTTTTAGACAATGGCTTAGCTAATTCTTCCAATTGATCTGCCGTGATATATCCTTTTCTGTAAGCAATTTCTTCGATACAAGAAACTTTCAACCCTTGGCGTTGTTCTATTGACGCAATAAAATTGGAGGCTTGTATTAAGGATTCATGTGTACCTGTGTCCAACCAAGCCATTCCTCTACCTAAGAGTTCTGTTTTTAAATTCCCCTCCTCTAAATAACATTTATTTAAATCAGTGATTTCTAATTCTCCTCTCGAAGATGGCGCCAAAGTTTTAGCTTTTTGAATCACCGAATTATCGTAATAATAAAGACCAGTGACGGCATAATTAGATTTTGGTTGAGTTGGTTTTTCTTCCAGTCCAACAACTTTTCTATTTTCATCAAACTCAACTACTCCATAGCGCTCAGGATCATTCACATAATATCCAAACACAACTGCTCCCTTTTCTAAATCGGCGGCAGTTTTTAAAATTTTTGGTAAACCATATCCATAAAAGATATTATCTCCCAATACCAAACAAACGTTGTCATCCCCGATAAAATCTTCTCCTAAAATAAACGCCTGTGCTAAACCATCTGGTGAAGGTTGAACGCAATAAGAAATTTCTAAACCAATAAAACTTCCGTCTCCAAACAGTTCCTTAAAAACAGAAATATCACGTGGTGTAGATATGATCAAAATCTCACGAATACCCGACAACATTAATACCGATAAAGGGTAATAAATCATGGGTTTATCATAAATCGGTAATATTTGCTTTGAGACTGATTTTGTCAAAGGATAAAGTCGAGTTCCCGATCCGCCTGCTAGAATGATTCCTTTCATGTAGTTGAATTATATAAGCTAGTTAACGTTATTTTTTCAAATGTGTTACTAATTTGGGTAAAAAAACAAGATTTACCAATGGATTCATCCCACATTTCTGCTTTTTAGGATTTACTCGGCGAAATTGACTTTTTTTTTCGATATTTGATCGATACACCTACTTCGAAGTTAAGAACATGAAACACAGTCTATTTTTCTTTCTAATAACATTCCTAATTATTCCACTTTCTAAAGGTCAATGTGAACCACAGCAAGCAACGGATAAATATAAGAACAGGGCCTATGCAAAAGGAACTGCAAGTTGCGGCAAAAAAGAAGGGGTTTGGAAATACTACGATCGCAAAGATCGTTTAATCAAACGCATCAATTTTAAGGATGATCAATTCGACGGTGAACATTTAATTTGGTATAAAACCGGAAAAAAGAAATCCACAGCCAATTATAAAGCAGGTAAATTAAATGGCACGCATTCACGCTGGACCGTGGATGGCGATTTGATTGAAGAAACAAACTACCAAAACGGATTATTGCACGGCACCTCTAAATTTTGGACAGAAAAAGGTGTATTAATCAGATCTACTAATTACGATAGCGGTTCAAAATCGGGGCAATTTGAATTGTATTGGGGCAGTACTTTGGTTAAAGAACGTGGTGTTTATATCGAAAATCAGTTGGATGGCTTGTATCAATCCTATTACGAAAACGGAAAATTAAGTTCGCAAATCAATTATAATGCGGGCATCCGTCATGGCAGTTATACTACTTATTTTGAGGATGGAAAAGTGAGCGTGGTGGGTAGTTATGAAAACGGTATTCAAAATAAGGCTTGGAAAATATACTACCCAACGGGGCAATTGCAAAGCGAAGGTTCTTATACAATGGGCGTAAAAAATGACATTTGGCAAGCATGGTTCCAAAGCGGCACACAAAAATCGAAAGGTGAATATTTAAATGACGACAGAATTGGAATTTGGTATGAGTGGACGGCTTCTGGTAAACGCAAAAAGTTAAAGTATTAAGTTGAAAAATTTATTAAAGACACTTGGCCCAGGAATTTTATTTGCCTCAACGGCAATCGGTGTTTCTCATTTAGTTCAATCTACTCAGGCAGGAGCCAATTTTGGTTTTACATTAATTTGGGCAGTCATTTTAGCCAATCTTTTTAAGTATCCTTTTTTCGAATACGGCGCGCGTTATGCCAATGCAACTGGTGAAAGTATAATTGCTGGCTATAATCGATTAGGAAAACCTGCCGTTTGGATTTTCTTTTTCATCACCCTGATTTCAATGTTTTTAGTAACTGCAGCCGTGGGTAATGTAACCGCAGGGTTTATGCAAAATCTTTTTGGATTTGAAAACGCTTTAGGCACGGTCGTATTAATCTTCGTGATTTGCATTGTCATTCTTATTTCTAATAATTTCAAAATATTGGATGGTCTTATCAAGGTGATTGGAATTGTACTGCTGCTTTCAACCATTTTAGCGTTTATCCTTGTTTTGGAAAAAGGGCCACAAGGAAATGCACCTTTATGGGATTTTAATCCCGCAACTAAAGTGAAGTATTTGGCCTTTTTAATCCCGTTTATGGGATGGATGCCCACCGCTTTGGATCTTTCAGCATGGAGTAGTTTATGGACCATTGAACGAATTGAACAAACTGGCTACCATCCCACCTTAAAAGAAACCAAGTTTGACTTTAATTTAGGCTATATCCTCTCTGCTTTATTAGCTATTTGTTTTGTGACACTCGGTGCCTTTATCATGTTTGGTACTTCCTTTGAATTTTCAAGTAACGGCGTTGTGTTTTCTGGACAAATCGTTTCATTATACACCGATACCTTTGGAGACTGGGCTAATATTGTAATCTCGGCTTCGGCATTCTCTATTATGTTTGGAACTTGCGTGGCCGTTTTTGATGGCTATTCTAGAGCCATGTCAGCCACAAGTCGCATTTTGTTTAAAAAGCAATTGACTAACGTTTCTAAAACCAAGTTGTATAGATCTATGCTTTTATTGATTTCAGCAGGTTCTTTTTTGTTGATTTATGTTTTCCAAGGTGATCCTCAAGGATTTAAAAAACTCATTATTTTGGCCACTTCAATCTCGTTTGTGTTTGCACCGCTTATTGCACTATTTAACATGATACTCGTACGCGAAAAATATGTTGGCGCAGCCTATGTTCCGAATAAACTCATGCGCATTTTATCTTATTTTGGTTTGGTTTTTCTTTCGGTATTTACCTTGCTTTATTTGTTTCAGTCTTTCATATTCGATTGAATCTTGTAACCAATTTATGCGTTCAAATTATACCCACAAAAACCAAAATGAAACCTCTTTACATTTTTTTTATTTCCCTCCTTTTTACCACCTCTCAAGGTCACGCTATGAATTTAGCGAGCAAAGCCTCTCATCAATCACCTAAAAAGGAAATTGTTCCACCAGGTACAGTTAAATTTAATGATGGCCTATATGTTGATATGACTGAGTTATCAAATTTTAGCTGGCTAGAATACATCTACTGGATGAAAACCAAGTATGGTAAGTCCTCTAAAGCATACGAGGCGGTAATGCCAGATACAATGGCTTGGAGAAATACGAACCTCTTATTCGAGACAATATATTTGCGTCATCCTTCTTTCTATAATTATCCCGTAGTTGGCATAACTTATGAGCAAGCTGTAGGCTATTGCACTTGGCGATCGGATCGAGTAAATGAAATGATTTTTGCACAAAACAATAAAGTAGAATATCACTTTTATAAAGAAGATTCTACCTTTTATGAAATCCCGAAAATTTGCAATTACCGCCTTCCAACAGAAGAAGAATGGGAAAGTTTTGCAATAGCTCCCTTTTCTAAAAAAGTCTTGCGGAAACAAAAAACCGACCCTATCTACAATGTGGCTGGCACAAATCCTAAGTCCGAAAACACAGGCGAAACTTCAGATGCTACAACTTCTACAACTGCATTCTGGCCAAACATTTACGGTCAATACAACCTCATTGGGAATGTCGCTGAAATGGTTGCAGAAAAAGGAAAATCAAAAGGCGGCAGTTGGATTCATTCTGAGGAAGAATCAAGTGCTAGTAATTCTATTGAATACACTAAACCCAATGTTTGGTTAGGATTTCGTTGTGTTTGCGAGGTGAAACAACCTTAATATTTTTGTCCTAATTACTGCTAATCTAAAATCAGGTATTTATACCCTTGTTTCGGGGAATGATTTTCCCGATTTTTGATAATGCTATGCCCGACAGGGTTTTGGCCAAAACACATTTCCTTGAGAAAAGTTGAGATTGCAAATATGGTCTGGTTTATTTTTGGCGGTTTAATTATCGCCTTAGAATATGTTATTGCCAGTATTTTAATCTTATTTACGGTAGTTGGCGTTTCATTTGCCAAAGAAACGCTTAAAATTGGTTCCTTAAATTCAAGCCCATTTGGTAAGCGCGTCTATCAAAAACATAATTTTGGTCAACCTTCTCTCTTTCTAAATATTATATGGATTTTATTTGGAGGAATTTGGATTGCCTTATCGCATTTGATATTAGGTACTGCATTTGCAATTACAATTATTGGCATCCCTTTTGCTCAAAAACATTATAGAATGGCAGCCATTGCTTTAATTCCTTATGGTGTTGAAATTTTGGATGATTAATAGATGAATACCAAACCCTAAAAGTGCCCACCCTACAAAAAAATATCACCGAAGAAGAATTATTACATCTGCTAGCAACCAATGGTAAGGATGGAATGCATCTGCTCTATGAGAAGTACGCATCTGCCCTATTTGGTATTATTCTAAAAATAGTTGGGTCAGAAAAAATTGCTGAAGATGTTTTACAGGATAGTTTTTTAAAAATATGGTCGAATATTACAACCTATGATAAAAGTAAAGGACGCTTGTTTACATGGATGTTGAATATTGCAAGAAACAGGGCCATTGATTATACGCGCTCAAAAAACTTTAAAACTATTAGCTATACTACGCAAACTTCAAATTTAGAAACGAACAATACACAGCTAAATATTGACCATATTGGATTACTTGATCTTGTTAATCAATTGAAACCCGAAATCCAAAACGTGATGAATATCGTATATTTTAAAGGATACACACATATTGAAGCCGCCGAATTCTTAAATTTACCCTTAGGAACGGTCAAAGGCAGAGTTAGAAAAGGATTAAAAATTTTACGCCAAATAGTTTGAATATTAAAAATTACATAGAATCAGGAGTTTTAGAAGAATATGTTCTAGGAAATTTATCGGTAGATGAACGATTGAAGGTTGAAATATGTGCTGCCGAACATTCGGCGATTAAAACTGAAATTGCCGCCATTGAACTTTCGTTTGAAAACTTTGCGACTGCACATTCTGATTCAAGAGCGCAGCATTTCAAAGAAAACATTGTAAAAACAATTGATGCCGAGAATGGTCTACAATTAATGCCACCTCCGGTTAATGAAACCTCCAAAATTGAGAATTACACATTTTGGTTGAACTCTGTTTTAGAAGGGGATTATGAAGAAATGCACATGGAAGTTATCTACCAATCAGAATTGGAAACGACCGTAATTGCATGGGTGAAAAATGGTGAAGCTATTCATACGCATACTGAATATACGGAGCGATTTTTAATTGCGGAAGGAACCTGCACTGCAACCATTGGTGACATTACAAAAGATTACGGTCTTGGTGATTATATTGAATTCCCCCTTCACGTTCCACATTCTTATATTGTAACTTCAGATTGTCCAATGAAAGTAGTGGCTTGTTTAAAATATTAACCCAACCTCAACTTAATATTGCTGAGATTGGGCTATTGGTCACTTGTTTAAATTATATAATTGCTTTTAATTTTAAAAAGAAAATTTCCGGACTAAAACTCGCAGGCATTTTCACTTTCGAAGCTTCAATTACTACAATCAGATCTTCTACTCGGTCAAATTTATTCGCCACTTCAATTATATCTGCAAATTTTTTCGCGTTGAATTCCTTCACCAAAAACTCTGCTTGATCTTTATCAAAACTAGTGAGCACCTTTGCGGCTGAAATCAAATACGTTGTAAGTTCTGTTTTCGAAATTCCGTCAATTTCGTCCCCTTCGAAATTCGCTAATTCAAGAATAGAATTCACCCCAGCATTATTCAATAATTTCTCTTTAGCAGCTCCTATTCCATCAATTGTCTTTAATCCCCGTTTTTTATTTTTATCCTCCGTTTTTTCCGACTTAGGTTGATCTCCTTCTTCTTTCTTTGGTTGTTCATCCTTTTCTTTTTTTGGTTCTACTTTTGGCTTTTCATCCTCAGGACAAGGAATTACACTAACTGTAAATCGAATGAGTGAAATATGGATTAAGGCAATTGATGCAATACTAATAAAAAAGTCATTCAAATCCCCGTCAGTTCTGCATTCTTGATTCAGAAATGCTGTGATTTTAATCTTATCTTTTTTATGCTTTGGCCCTACAGTTGTGGGATAATTAAAATTAACACGCGTAACCGATTTTTCAGCATTCTGCTTTGATAGAACTTTACTACCAATTCCAGGCACATCTAACGTTGTTGTTAATTTTGACAATTCATCAGTAACAGTCTTATCCGTTATATCTGAAACGAGTGAACCTCCAAAAACTTTCATTTCTACTTGATAGCATTCTCTCACCCCTGGCTTCGGTCTAGGAAAAGCTTTGAAATTTATTTTTTGCATACCATTAGCAGTCTCTACACCAGTAATTTTACTCAATGCTGTTTTTGTTAAATCTACAGCATTTAAGATCGAGTTCAATGAATCCTGTGACTGTAAACCAATGCCTTGGCGCAAGAGTTCAATAACTGTGTCAAAAGCCGATTGGTTGGTCGCGGCTACAGTATAATTCACATTATAATCTATAATAACGGCCTCATCACTAAATCCGGTTTCAGGTGTTACATCAATTTTGTTAAATAATTCGTCGTTACTATTCGCTAACCCTGGAAACATGGAATTTGCTGTCGTTTTGTCAATACTCTTTTTCAATGAATCTAAATCAATTTGAATACTCATAATATTTTTTTATAGGTTATTGATTAGTCCGCTAGTCGGACAATCAAAATACCTACGATTAACTCTATGATGCAGATCAAAACGGTCAAAAAAAAATAATTAAAAAATTGAAAACCGATTAAAACAAAAGTTTAAACCACCATTAAATACTAAGACATAATATTTATCCGATAATATCAGCCACAAAATCTTTAACAGAAATGTTCCGTGAGATACTTCTTAAAAATGCAGAACCTATTATAGCCCCATCAAACAAATTGCAAATGGTATTGAATGTTTCCTCATTATGAATACCAAATCCTACGATTATTGGAACATTCAATTTAAGCTGTTTAATTTTCTCAAAAGATTTGATTTGATCTGTCGTAAATTCAAGCTTTGATCCGGTGGTTGCAGTAGATGATACTAAATAAATAAAACTCGTAGAAATTGCCGCGATACGTTTGATTCTAGCTACAGGAGTTGCCGTCGTTATCAAAAAAATAAGTGGAATTTCATAAATTTCGAACAGTTTTTTATATTCAACTTCATAAATTTCTAATTCTAAATCAGGTATAATTAATCCATCTACGCCTAGTGCATTGCATTGTTTTAAAAACTGTTCTACCCCATAAGTGTAAATCGGGTTAAAATACCCCATCAACACAATTGGAATACTCGTGGTCTCTTTAATTTCAACCACTTGTTGAAATAAAATATCAAGGGTCATACCGTTATTTAAAGCAATGGCAGAGGTTTCTTGAATCACAGGGCCATCAGCTAAAGGGTCAGAAAAAGGAATTCCTAACTCAATAAAATCGACTCCTGCATTTTCAAGCTCTTTCACCAATTGAGGCGCACTATTTAAATGCGGATACCCAGCCGTTAAAAATATGCTACAATTATTCTTTTTATTCAGTTTCATATTTGTTCAGTATTGAGCTCAGTTAAATAAGTTTCCAAATCCTTATCTCCTCTTCCAGATAGGTTTATAACAACAGTTTTACCTGTCATTTCAATTTTATCAAGCGCCGCAAGTGCGTGCGCAGATTCTAAGGCAGGAATAATTCCTTCGCTTCGTGTTAATTCTAATCCCGCCTGTAATGCTTCATCATCCGTTATGGCAATAGATTTTGCTCTTCCACTTGAAATTAAATGTGCGTGTAAAGGACCAATACCGGGATAATCTAATCCTGCGGAGATTGAATGAGGTTCTATTATTTGTCCATTTTCAGTTTGCATGAGTAGAGATTTAGAGCCATGTATAATTCCAACAGTTCCTAAATGTGATGTTGCTGCCGATTTTCCTGAGTCTAATCCCAACCCTGCAGCTTCTACACAAATTAAAGCAACAGAATCTTCTTGTAAATAATGATAAAATGCACCTGCAGCATTACTTCCGCCACCTACACAGGCAACAATCATATCAGGATTTGATTGTTGCGTTTTTTCCAATAACTGAAATTTCATTTCTTCACTAATTACAGCTTGGAAATAAGCCACCATTTCTGGGTATGGATGTGGTCCTACAACAGACCCGATAACGTAAAACGACGAAGGGTTGTTAATCCAATATCGAATGGCCTCATTCGTTGCATCCTTCAATGTCTTACTGCCTGACTCGGCCGGAATAATCTTTGCACCAAGCATTTTCATTCTTTGCACATTCGATTTTTGCCGTTCCATATCAATTGTCCCCATAAAAACAGTACAATCCATTTCCATCAAAGCGCATACTGTTGCCGTAGCAACTCCATGTTGACCAGCTCCAGTTTCAGCTATAATATTTGTTTTACCCATTTCTTTTGCCAACAATATTTGGCCAATGGTATTGTTGATTTTATGCGCACCTGTATGATTTAAATCTTCTCGTTTTAGAAAAATTTTAGCATTATGTTTTGCCGAAAGTTTTGCTGAGTAATACAAGGGTGTTGGTCTACCAACATAGTCTTGTAATAACTGTTTGAACTCATTTTTGAACGCTGTATTGGTCTGTATTGATTCAAATGCTACTTCCAATTCATGTACTGAATTGTATAATAATTCAGGAATGTATGCGCCGCCAAACTCCCCATAATAACCCTTTCTCTGTTTATCCATTGTAGTGTTAATCATATTTAAAAACTGTTGAATGTCTTGTATGTTTTTCAGTCCTGGAGCGGTTTCAAATTTAGAATTAACGTCAATCCCTAAAAATCGAGGATGGTCTATCTTTTTAATCGCATCAACATCCTTTAGTCCAATTCCTCCGCTCAATAAAAATGGCGTATTTCCACCATATGCTTTCAACAAATCCCAATTGAATTGATCCCCATTCCCCCCAGGTAACTCCCCTTTAGTATCAAACAAAAATAAATCTGAGGCTTGATATAAATCACACCTCTCAAAGTCAAAGTCGAGATCCACAGAAAACGCCTTTATAACTTTGAAGTACCGCCTTAACTTAGCAACCAATTCAGGGCTTTCATTGCCATGTAATTGCACATGTGTCAATTGAAAAAAGAATCCTGTTTGCAAAATATAATCAAACTGTTCATTCACAAATACTCCAACTTTTTCACATTTTAAATTCCGAATAAATTCAGCCTTTGAATCATTAAAAGTTAAATATCTAGGAGATGCTTGATGAAAAATAAACCCTAGTAAGTCAATCCCCATTTCAACTATTTCACGAATTTCATGTTCAATAGTTAGCCCGCATACTTTAGTGAACATATTCTATCCCTTTAAAATGTGAAATAGTTTTGTTAAACCCTTGCAGCAGTACTTGATCTTTCAGTAAAGATTCTCCTATTAAAAACCCATCAAATCCAACTTTTAATAATTCCTGAATTTCAAACTCACTAGAAATTCCACTTTCAGCAATTTTAACCGTATCATATGGCAATTTTCTGACTAAATCAAAAGCCGTTCTAACATCTGTTTTCAAAGTTTTCAAGTTTCGGTTATTAATGCCAATTACATCAACATTTTCATTCATCTTATGCAATTCACTTGCACCGTGAAACTCCATTAAAACCTCCAAACCAATTGATTTGGCAATGGTTCCTAAATAGGTCGCGTGATATTCATCTAGCGCCTCTGCAATTAATAGAATAGCATCAGCACCATATGCCTTCGCCTCGAAAATTTGATATTCATCTATGATGAAATCTTTTCTTAATACAGGAGCAAAATCTAAATTTGATGCTTTTTCCAAGTCACTTAGATCTCCTCCAAAATAATGTTCATCTGTTAAAATAGATATTGCGGACACCTTGTTTTTTTGATAGCTCTGCAATACAGCATCAATCGAATGTTGATTAAAACTGCCAGCCGAAGGTGACTTCCTTTTAAATTCAGCAACAATACCATTTCCGTTTTTTATGGAAGCCGAGAATGATTTTACCGCCCTTTCAAAATTGGGTTTTACAAATAATTCGTTTAACGGAACGGCTATCCTTCTCTGTTTTACTTCCGTTCTTTTGTATTGAATAATTTCTTCTAAAAGATTCATAATTGTATTTTTTGAACTAATAAAGGTTGATTAGATAACTCTATCAGATTAGTTATTTTTTGTAAAGCTTTACCCGTTCGCAAGGCTTCGCTCGCCTCTTCAAAACAAGCTTCAAATGATTTTTCTGAATTAAAACATTGGATGCCAAATGCGGCGTTAGTTAACACTACTCGTTCCTGAACTTCTGTCCCACGTCCACCCAATAAATCAATAAACAATGCCATAGCGCTATCCATATCCTTTCCTCCATGCAGCGCTTCCTCCGCTACATATTCTTGTCCAATTTGATCAGGGTAAAGCAGTTCTTCATTCGTTTTGGTTATCAATTTAAAACCAGCTGTTAAGCTTACTTCATCATAACCATCTACGCTGTGTACAATTGAAAAGGCCTTCCTTTCTTTCATTAAAATGTCTCGATACATCCGTGCAATTTTCAAATTATATACGCCTGTAAGCTGATAAGCTGGTTGAGCTGGGTTTACCAATGGCCCTAAAAAATTGAAAAAAGTACGGACTCCTAAATCTTTCCGAATTTGCCCAACTCGAGACAAGCATGGATGAAATAATGGCGCATGCAAAAAGCAAATTCCTTCTTGATTCAATTGGGTTTGTAAAGCTTCAGAATTATTGGAAAAATGGTAACCTAAACCTTCCAATATGGTAGATGAACCGCAAAAAGATGACACGCCATAATTACCATGTTTAATGACTTTGTAACCAGCCGCAGCAATTACAATTGCGCTTAGTGTGGAAATATTAAAGGTATTTTTTGAATCTCCGCCAGTTCCACAAACATCAATTGCGTTTGTAGCGTCTAGTTCGGGGATTATTGCCTGTTCCAAAATGGAATGACGAAAGCCTTTTAATTCTTCTGTTGAAATATCACGAAGCATCATGCATGTAATTGCACATACAATTTGCGCCTCATTCATTTCTCCATTCGTAATATTATGTAATAATTGAGCTGCCTCTTCTGTTGTTAAGGTTCCTCCTTGAATTAATTTATTGAGTAACATTTTATCTTGACTTAATTTGATTTAAAAAATTCTGCACTAAAATTTGTCCATGTTCCGTCATGATGGACTCGGGATGAAATTGAACACCATAAACTGGATATTCATTCACCTTAATGGCCATTATTTGTTCTTGATCTGTTGCTATTACCTCGACGTTATTTGGTATAATGTTTTCATCAATCACCCAAGAATGATAGCGCCCAACGGTAAACGCTTTAGGAATGTTTTTAAACAGTAGACTTTCGTCATTTTCAATCAGTGTGGCTAGTCCGTGTAGGGGATTTTTCAGCAACCTTAATTTACATTGAAATACTTCCGCAATAGCTTGCATTCCCAAACAAACGCCAAGCATAGGTTTCGTTTTGTGAAATTGTTGAATGATACTTTTCATTTGACCTGCATGCTCAGGAATCCCCGGCCCAGGAGAATAAACAATACCATCATAATTCTCTATTCCCGCTGTATTTATTTGGTCATTTCTAACCACATCCACCTCAACATTTAAGTTCAGTAGGATTTGTTTTAAATTGTGAACGAAGGAATCGTAGTTATCAATTAATAGAATTTTCATATTAAATTGGGTTTGATTGCGAAGCCAAATCGATTGCTTTTTGCACGGCTCCTATTTTATTATAAACTTCTTGCACTTCATTTTCCGGGACAGAATCCATTACAATGCCTGCACCTGCTTGATAATGTAATTGACCTTCATAAGAAAGACAGGAACGAATAATGATCGCCATGTTCACATCTCCTTTCGGAGAAATATGCCCAATGGCTCCACCATAATATCCTCTGTTATTATCTTCTATTTCACTAATAATTTCCATAGCTCTATACTTTGGAGCGCCCGATAAAGTACCTGCAGGAAAAGATTTACTAAAAGCAGCAACACTTTGATCATTAAGTAATTTTCCAGTGACTTTAGATACCATGTGAATAACGTGACTAAAAGATTGAATATCCTTATAAGACTCAACTTGGACATCATTGCATGTAATATTTAAATCGTTGCGCGCCAAATCAACCAACATAGTGTGTTCAGCATTCTCCTTTAAATCATTTTTGAGTGCTATAATTCGTTCATTATCTATTTTCAAATCACCAGATCTTTTAGCTGTTCCAGCTATCGGATGTATCTCCGCTAAACCTTTATCAATTCTTATTTGAGCTTCTGGTGAAGCGCCAAATAATTTGCCTTTATCAAGTTCAAAATAAAACATATAAGGTGACGGGTTAAGGCCTCTTAACTTGCGATATACCTCAAATTCATCTCCTTTAAAACCTTGTTGAAAAGCTCTTGAAATAACCACTTGAAAAACATCCCCCTTCTTCACGTAATCTTTAGCTGTCAAAACTTTTCTGGCATAGGATTGATCCGTTTCGTTTGAATCACAATTGCCCTTTTTATAAAAGTTAGATTGGTGATTTTTTTGTTGATTCAACTTTAAAATAAAATCCTCAACATCAACTTCTTCATTTTCAAACGTGTTAATTAAAACATCAATTTGATTTGTGAAATTATCAAAAACAAGAACGTATCTATAAATTGAAAAACAGACAATTGGGAGATCATTAAAATGTGTTCGCTGCTGAAATTTCACACTTTCAAATTGCGGAATAGCATCATAACTCACCAAGCCAAAAAAACCATTTTGATCAATTACCTCTTGATTTTTAAAATCAAACGTCTTTTGATAAGCTTCAATAGCTTCGGATAAATTGTCAATTGCTTTTCTTGTAACTGCATTTCCCTCTCGGATGACAGACTCCTCTTCAGTCGTAGAAAAAGTACTTATTGGGGCTAGACAAATAAAGGATTTACTATTGGATTTACTGCTGTAATCAGAACTTTCAAAAAGGGCTGCGGAAGCATAAACATCTCTTAGATTCAGAAAGCAACTGATTGGTGTTATCGTGTCACCAGAAAGCTTTTTATGTTGTGTGAAAATTGATTTCATTTTAGTTTTAACATTTATTAGTTGAATTAATTTTGGAAATATAAGGCACAAAAAAAACGGCCTATCGAGAGTTCGATAAGCCGTTTGTTATTTTTTTAGATATACAAATTACTTGACCACTCTCCAAAGTTGAGCTGGCCACCACCAATTTGTATTTTGTCTATTCATTTTCATGTCTGTGTCTTTCGACGCTGTAAATGTTCCAATTTTTATTTCAATAAAACAACATTTTTTTTCGATTTATTTTTTACCTACGGTAAGGGCTGCAATTTTAGTGGATTTAAAAATAAAGTTGTTTTTTTTTCGCAGAGTGATTGAAATTGTAATTAGATTTGTAACAACGAAATGAATCAAACAACAAAAAATATTGTTTTCTTAAACTGGTGGACTGAATAAATTCACTAGGGAGAAATACGTCATAATAAAACTGAAGTCTCCCTTAAAAGGAGACTTTTTTTTTTACCTTGAACTCAATTAGAAAGACAAGATGAGTACGATACAAAATATCAAACGCCCAATTATAATTTCAGGCCCTTGTAGTGCTGAAACGGAGGAGCAAGTGATGCAAACCGCCAGTGACTTAAAAGCCACAGGGAAAGTCAATATTTTGCGCGCAGGAATTTGGAAGCCACGCACCCGCCCCAATTCTTTTGAAGGCATTGGTGAAGTTGGTTTAGAATGGTTGATTAACGCTGGAAAAGAAACAGGACTGCCCGTTATTACTGAAGTTGCTAATGCTAAACACGTTGATGCTGCATTAAAAGCAGGTTTCAAAATGCTCTGGATTGGCGCCCGCACAACGGTTAACCCTTTTGCTGTTCAAGAAATCGCAGATGCTTTAAAAGGCACAGGGATTGAAATGCTCGTAAAAAATCCAATTAATCCCGATCTTAATTTATGGATTGGCGGAATTGAACGGATGAAAAATTCGGGATTAGAAGAAGTGCATGCCATTCACAGAGGATTCTCTTCTGTTAAAAGTAAAACGTATCGCAACGAACCCATGTGGGAAATACCCTTGGCTTTAAAGCAAGAGTTTCCTGACATAAATCTAATTTGCGATCCCAGTCATATTACTGGAAGAAGGGATTTATTACAAGCGGTTTCTCAAAAAGCCATGGATTTAATCTATGATGGTTTGATGATTGAATCCCATATTGACCCTGACAATGCATGGAGTGACGCCAAACAACAAATCACCCCAGAAGTACTGAATAACTTACTTGGGAATTTGATTCTGCGTTCAGAGAACACTGACAATGTTGAAGCCAATCAAAATTTGACCGAATTGCGAAATTCAATTGATGGCATAGATGCTGATCTCAACGAATTAATTGCCAAACGAATGGCCATAGCCACGGAAATTGGCGATTATAAAAAGGAACACCACATCACAATTTTGCAACCAAAACGTTGGGAAGAAATTCAAAAAAGACAACTAAAATTAGGTATAGAGCATGGTCTTTCATCTAAATTCATTACAAAATATTTAGAAGCAATTCATCAAGAATCTATTCGTCATCAAACGGCGGTAATGAACAAATAATGGAAGCTTTTATTGGCACAAATCAGTTTATAATTGAGGTGGACATTCCGCCTTCAAAAAGTTATGCGCAACGCGCAATACTAGCTGCTGCATTATCCAAAACCACAAGCATTCTTCAAAACGTAGGATCAAGTAAAGACGTATTGGCCATTATTAATGTTGCCAAAAAATTGGGCGCCAAAGTTGAAGTTGATGTAGATAATTTAAGTATTACAGGTTTTTCAAGTCCTACAGAACAGCACCTAAATGTTGGAGAATCGGGTTTAGGAATGCGACTTGTAACGGCAATTGCCGCAGTGCTTAAAGGAGATTTCATACTCTCGGGGGAAGGCAGTTTAAAACAGCGTCCAATGGATGAGTTTGCGAAAATATTACCGCAACTTGGCGTAGCATATGAACAGTATAAAAATGAAGGCCATTTTCAAATATTTGGTGATGCGCATCCTGGAAAAATTGAAATGGACGGTGGGTTAAGTTCTCAATATTTATCTGGAATGTTAATGGCTTTGCCCCTACTTAAAGGGGATTCGCATATCTTTGTCCACAAACTAAAAAGTAAACCTTATATCAATATTACCTTGGATGTAATGGAGTCTTTTAATGTCAATGTTTCGCATAAACGATTTTCACATTTTAGCATCAGTGGTAATCAACACTACCAACGTGAACGACTTTTTACAATTGAAGGCGATTATAGTGGCGCGTCCATTTGGATGGTGCATGGTGCTTTAAATAAAGGAATATTAATCAAAGGATTAAACCCAAATTCCGTTCAAGGAGATAAGAAAATGTTGCAAGCGTTAACTGCTGCAGGTGTTAACTATAGTTGGGCTAATCAAGACCTCACAATTATTGCATCATCCATAGTTCCATTTAATTTTGATGCCACCGAATGTCCTGACCTTTTCCCTTCATTAGTTGTTTTAGCTGCTGCGGCAAATGGAATAAGTACAATTACTGGCACGCACAGGTTAATTCACAAAGAAAGTAATCGCGCATTGGTTCTGCAAAAAGAATTCAGGAAGTTGGGCTTAGAAATTGTACTCAAGGATGACTTAATGCTCGTTCACGGAACCGGCGCTTTAAATGATGGGGAAATACATTCAAATAATGACCACCGAATTGCTATGGCTGGAGCAGTTGCTGCCTGCTTAACCGCAAATGGAATTACAATTGAAAATAGCGAAAGCGTCGCTAAGAGTTATCCCAACTTTTGGCAAAATTTTAAACTACTGTAGGCCACATTAGTCCACGTCAATAAATTACAGCAATCCAAATCAAATCAAATTTAAAGGGTAAGTTAATTAATTTACTATAAATTAGAGCAAACGATAAATCAAAAATAGTATCTCTATACTCAATAGTCACCAGCAAGAATTAGCAGCCTCAATAGATCAGGCGAGATTCAATCTGTCTAAAAATTTAACTTTATTATCAACCGGTTTACTGCTAACAATTGGTGTTATCTATTTCTTTGAGAATGACTTATCGGCTTATTTAATTATCGCTGGTGGAATAATTTCTTTGATTTCATATGTAGCAACCGTGCGTACTAAAAAGTATCGTACTCCGGTAATGGTTAGTTTAATTTTATTGACGACACTCAATATTTTCAACCTCTCACTGTCATCAAACTTTCATCATATTGGTGATTATTTTTGGGTAATTTGTATTGTAACGTCAGGTTTTTTCGTGTTGGGAAAAAAATGGGGCATTGTATTAGTTATAGTAAATCTAGTAGTTATATACGTGATTTTCTATTTGATTCGAATAGGGACTTTAGAACAAGTACCTAAGCCATTCACAGATTTTAGCCAAGTGAATTTTTTAATTAATCTCTGTATCGGTGGAGTACTATTTTCTTTTCTAATAATTCAGTTTTTAAAGGAAAATGAAGATATGGCGAAGAAATATCTTTTAACGAATAGTGAGCTACAATTATTGAACGAAGAAAAAACGGTGATGTTAAAAGAAATTCACCACCGCGTTAAAAATAATTTACAAATTGTAACAAGCTTATTGCGTTTACAAACAAGTGACGTTGATGACCCAAAAGTTCTTAATGAGTTTGCCGAAGCCATTGATCGCATCTCGGCCATTGCAAAGATCCATGAGAAAATGTATAACAATAAAGCCCTTAATCAAATTGATTTATCGGAATATTTAGAAGATCTAATTCGCGACTTGCTGGATTCTTATACTGACAAAAACACGATCCAAGCTGAAATTAATTCAAACATTAATTTTATTCCGCCGAAAGACCTCGTGCCTATCGCTTTAATTTTTAATGAATTGGTCACCAATTCTGTAAAACACGCATTTAAGAGTCATACACACAGTAAAATTGTAATTGATGCATTTATTACGAATGAAAATCGCGTAAGGCTTTCCTATTCGGACAATGGAAATTGGACTGAACCAAAAAAAGTATCGCAGAGCGTTGGTTTAGACTTAATTGACAGTTTTGTCGAGCAATTAGATGGCACCTACAAGATTGATAAAACCAATGGTACTAAATATGTGATCGATTTTATGATAAGTGAATAGGTTTAGTCAATAGTCGAAAAAAATACGTTCATTTGAAATTTTATAATTAATTTTGATCAAACCGCGCATTGCCAAATGCATTTCTAAATCCCCAAATGCCTGGCATGGACAGAAGTCTTCCTCGGATTCCAAGGGTCTTGATAGGATTTTTTAAAGAACAACTCTTGAATATAAGCAATGGTTCTGACGACCCTTAAGTAAAGTCCAAAATAGAATACCATACATGGCAAATAAATCAAGAAATAAGACATTGAATTATGTGACTTTTCTCGATACAGTGAATACACAATAAACTTCACAAAATTAGTTGCTGTATACAATAGAATATTGGTAATGAAAATGTTTAAAAACAAAGGACGGTAAAATGTCAACATGATTAATAGGTAGACATACCATTTAAAGTTTAGAACCACATTATACATTATATTTTCAAAAGCCGAGAAAAAGTCTAACAACTTAAACGAGGCCGTTGGCATTAATACATCTTTATGCTTCCGCATTCTAAAACGAACCAAAGACTTATCCCAGCGTAAACGTTGCTTAACCAGTTTTCTAAAAGTATTCGGCACTGATGTCAAACAGTTGGCATCTTGTGCAAATTTAATTTTATAGCCCTTCTTTCGAATTTTCACAGTTATGTCACCATCTAGACCAGGACCAATATCCCACCCCTTAAGTTGATCGATAACATCTGCGCGGAAAGCACCAAATGCTCCCGAAATAATTCTATAAATGCCCAAATAGGATGTCACTGTTCGGCCTGTCGTAATTGTATTATAATATTCAACGCCTTGCAATGTTGTCACCAAACTTTCTTTATAATTTCGCACACTTACATTACCGCCAACACCACCAACACGCTCATCTTCAAAAAATGGAATTAAGATTTTTTCCATGGCGTCATTGTCATAAGAGCAATCCGCATCTAAATGAATAACGTATTTACCTTTGGCAAATCGCAAGGCCGTATTTGCAGCAGAAGCTTTACCTCCTCGTACTTCGTTTCGAATAAACAAATCAATTAAACCTGCTTTTTCAAGTGACCGCCCAATAATAGGTGTATCGTCATCAGAGCCATCACACACCACAATAATTTCAATGTTTTTATAGGTTTGTTCGCCTAATGAATTCACCAATTTATAAAGGTGTTTCCCTTCGTTTTTACCAGGAATTAAAATCGATACTAATGGATTCTCCATGAAGAGTCTTCTACGAGCATCTTCTTTACTGGACTTGTTAAAAATAGCCTTAATTTTCGCCAAATTAAGGACGATAAATTCAAGCAAAAAATAACGAACAAATTCGAATACAAAGTAAAACCAGAAAAGTTCTACAAAGTAGGCAGGCGTCAAGGTAGCCAGAAATCTTATATAATTATCTAAGAGTTCATCCACCGTTTATCTAGCTAAATTCTGTGATTAATTCTTTTAAATGCGCCTCATGTGTCTTAGCGTAATCAAGCCCAACAACTTTCGTGTCAAACAATACGTCCAAATCTTCAAAACTTGTTTTAATCAAGTCATCCAATAATGAAACCATTTCACCAATAATCTTCTTTGCAATTTTGTTTGGAATGGCGTTCATAGACATTACAATTGTTGCTGAACTCTCAAATGCAATCACATCTGATGAACGAATATTACTTCGGATAACTGATACCAAATCCTTCAACAAACCTCTTTGTAAATCACTACCCAATTTAGAATAAACTTGAGATGAATTACTAATATTGATCGCACAAATATTACTTTGACCTTCGGTTTGTTTTAAACGCTCAATTTCATACTTAAGCATTGTTTTAAAAGTATCATACTTAATTGTTCCAATTACCTCATCAATATCTTTGGTCGTAGTTATAAAACCTTTAATGGCTGCCAATTCTCCTTTTTTGGTTAATCGATATGACTTTATTTCCGTTGGTTTTAAGCTTTCTACTGATTTATCAGAATGACATGAAAGACATTTCGCATTGACATGATAATCCTGAAACTTATGATTACAGTTATTGCAATCATGAATAACCGAAGGTTTGTCATAATCAACGCCAATATGTTTTAAACGTTTATTACATTTTGGACAATCTAATTTATCATCAATTTCATTCTTAAAATCTTGCATTGGCCCAACATATCCGCATGGAAAGTGATGAACAATATCATCAGGAGTCGTATTTGAACTACTACATTTTGGACAGACCTCACGGTAATTTAAGTGATTACTAGAACAAGATGAACAAAGGTATACACGATCATAATAATCTGATCGTAAGATGCCTTCTTCCTCAGCAATTTTTAAAATATCAAGTGCAACAGTTTCTTCGGACTGAGCAAAATTCACTGATAATAACGGGAAATAATATCCGATATTAGAATAGACATAAGGAAACGGTTCAACCGTTTTTTGTTCTTTTGTATAAAGTAGGGTAATTAATTTAGTAATAACTTGTGCTTCAAATGAAATTGAATTTGTAAAAGTCAAATCTTGAACACGCGTTGAAATGCGTTCAACAGTTGGAACTATTAAATCTAATTCATCCAATCCTTTTATTGATCCGTCGGATAATTCATCCATTACCGCATCATCTTGTGTATCCTTTTTGAGAAGGAAAATCGGTTTTAAATAAATATCGGGACTATGGTTTGCTCTGATACTCGAAACCATTAATCGGACGAAGTCATAGTTTTTTACTTCTATGATCACAGCACTGTGGTACTGGACTTCTTCAACCGGAATAGGGCTTAAGTTCCGAATATACAGGAACGAGAAACCAGCGTGCTCTATAATAGATTCCGCATTGTCCTTATGTTCTGCAATATGCTTCATTAAAAGGTTCTTTTTGTTAGTTCAACGCTTAACTTGTAATATCTTTTCCAAAGGTCCAAATCACTTCCTTCTGCAGGTTTAATATCAACGGCTATTGTTCGCTTAACAGGTTCAAATTTCTTTTGAAACTCTTCAGGCATTATAACAGTAGACGAATAAAATCGGTCAATGACACCCTCACTCTCTTGTCCATCAGGAAAAAGTATGTTTATATGGTCATCAACCTGTACGTATTTTAAATCTTTTTGTTCGAAATATCCTTTAATATGAACCGAGTCTGCTTGGTGAACTTTTATGATTATTTCACTTTTCAAAGCAACTTCAAAAGGTTCCTTATAAATTCTAGAAATGTATCCATCAATTGGTGAAACATATACACGGTATGGTGAAAATTCTTGCGGTGATGCCGATAACTCATCCACTGACATATTCGCCCCTGACTGCAAAGCACCTAGTTGTTTGTTAAGCACTCCATTTTCTGACTGTGTTAAACTAATTGACGTTTCTAACTTAGAAATTTGATATTCTAAATTTTGCAAATCACGTTCGTTTGCTGCACCCAAAATAACCTCGTTTTCTAATTGACCTAATTGTGATTTATAAGATGCTAAGAGCTGTCGATCTCCTCTAATTTGACTATTATTTAAGTCAATACTTTTTTGCAAAGAATACATTTCACGTTCTGTCCAATTGCTTTCATTGCCATTATTCGCAGAAGGATCAACTTCTATCGCAAAAGCAGGATCTTCAATTAAATAGGAAAACAATGTATCTCCAACTTCAATATTATCTCCTTCATTAAAGTAAAACTTCTCAATTCTAATATCTTCCGTTTGACTAATATCAACATTGTCAAAAATCACTTGCCCGTTTGCACTGATATAAAAATTACTCAAGAAAAAATAACGCAAAACAAAAAATATAATAAGCGCCAAAATAGACAAATAGACTACCCTGTCCCAATTAAATCGGGACCTCTTCTTACCCGTTACTTTTTCTTCTAAGTAACGAAGCTGAGCATTCTCTTTTCTTTTAAAATTAAGACTCTTCATTTATTATCTGCCTCTTTTATCAAAGCTAATCATACGTTGTAAATCATGATAAGCAAATTCGTCAATATCTAATCTTTTTTGGAGTTCATCAATCTTGTTTTCCATTTCTAAACGATTATTGAAATCCTCCGTTCGTAATGCAATAACAACCTTGTCCGCATTTGTTTCCATAAATGGACCTATTTTTCTCACTAAAAAGTCTGTGTCTACATTTTCGTAACACATAAAGTAAACTTTGTCTACTAACTGAAAAAGTTGGTCCATAATAAACTCATCATAATGTTTTGGAACAGAAATCTCTAGTTTTAAATGATTCTCTTTACAGAAACTGCTTACTTCAGCCACTAGAACAACATATTTATTCAATAAGCTTCTTCTGTCCTTTTCCCAATTATCAAACGTGTGCGGCTCAATATCCAAATGTATTCCAGTAGGCGTTGTTTTATCATAATTTTTTAAAACGCGCTCCAAATACCCCGTAATATCGCTATTATAAAACAACTTATTATTGCCTAGCATGAAATAAACTTCACTACTTTCAGAAGCGTATTGTAGGAACAATTTCTTTTCGTTCGAATCATCCTTATCACTCGCCGCTACAATCATTTTTCCAAATTCATTGTAAACAGCATATTCTGCTAAAAAGTCACCCGTATAATTTTCAAAAGTTTTACTCCAAATATAAACGTCTCTTTTTCTGGTTTTAACATACTCAAACATATCCCCTGCTGACTGACTTTTAATAATATCATCAATTCTTATGCCTGGAATTTTCGTGTGAATCTTCAATGCCTTTAAATATAAGCCTTGCAATAATTCAAGCAACTCAATATCAGACTCCATTAGTTCATCCGATAAATCTAAGCCCTTAAACGGATCACCCGATATTTCACTTAATCGCATTTTCGCTTTTTCTATTCTAAGACGCTCGTTTACTAACTTTCTAGTTTGATAATTGTCCACAAATCGTTTCATTTGGTAACGAAACTCATAAGCAGTATTCAAAACATCTTCATGCAACTGAGCGCGATCTCTCGTAAATCGTTCATTTTCATATTTCCATCTCTCATGCTCAACCTCATTATTTAACTTTGTATTAAAACTCAAAGGAACTGTCATATTCACTCCAGCAGAAAAGTACTGTCGATTATCTCCTGTAATAATGTCATAATAATTATAACGCGCAAATGGACTCAAACCAACTTCATGATACCACTTAAAATATTCAACATAATCAACGCCAGCTAACAAACTATCCGTTTGTATACCTACTAGTTTAAAAATGGCATCATAATCCAAATCAATTAAGGGCAAGTCTTTCGCCATATAATCGACGGAATCTGCATCTATATCCAAATAATCATTATAGCTTTTATAAACATTGATTAAACTCTCTACCTCTGCAAGACGTATTTCTACTTTAATTAGCTGTTCTTTTTTTAATTTTTTCAAAAACACAAGGTCACGAACCAAAGAATGCTGCTTCTCGAGTTCAACCAGCCTTATTTCTAGGAGATTCAATTTCATTCGGTTAAACGCGAAAACCGTTTGATCGAATCGTTGCACATAATATTGACTTTCCTTGGTAATATCATTACTTAATTTTTCCCGTAAAATGCGGTCTTCAATCATTTGAGCACGAACCTTATTTTCAAAATATCCTGCATCTAACACGTCCCACTGCACACCTGCTTGTACACGGCGCTGGTAACCAATATTATTTTCTAAACCTTCTGATGGATCTGCATTAAAATTTTCGACATAACTACCAACAGCATTTAAACCAATATCCTTGCGCAATTGCTCAGCTCGTTTTTGCAAGTACACTGCTCTATCTGGAAATTGATTTAGTTCCTCTATCTTTGAAATCTCACGAATTAGGACTAAAGACGTATCTTTGAACTCCATTGGGCTATAATCAGATTCACCAAACAAAACTTTCAGCTCTTCTATTTTTGATAAAAGCAGCGAATCTTGCTGAGTAAATGCTGTTCCACAGCAAAACATAAATATGAGTAATAATAATCTTTTCATTTGATTTAGTAGCCTGCAAATATAAGCATTTTGGTACAATTGGTCATTCTTACAACTTGTCCACTCTTGAATTAAATAATGCACTACATTACCACTACAAACACACTTTAATTCTCCCCTACTCTTGAATGAACTTACTGTACCGTATAAAAGCCTAGTAAATGCAATACATTATAATAGATATTGGCTTACGCGCGGCTTATAGAATTAGTTACAAAAGCCCCACTTAAAAGGCAATATATTTGATGATTAAGATCTTAAAACGTTGTTTGTGGATAAATTATATTGATTTAACATCAATTTTATACCCACAATCAAAATGGCCTTTCGGACAGTTCTTATGCCCATGTAGACCACATGGGCGACAATTCAATGTCTCTTTAATCTCTATAATTTCAGCATCCGTAGACAATGGACCAAAGCCAAATGACGGGGTTGTTGAACAGAAAAAGGCCGTTACAGGTGCATTTACAGCACTGGCCAAATGTAAGGGAGCAGAATCGTTCACATATGTTCTATCTGCCCGAGCTATTAAAGCTGCAGATTCAAGCAAATTTAATTGACCCGCCATATTAATGACTTGATTTGATTCAATTTCGTTGATCATATCTTGAAGAAAGACCTCATCTGTTGCTCCTCCAATTAGATAAATAGTATACTTCGCCACTTTCAACCGAATCAACTCAATCCACTTCTCGCGCGGTAATTGTTTTGTAAACCAAACAGACGCTGGCGCCATAACAAGAACATTACGCTTATTAGCAACGATTCCATCCACTTTTACACTGTTTGCAGGTGTAGGATATAGTTTTGGTGGCTCTGTTTTGAATTCTTTGCCGTTCACTCCAACCTTCAGTAAAGCAGCATTCCGATCAATTTCATGTAAGCTACCTTCAAGGTCATGTTCAACTTTATGATCAAATAACCAGGAAAATGGATTCGCGTTAAAACCTACTTTTAGTTTTGCTTTACTCCGACCGGTCAAAAAACCTGTTGAAGCAAAGCGCTGCAAATTATAGACAATATCATAATTTACTTTTCTAATCTGCTTGGAAATTGCCCATAAATTCTTGTACTTATTTACTTTTTTATTCCAAATTAAAACAGCATTGATATAAGGATGACTATCCAATAAACCCTCATTTCCTTTACGCACAAGAACATCTAAAGAAACTTCTTCTCCGTATTGTACGCGAATAGTTTCAATCATTGAAGTCGCTAAAATTACGTCTCCAATAAAAGCTGTTTGTATGATGAGTATTTTTTTCAACCTTCTTGTTCTAAATAGGCATATTTTTCACGTACCTGCTGATCAATCGGAATAGATTTTCCTTTGCCGTTTACCCGTACAAAAATAAATATCGTTGAACAAACGATTTCTTCTTCACCTGAATAAAAATCTTTATTTCTAGCCTCAATATAAATCGTAAGTGATGATCTACCAACACGTTTAACCTCTCCGTAAATAATAACTTGATCACCGTTTTTTACTGGACGTTCAAATATCATTTCATCAATTTTGGCCGTTACCATATTTGGATTTTGACAAACACTACAGGCCCAAGTTGCTGCTGCTTCATCCAACCATGCCAACATATTTCCACCAAAAAGATTTCCATGCACACCAATATCTTTAGTCATGCATAATTTGATCGCTAATTTTTCCATTTATTTTCTTTTAACCTCTAAAATTCGTTCTGCCCACTGATCGGTTGTATAAGACATGCCAATATTATGACTGGCTTCCCCTTTTTCAATCAACTCCTTTTCATTCATTGCTATTATTTGGTGCATTGCTTTTTTAATGGCCTCAATACTTCCCGCTTCAAATGACAGCCCGTTTGTATTCAAAAATTGTTCTTTCGCTCCAATTTCATCACTTAAAAGTAATGGAAATCCAGCAATAGCAAACTCTTGAACGCTTACCCCCCAAGGCTCAAATTTGCTTGGTAAAATGTATACGCCCGTATCACTAATATATTGGTTCAAGTCGGCTGGTTGCACAAAACCAAAATGTTTTATCTTATCGTGCTTCACTCTATTCTCCCATTGGTCGCCAGTTCCTAAGCACCACAATTCCCAATCATTTGGCTTTTCTTTTTGCAATTGAATAAATGCTTCCCATAATTCGAAAACTCCCTTATGATCAACATAACGCCCTACATATAAAAATCGCTTTGGAAATTTTTTTTTCTTTTCACCAAACGTCTCCTCAAATTTTTGATTAAAAAGGGCGCTATTTGCACAGTAAAAACCGCGTATTATTTGCGAACCAAATCCCAATTTTTTAGCATATTCTACTTGCGGTGATCCCGGAACCCATGCATGTGTAAATATTTTTTTAAGATAAAATGGTGAAATAAACGCAGCTATCTTCTGCTTTAAAGTTCCATTCCAATGGTTATCCAATGACAAAACGCGTTTCACATCTTTGTTCAATCCTTTCACCAATTTTAAATAGTCTTTGTCCATCCATCCGCTACACACCACAATATCAGGACTAAATTCAGTTAACAACTCTTTTAATTGAGGAACCGTATAGTCTGATTTTTTGAGCACATTGAGTTGATCCGATTTTTCAAATTCAAAGGGAGCTTCTGCATTTGTAGGCCATCTAATCACCAAGACTTCGGCCTGTTGAGACAAGGATTGTACACACGCCATAAAATAACCCGCAACTTCACTGTATAAAAATGCTATTTTTGTCCCTGCCATTAATCTTATTTGCTATTGCAAAAGTACGTTTTTGATTTATGTATACTGCCAAACATACCTTTTTTTGTCAATCCTTGAATGAGGGGATTCTTTCTGCTGATGAATCTAATCATGCTGTACGTGTATTGCGGCTGCAAGAAGGAAATACAATCACCTTAATAGATGGGAAGGGGCAAACCGCATTGGGCGAAATTACAGAAGCCAATAAAAAGCAATTGCATTTTAAAATAACCGAACGGCAACAATTGTCCGCAAGACCAAATCAAATTCATATTGCCATTGCTCCAACAAAAAACATGGACCGTTTTTCGTTTTTTATTGAAAAGGTCATTGAAATTGGAGTTGATAGGATCACGCCTATTATTACCGCTAATTCAGAACGAAAAGCATTAAATTCTGATAAAGTGCGGAAAAATGCAATCTCAGCTTTAAAACAATCTGGTAATTTATTTTTACCAAAGATTGATGATTTGATTAATTTTAAAGACTTTATTTCTGACCAGACAAATCATAATCAACGGTTTATAGCACATTGTGATACAGATACCGATAAAATAGAATTGAAGCAAGTGCTCGATCCGAAAAAAAATATCGTAATTTTAATAGGCCCAGAGGGGGATTTTACATTGGAAGAAATTAATTTAGCAAAACAAAATAAATTTAATCCTGTTAGTTTAGGTCAAAGTAGACTAAGAACTGAAACAGCAGGAATTTTAGCATGTCATACCGTACATCTTATATCGTAGTTTTTATAGTGTTCTTCATGAGCATTAATTGGACTTTTTCTCAGGATCAAGCGGCCTATCAAGTTGCTGTACTTAAATATAAAGGCGGTGGTGACTGGTATGCCAATCCAACAGCCTTACCTAATTTGGTGAAGTTTTGTAACGAAAACTTAGGGACTTCAATCTCAACAGATGTTGCAACAGTTGATATTAGCGATCCAGAAATTTTCAACTACCCATTTGTACACATGACCGGACATGGGAATGTAGTTTTCACGAGTGAGGATGCTGAAAATTTACGGAATTATTTACTGGGAGGTGGATTTTTACATATTGATGATAATTATGGAATGGATCAATTTATTCGTACAGAATTAAAGAAAGTCTTTCCAGCTGTGGATCTTGTTGAACTTCCTGTTAATCATCCAATTTTTAATCAAACCTATAAATTCCCAAAAGGATTGCCTAAAATTCATGAACATGACGATAAGGACAGCCAAGCATTTGGTGTAGTCTATCAAGGTCGATTGATTTGTCTTTATACATATGAAACAGATTTAGGAGATGGCTGGGAAGATCCTAAAGTACACGGCGACAGTCCAGAAAAAAGAACAGAAGCGTTAAGAATGGGTGCAAATATTATTGAATATGTTTTCACAGCTGTTCACTAAATTAATAGCCATAGCTATATTATCCTTTATGTCTCTTGGGGCGTATGGTCAAAACGATTCATTAGTCCGCCCCTCTTCACCCTACCGCACAGAGTATAATCCTTGGTACAAATTAAGTACGTTTAAACGTGGCTTTCATAGCGACTCTTTAACAGATAATCTAGATCAACTTGAAGCCAAGCCAAGAGAACAATGGAGTAGAAAAGACAGCTTAGACTTTGCACAGGCCTCACTTCACACTGGAAACATTCCTTTATCTGAATATTACTTTGACCGCCTTAAATTGGATTACAATCGTGATCAAAGTTTTTGGTGGGATCAGATGATGATTTATATTTTAAATAAAGATTATGAATTAGGAATCGAAAGTATTCATAAATCTAGTCCAGGAATTTTGCAGTTTTCGAAAATCTATTTTTTGGATAAAATTTTACTGGCCTATATCGCCAATGATAAAAATGAAAAGTGGTATAAAACAGGACATGTCTTTAATTGGGATGTCGATTCTAGTCTTTTTATTATTGATAAAAGTAATCCTCAATTTAACGCTGAAGTTATTGATCCCTTACAGAATTTAGATTTTGTTTTGCGAGAACTTATTCATTTTGTGCATGAAGATGACCCTGTCATTTCAAAAGCTTGTTTTGAAATGGGAATTATATTTGAAAACCATATATCGCTGACACAAGCTTATATCGCCTACAGCTTAGGCCGGCAATATAATAAATCAGACAAAGAGCTTTTAAATAGCGTTAAGCAAGTTAAAGCAAAACTGACGCAAAAAAAATATAAGATTCCGAATTTCAGAAAATACTTCCCTAAAATAAAACAATGGCGTTTTGAATATGAAGTGTTAAAGGAAAAAATCTATTTACAACAAACTGACACAATTCCTCCCGTACCAACGGTTCTAATGGTTCCAGTTGAGGAAGTTGGACTACCATTTGAACCGGAAATAATTATAATTGCCGGAATTTTGCTATTATTTATTCTTGTACTTTTCTTCTTAAAAACTAAAAAAACATAATAATGAAACGTTATACTTTATCTCTCTTTGCTATTATCGTCCTAATGGTAAGCTGTACAAACGCAAAAGAACTAGAACCAGATGTTGACACACCGCAAGACACTAATGTGCTAACAGGAGTTGTGGTTACTGACATGAGCTCATACGGTTCTGACCCAATTGGAATTACAAGTGTCGTAATTGACAAAAATAAGATGCGAATTGGTGTTAAATACAGTGGTGGATGTAAAAAACATGAATTTGAATTAATGGGACATAAAATGATCTCAAAATCTATACCGCCTCAACGCACAATTAGACTTTTCCACCGTGCTGACAATGACGATTGTAGAGAACTGATTGAAGAAATAATCGTATTTGACATCTCTGCCTTTGCCTTTGGTGACGGAGAAATAACCTTGCGTTTAGACGGTTGGGAGACTCCACTTTCTTACTTACCGATTCAGTAGTTCGTTGCGCTTAACTTTGCTTATAAAGTTGACCAAAATCCTTTGCAAAATAAGTTAAAATCACGTCTGCACCTGCACGCTTAAGACTAAGTAGCATTTCAGGCATGGCCAATTCATAATCTAGCCAGCCCTTTTCACATGCAGCCATTAACATGGAATATTCTCCGCTTACATTATATGCCGCAATAGGTAAATTACTGTGTGCTTTTAAACTCTGAATTACATCCATATAACATAAAGCAGGTTTTACCATCAAGAAATCTGCCCCTTCTCCTTCATCCAAACTAGCTTCTATCAATGCCTCTCTTTTATTAGCCGGATTCATTTGATACGTTTTTTTATCCCCCCCTTTTGGCGCAGAATCGAGTGCCGTACGAAAAGGTCCATAAAATGCGCTAGCATACTTCGCTGTATAAGACATAATTGAAGTATTTACGAAACCTTTATCATCCAACACATCACGAATAAAACCTACACGGCCATCCATCATATCTGAAGGACCTATAATATCAATACCCGCTTGCGCTTGCGACAAAGCCATATTTCCCAAAATAGGTAAAGTTAGATCATTTAAAATCTGCCCATCCATTACATATCCGTCGTGCCCATCAGAACTATAAGGATCCATTGCAACATCACTCATCAATACAATTTCCGGGAATTTTAATTTAAGTTGGCGGATAGCCTCAAGATAAAAATTATCTGCCTGAACAGAATATGTTGCCGTTTTATCCTTGTATTTTTCTGGAACTGCAGGGAAAAGTACAAAACTTGAAACTCCAACAGCAATTGAAGCATCTACTTCAATACATAAATCATTTAAATTCATGCGGAAAATCCCAGGCATAGATTCAATTGGTTGCTTGGCTAAATCACCTTCCAATAAAAATAATGGATAGATCAAGTTTGATGGGCGCAATAACGTTTCCTCAACCATGTTTCTTATTAATTGGTTCTTTCTATTTCTTCTTGGTCTGACCCGCATCTTATTCCTTTTTTAACAAAATTAGGATTAAACTCGAAATAAGTCGCATTGAATATCCCTAAACTGTTAGTAACTTTATTTACAACTTCTCCTTTATATACGCCTATTCTTTGCCACAAATCGAATTATTTTTTTAGTTTTGAATTAAATTAGCGCTATGAAATTTGCCTATAAACTTTTTTTACCTTTATTTCTAGTCTTTGCCTTGGTTTCATGCGGCGGAGAAGGGATTGATGTTACTGCGGATCAACCTGACACAAATGAACTGGTAATTGTCACCAATGATGTCCTTGATTCTGCTCAAGCAATGAACACAAATATTAACGGTAAAATATTTAGTATTCCATCTCCTATTCAAATGGTTTCCCTGTTAAAAAGTCAAGATGACGTTTTTAATGAGTCGGTATTAACTGATCCTAAAAATGTAGAAAATTTCACCACTACTTTTAAACGAGCAATTAATATGGGTGTTTATGGAGCCGATCTCGGTTATGCTACAATATATGAAAAGAACATGCAAGCTGTGGTTTATTTAAACTCTGTTGATAAGCTCTCCTCTGAACTAGGTATTTCTGGTGCATTTGATGCTTCCTTAGTTGAACGTTTCATTGATAATGGAAGTAATCAAGACTCAATGTTGGTAATCATGTCTGAAGGGTATCGCAAAGGAGATCAATTTTTAAAAGACAATGAGCAACATGACGTTGCATCCCTAATCTTAACTGGAGGATGGATTGAGTCACTTTTCTTTGCAACTAGCATCTTTGAAAAAACAGGAGATCAAGAAATTGCAAATAGAATTGGTGAACAAAAAACAGCCTTAAAAACAATAATTGAACTATTAACTGACTTTAACACTGAAGGCACTTATACCAAGTTAATTGATGATTTAAAAGACTTAAAAACGGATTTTGATCAAATCAAATTCAATTATCAATACATTGAACCAGTAACAATGGCTGATAAGTTCCAAACCAATATTAAAAGTAAATCATCTGTGCAAGTTGAGCCGGAAGTTTTAAACAGTATTGTTGCTAAAGTTAAAGCAATCAGAAACGAATTAATCGGATAAAAATGAAAAAACTACTCGGAATATTTACCTTATTATTAGTCTCTGGATTTGTCAATGCGCAAGAATGCGATTCTTTAGCAAACGTTTGTTACGAACACCTGTCTGCTGATGCTAGCGTTGGAAAAATTTTCATATCAGATGGCCAAGTTTACAAGGCCTTCGTTGATGCAGAACAAGCAGCCGAATTTAAAGTAACGCTTTATGGTGGATCTTTATATCGAATAGCTGTAACAGCCGGTGAAAAAGATGATTACGTCATTTTTAATGTATATGACAAAGAAAGAAATTTGCTGTTCTCAAACCAAGATTTTGATAACAAACCATATTGGGACTTCAAAATTGATAATACCCTCGATTGCTACATAGAAGCGTATTTAGATATTGATAAAAAAGTCTCTGGTTGTATTGTTGTACTTCTCGGTTTTCAAAAATAAGCATTCGCTTAAATGAGTCAAAGGATACTAAAAGCACTCATGCAACTCTTCGCAATTATTGCGAGAGTTGATGAAGAAATTGATATACTAAACCCTGTTACCCAAGGTGCAGGTCGTAATATTGTACAATCATTTCTGAATCAAGAATTAGGATCTGCCGCCGTTGAAGAATATTTAAAATTATTTGACGAATTCTTAATTGCCTATCAAGGTAAATCAACAAAAAAAGACGGAAGAAGGAAAAAAACTTCAGTACATTCAGTAAAAGTATTGCGCATTTGCACTCAAATTAATGAGGAATTAACGCAACGTCAAAAAATGATTGTATTGGTTCGGATTTTAGAATTCATCAATGCAAATGAAGTTGTTAACGACCAGGAACTTGAATTTGCTGCCACAGTTGCAGACACGTTTAACGTCTCAATGGACGAATACAAGGAAATTAAAAGTTTTGTTGAAGCACCAATTGAATCAATAATTGATGATAACAACTTACTTTATGTTACCTCTAAAAAAGACGAAGGCTTCGAAAATGCGAAACATATCTTTTCAGAAGGTATTGAAGGGCAAATTCGCGTCCTAAAAATTGAGAGTGTAAATTTCCACTTTTTCAAATATTTAGGAAAGGCTGAACTTAATTTAAACGGGCAATCCGTTCGTCCTAATCGACATTTAATATTGAATCAAGGAAGTTCTATTCGATCTTCTAAAGTTACTCCAATCTATTATAGTGATATTATTGGTAAATTCCTCTCTGATGAAACGCAACAGAAAATAGTATTTAAGGCAGACAATGTCATCTACAAATTTAAAAGCGGTAAAATTGGCTTGCACAATTTTAATTTTGCCGAGGAATCGGGTTCTCTTCTAGGAATAATGGGAGGATCAGGTGCCGGGAAATCTACCCTATTAAATGTATTAAATGGTAATTACGCGCCAGCCGAAGGATCGGTAACAATTAATGGCGTAGATATCCATCATGACAAAGGTGCTATTGAAGGTGTAATTGGATATGTTTCTCAAGATGACTTATTGATTGAGGAACTTTCTGTTTATCAAAATCTATTTTACAATGCCAAACTTTGTTTTGGAAGTTTAAATGATCGTATTATTGCAAAGAAAGTCCTAAAACTGTTAATTTCTTTAGGCTTATATGAAATACGAGATTTAAAAGTTGGAAGCCCATTAGAGAAAACAATTTCTGGTGGACAAAGAAAGCGCTTGAACATTGCACTTGAATTAATTCGTGAACCTTCCGTGCTTTTTGTAGATGAACCAACATCAGGTCTTTCTTCAAGAGATTCCGAAAACATCATGGATCTTTTAAAAGAGTTAGCCTTAAAAGGTAAACTCATTTTTGTAGTGATCCACCAACCTTCATCTGACATTTTTAAAATGTTTGATAAATTGTTGATTCTTGATGTAGGCGGTTACCCGATTTATAACGGAAACCCGGTTGATGCGGTCATGTATTTTAAAAACCTCATTAATCACGCCAAAAGTAATGAAAGTGAATGCCATGTTTGTGGTAATGTAAACCCCGAACAAATTTTCAACATCATTGAATCAAAGGTTGTTGATGAATATGGAACATTAACTCAATACCGGAAAGTATCCTCTGAAGAATGGAACAAACATTATTTAGAGCTTTTAGAAAAAGACCCTAACCTCATTCAAAGCGAGGACGAAATACCTGAAAGCACATTTAAAAAACCAAATGTTTTTAAACAACTTGGCGTATTTTTTACCAGAGATGTTTTATCGAAGTTGACGAACAAACAATACATGATCATCAACCTCTTAGAGGCACCCGTATTGGCTTTCGTTCTTTCGTTTTTTGTTAAATTTTATAATAGCAACGCAGGCGACACCTATTCGTTTAGCGAAAATCAAAACATTCCACCATTCCTATTTATTGCTGTAATTGTTGCCTTATTTATTGGGTTAACCGTTGCCGCTGAGGAAATTATTAAAGATCAAAAAATATTAAAACGTGAATCCTTTTTAAACCTAAGTAGGAGCTCCTACTTAGTCTCTAAAATATCGATCATGTTTATGATTTCTGCAGTACAAATGTTATTGTTTGTTTTAATCGGTAATTTTATTTTAGAGATAAAGGGCATGTGGCTAGAGTACTGGCTCATCCTATTTAGCCTCTCCTGCTTTGCTAATTTGTTGGGTTTGAACATTTCTGCAAGTTTCAACTCTGTAAAGGTTATTTACATTTTAATTCCAATTTTAATCATTCCGCAGCTTCTCTTTAGTGGTGTTATTGTGAAATTTGACAAATTACACCCGTTATTTGGAGATGAAAGTGCTGTTCCACTAATCGGTAATGTAATGGCTTCACGCTGGGCATATGAGGCATTGTCAGTGACACAATTCAAGGAAAACGAATACAATAAAATCTATTTCGAGTTTGAAAAAAATAAGAGCTTTGCCACCTGGAAAAAAGATTATTGGCTACAAGAAATAACAGCAAAATTGGATTTTGTAAAAACCAATTTTGACAATAACGAAAAGAAGATAGAAGTGGAAGCTTCTTTTGCAGTTCTCCGCGGCGAAATAGAACGCGAGCATAACTTCATTCAAAACGTACGGTGTGAAGGCTGTATAGAAGGTTTATCAATTGAAACATACTCTGAACAGACTTATTCATCCGTTAAATCGTACATTGCTATTTTAAAGACGCATTATAAGTCTGTTGTGGATAGAAACCGTGAGAAAATTGATAATAAAACGCAAGAGATTATTGCCAAATATGACAAGGATCAGTATTTAGCCCTCAAACGTGATAATACCAATGAGGCATTAACACAATTTGTCACAAATAAAACGGACCTTTCAAAGTTAGTGCAATCTGGTGATCGATTAATTCAAAAGTCTGACCCTATTTATTTAGATCCGTACGACGTTGGCTTCTTTGGTTCACACTTCTATGCACCACGTAAAAAACTCTTCGGAAGTTATATAAGCACATTTGCTGGAAACCTTCTCGTAATATGGGGAATGTCAATATTTTTGATCCTAACACTGTATTTTGACTTGTTGAAAAAAACGCTTGATGGGTTAGAAAAACTTTTCTCTCGAATGCGTTTCGGCAGTGATCGGTAAAATCCCTTTAAATTTTTCTTCACTTTGCATTTTTATTATAAAAAATGAATTATATTTGCCATCGCTAACGCAGAATAACGTTTCTGTTTTAAGCTAAAATATGGTGGTTGTAGCTCAGTTGGTTAGAGCATCGGTTTGTGGTACCGAGGGTCGCGGGTTCGAATCCCGTCTTCCACCCAATGTTAAAAAGGTCTTGTGTTTACAAGACCTTTTTTTGTGCCTCAAAATTCGAATGAAGTTTACTTCTATGAGATATTTGGAAAACAAAAAAGGCGTCATTGTAAATGACTTTTAACTTTGAAGATCTCTAATGAATACAAAGGGATCAAGGATTTATTACTAATCCCGTCTTCCACCCAATGTTAAAAAGGTCTTGTGTTTGCAAGACCTTTTTTTGTGCCTCAAAATTCGAATGAAGTTTACTTCAATGAGATATTTGGAAAACAAAAATGAAGACATTGTAAATGACTTTTAACTTTGAAGGTCTCTAATGAATACAAAGGGATCAAGGATTTATTACTAATCCCGTCTTCCACCCAAAGTTAAAAAGGTCTTGTGTTTACAAGACCTTTTTTTGTGCCTCAAAATTCGAATGAAGTTTACTTCAATGAGATATTTGGAAAACAAAAAAGGCGCCATTGTAAATGACTTTTAACTTTGAAGATCTCTACTGAAGACAAACGGATCAAATGTGTAAGACTAATACTGTCTTCCATAAAGGCCCTTAGAGTTAAGTAAAGTTCTAAAAACGGACTGGTTTAAAGTCCATTTATTGAATGCTGATAATTATACTGTTCATTTTTCACAAAAAACCATCTATAAAAACGGATTCAGCATAATTCTAAATAGCCATTAACTTAAAAGCCAACCAACCTTTTCATTATAAAATACGTAGTTATAGTAAGACCCTTATTTATTGAAAAAACATCTATGAAAAACCTACTACTCTTACTCCTTTCTATTTGCGTTTCAAGTATAACTTTTGCGCAAGATATTACTTATACATATAGCTCAGAAGAAACAAATGCGCATATCATTATTCGTGATTTGAACGTTACTTCAGATGGATCAATTATTTATGGTTACGACTATATGCAAACGGGAGCACCCCCAATTGCCGGTATTATGAAGTCGGATGAAAATGGTGATCTTATTTGGTCGAAAGCATTAACAGTTGGTGGTTCTGCCGAAGATTGCACTTTTGATTTTATTGAAAACCCAGCAGGAAACTACTACCACTGGGGACTGAGTAAAGAAATTGAAACAGACCATATGCGCGCATTGCTATCTGAAATTACACCCGACGGTGAAATTTTATGGAGTAAAGAATATAATTTCGGTATTAACCCGCTTGAATGGTATACCGTTAACAAAATCGAAATTTTACCCAGTGGCGATTTATCAATGATGATTGCTATCTCAAATAAAGTTATTGCAATGAAAACAGATCCTTTGGGGAATATAATCTGGGGAACTTACACTGCTGTTGGCCCACCAGATGAAGGTGGAAAAAATCCTGGTTTTGAATTGCTCCCAATGCCTGATGGAGGATCAATGGTTTGTAGTAAAATTGACAATTATCTTTCTATTGTTAGAATTGGTGGAGACGGTGAATTCATGTGGAGTAAATCTCATAATATTGCAGGCACAACTGGAACCCCTTATACACATGGTAAAACAATATTTCGAACTCCCTCTGGTGAAATATATCTTGCGGGCTTTTTAAGAAGTGATGATGCTGATGGAAATTTGATTCCCTTTATGTCCGAGATTTCTGAAGAGACTGGTGAAATTATTTGGATGAGAACAATAGACGACCAGATCATGGGCTTTTTAGGTTCTGCTGAATTTATGCTTGATGGTGAGGATGTAATTTTAGACATGACATTGAATGACAGACATCATTATATCGTTAAAATTGGTGAATTCGGACTAATTCTTTCAGCGGTTAAAAGCATAAATGAGGTTTATCCACTTGATTATAATAAACTTCACATTTCGCCAAGCCGACAATATTATATGTTCGGAAGTATTGCAATTGGAGAAGATGGGGAGTTTGATGGTGGTTTTCATAAAACTGATGAACTATTCGAATCTTCGTGCATGTATGAAACTGTGACGCTACACACAACTAGTTACTTCGATTTTGCTGCCTATGAATTCGAACCTTATGTGGATTCTTTTTTAGATGTCACAGCAATTGAAATCACGACGTATGATCAATCCCTTATTAAATCGGTTTTATGCGAAGAGGTAGATAATTCTTCAGTAGTAGAAGTTGAGAATGATATACCACTACAGGTTTATCCTAACCCGACTAATGATCACATTAACGTTGTTGTTTCTGATGACTTATTGACCGCTACTTTCGTGATTACTGACCTTTCTGGAAAGACTATTCTTACAGATAAGGTATATGCGAATCAAATGAAGTTTGATTTTTCTGAACTAGAGAAAGGACAATATATTTTGGCCATTTATGGAGAGAACGAATTTTACACGAAGAAAATCACAGTAATTCAATAAGGTAATACTTATTGAATTACTGTGACTAAATCCGAACCATTACAACATTGTGCAGCATAAATTATAAGAGTACATTTTATAGTGTATTTGACATATGTAATTGCACTAGATATTCCCAAATACCGTATCTAGCGTCTATTCTGAAAAGTATTTCTACTCAAACAAACCCACAAATCAATGATAAACAATTAGATACTATTTCCACCTTCGATTATCTATCCATAAAAATCAAGTGAATTCCGTAAAATTTAATGCATATTTGGACACTTAAATTCATTATTTTACTTGATAGATTCTGCTACAGGCGCACAGTTCGAATTCAAATTTTCTTTTACAACTAATGAAAGTTTAAACACATTCGTTTCGTAAATTTGTACGCACTTAACTTAAACAATGAGGCATTATAAATTTTTGATCTGTTTTCTTATATGTACATCCTCATTAAGTGGAATGACGCAAAACAAGACACCATTAAAACCTTGTCCTAACTCACCAAACTGTGTTAGCACTGTTGAAACAAAAGCAAGGAAAAGAATGAATCCGCTCCATTTTAAAGGTGATCAAGAAGCGTCAAAAGCAAAATTGAAAGAAATTATTTTAATCATTGAAGGAGCTTCACTTATTGTAGAGGATAGTACTTATCTTCTGTTTGAATTTTCTACATCTGTTGGGAAGTATATTGATGATGTCGCATTTTATTTCGAACAATCTACGCAACTCATTCATTTCAGATCCGCCTCGCGAAAGGGATATGGCGATTTTGGTGCGAATAAACGTCGAATGAAAAAGATTAGCAAACTCTGGGAAAACACCTAAGTAATCTCACCTTCTATTTGCTCATAATTATTTCAGACAACCACTCTCTTCAACCCGATAATTCAAAGACTATTGAAATAGTCATGCGAATTCCGCCTATAAATTAATTTTTTAGACCATTAATTTACCTCGCTTGATATTTATTTGAAGAAATATTTAAAAAAATAGAGCATTACTTTCTGTTTTAATAGTATTACTATTATATTTGCACAAATAACTTTGAATTAACAATGCAAAAAGTAAACAAGTCATATCAGATCCGCCTCAACATTTCGGTGATTCTCATGACTATTTTACTAGGAGCAGTTGTTATAAGTACGTTTAGTGAATACTCAGAATTGACAGATAATCAAATGCATATTGTCGATTTTGAAGATGACGTTGATTCTGAAGAAATCGAAAATAAAGATTTGAGTCACGCAAATTCAAATACGGATGGTTTGCCAATCGAGCGCAAAGCATGTATTATCATTACTTCAACAGATTTAATGGAAGTTCGATATGGTAAAACCCCTACACCACCTCCCGAACTTTAATTCAAAAACACCTACTGACTAAGTAGGACAATCATTTATTACAAAGTTCAATTAACCTTATTTAAATATTATGGACGAAAAATCATACAGTCCCGTACAGCGATTTTGGCTGCTGTTAAAACCAGACCAAAAAGAAATTAGAAATGTTTACGTATATGCCTTTTTTTTCGGGCTCGTAAACCTCTCTTTACCTCTTGGTATTCAATCAATCATTAACATCATTCAAGGTGGGCAAATTAGCACTTCATGGATTATCCTGGTTATGTTCGTAATTCTTGGTATTGCCATAACAGGTATTCTACAGGTTAATCAGTTAAAAATCACCGAAAACCTACAACAAAAAATTTTTACTAGAGCCGCATTTGAATTTGCATATCGGATTCCAAAAGTAAAAATGGAAGCACTTTACCGACATTATGCTCCAGAACTCATGAATCGCTTTTTTGATGTTATTTCAATTCAAAAAGGACTTTCAAAAATACTAATGGATTTTTCTACGGCCTCCATTCAAACCATATTTGGCCTACTACTACTCTCCCTTTATCACCCTTTCTTTATTGTATTCAGTCTCATACTTATTGTGCTCGTATACGCCATCTTTAAACTAACCTCAAAAAATGGATTGCGCACGAGTCTCATTGAATCCAAAAGTAAATATAACGTTGCACATTGGTTAGAAGAGGTGGCTAGAACGAGCGTTAGCTTTAAACTAGCTGGTGTAACAGATTTGCCAATGGAACGAACCAATGAAGAGGTAAATAAATATATAGCTGCTCGAGATGCGCATTTTAAAGTATTGAAAAACCAATACATCCTGATGATAGGCTTCAAGGTTCTTGTGGCAGCCGGTTTACTAATTGTTGGTAGCCTATTAGTAATGGAACAGCAAATGAACATAGGTCAATTCGTGGCAGCAGAAATCATTATCCTTCTCGTGCTAAGTTCAGTAGAGAAATTGATTCTAAGTTTAGAAACGATTTATGATGTACTGACCTCTCTTGAAAAAGTAGGACAAGTAACAGATTTAGAACTAGAGCGTAATGACGGACTTGATATTTCTGAAACCGTGAGTCAAAATGCGCTAAAAGTCGAATTAGCAAGTATCGACTTCAAATATCCTTTTCAAGATACGTTCATGTTCAATGATGCATCATTGACAATCCAAGCTTCTGAAAGAGTATTAATTACTGGAAAGAGTGATGCAGGTAAAACAACCCTACTCTATCTGCTTGCTGGACTTTATAAAGTTCAAACAGGTTCCGTAATTTACAATGATCTGCCTATAGGAAATTTAAACCCCAATTATTTGCGCGCGGCCATTGGAGATTGTTTTATGGACGAATTGCTATTTGAAGGTACGGTACTCGAAAACATTACAATGGGCAGAGAAAAAGCCACTTTTGAAAATGTTCAATGGGCTGTTGAGAATCTTGGTTTATCTGATTTTATTAAAAAATTGCCGAATGGCTACAATACTCAAATCCACTCGCAAGGTAAACACTACTCTAAAGGAATAGTTGACAAACTTATTCTTGCACGAAGTATTGCCGATAAACCAAAGTTGTTACTCGTAAAAGATGCTTTTACCTCGCTCGAACGAATAGAACGAGAAACAATAATGGATTTTTTAACCTCGAAATCAAATGAATGGACCTTAGTAGTGGCATCCAAAGACCATTTATGGTATGACAAAGTAGACCGTGTCATCTTAGCAGAATACGGAGAATTAACTGAATTAAACTAAGAACTATGCTTAATATATCTAATTCAAGAATTTCAAAATATATTGTTCCAAAGAGATTTAGCGCTTTGGAAAACGTAGAGAAAAAAATTTCGGGCAAAGTGCTGCCACGGATCATCTATACTTCATTAATCCTTTTTATAATTATCCTCTTTCTACCTTGGACGCAAAACATTCGCTCCAACGGCACGGTCACTACGTTAAGACCCAATCAACGTCCGCAAAGTTTAAATTCAGTAATAGGTGGACAAATTGAGCATTGGTATGTGCAGGAAGGGGACTTTGTAGCAGCAGGTGACACGATTCTTAAAATTAAGGAAGTAAAAGACGCTTATTTTGATTCCGATTTATTGCCTAGAACTCAAAATCAAGTCGATTTTAAAAAGCAATCTATAACCGCTTATGACGATAAGATTAAAACCCAAGAGAAGCAGCTGGAAATTTTAAAAACGCAACGTGATTTAAAGCTTTCTCAAACACGCATAAAATTCCAGCAAGCCTCTTTAAAAGTTCAAAATGATAGCATAGGATATCGAGCTTCACAAATAAATTATCAAACGGCAAAATATCAATATAAACGACAAGACAGTTTGTACCGCACTGGACTAAAGTCATTGACTGATTTGGAAACCAAAAACTTGAAACTTCAAGAAACGCAGGCATATATGGTTGCTGCAAAAAACAAATGGTTAAATAGCCAAAATGAACTTATCAGTTTACAATTGGAATTATCAAATGTTCAAATCAAATTTGAAACCGATTATAATAAAATTCAATCCGACAAATTTTCAACTATGTCTAACAAACTAGATACTGAAACAGCAGTTAGCAAGTTAGAGAATCAATACAGTAATTATGCTTATAGAAATGGCCTTTACTATATCACTGCCCCACAAGATGGTTATATCACTAAAACCATTTCAAACGGTTTAGGTGAAACCATTAAGGAAGGAGAAGAAATTTTAACTATCATGCCCGCAAATTACGACTTAGCAGTTGAATTATTTGTAGCGCCAATCGACCTTCCGCTGGTTAAAGTGAAAGAAAAGGTAAGGTTACAGTTTGATGGTTGGCCTGCTATCGTTTTTTCTGGATGGCCTGAGGCTAGTTATGGAACCTATGGAGGCACCGTATACGCAATTGATCAATACATTAGTCCCAACGGGAAATATCGCGTGTTGGTTTCTCCAGACCCGAACGATCATCCGTGGCCTGAAGCAATAAGGTTTGGATCGGGTAGCTCAAGTATGATGCTACTTTCGGATGTACCAATTTGGTATGAGTTATGGCGAAAAATTAATGGATTTCCTCCTAATTTTTATCACCAACACACTTCAAAAACCACCAAAAAATGAGAGCAGTAATCCTATTCTTCGCATTATTTCACTTGACGTTATTTAGTCAAGACTCAACAGTAAACTTTGCATTTTCTAATTTTATTGAAGTTGTCAAAGGCAATCATCCTATCGCTTACCAAGCTCAATTGCAAAGTAAAATGGGAGACGCCAAATTACTAAAATCAAAAGGAGGTTTTGATCCAAAAATAAATGGATCGGCAAGTCAAAAATATTTTGATGACAAGCAATACTATAGTCATCTCCATGCTGGATTAAAAATTCCAACATGGTTTGGAATTACGGCGCAAGTTGGCTACCGTAATAATTCAGGCGAACGCTTAAATCTCGAACTTTATACACCTCAAAATGCAGGGATTTGGTATGCTGGCTTGTCATTGAATCTTGGAAATGGATTATTCATAGATGCCAGACGAGCAGAATTGAAACAGGCGGAAATCTATCAAAACAGCTCCCGATTGGAGCAACGTTTAATTTTAAATCAATTAATTCTAGATGCTTCTATTGCTTATTGGGATTGGTTTAAAGCCTACAATAAATTCAACGTTTATTCCAATGCCCTTGTCACCGCTGATGCAAGATTAGACGCCGTTCGCGAAAGTGCGGCCCTGGGAGATAAAGCTTACGTCGATACGTTGAAAGCGCTTTTACAAGTGCAAGAACGCTCGCTTTCTTTAGAACAATCCAAATTAGACCTTGACAATAAAAAAGCGTTATTAGAAGTCTATTTATGGCAAGATGGTTTTGTACCGTTAGAACTGGATAGCAATATTGCTCCCAACTCCTATGCTAATATTGACACGTCAATGCCGCCCATTTCAGTTTTGATGGATTTGGATACCTTGGCAGCTGGTCATCCTGAAATTATTTTGGCCCAAAATAAAATTGCTCTTTCCCAAATTGATTATCGCTTAAAAAAGGAAGCATTAAAACCTGTGGCTCAATTAAAATATAACGCCTTGAGTACTCCGCTTACGGAGAACGTACTGGCTTCCTATTCAGTAGAGAATTATAATTGGGGAGCACATGTCTCCTACCCTATTTTTACGCGTAAAGAAAGAGGTGATTTAAAACTAACTGAGTTAAAATTAGAAGAACAAAATGCACTAATGCAATACAAAACTGCTGAAATCAATTATAAAATAGAAGCTACTTATAATACGTGGTCAAGCACTCACAAGCAAGTCGCAATTTCAACTGCGACGTTGAAAAATTATACAGCCTTATATCAAGCTGAATTGACGCTTTTTAATATCGGCGAAAGTTCATTATTTCTTCTTAACACACGCGACATGGCTATGATTGATGCGCAAGTAAAACTGATCGACCGAATCTATCAAAACTATCTTTCAAAAGTCATATTTAATTATCAAACTGTGAATTATTAGGCATTTAATCTTGTACAAAAATATTTACAAGACCACAAGATCACCTCCACTTCACTCGAATGTATCTTTCATTCTTCTCAAATCGCTCAGGAACAACTGCTAATATATTTTTTCGAATAATCTCCAATAAAGCCTCTTTTGTAAAGTTTTTATGGACGATTAAACTTACTTCTCTTATTGGTTTTGGAGCCTTAAAATAGGCTATATTTCCACCGTCATATTCACTAACAGACATTTCAGGAATTAGTGTGCATCCTTTATATTTATCCACCATTTTTTTTAAGGTTTCAATTGAACCGCTTTGGAATTGAATGGAACTTTTATTGTTGTAATTTTTGCAAAGACTTTCAACCTGATTCTTAAAACAATGCCCATTTTTCAACAACCATAAATTATCAATATTGACCAAATCTTTCAGCTCTATTTCCTCTTTTTGTATGAGTTCATGCGATTTGCTCCCGTAAAACACAAAAGGTTCATTATACAATTTGACTTCTCTAATGTCTCTATCATCTAATGGCGTCACCAAAATTCCAATATCCAATTTCCCCTTTTTTAAGGCATCTATAATTTGGTCAGATTCTAACTCTTCTATAATTAATTGGGTATCGTGCTGTTCCATATCAAAATCATGACTAAAACTGGGAATAATGTAGGGAGATATTGTCGGTATAATTCCAATTTTAAAGGTTCCTTGAACACTTTCTTTTTCATCAGAAACCAATTCCTTCATTTCCGTTACTTCTCCCAATACACTTCTAGCCTTAGCGATTATTCTTTCCCCGGCAGGTGTTACGGTTAAGGGCGACTTACTGCGATCAAAGATTTTAATGTTAATTTCTTCTTCCAGTTTTTTCACCTGAATGGTAATGGTAGATTGATTAACAAAACATTTTTCCGCTGCTGTTACAAAATGTCTATAATTATCTAGTGCAACGAGGTATTTTAATTGTTGAAGCGTCATCTTATTGATTTTATCAATATCAAATATAATATTATCTATTTTGTAAATCAAATTATAAAAGGGATATTTGTTAGAACCAAAAAAAAAACATCATGTCAGAAAATACAGATAAATGCCCCTTTAATCATGGAGTAGCTTCTTCAAGCGCTGGAAGTGGAACATCTAATCGAGAATGGTGGCCCAATCAATTAAAATTGAATATTCTCCGTCAACATTCTACAAAATCAAACCCAATGGATGATGGATTTGATTATAAGAAAGCATTCAAGAGTATCGATTTGAAAGTCATGAAAAAGGAATTGTTCGACTTAATGACTGATTCGCAAGATTGGTGGCCAGCAGATTACGGACATTACGGCCCTCTTTTCATTCGAATGGCATGGCATAGTGCAGGAACTTACAGAATTCAAGATGGTAGAGGTGGCGCGGTTACAGGCACGCAAAGATTTGCACCTTTAAATAGCTGGCCAGATAATGGGAATTTAGATAAAGCACGCCTATTACTTTGGCCAATCAAACAAAAATATGGTACTAAAATTTCATGGGCTGATTTAATGATCTTAGCTGGGAATTGCGCATTAGAATCTATGGGTTTTGAAACATATGGTTTTGCTGGTGGACGTTCGGACGTTTGGGAACCCGAAGCGGATATCAATTGGGGAGCTGAAACCGAATGGTTAGGAGATAAAAGATATACTGGAGAGAGAGATTTAGAAAATCCTCTTGGCGCCGTACAAATGGGGCTAATTTATGTTAACCCTGAAGGGCCAAATGGAAATCCTGATCCTTTAAAATCTGCTGTTGATATTAGAGAAACATTTGCCAGAATGGCAATGAATGATGAAGAAACGGTTGCTTTAGTTGCTGGTGGTCATACTTTTGGTAAAGCACATGGTGCTGCCGATCCTGATGAATATGTTGGAAGAGAACCAGAAGCAGCGCCTATTGAAGAGCAAGGCAAAGGTTGGAAAGGTTCTTTTGGAACAGGACATGGTGACGATACAATTACAAGTGGAATTGAAGGTGCATGGACACCAAATCCAGCCAAATGGGATCACGATTTTTTCAGAGTATTATTAGATTATGATTGGGAATTATCAAAAAGTCCGACTGGTGCAAATCAATGGAAACCAACTGCAGCTTCAAATGCTGACAAAACGCCCGCAGCGCACAATTCAAATAATCTAAATGATTTAATGATGACGACTGCCGATATGGCGCTCAAAATGGATCCAGCATATTTAGCTATTTCAACTAATTTCAAAAACAATCCGGAAGCATTCGAAAAAGCATTTGCGAAAGCATGGTACAAATTAACGCACCGAGATATGGGGCCAGCTGCACTTTATTTAGGTGAAGAAGTGCCACAAGAAGAACTGATTTGGCAAGATCCAATTCCAACGATTGATCATGAACTAATTAACGAAAGTGATATCGCCGATTTAAAAAGCAAATTATTAAGTTCAGGTTTATCCATTTCGCAATTGGTCTCAACTGCTTGGGCTTCGGCTTCAACTTTCCGTGGTTCTGATAAACGCGGTGGAGCAAATGGTGGACGCATTAGATTAGCACCTCAAAAAAACTGGAAAGTAAATAATCCGGCAGAATTAGAAAAAATTGTAGCGCTTATTGAAGGCATTCAAAACGATTTTAATTCAGCACAAACTACAGGTAAAAAAGTTTCATTTGCAGATTTAGTTGTACTTGGTGGTGCTGCCGGAATTGAAGCCGCAGCCAAAAACACTGGGGAAACAATTGCTGTTCCGTTTAGTCCTGGAAGAATGGATGCCAGCCAAGAGCAAACAGACATTGAATCATTTGAGGCTTTACAGCCAATTGCAGATGGATTTAGAAATTATAGTTATCCGCATGTTTCAATTTCTGCAGAAGAGTTATTGATAGATAAAGCACAATTGCTTGACTTAACCGCTCCTGAAATGACTGTTTTAATTGGAGGTTTACGTGTGTTGAATACGAACTTCGACAAATCAAATCTTGGCGTTTTCACAAAAAACACAGGAGAACTTACCAACGATTTTTTCATCAATCTTTTAGACCTTAGTAATACGTGGAAAGCCACATCTGAAGACGATAAAGTTTTTGACGGAAGCAATCGTAAGACAGGAGAATTGAACTGGAAAGGGAGTCGAGCCGATTTAATATTTGGTTCTAATTCTGAGCTAAGAGCTATTTCAGAGGTTTATGCTTTTGCAGATTCTAAGCCGAAGTTTATTGCAGATTTTGTTTCAGCATGGACGAAGGTGATGCTTCTTGACCGTTTTGATTTGAAATAGTGTCTTTTAGATATTAGATCGCTTCGCTGTTAGTAATTAGACCGCTGCGCTAATAGATAAAAACTTTAGTTAATAGTAAAAAAGCAGATTCACAAGTGGATCTGCTTTTTTTGTGCTTCACTATTTCATTTAGCTACATTTGAATATCGTTGATATTCTCAAATGGTGCTGGTATATTTTTAGGATCTTCTTCAATAATCTGCAAAATATCACGTGTAATTCCTCTCGCTATATTTGAAATCGGCACATCATTCGGTGAACCTTCAAAAGGATTTTCACCCGCGAGACCAATTCGAAGCATAGTATTAAACACCCAAATTATAATCACTGTAAACGGAATATTAAACCAAACAAAATATTCACTCATTACAGGGAAGTCTTCCGCCATATTCATTCCTAAATTAGCAAATGCTGGAATGATTGATATCGGTAAAATCCACATAAAGATATGAACGAAATGGTACCCTATACTCCCATATTGTTTTGGGTAAGGAAAGTTTTTAATTCGCTCTGATTTACCCTGCAACGCAGTTAATTCGTGTAGCATTTGCTGTATGTTCAATAAAGAAAAGTCCCATAACTTTTTTTCATCCGTCAACCTTCTTAAATGCCGTGATTGTAAACTTATAATTGCGTTGGGTTTATTATCACTAGACATGACATACTCAAATTCTTCAGGAGAAAGGTAAGACCTCAGTTCATCCTCTAACGGGCCATCAAATTCCGGGATATTATAGCTAAAGACATCTGCCTTATGCATTTTTTCATAGGATCCTTCCCAAGACTTTTTTGCACGCATAGCATAACGCAATGCTGTTAACCATGCAATATGTCGGTTGGTGATGATTTTTAATTCTACCGACTCATCTTTTTTAGCTTCATTACGGTGCATATAAAAACTGTCCTTGACCGTAATAATTAAAGAGCGTGATGTATTTACAATTCCACCCCAAATTTTTCGTGCCTCCCAAATTCGATCATAAGCCGCATTGTTTTGAAAACCCACCATAAAAGCGACAGCTGTACCAATCATTGCAGTTGCTGCCAATGGCACTTGTAACCATTTTATATCAAGAAAATGGTATAGGGCAGTAATACCTGTGACAAAAATAGTAAAGAAAATAATCTCTCTTTTTGTCCAGATTAAGACACTCTTAAATGGAAATCTCCTTTGTACGTACATTATTTTTCTTTTAAAATTAACGGAAATCTATAATTGAACCGTTCTAATGAATATTAAATATGTCATCCTAAGTTGAGCCTGTCGAAGTAACGAAGGATCATTTGCCTAAATCCACCAATAATTTAACCTGTTTACCATGCTCAATTATCATACTCGGTGTTCCATTATGCTCCGAAATCATTCCTGTAAAACAAACTTCCTTGTCTTTCAGGTAAACCTCAGGTTCATAATTAAAATTATTGATGTTGGAGTCGAAAATTGAAACACTAAAAATTTGATTTGGAAATTTTTTATCTAAATTAATAAAAACATGCCCCTTTTGGTGTTTTTTAGTACTGACAACTTTACCACAAACGGTTCTTTTTTTCTCATTATCAATAAATACATGAATTCCATCTGTATTTAAGGTGTTTTTTGGCAAACGTTTCAGATTAATGGCAATTACATCTCCTTTTTCCTGTTCAGGTAACCACTGCTGATAATCACATTTTGCCTCTATTTCATTTTCTATCTGGTCCGCCAAATTTGAAAAAAGATCATAGCCCAAAACAGCCTCAGCACTATCTATACTAACGGCGTATGATTCTATCGGTTTCATTATTTTTTCATTGGGCATGATATAAGCAATTGCACAATTATTCTTTGTATCCAATGCCGCCTTAACATAGTATTTCGGAATAGACAACCCATTTAAACTGCGTTCTATTCTGGCCAAATCAGCATTTAAAACTGGCGCCGTAACAACCACTAAATGCGTCTCGTTTACAAGCACATACTCTCTTAAATTATTTTCTAATTCCGCCCATTTTACGCGATTAAAATCTCCTACTTGTGGCGACATATTCGAATAATAATAACTCTCTGATAAGGCCAAAGGACTCCACCTGAAATCTGCTGAAGGTGCTAAATGACCACGATCATAACCGAAACCATCATATTTATAACTGCTATCTGCCTTTAACGTTTTTAAAAAATAGTCGATCTCTTGCGCCGTTCCTGTATTCACCAAATCATCTTCTCGAAAATCATTTGTTCTAGCAACATTACCTTCCCGAATTGCAGGCAAAATGATATGCATTACCCAATTGGCTTGCTCATGCGCCTCATTATAGCTTAAACTCATAGCCAAATGTTCAATTATTTCTTGTGCTTGTTTTCCCTCGGGAATACCAACTGAAGCAATTTCTTCTCTAATCCATTTTAACCGAATGAATTCTAATTCTTGAGTTAATTTTGTCTTCAAATTTTCAATCGAATCAAGTTGTTGATCCAATTTTTCAAATTCAGGTCCATTTACTTGTCCGTAGCAAATAGACGAAATCATCATTAACGCGGCAATGATTTTCATTTAGAGTAGTTTTAAGTAAAGATACCAAACTGTTTCTCAAAACTTATTCAAATGGTGAAAAATTGTCAATTTCGAAGCAGACTTTTATTAATGTTCGCCATGAAAATCTTCTTCGTAATAATCGTCTCCTTCTTCATAGACACGATCAAAGCCATTATTTTCAATTTTATTATTCTTAAATACAAAAGTTTCATGGTCGGAAACCTCCTCTTGCCAAACCTCTCCATCAATATTGGTATAAGCACCCAATGAGTTATTATGAATATAATTGTATTCAACATAAATGGTTCCATTACCAACGTTATCGTGTAATCCAGCTAAACCACAACCATTAAGATCACAATTAACAATTGTCACATTATCTGCCCCTTCAAAACCAATTACCCTACCCGTGCAATTCTGACCTTCAGACTCACCGGGCATCAAATGCATCATGTGTAAATTATCAACAACTACGTTATTTCCTGACACCCACATTACATTCTCATACAATTGATCAATTAAGAGAGAAACGCCATCCTCCCCACTTAAGATAATATTGTCACCATCAATCCAAAGGGCACTTTCATTCACGTATCTTCCAGAATCAATTAGAATGAAAACATTATTCCTAGTTTCTAAAAAATATTCGAAAGGATCCTTTATTGTTCTTGTTGGACCTATCCGCACAGAGTCTAGTAATAAAGCTTCAAAATGAACATAATCTCCATCCGTTTTCCAATCTGCAATCCCTTCATCTAACTCTACTGATACAACATTTTCAATTAGCGTTTCGCCTAATTCTGCTGTTTCTAGCGTCTCTTGAAAATCTAACTCGATTAATTCTATTTCAGTTTCATCAATTTCATCTTGACAGGCAAAAGAATAAAAAAGTATTAATGCGGCAAGTGGTAGACTGAATTTTTTCATGATTTTAAAATTATGAGAACAAGATAATAAATCCTTGATATTTGTCTAGTTACACTTGGATTGAATCCAAAATTCAATTTAGCTAGAATGTTTATATTTAGATGAATAAAGAAAAATGTCCAATTATCCCAGGCGCTTTCGTCTTAGATTCAGAAACAGTTAATCATAAATTATATACCAAATGAAATTTTCAATACAACATCAATTCCATATTGCTGCCGGCAAGAATAGAATTTACGAAGCCCTTACAACGGTTCAAGGTTTGCGCAATTGGTGGACCATTTTAACGGAAGGTGATTCCAATTTAAATGGAGAACTCCAATTCAATTTTGGCGATTATGTGGGGCCCAAAATGAAAGTAACTGAATTGGTGCCAAATGCAAAAGTAGAATGGATTTGTATTGACAGCAAACATGGTTGGATGAATCATAGCTTCACTTTTACATTAACTGAAGCTGACGATAAAACGGCGATTAGTTTTGTACATAACGGATGGGATGAACAGGGTGAGTTTTACGCTCATTGCAATTTCAGTTGGGGAAGATATTTAGAAAGTTTAAGACAATATTGTCAAACTGGTAAGGGAGAATCACACGGTTCTGCTGGATATAAAAAATAATTTAAATAAAATGTCCTAATCTAAAAGGCGCAATCGTCTTATAAATAACAGACAAGAAAAACAGAAAATATCATGAAAGAATTTTTATTTATAATTAGAGGAGGACAAGAAAGAATGATCAATGCCTCTCCCGAATATTTGCAAGAACATATGCAATTATGGTCCGAATGGATGGGTGGCATAGCTGAAAAAGGACAATTAGTTGGTGGACAACCCTTAGAATATGCAGGAAAGACACTAATTGAAAGCGGAACTAAAATCATAGATCGTCCTTTGGCAGAAGGAAAAGAATTGATCGGCGGTTATATAATTGTAAAAGCAAATTCTCTAGATGATGCTTGTGAAATAGCCAAAGGATGTCCCGGTTTTGTGCATGAAAACACGCTCGAAGTGCGTGAATTAGCGGCAATGTAAATTAGTGAATTTAAACCATAAATATATATCAAAATGAAACAATTTTTAGTAAACTATTACTCGTCTCCAGCATCAATGGAAAAAATGGCAACAGCAACTCCTGAAGAAAAAGAAGCAGGTATGAAACCTTGGATGGATTGGGCAGAATCAATGGGTGAAAATCTATTGAATTTGGGTGCACCTTTAATGCCTGCACAGGTCGTTGGCAATAATTCCGCAGCAAAAGCTACTGCTACTGGATACTCGATTATTCAAGCTGCAGATATAACTGCTGCTCAAGCATTATTGGCAAATCATCCACATTTACACTGGGACAAGGAAGCATCAATCGAAGTTTCTGAATGCGCAGCAATGTAAAAAATTTAAATTCTATGATTACATTTAGACTGTAGATGGAATCACATGCGGTACATACAAAAATCGACCATCTTTTCAGGAAAGAATCTGGAAAGATGGTTTCTGTTTTGGTAAATATTTTTGGCTCAAGTAATCTTGAATTAGCCGAAGATGTTGTGCAAAACACCTTGGTAAAAGCCTTGGAGGTATGGAAGTACAAAGGTATCCCAGACAATCCATCTGGCTGGCTTTACCGCGTCGCCAAAAACAATGCCTTGGACATTATTCGCCGTGAAAAACGAAGCGATTTATTTGACTTTTCTGATCCAAAACGACAGCTCTTAACTTCGGAATACACTTTACCCGTTGTACTCAACAATTTTTGGGAATCCGATCAAATTGAAGATGACTTTTTAGGAATGATGTTCGCTTGTTGTCATCCAGAAATATCAAAAGACAACCAAGTCACCTTTATTTTGAAAACGCTATGTGGTTTTAGCACCAAAGAAGTGGCGCGCTCATTCATTACTACTGAAGACATTATTTCCAAAAGGATTTATCGGACGAAAGAACATTTTAGAAAAAATGAAATTCACCCAACAATTCCGATAGGAGAAGAGTTGGAGAGTAAACTCGGTGTAATTTGCAGTGTCATTTATCTGATGTTTAATGCCGGGTACAGCGCTAACCATAATAATATGGAAGTACGGGAAGAAGTGATTTCTCAGGCACTTTTTTTGGGTAAAGCTTTATTGGATAATAAGAAAACGAATTACCCTGAAGTTTATGCCTTAATGGCGGTGATGTGTTTTCACTCTGCTCGCCTAAAAAGTCGTTCATCTGATCAAAATGAGCAAATTTTATTGGCTAATCAAGATCGCACTTCATGGAATGTTGAACTCATAAACTTAGGACTTTCATACTTGGTTAAAGCCAATGAAGGAAACCGAATAAGCATGTATCATTACGAAGCTTATATTGCTCGTGAACATTGCATTGCATCAACCTATGACACCACAGATTGGAAGGCGATTTTGTCCGTTTACGATCAAATGTTGGTACATAAATTTGATCCTATTGTTTATTTAAACCGCACGTTAGCATTAATGGAAGCCGAGGGACCAAAAAGAGCCTTGACTGAAATGCAAAAAGTGGCTGAAAATAAACATTTAAAAAAGTATTCACTTTTTCACGCAGCATTAGGAGAAATCTACCTCAGATTAAAAGATTACCAAAAGGCAGAAACGTGTTTAATTGAAGCTATTTCTCTCACAAATTCATCCACGGAAAAAGCATTTCTTGAAAAGAAAATAAAGGCAATTTAAAAACTATGCTTTCTTGAAAAACCGCATTAAATAAAAGGCCACAACTCCTCCAAATAATGGTGATAAAATATATACAGTCAAGAAACCAAAGTTAGTCGCAGGAAATGCGGCATTCTCCCATCCACATAAATAGGCCAAAATCCTTGGTCCAAAATCACGTGCAGGATTTAATCCTGCCTGCGTATAAGGAGCAACAAAGCAAATAATCAAGGTTACGGTTAAACCAATCAACGGTGGAATTAAGTTTTTGTTCAACCTTTTTAATTGCACCAACCAAAATATGGCCGCAACTAAAAGAAAGGTACCTAGCGCTTCCATTCCACACGCTAAATAAACAGACACGTTTAACTGATCTGCATAGCCAGGATTTGGAAAAAACTCACCAAACATCATGGCTGAATTCTGAGATTCTAAAGTTCCTCGAACAATTCCATTGCTTGCCTCAAAGGATGCAAGATCCCCGCTTAATAAAGCATATAGAGCAGCTCCAGCGACAAATGCGCCAATGGTTTGACTGATTGTATAAGAAATAAATTTCTTGATTGAAAGTTGTCCAGCCAATGTCATGGCCAAACTTACTGCAGGATTTAAATGGGCAAAACTCAATTTTCGACTGGCAAAAATAGCAAGTGTAACACCTACTCCCCAAACTATTGCTACCTCTAGAAGACTGCCTAACCAACCAAATAAAATGGTCACACCAACAGCTCCACAGCCGATAAAAACAAGAATAAAAGTTCCCAAAAACTCTCCTAAAAGTTCCTTCAATTTATTCATACTACTCTATTTTTGAGAAGGCGTAAAATAGCTCAGTAGCAATTTGAAATGAGCGATAATCGTACATGCTTAATTCTAACGGAGTATCGTCAAACGCTTTAGGGTCGTCATAACAAAGAGGAATTCTTTGTTCACATCCAACAACAATTGGGCAATTTTCATCCGCATGCGAACAAGTCATTATTGCAGCAAAATTTTCAGTTGGATTTGTTGAGTCCTCGATTAATTTCGAAAAGGCCACAATAGAAGGTCCTGCCGCACCATAATCAATCGTATAATGCGGATTATCATTCCCCGTGGAATTAACATCAAAACCAAAACGCTTTAATGATTGAACGGCTCTCCGATTTAATTCAGTCACCTCAACCCCACTCGAATAACTCTCGATTGAAACGTTATAATAATCGGCTGCAACTTTTGCCCAAATCTGCGAAAATTGACTGCGGCGTGAATTATGTGTACAAATGAAATTTAATTGAATGGCGTCTCCCTTATTCTTTTTCCATTGAACAAAATCAATCAATAAATTAAGTTCACCTTTGCGCACATCTGAAATTTCGTCGAAATTAATTTTTTCAACGACTTGCTTTAGTAAATGATACATTTTTAAAAATTAACAACAACCAGAACCCGGTGTACATGAATTGTCATTACCCAAGGTATTTAAAGCCACTTTTACTTTCGTTTCGGGCACGCCACAATTATCTTTTGCCAAACAATCTGTAGTTTTAGATGTCAATAAAAAATTGTCATCCTTATAATCCAAACCGTATTTACCAATTGTCGCCCCTTGATATTCGACTTCAATTTCTAAATCTTCAATCTCTAACGCTTTTTCTGAAAGTGTGATTATATCAATCAACTTTTCAGGATGCAAGCGGTGGTCATAATCATCCGCCTCCCAAAGTTGAAAGTTTACTACCTTTTCGTTACGTAATGTTCCACCACAATCAATAAACCGTTTGTCTATTTGTCCTACTTCTGTCACGTGAAAATGCCCAGGCACTAATTGTCCATCTGGCAATTCGAACCCAATAGCAATTTTTGATTTTAATATTTCTTTAAATTGTGATAATATCATCTTTTTTTTAGTGTTATGTGTTAAGTTGTCCGCTTGTTCTCGATACCATTTCCAATGAATTGGAAAATCACTCGAACTGACGCTAACTTCTTTTTTCAATTCGTGGTTTCACTTTATTTATTAAGTCGTTCACCACAAAGGGTGTCAGCTAATTGTTTTTTTTCAAATTACCTCATTACTAAAATCAACAACAACTTTCTCCTCCACACACGCTATGCTTATCAAACATTTCGTTAAACGAACTTTTCATATTAATCCAAACTTCAGGATTAATGCAGTAGTTCATTGAAACGCCGTCAATTGTTCCTTTAATCAAACCAATAGCCTTTAATTCTTTTAAATGTTGACTAATTGTTGCTTGCGCTAAGCCTAGTTCTTGAACAAGGTCTGAATTAATGCATGCGTCCGCTTTTAGCAAATGTTGTAAAATAGCGATCCGTGCAGGATGTGCTAGACACTTTGCTAGCACTGCCAATTCGTTTTGTTCCGTGGTGAATAAATCTGTTTTTGTTAATCCCATAATTAATACATTGCAATATTACGATAAATAAATTAATTTTTACTTTTTTTCTTAAAAACTTGGTCAATTAAACCAATTGGTCTAATTCAGACGTTCAAATGGGATATAAACATAATATAGAGGAGATTTTGGATATTGGTGCGGAGTTAATTCGTACGAATGGTTACCACAATGTTGGTATTAATCAAATCCTTAAAGCCTGTGCAATTCCCAAAGGATCATTTTACATTTTTTTTGAAACCAAAGAACATTTTGCGCGCGAAATCTTAAATAGATATGGTGAAAGATCGAAACGAATGATTGAGGGGTTTCTTTTAGATGAGACAGTATCTCCATTGGAACGATTAAAAGCATTTTATAAAATGCTAATTGATGGCAACGAAACTGAAGATTATACTGGCGGATGTTTAGTGAATAATCTTTCAAATGAAGTTGGGCGTTTAAATGATGGGATTGCTGAATCGGCCAATACAAATTTCATGATGTGGATTGAAGTGATTGCCAAATGTGTTAGCGAAGGACAGGAAAAAGGAGAAATCACTACCGCCTTTCCACCGGAATATATTACAGAATATTTGCATGCTGGCTCTTATGGAGCTTTTTCCAGAATGAAAGTAACCCGCACGCGCGAATATTTGGACAATTGGTATGAAATGACATTTAACTTTATAAGCGAATAAAAAAATTTGACCACGCAATAAAACAGACTGGTCTAAATTAGTGATGAATAAAATCTATAAAAATGAAGAAAGTAGCACTAGGAATTATCGGAATAAGCCTTTTATTAGGTTCATGTAGAATGGCAGATTTACGGACAGATCAGCTGAAGGAAAATCAAGTAACCGTAGAACAGACGGAAAAAGGAAACAAGATCTTCGCGAGTTGGGGAACAGAACGCACTAAGGATTACGACCAAAACGTTTTATTCATTGGAGATAAAAGTGGTTTAGTTGAAGGGCACAGAAATAGAATTTTAGAAAAAACAGGCTTCAAAAATGTGGCTGGATTAGTAGTTTATGCCTTTAAAAACAACTTGGTTGAACCAAGCCCTTAAGCCCCAATTTATCCAGTAAGCAAATCTAACTCAACTAATAATTGCGCAATTCTGTGCTATCTCACCCCTTAAAGTATCCCGTTCTATGCCTTGTTCAATAATTACAACTGAACAATTTGGAATTCAGCTACCACAGAAAAAGATAGGGCTTTTAAAGTCTAAATATTTAAAATGAAAATTTATTATTGTAATTATGCCACTATTGGTTTAATGTATGTTCGTTTCACAGATAGATGAATATATGCGATTTTCAGATCCTACGGGTACCAAATTAGATGATGGATATCCGAAGCAAATTGACGCAACTACTTGGGCTTGAATCCTCCGGAATTGACCCCATTTTTGAACGGATTTGATTCAATGACTTCTATTGGAGACAAAACCTATGTTTACTGTGGTAGTCAATACATTCGATATAGTGACCCAAATGCTTTTACTTTAGACTCGGCTTATCCGAGAAGTATTGAAAACGGTTGGGGAATTAAAAAAAACAGAAAACGATACAGAGGCCGTTCAAAATTATTGAACAGCCTCTGCTTATTTGAGCCAATTACTAAACTAAAACTCAAATATAATTCCTATTGTTGGCGTAATTAAGGAAGAGTCATCTTGCAATAAGATTGGAATTGCATTTGATCCGTCTGACGCTAATGGTAAACCATCTGTTGTTTCAAAACCTGAATTATCAGCTAATCGTTTAAATGTATAAACTGGCGGCGCTTGTTGTTTTGAGAACAATACGTTTTGCAAATCCACATAAAAATCAAAACTCACATTCTTATAATTCACAATTTTATCCATTCTAAAATCGAGTTGATTGAATGTATTTAAACGCTCAGAATTTAATTGGCTATAATCCAAAATACCATTGCCCAATGTCGCAAAACTAGTCTGCGAGGCAGGTAAATTATAAGGCGTATATGGCACGCCTCCAGCCAATCGATATTTGAGTCCTAATTTCCATCCTTTACCAAACTTCAATCCTAATGTAGAAGAAAGTAGGTGCTGATTGTCCCATGCGGAAGCAATTAATTCACCATCTAATCCAGAATAAAGACTCCGGACATATGTATAACTCACAACATAAAAGAGATTTTTAACTAGTTTTTGCTGCACAAATACTTCAAATCCGTAGGTTTGTCCTAATCCAATTGAAGCTAATTCCTCACTCCCAATAGATCCAAATTGCGAACCTTGATTAGCCAATGAAGTACCATTCAATAATGACACAGGATAATTTTTATAGTTTTTATAAAAACCTTCAACAGTAACCCGCATTCCTTTGTTTGGTAAAAATTGTGCCCCTAAAACATAATGATCGGCTTGAATGTATTCCATTGATTGATTCACCAACTCTGACATTTCATTCCGATAACCCAATGCTGTATAAGTTGGAATTTTATAGTAAGAACCTATAGATGCAGTTAGATCAAATTTTTCGTTCAAATGATAAGCAAATGAAACACGGGGAGAAAGTGTTTCTAAAGGATTATTGCCATTATCCGTAAATGAATTCATATCAGACCTTACGCCTGCAGAAACCAATAAGCGATCTTTTAAAAAGTTTTTTGACAATTGTGCAAACGCACCGTATTTGAAAAATTCTATTTCACTGCCAAAATTCACAACAACTTCTGGCACAAGAATATTACCCTCCTCATCTGTTACGGCACTTGAAAGCCGATTGAAAATACTGGTATTGTATTTCACATATTGCCCCATTAAACCTGCTGAAAACTTCCATCCATTGACATATTTATTATAGTCAAATCGAAACTTATTTTCAATTTCTTGCGAATTCAATCCTAAATTTCTAAATGCTTCATTGTCATATTGTGCGTCTTCATATTGGTCCAGCTGGTTATCAAACATGTTTCGACTCACGGCAATATTAAAGTATCCATTTTCAATTCTCCTTTTGACCGCAACACCTACTGTATAATTCCATTGGGTGATAAATGGTAAAGACCGTCTAAAATACTCGCTTTCGGGAGTAGCATTTTTAGTTTCCGCAAAGCTGAAGCGATCCATGGCACCTAGTCCTATCGCTGTAAGTGTAGTTTTATCATCAAATCTGTGGGTTATTTTATACTGATAGTCTGTAAAGTTTGGACGGATAGGCAAATCGATCAGTGTGAAAAGTAAATCCAAATATGATGCACGCGCAGAAACCAAATAATCCGTCTTTTTACTCTTACCTATTGGACCTTCAAATGTGAGTGAACTTTCAGTAAAACTGGCTCTAATATTACCCGAAAATTTTTCACGATTCCCTTGCCGTTGTTTAATCACAAAGGTAGATGCCAAGGCATTGTCATAGCGCGCATCAAAAGCCGAGGAACTCAATTTAAGATCTTCTATAAATGAAACATTTAAGATTCCCTGAGCACCGCCAGAAGATCCTTGCGTTTGAAAATGATTCAGCACAGGAATTTCAATTCCATCTAAATAGTAAACATTTTCGTTGGGTGCTCCACCTCTAATAATAATGTCATTTCTTGCTGCACCACCCGTTGACCCACCAACACCTGGCAAGGTTTGCACCACTTTAGAAACATCAAAATTTCCACCAGGATTCGATTTTATTTCTTCGCTCGTCAACTTTTGAACTGAAAGTGGTGTTACCATGTCTGTAGTTATCGCTACTGCATCATCATTAAAAATAACCTCAACAGTTTCTAAATCTGTATTGCCAGGAGACATTTCAAAATTAAGAATTTGCGCATTTCCTGAGTTCAATTCAATATTATACTTGAACACAACATCATAGCCTGAAAAGGCCGCCCGCAGCGTATATGTTCCCGTTGGAATTTCTAATTTATAACTTCCATCAAAATCAGTAGTTGTGCCATATTCAGTATCTGCCACAAATATTTTCACAAAAGGTAATGGCGCTTCAGTATTTTTGTCAATCACTGTTCCTTGAATAGTTCCTTGCGTTTGCGCAAACGAACTTATTGAAACTAGAAGCGATAAAATCAAAACAAATTTTTTCATACAATTTATTATTCGGTAATTAAAGAACAATTTTGTCTTAAATTTGTTCAAACATATATTAAATAAACCCACAAATGAATTACGACTGGCTAAAGGATGATAAGGATGCATTAATTTATGTAGGAGATGCTATGTGCTCATGGTGTCATGGAATTTCTCCAGAATTGGATCAATTAAAAAATAATCATCCAGAACTTGACTTAAAATTGGTCATGGGCGGTTTGCGCCCGTATAGCAAAGAAAAAGCGATTGATATGGCTGATTTTTTAAAATCGCATTGGGTCGAAATTGAAGAACGTACGGGCCAACCTTTTACCCATGACATTTTAAAAGATCCTGATTTTGTTTACGATACCGAACCTGCGTCTAGAGCCGTGGTTGTTGCACGAATGATGAATCCAGCCATTGAGTATGATTTTTTCAAGGCGGTGCAAATGGCATTTTACAGAGATAATTTTAATACCAATAATGTGGCCACCTATCTTCCCCTTGCAAGTGAGTTTGGCCTGGATGAAATCAAGTTCGAAGAATTATTTAATTCAACTGAATCCAAGGAACAAACGAAAGGTGACTTTCAAATTACGCAGCAATTGGGAATTAACTCTTTTCCTTCAATGGTTTTAAAAAAGAAGGGACAATTTACATTAATCGCTCAAGGTTATCAAAAAGCTGCCGACATCAATAAAATAATTGCAACACTATAAAAAATCGCACCTTAATGGCCCGATTCTAAAAATGATTTTATAAATTAACAGTCCAAAAAAAAATTATTATGTCAGAATTAACAGAAGAAGAAAAAGCAAAAAAAGAAGCACAGAGATTAGCGGACATTCAAGTTGAAATTGCAAATGCTCGTAAAAGACTGGAAGAAGGAAATGCCCGATTTATCTCAGATAAATTAGATGGACAATTGCAAGATAGCGCACGTAGAGATCATTTAACTGGTGGACAAAGCCCGTTTGCAGTTATCTTAAGTTGTGCAGATAGTCGTGTTGTTCCGGAACTAGCTTTTGACACAGGTTTGGGTGAATTATTTGTCCTTCGTGTGGCTGGAAATGTTGCCAATACCTCAACAATAGCAAGTATTGAATATGCAATAGCACATTTAGATACGCGTGTAATTGTGGTAATGGGACATGAAAGTTGTGGTGCTGTTGGTGCTGCCATGGATGGTGGTGATAACGGTCACAATTTAAATCACTTATTAGCACACATCACTCCAGCATTATGTGCTGCAGAAGAAGGTGCTACTAAAAATGATATTGTTAAATCTAATGCGAAATTAAACGCAAAAGAATTACATAATCGCTCTGGAATTATTTCAAATGCAGTTAATGGTAAAGAGTTGGAAATATGGTCAGCATACTATAACCTAGATTCGGGTAAAGTGGACTTTATTTAAAATTAGACATTCAATTATTGAATAGCCTGTTTGTTTTGTACAAATGGGCTATTTTTTTTTATTTTTTTAGCACTTACTTACTAATAAGTAAGTATATTTACATATATGCTTTCCACGCGTAAAAAAATCGTTGTTATTGCGGATCAATTGATTCGAATGAAAGGTTATAATGCCTTTAGCTATGCAGATATCGCATCTACACTTAATATTAAGAATGCTGCAATTCACTACCATTTCCAATCTAAAGCAGTTTTAGGTAAGGCTGTGATTATTGCTTCACGCGATAAGTTTAAGGAGAATACAACCTTGTGGGACGCAGATTCATCATTTGATCAAGTGACTGCATTTATCGAGATGTATAGTAATAACCGTAAAAATAATTGCATTTGCTTTATGGGTGCTTTAGGTTCTTCTTTCAACACGCTACCCGAAGAAATGAAAATTGAATTGACAGATGCACATAATGAAATTACGGTTTGGCTCATCAATATATTAAAGCTTGGAAAGGAGCAACAAGAAATTGACTTTGACACAAGCGCCGAGGAAATGTCTGATCTCATTACATCTGGAATGTTGGCTTCATTGATTTTGGATCGTGTTTCTAAAAATTCGGTTTTAGACAATGTAAAGCGAACCTTATTAAAACGAATAGAAAAAAAGAATTAATGTTATTATGAGTAATAAAAGAGTTGTAATAACCGGATTAGGCGCAATTACGCCAATCGGTAATACCGTCGAGTCATTTTGGAACAATGCTATAAACGGTGTTAGTGGTGCAAAAGACATTACGAAGTTTGACACTACTAAGTTCAGAACTAAGTTTGCCTGCGAAATTCAAGATTTTGATCCAACCATTTATTTGGATCGCAATGAAATTAAACGGACGGATTTATTTACCAAATATGCCTTGCATGCTGCATCAGAAGCTATGGCGGACAGTGGTATTAACGTGGCGGACATGAATCCATTCGATATTGGTGTAATTTGGGGATCTGGACAAGGCGGAATGACAACCTTTGAAGAGGAAATGAAAACCTATCATGAAAATGAGCGGAATCCACGATTTTCTCCCTTCTTTATTCCAAAAATAATTACGAACATGGCCTCTGGTATGATCGCGCTAAAATTTGGTTTAATGGGGATTAATTATAATACAATTAGTGCATGCGCCACTTCAAATACTGCTTTGATGGATGCCTTCAATTATATCCGTTTAGGAAAAGGTAAAGTTTTCGTTACTGGTGGCTCTGAATCTCCTATTTCGGAAGCGTCTATTGGAGGATTTAATGCTTTGCGCGCTATGTCTACTAGGAATGATGAACCTACATTAGCCTCTCGTCCATTTGATTGTGACCGCGACGGATTTGTTATGGGTGAAGGCGCCGGAGCTTTAATTGTTGAGGACTATGACCATGCAAAAGCCAGAGGAGCAAAAATCTATGCAGAAATTGTAGGCGCTTCTATGACCTGTGATGCTTATCACATGACTGCTAGTCACCCAGAAGGATTGGGAGCGACTAAGGCCATGCAAATTGCGTTGGCCGAAGCCGGATTGAAGACTGAAGATGTTGATCACCTCAATTGCCACGCGACCTCAACTCCTGTTGGAGATGTGAGTGAAATTAAAGCTGTGCAAAATGTGTTTGGTGAGGAACCTAAAAATTTAGTCTTGAGTGCAACAAAATCAATGACGGGTCATTTATTGGGTGCCGCAGGAGCAGTTGAAGCTATTCTTTCTATTAAAGCCATTAATAATAACCTTATTCCGCCGACTATTAATCTAGACAAAGTGGATGAACGAATTCCACCCAAAATGCGCATTGCAAAAAATACGGCTATGGAAAAAGAAGTGAATGTTGCAATGAGTAATGCTTTTGGCTTTGGTGGCCACAATGCAATTGTAATTTTCAAGGGAATTTAAATGCAACCGGCTTAATTATACGTTCATAAAACCTTTTGTTTGAACCAGAAAGTTTAGGTAAGCGTAAGGCAGAATTCGAGCTTTATAGACAAACATTAATTAATTGCGGCATTATGCTCTATCACTTTGAGTAATAATTCACGGCTACCACTATTGATCAATTTTTCAAATTTTTGATAAACTGGGGCGTTACCCTTAAATGCTTTTAAAAACCGACCATTCGAAAATTTAATAATTTTTCCTGTTGCGCCAATTGAAAAACTATGCGCTTTTGAAAGCACATAAGGGTTGTCTTCCCATCTCGGATTAATATCAGGGTTTGATGTTGTTGAAATGTCATTTATCGTTGAATAAATACAAATTTGACCATATTCAATAATCCGTAAAGCACTACCGGCGTTTTTAATTCTGAAATCTTCTCCAAAATTATTCCGGTATCCCCAAACTTTATCCTTTTTAAGGTTGTAAACCTTAGCACTTCCATCTTCACTTGAAAGGATCAGTGAATTTTTAACCAAGGCCACTTCTTTAAAAACTGTAGTTTCTTCTTTACCAAAATCATCAGCTGTCATGTAGATCGTAGCTTGCGCTGAGGCCACATTTGTAATGAATAAAAAGGAGAGGAATATAAAAGTCGTACGTAAAGATTTCATGAGATAGAATTTGATTACTGTTAAAATTAATGATTTTTAATTGAGGGCAAATAAATTAGTCGATTATTGCTATATCTCAGTTACTTTTTTTGTTTTTCGTATTTGAGAAGTGGTTATGAATTATTTTAAAGGATTATTTGTCTTATTTATTATTTGTATTGCATGCAATAGTAAGAATGACGTGTCCACGGTTCTACAAGAAGATGCAGTTGAATTTCTTGACAGTTTCTATCTAAAAGAAATCAATCAATCCTTTGGATATGACGATCTTGGATATTTTGACACCTCTTATCAGGCGCATTATTTTGGCATGTGTTTCTATTCGAATTTCTCAAATTTTAAAATTTCAAACAGCAATTATAATTGTGATGATACATTTGGTATTATGCAAGAATATCATGAGGTGGATACTTTTTTAAATATGGAGCTTTCCGTAAAAAAAGTGAATTATGAATTTATGGATAGTACAGTATTCCTAAAAGATATGGAAATGGCGCGTGTTACAGTCAAAGCACAAGGTGGAAAATTCAACCCGACAGTTAGCGGAATAATCACGCAGCAGGGAATTAATGGTATGGATTATGGATTTGTTGATTCTACTTTTGTAAATAAAATGTATGTTTATTATAGCGCTTCATTTGTTTTAGATGCTATTCAATTCCGAGTGAATTGCAAATGCTATGCTGTTGATTGTTTTGATAAATTGGAAGATTTCGAAAGAATTACAAGAAGTATACGCCTAAAATAATACAGTCGCAAAAATAAGTTAGGTTGTGTGGCGTTAATAGTTTCACAAGCCAATAATGGAAATTATTTCACAAGACAAATTAAGACCCTACCTGCCATTTTTAAAATGGAGTTTAATTCTATTGGGAATATGCTTTACTAGTTTACTTTTATTCAAGGATCTCTATTTTTATACCTGGGAAGAGAAAATGGAAACGATCATCTATTCCATTCCAATGGTGTTTATTTTCTTTTTGTGGTTGCGTTACCGCTTAGAGGAAAACCATATTTTTGAACACCAATTATTTTTAATTGACAGTGCTGTAGTTGGACTATCAGCCCTACGAATTTTAGAACTTCTCTTCCATTCGGGACATGTGTTGTTTTTACTGTATACGTTAATGACCACTGAAAATAAAACCTATAAATGGGTTTCGGGCATCATGTTAGGTTTTACAATGTGCCTGAAGATTTTTTACTGGGGTGATTTTATAACGCCTTTTATAGGAGGAGTTTTAGCTGTATTTTTCATTTGGCTTCGACGGAGATACTGGAACAGAGTTTCTATCCACTCACAAAAAATATAGGCACAAAAAAAGCCCCGTTAATCCGCCTAAGGCGGAAAACGGGGCTTACTAAAAAGTAAATTATATACTAGACAACTTTTACGTTTACTGCGTTTAATCCTTTTTTACCTTCTTGCAATTCAAATTCAACGTTATCATTTTCACGAATTTCGTCGATTAAACCTGATACGTGCACGAAGTGTTCTTCATTCGAACCTTCTTCAACAATAAATCCAAATCCTTTAGATTCATTGAAGAACTTTACTGTTCCTTTATTCATACTATATTGTTATAATTATTAATTAACTCAGGCCAAATATAATGCCAAAATTTGATTTTCAGCAATTTACATTAAAGATTTAATTTTTTTATTCTAAAGTATACTCAAAAACCTCTAGTTCATTTACCTTCTTAATAAACTCATTATCAATAGCAACCTTCATTGTTTTGGACGGCATTTTGATTGTTGTATTGGTCTTATGGTCCTTAATAATAAACTTTAATTGGCAAGTTCCTGAATGGTCCATAACCACATTGTATAACTTATCAATCACCTGATCCGTTATGTCTGAAGACTCTACTTCAAGTTGTAACACTTTTGCGCGTTTGTCCCGTAATTCAGTCAGCAACTCCATTGTATTAATCTTGAATTCCAAACCGTCACCATATTTACGTGGCGCTACTCTACCAGAAATATAAACAAATGTGCCCATATCAATGAGGTGTTTAAAACGCATATAATCTTCGCCAAAAACAAATAGTCGATTGCTGTCTCCGTAATCCTCAATATCAAATGTTCCAAACGGATTACCATGTTTGGTTGTTCTATGTTGCGCATCTGTTATTATCCCAGCAATCCGCAATTCTTGATTAGCGTTTTCCTCTAATTTTGTCAAATCTGAAACCGATCCTTTGCAAAAACTGTCAATTTCCAGTTTAAAATCATCTAAAGGGTGACCAGAAATATAGATTCCAACAACTTCTTTTTCTTTACTTAATTTAGTTAAGGTAGGCCAAGCTTCTGCTCTTGGTGGCTGTGGTTCTGCTAATTCTTCCGAATCTCCTCCGCCGAACATAGAAACTTGGGTCGAATCTTTATTTTCTTGAACACGCGCTCCAAACTTCATCACATTTTCTAAAAACAAACGACCGTTTGTATCTTCCATGAAAAATTGTGAGCGTTTAATTCGTCCAAATGAATCAAATCCACCTGCCAAGACTAAACTTTCAAAAACACGCTTATTACAAGAGCGCAAACTTACACGAGACGTCACGTCAAAAACTGAAATATACATTCCATTTTCTGTGCGTTCATTTAAAATTGCTTCAACGGGTTTACTTCCCACACCTTTAATCGCTCCTAATCCAAATCGAATTGCACCGTCATGATTTACTGTAAATTTATATTGAGATTCATTAATATCTGGTCCTAAAACTGGAATGTTTGCCCGTTTGCATTCTTCCATGAAAAACGAAACAGACTTGATGTCATTCATATTATTACTCAAAACCGAAGCCATATACTCCGCCGGATAATGTGCTTTTAAATAAGCTGTTTGATACGCTACCCAGGCATAACAAGTTGAATGCGATTTGTTGAACGCGTAGGCCGCAAATGCTTCCCAATCCACCCAAATTTTTTCCAACTTCTTTTTGTCATGACCACGCTCATGTCCCTGCTCTAAGAATTTAGGTTTCATTTTAGCCAAGAGGTCAAATTTCTTTTTCCCCATTGCTTTACGCAAGGTATCGGCTTCACCTTTTGAGAATCCAGCCAAACTTTGCGACAAGAGCATTACTTGCTCCTGATAAACAGTAATTCCGTAGGTTTCTTCTAAATACTCCTTCGTGTCCTCAATATCATATACAATCTCCTCAGTCCCATGTTTCCTCCGAATAAAAGAAGGAATATATTCTAAAGGTCCAGGACGATACAAGGCATTCATGGCAATTAAATCTGCAAATACCGTTGGTTTTAGCTCCCGTAAGTATTTTTGCATTCCTGCAGACTCATATTGGAAAATTCCTACTGTTTCTCCTCGCTGAAAAAGTTCATATGTTTTTACATCATCTATAGGGAAATCATCTGGATATAAATCAACATCATGTCTATGCTTTACAATTTTCACAGCATCCTTAATCAACGTCAATGTTTTCAGCCCCAAAAAATCCATCTTCAACAATCCAGCATCCTCTGCTACAGAGTTGTCGAATTGAGTACAGTACATTTCCGAATCCTTGGCTAATGCCACCGGAACAAAGTTGGTAATATCACTTGGAGTAATAATGACGCCACATGCATGAATTCCAGTATTCCGCATTGAACCTTCCAACTTCACAGCCATGCGAACTACCTCAGCTTGCAAATCATTGCCTTTGGCAATTTCCTTTAGTTCATTAGCACGCGCAATATCATCTTGATTATCGTTCAATTTATTTGCAAGCGCCACATCATCTAGGCCGAATATTTTATTCAGCTTAATATCAGGAACCAATTTTGCCAAGCGGTCAGCTTCATGCAATGGTAAATCTAATACCCTTGATGTATCACGGATAGAGGACTTTGCAGCCATGGTTCCATACGTAATGATTTGCGCCACCTGACTTGAGCCATATTTATCAATTACCCAATCAATAACGCTTTGACGACCTTCATCATCAAAATCAATATCAATATCCGGCATGGATACCCGTTCAGGATTTAAGAACCGCTCAAATAGCAAATCATATTCAAGTGGATCAATATTTGTAATTTTTAAACAATAGGCAACAACCGAACCTGCGGCCGATCCCCTACCCGGCCCAACTGAAACTCCCATATCACGGGCAGCAACCAAGAAATCCCATACAATTAGGAAATAACCAGGATAACCTGTATTGGCTACTGTTTCTAACTCAAAGTCTAAGCGCTCGGTGATTTCAGGCGTAATTTCTCCATATCGCTCCTTGGCGCCTTCGTATGTTAAATATCTTAAATAATTGTTTTCTCCTCGTTTACCACCATCCTCTTCATCTTTAGGATCTGTATACTCTTGCGGAATATCAAAGGCAGGCAATAAAATGTCTCGCGCTAAATCATAAGGTTCACATTTAGCAGCAACTTCATTCGTATTTATAATGGCATCTGGTAAATCAATAAAAAGAGTCTTCATTTCCTCTGGGGATTTGAAATAATACTCTTCATTTTCTAAACCAAAGCGGAATCCTCTTCCACGGCCTTTTGGGGTTGATCTTAATTCACCATCCTTTACACAAAGTAAAATATCATGTGCGGCTGAATCTGATTTTTCGGCGTAATATGTGTCGTTCGTTGCGACTAACTTAATGTCATGCTTTTGATGAAAATCAATTAAGGTTTTATTTACCCGATCTTCTTCTTCAATGCCATGACGCATGATTTCGATATAAAGATCTTCGCCAAATTGCTCTTTGTACCAAAGCAATGATTCTTCTGCTTGTTTTTCTCCAACGTTTAAGATCAATGAAGGAACTTCTCCATTCATATTCCCCGTTAAACACATGATATTCTCCTTATAGGTCTCAATCAGATTTTTATCAATCCGTGGAACATAATAGAAACCAGCAGTAAATGCCGCTGACGACATTTTGGCCAAATTATGATAACCCGCCATGTTCTTTGCCAATAGAACAACGCGATAACCATTGTCTTTTTGACTTTTATCTAAATGATCGCGGCAAACGTTAAATTCACAACCAACGATTGGCACCATTGGTTTACCATCAAATTCTTCTCCTTTTTCCTCAGCCGCAGCAGCCTTTTTGGCAACGTCTTTATTGTAGTTTAAAACTTCTCTTACAAAATGGAATGCCGCCATCATGTTACCCGTATCTGTTAATGCAACAGATGGACTTCCAATCTCGGCAGCCTTTTTAACCAATTCTTTAATTTGAATGGTAGATTGGAGAATAGAGAATTGTGAATGATTATGTAAATGTGAAAAGGCAACTCCTTTTAGCTTAGATTTATTGCCAGAGATGTCAATTATTTGATCATCTGGAGCGTCATCAGCCATCAAGGCTTTTATCTTCGCGCTTTCTTCTTTTAGGTTAACATGTGTTAATCCATAAGGCTTAATTTGCCCTCTATTTTTTTCAATAAATGCACGCAGATAATCATCTGTGGCATCTAGTTCTTGTCCTGTATAATTCCCGGTTCTTAAAAGCTCAAAGAAGCAACGTGTTGTCGCCTCAACATCCGCAGTTGCATTATGCGCTTCTGAAAATGGTACGCTGAATAAAAATTCGTGCAGCTCTGTTAATGTAGGAAGCTTAAATTTCCCCCCTCGTCCACCTGGAATTTGACACAATTGTGCCGTTTTCTCTGTACAGGTGTCCAAAACAGCCATATTATTCAGTTCAGTTTCAACCTCGAACCTGTGAAACTCGCAACCCATTATGTTATTATCAAAACCTACGTTTTGACCGATAACAAACTGGGCTTTGCCCAATGCGATATTAAACTCTTCTAAAACTTGACTTAATGGCACACCCTGCTGAGCTGCTAATTCCGTAGAAATTCCATGAATCCGTTCTGCATCATAGGGAATGTTAAACCCATCTGGCTTAACTAAATAATCCTTATGTTCAATTAGTTCACCCTTCTCATTATGCAACTGCCATGCAATTTGAATACACCTCGGCCAGTTATCTGTGTCCGTATAAGGTGCTTTCCAATTCTTAGGTAAACCAGTAGTTTCAGTATCAAATATGATATACATTCAAGCGAATTATTGGTGTAAAATATGCGAGAACTAAGATAACTATTATAAGCGCTAGGTAAACGAGGAGTTTTCAACAGGATATTAACTTTTTGAGTACTTAGTTGTTAGTATTTAGTACTTAGAGATTCGCTGTTAGTCCTCCGTCAAGTTCAGGACGACAGGTATGATCGCAGTTGGGTTTTGGATTTAATCTTAATTAAGATAGACTAGATTAATGATATATATAGTGCAAAACTCGAGGTGTAGGATTTATAGATTATCATTTGACATTCAAACCTTCAAGAAATGAACTAATGACTGGCGACTAATAAATAGTCACTACCGCCTATCTAATTTTGAAGCCAACTTCCCTTGTTTCGCGTTTTCAGATAGCGTTAACAAAATATTCCCCTCGGTTAAACCATATGAGGCGTCACAGATAGTTTCTAAGTTCATTTTATGATTTTCCTCAACTGATTCTAGTGTTAAATAATTCGATAAATCAGTTGATCTGGAAACATGAAAACTTCGATTTGAAATTGAATGAGTCACAGTTTCCTCAATTGAGATGGGCCATTTTTCAAGCACTTCATGCGGCTTGTTTTGAGCCAATATGGCAACTTCATTATTTAAAACTGCTTTTTCTAATTCTAAACTAATGTATTGCTGACTAGGATTAAGATATTCCCAAGTACCAGTTTCGTTATACTCTTTATTTACGCGGTAATTCGTATTCCCGAAATAGGGACTGCTTTGGAATGTTTCTTCGGCAATCAAGGACCAAGACCATGTGCCATCTGGTTCAATTGAAAGGCTACTTTTTACAATTTCAAGGTTCTTTTCCATGTTCTCAGTCCACGAAGAATCTGGTTTATCTTCATCCCAAGACCAAATCGTATAATAATCCTCTCCATCAAATTCATTCAAACTTAAATTCCTACGAATAGAAACCGCATCATTATCGGTAGAATTTAATTCGTTTTTCGAAAAATTAACCACATCAAAATCACCGCAAATCTCACACTCTAACCCTTTTTCGCCGCAGTTATACAAAGTAAACGCAACCAACAACACCAACACACAACTTTTTCTTGTCATTCAATCTTAATTAATAAATATAGGCGGGTCCAAATCGATTCGGGTTGATTACATTGACAACGTTTTGTTGTGCATTTAGTGACTGGTCGGACACTAATTAGGGATAATAATCAATCTTTTCTATCTTTATATTATTAACGCAAAAAAGACGCCAAGCGTTGGGCAAAATCTGAAATGAATCAAAAATTAATCAAATACTCGCTCCCTGCTATTACAATTGATATGGGCGGGCTGCCATTAAAACAGCCCTTACCTTATAAGGAAATCGAACAGGTTGACCCATTTTTATTGTTGCATCATGCACGTTTTAAAGCAGTAAAAAATCGTCCCCCAATGCAACAAGGAGTAGGTCCTCATCCGCACCGTGGTTTCTCGCCTGTTACTTTTGTGCTTGAAGGCGAAATTCATCACCGCGACAGTAGAGGCAACAGCCAAATTGCGAAAAAAGGAGAAGTGCAGTGGATGCATGCGGGACTAGGGATTATTCACAGTGAGCGACCTTCTGAATTTATGGCCTTATATGGCGGACGGCAAGAAATTATTCAATTGTGGATTAATAGCCCTGCCAATAAAAAAATGATTGAACCTGCTTATTTACATCTTGATGAAACTGAGATGCCCAATATTCAATCGACCGATAAGAAAGTAAACTTGAGGTTGGTAGCTGGTAACTATAATAATGAGACGGTGAGATCTATAGCGCAAAGCGAATTGCTAATTCTTTGGGGCACGGCTGCTGTTGATGGAAAATGTGAAATAAAAATTCCTGCAAATTACAGTGCACTCTGCTATTTAATTAGCGGAGCATGTAAATTAGAAGGAGATAAATTGACCGAAAAAGAGACGCTTGTTGTATTTGAGGAGGTCGGTGAGACTGTGTTTATGGAATTCACAGCCGATTCGGAGTTTTTAATTTTAGCTGGGCTTCCAATTGCGGAAGAAGTGACTAAACACGGTCCATTTGTTATGAATACACAAACCGAAATAATGGAAGCTATGCGCGATTACCAAATGGGTAAAATGGGCGTTTTAATTGAAAATGAATTATGAAAACGATCATAGCCTTCATCAATAGTATTGGCTACGCGTTGCGGTTGATTCATCAACAAAAACTATGCAGTTACTTTATTCCGTCCATAATTTTAGCCATACTATTTTACTTTCTCTTCTCAGGCGGAAGTTATTTAGGTGGCGGGGTTTCTTTTATGGAAGATTGGTGGGTAATTGGCTGGCTCGTTTCTTCTTCTAAAACCTTTTTTGGTTTTCTTTCTTTCATGATTTTTGAGTTTTTAATATTGGTATTACTGTCACCAATAAACTCTTATTTTGCTGAGAAAACACGCGAAGATCTTACAGGAAAAAAAATAGGATTTTCATTGGCTTTATTTTTACGTTCCTTGCGAAGAATGCTTGTTATTTTAGTCGTTGGGTTTTTCATGCAAATTGGGCTAGGTGTTTTACTTTGGTTCCTGTCATTTTTTCTTGGAGATCGTTTTTACGAAATTGCAAGCATTATGAATATTGCCTTTTTTGTTGGCTTTTCATTTTTTGATTTTGGACTTGAGTTAGATGAGATAAATTCGAAAAATAGTTGGCGCTATGCACGCAAAAGCTGGTTGGCCTGTATCACATTAGGTCTTGTTTTTCATTTAGGAATTTACCTCCCACAAAAATCTGGACTAATCATGCTATATGCAGCGGTCATTGCAATATTACCACATATTTTAGCTATTGCAGCTTCTAAAATGTATTATGAAAGTTTGCCGGATGAAACGACTAAATTAACTACTTCAGAACAAGTGTTAGATTGACTTCCGCTTCGTTAATCATAAATGTATTTCTTGTGTACGAATCGCAGCAGTCGTCAAATCCCTCCGGTGTATTAAGAACAAGAACATCTCCATCAAGTGTTGCATTAAATGTTACAGCATCTCTCACGCTACTGCCTTGAGTATAATAATTTGGGAAGATAAGTTCTGAAATTATATTACCGTCGCCATCAAACCATTTTTGCTTAATATCGGATGTAAACGACACAAAATGCAGTTTCAATTTAAAATCGAATTCCGCACCTAATCCCGGTTGCAAAATTTCAAAATACCCAGTTTGACTTAATTTATGCTCAATCGTTTCTGAACTTGATTCTGAAATCAATTCTAAATTTGCTTCAAAATCCATGGTCCATTGATAATCATTTGTAAACTGAAAGTTCGAATTTATAACATCAATATCAAATGTATCTTCATAAAGACCGCCAGATCCTCCACCAGAATCTGGTCCCTCATTAAATCTCCGATAATCTGTTTTAACTTCTTCGGTAATTGTCACTATTCGCCTATAAGAGTCTGCCCCCTGCAAAAGGTCATATTCTTTAGAATAATCTCTTACATTATAATCACCTGCAAAAACCACCTCATTAGGCGGATATTCTGTTTCTTTCTTACATGAAACAAATAGGAACATTAAGGATGAAAGTAGCAGCAGAGATTTAGTCATAATAAAATTTAATTGAGTGTAATCAATATACACCTAAAATACGCAGAACAATGCTATTGCGTTGGTGATAATTTAACTTTATCGTTTCACGCATTAAAAATTCAATCAAAAAGCCGCCACGATTAAGCATAAAAAAACCGTCCAAACATTACTGCTTGGACGGTTTAGAAAAGGATAATTTAATTTATCTAGCTGTTAATACAAGCCTTGTTTCGCCAGTAGCTACCAAGTTATAAATAACGTCTATTGAACCATCAACTTCAGTTTCTGTTTCATAATAGTTGAACGCTTCGTCACTTGTCAAAATAACTTCTTTATTCTTTAGCTGATCAATATTATAAATTTCAGTAGTTGCTCCATCAGGATAAAGAAGTTCCTGTGTAAAATACGTCGTTTCATCCGTATTACTTGAACCATCTTGATAATTTGTGACAGTTGTAGTTTGACTTCCTGGCGTTTGATTGATTGTATTGAACATCACACGTTCTTTGTTCTTAAATTCCTCAGCTTGTCCGCCAATAAAATTCCAAGTTCCTGCTTCGTAAAGCGTAGAACGTTCCGTGTATTCATAATTTTTAACGATTATTCCATCTACTACCTCAGTCCATGTGATAATAATGTCAAAATTAGATTCCCAAGTTCCATCTTTCCGAATGGTAAATGAGAATTCATTCACACTAATATCCTGACTAAGGATCACAATGTCTCCGGGTGGTACAGTGATATAATTTATTGAAGTTCCTGTACTACCTTCAATGTTAGCCGTAAGATCCGTTGAAGCGCCATCATCCGGCTTATCTCTTTTAATTTTATAAGTGTAGCTAGATACATCATATTCACCTGCTAATCTTGCTTTTCTCGTTTTCAGGCTAAAAGCCGGATCGTTTTCTCCTTTTTTACAAGAAGGCACAACGGTAAACAATACCGCAGCAGCAACTACTATTAATAATTTTTTCATAATTTTTGGGATTTTAAATATCTTATTTAGCGACTAATTTGAGAACTGTTTCACCTTTCGCGACAACACTAAAAAGAATGCTTATAGCACCGGCGTCAGTTTCAGATTCAGTATAAGTATAGCTTTCATCAATAGTTAAAATAATCTCATCCTTTTTTAATTGATCAATTGCATATACCTCTGAGTTTACACCTTCTGCAAAACCTTGCTCTTGGTTGATGAAAACGCTTACATCAGTAGAGCTCGTACCATCTTGAAATTCTGTTACTGTAGTTGTTTCACCTGATGGATTTTGTATCAATGAGGTGAACATTACACGTTCTTTGTTTTTAAATTCATCAACTTGTCCGCCTAAGAAACTCCATGTGCCAGATTCGAATAAAATTGATTGCAAATTTGAAGTATAACTTTTAACAACAGCACCATCAACCTCATCTATTTTTGTAATAACGATATCCACATCAGACTCCCAAGTACCGTCTTTTCGGATGGTAAAATCCCAATGATTTATTGTTAAATATTCATAAGATGTTTCTGTTGGGTCACCAACATTGTTGACAACATTCACGGTTAAACCAGTTTCAGAATCAGATACAGACGAAAAATCAGCGGTACTTCCGTCAACATTGTTACGGATAATTTTGTAGGTATAAGCTGCCATTTCGTACTCTCCTACCAAGCGAGCTTTTCGGGATTTCAGACTAAAGAATGGGTCATTTTCGCCCTTTTTACAGGACGGCACAACGACAAATAATGCCGCAGCGGCAATTACTAATAATAACTTTTTCATAATGTGTTTTAGATTTCAACAAACCTAATCAAGAAATACTTCAAACCCAAAAAAAAACGCCAAAAAATGTTAGAATTTTTTGGCGTTTTTTGTAAAAATTAAATTAACTAATCTTAGTTCATTGATAAGTACTCGGCAACACCGTCGTGCGTCGCAGTCATACCTTCATCTCCACTATTCCAATTTGCTGGACAAACCTCTCCATGTTCTTCAGTAAATTGCAATGCATCAACCATTCTAATTGCCTCATCAACGTTTCTTCCCAATGGTAAATCATTTACTATTTGGTGACGAACTACGCCATTTTTGTCAATTAAAAATAATCCACGATATGCAATCATAGTGTCAGAAGCCACTAACTTTCCATCCAAATCATAGTCATACTCTCCTAATAAAACATCATAAGCATCTGCTATTGTTTTATTTGTATCTGCAATGATTGGATAAGTAACTCCTTTAATTCCACCATCATTTTTAGACATTTGCAACCATCCCCAGTGAGACTCTTCTGTATCTGTTGAACAAGCTACAAGCTTAACGCCTCTTTTTTCGAACTCTCCTAATTTGGATTGAAACGCATGTAATTCACTTGGGCATACGAACGTAAAATCTTTTGGGTAAAAGAATAAAATTACTTCATTTTTACCTAAAAATTGATCCAATGAAAAGTCCTTTACAACCTCACCACCGTTTATTACTGCTGCTGCTGAAAAAACTGGTGCTTTTTTACCTACTAATACTGCCATTATATTGTTGTTTTATTTGTTTTATTTGTTTTATTTGTTTTATTATTTTGTGTTTAAAATCAAATTCGGCGCAAATTTACACAGAATTTAAGAAACGTAAGTTTGTTTTTGAATGAAATTTGTAAGGTAAATAAGATTGATTTTAACCAATTGCAATTCCTACCCCAAATCCAGCAAGAATAGCCATCAGTTTTAGGATATTAATTTTATGTCCTTCAGAAGATTCGAATATAATTGTAGTTGAAACATGAAAAAACATTCCGATTGCCGTTGCCAAAAGCCAAGACAGTGAAACTTCGAAATTAGTCATTACGACTTCCCCGAATATTAGCCCTAACGGAGCTGTTAAACCAAATAGAATCAGATAAACCCATGAGTTTCGCCTAGAAACACCTGAGGCATCTAAGATTGTTTTTAATGCAATTGCTACTGGGATTTTGTGAATAAAAACGCCCCAATATAAATCATTCATTCCATGGTCATGGTGATGATGAAGTCCGTGATTTAAAGGAATAGCTTCAATAAAAGCATGCACACTTAAGCTGATAAATATTGCGATTGGAAAATGGCTTGCCACCTTATTATGCACATGTGTATGACCATGCTCTGCTCCTTGCGAAAAGTACTCTAAAACCAATTGCAAAAAGAAACCTACAAGAATGAAAAATCCTGTGTATTTAATTTCCGCATATGATTCCGGTAAAATATGGGTGAAAATAATAGTCAATAAAAAACCTCCACTAAAGGAAAGCAATAGCTTTATACTCGCTGATTTTTTTAAAAACTCAACGAGCAATCCTCCCAAGATAACGGAAACTAAAAATAAGATCAGTTGAAGCGTTATACTCATTTTTTCACCTTTTTAGCAACGATAATTAATCGTTCAGAATTCGATTCATATTGATCCAAATCATAGTTCCCATAAATGGCTTCAATTTCAAAATTTGTTCGTGCTAACATCAATTCAAAATCAGCTATACCCAAGGCTTGAACACGTTCTTGAAAATGAAATTTATTGCCCTGATCTTGAAATTGAATATCTTTCAAAATAGCTCCATTTTCCACTGTCTTTGAAATTTCGAAGGTAATGTCTTCTATCAACTTTGTTTCAGACTCAACCAACTCGTTCATAACCTTTTTAACGTTAAAAAAGTCAATCACTAATTTCCCGCTATCAGCCAAATAAGTGTGAATAGAATCCAACATTTTTTCATTGTGACTCGTATCTTGAAAATAGCCAAAGCTGGTGAACAAATTGAGTACTAAATCAAATCTTGCGTCTTGAATTGGTTCACGCATGTCGTGCTGAAAGAAATGCAATGATTCTGATTCATTTAACTTCGCCGTTTCTATACTTTCGCTAGATAAGTCTACACCTGTTGTATTATAACCTAATGAGTTTACAAAAACAGCATGTCTGCCTTTACCACATGCCAAATCTAGCACTGTAGACTCCTTAGAGACATCTAACTGGTCAAAAAGATTTCGAATGAATAATTCTGCCTCTGAATGATCCCTATTCTTATAGAGAATATGATAGTAAGGGGTATTAAACCACGACTCAAACCATTCCTTCATTAAACGTTGATTTTTTGTTGCAAAAATACAACAGTTTTATTGCATTACAAAGCGTGGGTGTATTGAAAGCTATTCTCAGGGTTAATTTCTCTCTTATAAGCTAGATATGGCCTGCGAATAAGATCTCGAAGCGCGTAACTTTCTAAAATTTATTCATATATTCTTTCATTCGATCATTAATTTTATATATTTGCTACCAGCCTATTATTGAGCGTGACAAAGATCTATGATATATATAAACAACTTGAAGAACGGAATGTAATTCTGTCCTTTAAAGGAATGATGACTTCGGAATTGTTAACGACAATTCTACAAATCATGGAATCAAAGATGGAGCGTTTTGAAGAACGGCCGAAGATCAAGAAAAAAGTTTTCAATGTTTTAGTAGAATGTTTACAAAATCTCTATCATCATATAGATGAAGATATTGACGACATTGATACGGAGCAAAATGAATTGAATTCACTTTTCATGATTGCCAAAACAGTGTCAACCTATACGATTACCACTGGTAATTACATGAAACCTAAAGATGTAGAGAGCTTACGCGGCAAACTAAATCTTATTAACGGCATGACTAAAGAGGAGTTAAAAGCTTATTATAAACAAGTTTTAAACGAGGGTACTATGTCTGCTAAAGGAACTGCTGGATTGGGTATGATTGATATTGCAAGAAAATCTGGAAAAAAATTGGATTTTGACTTTTCTCCCATTAACAATAATTTAACCTTTTTTAGCCTTTCGGTTAAAATTGAAGAGTAATAAATAGTAGTATGGAAAATTTAAATTTGGAAGGATCAGCAAAAACACCTACGGTGAATTTTAATGCAGCTGACGGAACTCTTGAATTAAAAGGAAGATCTATTCCTGAAAATTCAATTGAGTTTTATAAACCACTTAACGATTGGATTGATATTTATGCTGGAGGTCCTAGACCTGTAACAGTAGTGGATGTTAAGCTTGAGTATTTCAATACTTCTTCTTCTAAGTGTATTCTTGACTTATTCAAACAACTTGAGTCGCTTAATAAGCAAGAGACTGAAGTGAAAATAAAGTGGTATTTTGAAGAGGATGACGAAGATATGGCTGAAGCAGGTGAAGATTATGAAGCGATAATCGATCTGCCATTTCAAATGATTGAGGTAGAAGAAATTTAACCCTTGATTAATAAAAAACTGATCGGGATAACCGGTGGTATCGGAGCTGGAAAATCTATTGTTTGCAGCATCATTCATACCACGGGTTATCCCGTTTTTTATTCGGACAAAGCTGCCAAAAACATCCTCAATTCTGACGATAATGCCAAGGCTCAAATAAGGAATGTCTTTGGCGAAAAGTCTTATCTTAACAATGAACTTAATCGTTCATACATTTCTGAGAAAATATTTAATGACGAAAAATTGCTCAATGCAATTAATGAAATAGTTCACCCTGCTGTACGTCAAGCTTTCGCAAAATGGGCTGAAGAACAATCAACAGACCTTGTCTTTAACGAAGCAGCAATCCTTTTTGAAACAGGTGCCTACAAATTATATGATGCCAATGTATTGGTTGTTGCGCCTGAATCAATTCGAATTGCGCGCGTTATGGAACGCGACAGAATTTCTGAGCAAGCGGTTCGTGCTCGTATCAATAAGCAATGGCCTGATGCGGCTAAAATAAAATTGGCAGATCATTTGATCACAAATGATAATACTGAAATGCTTATTCCCCAAGTTTTAGATTTAATTGCTAAATTAAGATCATGAGTTTAATTTATGGATCAGAACAAGTGAAAGCTTGGGATGCCTACACAATTGCTCACGAACCTATTTCTTCTATGGAATTAATGGAACGTGCAGCAATGGCCTGTTGTAAAAAATTAATCGGATCATACGTATTCGAATCAATTGCAGTTGTTTGTGGAAAAGGTAATAATGGCGGTGACGGATTAGCCATTGCAAGGATACTTTCTGAAAGAAATTATAAAGTCACCGTTTACATTTGTGAACATACGCCAAATTCAAGCACTGACTTTGATATAAATTTAGAACGCTTACCAATAACAGTTCAATGCGTTCATTTGAAAAATAGTGATGCGTTGAAATTAGAAAGTGATCTGCTTGTTGATTGCATTTTTGGAGCTGGATTGGATCGACCAATCACAAATTGGATTGCTGCTATTATTACTGCAATGAATTCGAGTGGATTGCCGATTGTATCCATTGATTTGCCAAGTGGGCTATATCTTGGCAGCAATGAAAAAAATGATTTGTCTGCGGTTATTGAAGCAGATTCAACATACAGTTTTCAAATTCCAAAGTTGCCTTTTTTCTTTGCCGAGTATGTCCCCTTCGTTGGCCAATTCTCAATTTTAAACATTGGACTCTCTATTGAATTCAAAGGTCCGGCATTAGCCACTTATATAGACCGTGACGCGGTTAAAGTCAAACCAATTTCAGATTTTGCTTTTAAAGGTACCAAAGGATACCTTACCGTAATTGCTGGTAGCGCTAATATGATTGGAGCAGCACTACTCTGTTCTCAAGCAGCATTTAAAACAGGATGTGGTTATGTTGGATTAATCAGTAATCAATCGGCCATAACACCCTTGGTTATAAACTTACCTGAAGCTATTTGGATTGGTGAAAACCCAAGCCAAGTTCCCAATAAAACAACAGCAATAGCAATAGGCCCTGGATTAGGTAAAAGCGACAGCAGCAAAGAGCTTCTAAAATTGGCGCTAAAATTTGAAGGACCATTAGTAATTGATGCAGACGCATTGAATTTATTGGTGGAGGATTTTGAATTATTAAACCAGCTTCCAAAAGGAAGTATTTTAACTCCACATTTAGGAGAATTAAAGCGATTAATTGGTACAGCAGATTGTCCAGAACAATTATTGGAGAAACAAAAGAAATTCTCTGTAAAACACGAGGTTTATATCATACAAAAAGGTCCTTATTCTAAATTAACCACACCTAGCGGAGCGCTCTATATTAATTCAACGGGGAATTCTGGCATGGCTACTGCAGGAATGGGTGACGCGTTGACAGGAATTATTGGATCATTTTTGGCACAAGGTTATTCCCCACGCAAGACTGCTATCAATGGCGTTTATTTCCACGGTTTAGCAGGTGACTATGTTGCGACACGCAATGGCAAGATAGGTTTATTAACCTCGGACCTAATTGGTGCGCTACCGAAGGTTTTAAACGGGCTATAATTTTTTAAAATCTAAATAGAACACCAAAGTTCAATCCAACGCCATGCATTTTATGCACTCTTTTAAAAGTATCTCCCGAATACGTATTTCCTAAATGCCTCCGATATTCAGCTGAAAGCGTAAATCCAACATGATTCACATAATAATTCATACCTAATCCGGCAGAGACCATAAAGTTGATTGTTGTAAACCCATCCTTAATCAAGGTTAAACCATTCACACGCTCTCCTAAACTATCCGAATAGTCGAATGTATTTCTAATGTTTAAAATATTCAAAGGTGCAATTCCGGCATATCCAAAAACTTGCAAATCTTCTCCGTACGTATAGCGCAATTTAAGTGGAATGCCAATTTGCATATAAACATTCCTATAATTGAAAGTAGAATCAGAAGTTGGATGACTATATTCATAAGCCTCGCCGTGTCCAAAATAAGTGATTCCAGCATCCAAGGCAAAGTTACCTCCTAATGGCATCACTATTCCTAACGTTGTACCTCCAGTGATCATTGGAATTTCATCATTTAACTTAGCGTGCACATCATAAACTGACTGATCTTCAAAATGGCGGTAAGACCGTTGAACCATTCCTGTTAAATAATATGTCGTACCAGATAAGCTATCCCGCTCAAATGCCGGTCGATCATACTTTGGTTTTTCTTTTTTATCCTTTTTATCTTTATCTGGCTTTACCTCTCCACCAGATATTTGTGCAACTCCATTTAACCCACAACACATTAGAAAAGCAAAAAAGAATTTGCCTATTAGCGTTTGATTTAAACTATATTTGATTCTCATAGTGACAAAATTAATGAAAGAATAAACTTATTCCGTATGAAGATTACCTTTAATTCTCCTATAATATTAACCTTTTCTTTTTTATGCGCGGGGGTCTATTTATTAAACCACCCGTTTGGTTTAGCTGAGGACCTTTTCAGATTAATGCCAGAATGGGATTTAGGAAGTATTAAATGGTATTTCCGTTTATTTTCAAATGCACTGGGACACGCTAATAGTGACCATTTAATGGGCAACCTAGCGTTTATACTTTTATTGGGGCCAATTGTTGAGGAAAAATATGGTTCCAAAAATATGGCAATCATGCTATTTACAACTGCCTTGGTTTGTTCTTTAATTCATTTAACATATTCAGGCAATAGTTTATTGGGTGCTAGTGGAATCGTTTTTATGCTCATTTTATTAACTTCTCTTGTCAATTTTAAACAAGGAGAAATTCCTTTGAGCTTTATTTTAATTGTGTTAGTATACATTGGCAAAGAAATAATGGGAACTTTTGCAGACGATAACATTTCGCATACAACTCATATTGTTGGCGGAGTTGTTGGGGCAATTTTTGGATTCATGATGAATAAACGCTCAGTGGTTAAAGCGAAAAAGACGTCTGCAAACCCTATGGATAGCCTGCCATAAATTGCTGGGAAATCGAATTAAAACCCTGTCTAAAAATAACAAAGGAAAACGCGTAAATGGTCAATCCTTGCTTTCTATTTTCCATTGTAGAAACGTATTCCTTAAATTTCCAATAAGAATTAACATTTGACGATCATATAATCGGTTCTATTTACTATTTTTATAACTTAAATTTGAAATATGCAGCAAATATCGGATAAAGAGGGGATTGATTTATTAGCAAACAAGTACAAGGAACTAAAAGCCGAGATACATAAGGTAATTGTAGGACAAGACGAAGTTGTGAACCAAGTTATCATGTCAATTTTCAGTCGTGGACACAGCCTTTTAGTTGGTGTTCCAGGATTGGCAAAAACGCTATTGATTCAAACCATATCTGATTCATTGGGGCTTTCTTTTAAACGAATTCAATTTACGCCGGATTTGATGCCTTCTGATATTGTAGGGTCTGAAATTTTGGATGAAAATAGAGCCTTTAAGTTTATTAAAGGGCCCATTTTTGCAAATATTGTTTTGGCAGATGAGATTAATAGAACACCGCCCAAAACGCAGGCAGCTTTATTAGAAGCCATGCAAGAAAAAACCGTGACTGCGGGTGGCGTACGTTACGATTTAGACAAGCCCTTCTTTGTATTGGCCACGCAAAACCCTATTGAACAAGAGGGAACTTACCCTTTACCCGAAGCGCAATTAGACCGTTTTATGTTTAATATTTGGGTAGACTATCCTTCTTATGAAGAAGAAATTGCGATCGTTAAAAAAACAACGACAGATACTTCGACAACATTAAACCCAATTCTAGACGGTGCCGAAATCATGTATTTCCAGAGCTTGGTAAGACGTATTCCCGTTCCGGAAAGTGTTTATGAATATGCCGTAAAGCTTGTAGCAAAAACTAGAAAAAATACAGAATATACACATCCTTTAACAGAAAAGTATCTGGATTGGGGAGCTGGACCAAGAGCGTCTCAATATTTGATTATTGGTGCTAAATGTCACGCTGCAATCAATGGGAAATACTCTCCAGACATTGAAGATGTTAAAGCGGTTGCTTATGCTATTCTTCGCCACCGTATTGTACGTAATTATCGTGCTGAAGCGGAAGGCTATACCATGGAAAAAATCATTCAAACATTGATGCAGGATGCATAATGGATAATGAGCGCCAAATGTACCTGGAAATTTGTCAAACATGCACCAAGAGCAAGTTTGATAGACAAAAAGGTTTGGTATGCAGCCTAACTAATACGCAGGCTAATTTTGACCTCAATAAATCTTGTCCTGATTATCTGCAAGATGATAAACTTACGCTAATTCAAGCCGGGGCTAAAAAAAGAGTTTCTGCTGCCCAATCTGACGACTCTACTGCTGCTTTTTGGCGCCCAACGTCAGTTATCTTTATTGTAATTGGAGCCGTAGCTTGCGTTGTTGGCACCATTGGTTTTTTAAGTAAAATTCGATACGGATTTTCTCCAATTAGCTTATTCTTCTCAATTTTAGGACTTGCGTTATTCTCAAAAGGATTAATAGAATTCAATAAATTATCTCGCCACAGGAATCAACAGGCAATAGAAACGAAAACTGATTTCGACGAATTTGATGATCTTGAAGAAATCACATAACCCTACAGTAAAATGAAAACACGTCAAGAATATGTTGCTATTTGTCAAACTTGCATTAAAAGTAAGTTTGACAAAAAAAAGGGACTCGTTTGCGGACTAACAAATGAACATGCAGCATTTCATACGACTGAATGCCCCGATTATGAGGCGGAGAAAAAAGCCATAAAAAGACAAGAAGCCAATGAACGTCGAGAAATTATAGCCAAAGAAGAGCAAAAAGGGATTTTCGCTGGAAATGGTGGAATTATCGGCGGAATTGCCCTTATTATACTTGCTATCGTTTGGGTTACTGTTGGACTTGTCTTAATGGATCGTATCTTCTTTTACCCAATTGTATTAGTCATTGGTGGAATTATAACTATTAGTAAAGGGGTTGATAAGAAGAAATCACAAACTAGGAGAGAGCATTCAATGGTTATTGATGATGATTTTGATGAAATAATTTAATATCGAGAAGATGTCAAAAACAAGAGAAGAATATGTCAATATTTGTAAAGTATGTACCAACCGCGGCTTTGACATGAATAAAGGCCAGATATGCAGGATTACAAAAGAACATGCCGCCTATTTGGAACCAGAATGCCCAGACTTTGACCTTGACGCCGTTGCGGCAGATAAAAAAGCGGTTGCAGATGCTTTAAGAAAGGAAGATGACGCGCATAATTCAACCTTGGGGCTTTCAAAATTTGGCATTAACAATCAAATGATAGCAGGAATTATTGTCATAATTCTTTCTCTGACTTGGCTTATTTGGGGCCTTTACAATAATTTGATTTTCTTTTATCCAATCATTATCTTAATTATAGGCATTGTTTTTACGATTAGAGGAGCCATACTGGAAAGTAAAAAAATAAAAGCCAAGAAAGACACTACATCTTCTGAAGTATTAGATGATTCGTTAACTTAAACCGATATGTCCTTAAAACCATCTGATTCTTTAGCCATTTGTAAAAAGTGTAAAAACCGTTCATTCGATAAGAAAATCGGCCTTATTTGCTCCATTACAAACGATCAACGGCTTTTTTTAAGCGAAAATGACTGTACCGACTATATAGCAGATACTGCTGTAATTGCAAACGATAAACACAAAGCAAAGAAGAAACGCAGAGAGGTTCTCATTTTTTTAATCGTGGGAGGAATTTCAACAATAATTGGCGTTCTAGCAACCACTGTATTATTACTAAATGATCGAATCTCAATTTGGATAATTGCTTTGCTACTAATTGGTTTAAGCCTGCTTGCGCATGGCTACATAATGAAGAAAAACATAAAAAACAGCTGTTAAAAAAGGTAATCTTGAGATCTTAGATGATTAAGGAGTGTTATTCATAACTTTTTGAAAACTGTTTGTTCTACTTTGCAAAGCTTCATAGCGTGTTCAATGGATTTTACGTATCTTTGCATTTTATAAAACCATTGAACACATGAACGCCTTAACAGCAATTTCACCCATTGACGGAAGATACAGAGGGAAAGTAGAAAAATTAGCCGACTATTTTTCTGAATATGCATTGATCAAATACCGCGTAATGGTTGAGATCGAATATTTTATTGCTTTAACTGAGAATAATATTCCAGCTTTGGCAGATTTCCCATCTGATCAAGAAGAGAATTTACGTAAAATTTATATCGATTTTTCTGAGGATGATGCTCAAAAAATAAAGGACATTGAAAAAGTCACGAATCATGATGTTAAAGCGGTTGAGTATTTCATTAAGGAGCAATTAAGCGAATTAGGCCTTAGTCAATTTGAAGAGTTTATTCATTTTGGACTAACATCACAAGACATAAATAATACTGCCGTACCTCTTTCTTTGAGAGACGCGATTCATCAAGAGTATATTCCAATGCTAGATGAGTTAATTCATACGTTGAATGATTTAAGTCAGGAATGGAAAGAAATTCCAATGTTGGCTAGAACACACGGACAACCTGCATCTCCTACTCGACTAGGAAAAGAAATCTATGTATTTGTTGAGCGTTTAGATATTCAAAAAAGACATTTATTGGCTGTTCCATTCTCTGCCAAATTTGGTGGCGCGACGGGAAATATGAATGCGCATTTTGTAGCATTTCCTGAAACGGACTGGGTAGCGTTTGCAAATGAATTTGTGAACAATACGTTGCGAATTGATCGAAGCCAAACAACGACACAAATTGAGCATTACGATAATGCGGCAGCATTATTTGACGCCATGAAAAGAATTAATTCAATTATTTTGGATTTGGACCGCGATATGTGGACTTATATTTCAATGGATTATTTCAAGCAAAAAATTAAAGAAGGTGAAATAGGTTCATCTGCCATGCCGCACAAAGTAAACCCTATTGATTTTGAAAATTCAGAAGGGAATATTGGAATTGCAAATGCAATTTTTGAACACCTAGCAGCAAAATTACCTGTATCAAGATTACAACGTGATTTAACTGATTCAACTGTATTAAGAAATGTTGGTGTTCCAATTGGACATACGATCATTGCTTTAAATTCAACCTTAAAGGGAATCAATAAATTACTTTTAAATCGTGCAAAATTAGATTCCGACTTGGAAGCGAATTGGGCGGTTGTTGCAGAGGCTTTACAAACTGTTTTACGTCGCGAGGGGTATCCTAAGCCATATGAAGCATTGAAAGGTTTAACACGAACAAACGCAGCAATTACCGCTGAAAGTATTGCTGAATTTATTGACACTTTAGAGGTTTCAGACGCAATTAAAGCCGAATTGAAAGAAATTAATCCTCAGAACTTTACGGGGATTAATATGGTACATTAGTTCAGGATTTACTCTTCGTCAAGTTCAGGATGACAAGGTTTGACTGTGAGTTTTGAAGAACGGTGTTTCCCATTTGGTAAAATCAACTACTTGAAAACCATAATGAACATTTCCATTGTGTTGTAGGATTATATTCCTACAGCTACCGTAACCTGCATGACTTAATTCTGTATTTATTAAAAACAGATAACGTAGATTTGAAAATCCCGATAAGGATCTGTACTACAAAACGAAATCAATAAGGTAAACTAATTAGGAATTGCTGAATTTTTGGAGAGCGTCTTTTAAGTTTTGTTTCTCATCATCAGTAAGAGACGCCGTTGAATCCTCTTCTTTAATCAAACTCAACATCTTGTTTACCGCATCTGAATCGGGTGCATAATTCTTACAGCACTTGCACATCATTGTATGCAACTTAATTTGAAGTTTTTCTGAAAGCTTTAAATCCGTCAGAAACCCTTTCTCTATATAATATGTTATCTTCTCACAATTCACTAGACAAACCACTTTTTTTCAAGGCAATCACGTAATTGCAATTTTGCCCTATGGACGATTACCCACAGATTGGACGGAGTAATGTCATGATTATTACAAACTTCTTCACTTTCTTTTTCATCCACCATTTTATCCACAACAATTCCTTGCCATTTAGAGGGTAATGAGCCAATACATTCTGTAATCGCTTGACGCAATTCAGCATTCTCCATTTTTTCTTCGACCTCCGATAAGCGGCCTTTTGGTGAATAAGTTTCTAGAAATTTCCCCTTCATCATTCCATCTGTTGTAAAGAAAGACATGGGTTTAGTTTTACGTGATTCTTGCTTACGCCAGTGATCAATTATTTTTCGCTTCAATATTGAAAACAACCAAGTTTTTACGGTACTTTTTCCTTGAAATTTATCAATCCCTTTTAAAGCAGAAACAAATGTATCTTGAACAAGGTCCTTGGCTAAATCGGAATCGCTAACACGCACAGCTGCAAAATTAAATAGCATATCTGCGTATTCGTCTACCCATTGGGAGGTATCTATATTCGTTAATTTTTCCATCCGTTATAAAATTATAACATATTTACGATTGAAATCTTTATATGGATTTAAATTCAAAGTAATTTTCAAGAACTATTGTAAAGCAAAGTTTAAATTCTATTCTTAAAATCCTATTCCCAATTTAATTCCTATGTGTAACTTAGGAACAAGACCCGTTGTAACTTCTGGCTCGTAAGTGGTCACATTCGTATCTGTAATTGGATCATAAACTGTTCCAATCGATAATTCTTTTTGATTCACTTGCGCAATTCCAAAACCTCCGTAAAAATCCCAGAAGATATTATCCATTACTAAATAATGGTATCCAAACGTTACTCTTCCTATTGAAAGTACTTTAGATTCATTAAACGTTTTTTCTACAGCATCCTCTATATAACTTTGTGAACTTACATAGCGCTTAAATCTAAATTCAGGTGCCACATAAAAATCTTCAGGAATAAATCCAGGGTAATAGCGCACACCTAAAGAAAATGCCTGACCTAATTTAGCTTCGTTTCCGTTTGAATTTCCAATCAGATCATCTATATCATTTAACGCAACGTTTAAATAATCATTAATTGTCAACCCTAATCCCGCTTCTACAGAAATTTTATCTGTTAATACACGTTCGAAATAAACTGAAAAACTACCCGAAAACGGCTCCAACATTCCAAATTTCAATATGTTAACAACGTCAGAAGATTTGCGTTCAGATTTAGATGAATTAAACACAACCACTTTGGGTTCATCTTGACTATATAAGTTAAGTCCGTATAAGGAAATAAGTACTACTATTAAATATTTTTTCATTGTTCTAGTTAATTATAAGCTCAAAATTACGGTTAAATTTTATTATTAACGATATAAACACCATCTTTGAGCAAAATTTTAATAATAAAACAAAACTATGAAAAAGCAAATCAAGTCGTTATGTCTCCTCATAATGGTTTTGGCTACAGCCAATTCATCTTTCTCCCAAGATGTTAAGATCGAAAATGGCAGCCAATTTAAAGTAACAAGTCTAGAATCAATTCGAACTATTATTGATGTTCAAAGCGATCAATCATCATTTTTAACAAGTGCTGGTTTATTGGGCAAAAAATTTAGAGTATTAAATCTTGACGGTTCATTAGATATCAAAAGTAAATTTGAAATTGAAACGCCAAAAATAGATAAGAAAAAAGTTAAGTTTATTGGAGCTGAAAAATTCGGCCCTTCTACTTTCTTCTTTTCTCGTTATTTCGATCGTAAGGCAGATTCATATACATTGTTTGCTTCTGAATTAGATCCTAACACAGGAAAATTTTTAAAAAATTATGAAGCTGCAAAGGTGAATGACGACAAATTTGGTGCGTTCAGAAACCCTTTCTCTACTTATACAAGTATCGATTCATCTAAAATGTTGATCTTAACTACTTATCCTACAAGAAGAAATGAAAATGTAAGATATGGTTTAAAGGTTGTTAATCCTGATATGTCTACTGTATGGTCAAAAGATATTGAGTTTGGCGAAGCAGATAAGGACTTTAGGTTAACTGATGTTGAAATTGACAGATCAGGTAACATTCACATGATTGCTACTTTAAGAATGTCACGTGCAGAGAAGAAAGAAAAAGATTCAAAATCAAGATACTATACAAACGTATATTCTTACTTCCATGAAACTGGCGAGCTTAAACAATATGAAATTGGATTCACTGATTACATCATTCGTTCAATTGATTTGGATGTAAATGAGCAAGATGAATTAATAGGGATGGGTTTCTATAGTGATAAAAAAATCCAATTGGTTGATAATTACAAAGGATTTTTCTTCATTAAGATTGATCCAAAAACGAAGGAAGTTGTTGCTTCTAACGTATCTCCATTCAGCCAAGAGTTAATTGAGGAACTTGCTGGAAAACGTAAAGCTAAAAAAGGGAAATTCCCTCCATATGTTGTCCGTAAATCAATTCCTTTAAGTAATGGTGGATATGCAGTAATTGCAGAGCATTATGTCTATACTTATAACACTACCACTTCATCAAGTGGAGCACAACAAACTTCAGAAACTTGGTTATATGGTAATGTTGTTGTGATGTTCATGAGTCCTGAAGGGAAAATGGAAACTGCTTCAGTAATCAAGAAAAAACAATTTTGTACAGCCAAAAATGGTGGTGCTAGTATCTTGCAACAATTTGGATTCGGATTATACCCTGGTGTAAACGAATTACCTTATTATGGAATTTCTGTTATTGAAAGTAACGACGACATATACATTTTGTATAACGAAAATCCTAAAAATGCAGATCGTGTAAAAGATGGGAAAAAACCTAAATCTGTTAGACAAAGAAATTCAGTTACAATGTTAAATACATTCAAATCTGACGGAAGTACTTTCGGAGAAGTACTATTCAAATCTAAAGATAATAGTGCAGGTGTAAAAATGCCATTAATGCCACAGTCATACGTTCAGTATTCTAATAATGCTGCTATTATCTTTGGTAAAAAAGGTAAGAAGATGAGAGCTACTCGTATTACTATTGGGTAGTCATTGGTCATTGTCAAAAAAAGAAAACTTGACAATTGATAATTGATATTTAAAGAAAAAGGGCGCCTTCACAATGTGAAGGCGCCCTTTTTACGTTAATTGAGGTTTATTAAACTCTTATAGGTTAACTGCATCTGAAAGGCAATAAGAACCTTTCTCTATCAATTTAGTTGCAATTAATTGGCGCGCATTTTTAGTATTGAAAGGCGCAACTTTTGTGAATCGCTTTAAGCCCATCAACATCATACGCAATTCATCTTCTTCTACAAATGCCATCAATGCGTCTTTACCTGATTTATTAATGCGGTCAGCAGCGTCAAATAGAAACGTATTTACAATTGCAATATACTCAGCACAAGCCTCTGCTCCTTTTACTTTCACCATTTTCTCAACACGTAAGAGCAATGATTCGGCAACATAAACATCATTCGCTATATCTGCGATATTCATTAATATTTCTTGCTCTTTTGAAAGTGACATCATTAATTTTTGTGCTGCAGTTCCAGCAACCATCATCAAGGTTTTCTTAAAGTTGGTGATGTATTTTTTCTCTTCTGCAAATAATTCATCTGAAGGATCTTCAAAATCTGGAATGCTCATGAGTTCATTAGCAACAGCCATTGCTGGCCCCATTAAATCCAATTCACCTTTCATGGCTTTTTTCAAAATCATGTCCACTGTTAAAAGGCGATTGATTTCGTTTGTTCCTTCAAAAATTCTGTTAATTCTTGAATCACGATACGCTCTCTCAACCGTTGATTCTGCTGAGAATCCCATTCCGCCAAAGATTTGCACGGCTTCATCCACACAATAATCTAATACTTCTGATCCAACAACTTTAAGCATGGCACACTCAGCAGCAAATTCTTCAATTCCCTTTAAGGTTGCTTTTTGCTTATCCATTCCTTCAGCAACTTTTGCCGCAATTGTTTCATCAATATTAGCCGCTAAACGATATACCGCCGATTCTAAGGCAAAAGTTCCAATTGCTTGCTCGGCAATTTTATGGCGAATAGCACCATATTTAGAAATTGATCTTCCAAATTGTTCTCTTTCATTAGCGTATTTAATGGAATGGTTGATTACTTCTTTCGAACCACCCATTACACCAGCCGCTAATTTAATTCGTCCAATATTTAAAATATTCAATGCAATTTTAAAGCCTTTGTTTCGCTCACCTAAAAGGTTATCTGCAGGTATACTCACATTATTGAAAAACACTTGACGGGTAGATGATCCTTTAATCCCCATCTTTTTTTCTTCCGCGTTAAGTGTTATTCCATCTGCGTCTGCATCAACAATAAATCCTGTTAAATTCTCATCATCATCAATTTTAGCAAAAACCGTAAATACGTTTGCAAAGCCTGCATTAGTAATCCACATTTTTTGACCGTTCAAGACATAACTCTTGCCATCCTCAGTTAGTTTGGCTGTAGTTTTCCCTGAATTTGCGTCAGAACCTGCACTTGGTTCTGTTAAACAATAAGCTGCTTTCCAAACGCCTGTCGCTAAATTTGGAATGTATTTTTGTTTTTGAGCTTCTGTACCATAATACAAAATTGGTAAAGTTCCAATTCCAGTATGTGCACCATAAGCAACAGAGAATGAATGTCCTCTTCCTAAATATTCCGTTGCCAATATAGATGTTGGGAAATCAGCTCCCATCCCACTTAATTCCATAGGCACAGACATCCCTAACATCCCTAACTCACCCGCTTTTTCAACCAAAGTTGGCATTAAACCTTCTTCCATTGCATCAATTCGATCTAAATTAGGATCTATTTCTTTTCGAATAAACTCCAAACAAGTTTCGGCAATCATTCTTTGCTCTTCACTATAATCTTCTGGAGTAAAAATTGAATCACAATTAGTCTCTTTAATGATGAATTCTCCTCCTTTGATTGGCTGTTTCTCTTCCATTTCTTTTTTTTTACAACGCTTTATACATTAATTTATGTGGCCCTACTTTGGGTACTTGATAGACCTGCCCTTTTATCTTAAAATCTTGTTTCTCGTAAAATCCAGTTGCAATTAACCGGGCGTCACACCACAAGAGTTTCACATTCATTTTTTTTAGCTCTTCAATGGCTTTTGTTACCAAGTCTGCTCCAACTCCATATCCTCTCACTTCAGGATCAGTTGCCATTGCTCTTAATCGATATTGATTCTTTTCCTCAAACTGTGGATTAATATCAACGATTAAAGTAACTGCACCCACCACTTTATTATCTATGGTTGCCGCCATATGAAAAGTAGTTTCGTCCGTGTCTGGCGGAATTCGGCAAAGCTCTGGCCCATCTAAATGTGGCCATAACACTTTATAACGCAAATCTTGAATTTGGCTTACATCAACTTTCTTTATGTTCACTATATTTCTCAATTTTACATCATTTCAATTACACCTGCTGCTCCTTGCCCTGTTCCAATACACATAGTTACAACACCATATTTACCCTGACGGCGTTTCAATTCGCTCATAACTTGAACAGATAGTTTAGCTCCTGTACAACCTAATGGATGTCCTAAAGCAATTGCACCACCATTTACATTTACCAAATCAGGGTTTACACCTGTTTCTTTAATAACAGCTAATGATTGTGAAGCAAATGCCTCGTTCAATTCAAACAAATCAATATCATTCATTTGCAAACCAGCCATTTTCACTGCACCAGGAATTGCTTCCACAGGTCCAATCCCCATAATTCGTGGTGGAACACCCACCACTTTATATGAAACTAAGCGCGCAATTGGCTCAAGGTTTAACTTTGTCACCATCTCTTCAGACATCATCAAACAAAACGCAGCTCCGTCTGACATTTGTGAAGCATTACCTGCCGTAACTGATCCATCAGCTGCAAAAACTGGCCTTAAACGTCCTAAAGCTTCAACTGTTGTACCTAACCTTGGTCCTTCATCAACACTGATTACATTAACACGTTCGGCTCTTTTTCCGTTTTCATCTAAATAAACTTCGTTCACATTAATTGGAACTATTTCATCTGCAAATTTGCCGTCTTGAATCGCCTTAAGCGCTTTCATATGCGAATTAAATGCAAATTCATCCTGTGCATCTCTTGAAATATCAAATTGCTTCGCAACTTCTTCAGCCGTGTTTCCCATTCCCCAATACCAATCGGCATGGTCTTTAGAAATTTTGGCGTTCGGCACAATACGCCAGCCCCCCATTGCAATAGCGGACATTGACTCAGTACCGCCCGCAATAATAACATCCGCCATTCCAGCTTCAATTTTTGCTTTTGCAATCGCCATTGTTTCAATCCCTGAAGAACAATAGCGGTTAACCGTCATACCAGGTACTTTATTGGTATCCAATCCCATTAATGAGATGAATCGTCCAACGTTTAAACCTTGCTCGGCCTCAGGCATTGCATTCCCTACAATCACATCATCAATTAATTCATGATCCAATTGAGGAACTTCTGATAAAATGTGCTTAATTACGTCAGCCGCTAAATCATCTGGGCGCGAAAATCTAAATCCGCCTTTGTTAGCTTTCCCTACTGCTGTTCGATATGCTTTTACTATATATGCTGCTTTCATGATTTTGGTAGATATTAGATGTTGGATATTAGATCTTAGATTTTGAGCTTTAATCTGAATCCGTTCATCATTCTTTGTATTTCGTTTAGTTCTTTTATTAATTCACTCGCTCCTTCTGCAATGTTTGAGGGAACCGATATCGATCACCTGTTCATTTGACTCATCAATCCATAAGTCTCAGAAGAAGGAAAACCCTTAGTTAGAATATAAATCCTCTTCGAAAATTGAAGTGATTTTTTCCAAATATCTAATTCTCTAAAATTGTGCATTGTCTAACCTCTAGAATCTAACGACTAGTTACGCAACACCTTCCCCTTTGTCACAATAGACTGAATCCGTTCCAATGTCTTCTTCTTCGTGCAGAGGTCCAAAAATGCCTTGCGTTCTAAATCGAGTAAATATTGTTCATCCACTTTCGTTAAACCAGATAAATCGCCGCCAGCTAATACAAATCCTAATTTTTCTGAAATGTATTTATCATGCTCAGAAATATAATTCCCGTGTGCCATGGTATCCGCACCAACGTAAACAATTCCCAATCCTTCTTGTCCAAGTACTGTAATGTCTTTTGCTTTAACTGGCTGTGTATAGCCGGCGTTGAACATTGACAAACAAACTTCTTTGGCGCGTGTTAATTGGTAATCTCTATCCACAACAACTTCGTCAATCCCCTTGCGTAGGTAACCTAAATCGAATGCTTCGTATGCGGATGTTGATACCTGTGCTTGACCAATTGTCAAGAAACTATCTCTAAATCTATTGATGCGTACATCACCTGATTTCATATTATCTGAAAAGCGTTTTGCAAACTCTTTTGTTCCGCCGCCGCCTGGTATTAAACCTACGCCGAACTCAACTAAGCCCATGTACAATTCTGAATGTGCAATTACCTTATCGGCATGCATTGACATTTCACAACCTCCACCTAAGGCCATATTATGCGGCGCCACAATCACTGGACATGAAGAGTAACGAATACGCATCATGGTATCTTGAAACTGTTTGATAGCAAAATTTAATTCATCATACTCCTGCTCCACAGCCATCATAAAAATCAAACCTACATTGGCCCCTGCTGAAAAATTTTGACCGTTATTTGAAATAACCAATCCTTTATATTCCGTTTCGGCTAATTCGATTCCTTTATTAATGCCTTGTATTACACCACCGCCAATTGTATTCATTTTGGTGTGGAATTCTAAATTCAAAATTCCGTCGCCCAAATCAATTAAGTGACAATCATTATTCTCCCAAACCGTATTCCCATCTCTTAAGTTTTCTATAAAGAGTAAGTTTTCAGTTCCTGGAATAACTTTATAAGCACCTGTGGCAATATCATAGTACATTTTAATACCATTCTCTACTTTATAGAATGATTTAATTCCTGCGTCTAACATTTGTTGTACCCAAGGCGAAACTGTTTTCCCATGTGCCTTTACAACCTCCATGAATTTTTCAACTCCAACAATATCCCATGTTTCAAACGGACCTAATTCCCAACCAAAACCAGCTCTTAATGCATCATCAATTTTGTATAATTCATCCGAGATTTCAGGCATTCTATTAGACACGTATGCAAATAGACCTGCAAAGGCTTTGCGGTAAAAATCACCCGCTTTGCCTTTATCGGAAAATAGCATTTTTGTTCGTGTCGCTAAATCGTCTACCGTTTTAGTTTGTGCTAAAATTGGAAAGTTAACTTTTGATTTGCCTTCGTATTCTAATGTTTTAAGATTAAGTGATAAAATGGCTTTTTTACCGTCTACAACCTCTTTCTTGTAAAAGCCTTGTTTGCTTTTAGAACCCAACCAGCCTTTTTCAACCATTTTCCCAATATAATCTGGCAATTGAAATTGTGCATTCTCCTCATCATTAGGGCAGTTTTCGCGTACACCATTAGCAACATGCACCAATGTATCCAATCCAACTACGTCACATGTTCTGAAGGTTGCAGATTTTGGTCTTCCTAAAACTGGCCCTGTTAATTTATCTACTTCTTCAACCGTAAACCCCATTTCATCTACTAAATGAAAGAGTGACATGATTGAATATACACCAACTCTATTGGCGATAAAAGCAGGAGTATCTTTACACAACACTGTTTTCTTTCCTAAAAAACGTGCGCCGTAATGCATGAAAAAATCTACAATTGCAGGATCGGTTTTTGGTGTTGGAATAATTTCTAATAATTTTAAATATCGCGGTGGATTAAAGAAATGTGTTCCACAGAAGTACTTTTGAAAATCATCACTTCTACCTTCCAGCATCATGTGAATTGGAATTCCAGATGTGTTAGAAGAAACCAACGTACCTGGCTTTCTATATTTATCTACTTTATCAAAGATAATTTTCTTAATATCTAGACGCTCAACAACAACTTCAATAACCCAATCACAAGTATTAATTTTCTCAAAATCATCATCAAAATTTCCAGTATCAATGCGATCTGCAAACGATTTTTTATAGATTGGAGAAGGCTTTGACTTTAGCGAGGCGCTTAAGAAACCATTCACTAATCTATTGCGTACTGCTTTATCGTCTAACGTTAGCCCTTTCTTTTCTTCGGCGGCAGTTAATTCTCTTGGCACCATGTCTAACAATAGAACATTGCAACCAATATTTGCAAAATGGCAAGCAATAGCAGATCCCATAACTCCAGATCCTAAAACTGCAACTTTTCTAATTTTTCTATTCATCTTATTTTGTTTTGGATGTAAGCCTAGACTTACTTTTCTTTTAAACCACTTTTTTCGAACACCTTCTTGTCTTCCAATAAATCAGTCAAAATGACATCCACCTTTTCCATGACCTCAAAAAACGCCTTGACTTTGGTTTTAGGCAAACTTTCATAAACCTTCTCATTAAAATTGAGAACGACATCTTTCGCCACTTTACGCTTTACCATACCTTCTTCTGTCAAAAAGACCAAAGATTTACGTTTGTCAATTGAATCTGATTGGCGTCGAATTAATCCATTCTCCTCCATATTTTTTAGGGTTCGGGATAGACTAGTAGGTTCCATTCCCATTTTCGGCCCTAATGCAGTACTTGGCGTACCTTCTTTCTCGATATTTAGTAAGATAAATCCCCAAGAAAAGGACATATTATACTCTGACGCTACCTGGTTGTAATAGCGCGATATTTTAAACCAGTTATTTCGAACGTGAAATTCAAATAGTTGTTCTTTATTCATTCAATAATATATATTATCTTTAACGAATACCAAATATAATCATTATATTGCTATGCGTGCATAGTTTTATTAGTTTTTTTTATTTCTTCGCTTTTCTTCATTCTTAGCCTTCATTCTATGCGCCTATTTTCTTTGATAAGAACCACAATCACAGCAAGTTTACTCCTGCTGTCATCCGCTACTTTTAGTCAAGAGTCCGCTTTAAAATTAAGTGAAATCATGAAAGGGAATGCGTTTATTGGGCATCAACCAACTGATTTCAGTTGGGGACCGAATAGCGAGAATATCTATTTTAGATGGAATAGAGAAAATGAATTAGTAGCCCCTTATTATGTTTATTCAATTTCAGAGAACTTATTCAATAAACAACAATTTCAAAAAGTAGCACACCCAATTGGAGGATCTGTTAAGGGATATAATAAATCCTATTTTAAATCTGGTTCATCCATTTACACAGTAGATAGCATTGACAATACGGAATGTATTTACACCGCCACAGACGGTTTTCAGATGCACTCCATAATTGAAGATCAGGTTGTTATTTTGCGAGAGAATAATTTATATGCCTTGCACACAACTAAAGGCACATTAAAACAATTGACCAACGTGATATCTGGCAACAAACCTGAAGAGGATGCCGAATTAACCTATTTAGAAGAACAGCAGGAAGAACTTTTTGAAACAGTGCGACACAACAAAGCCAAATCAAAAGCAAATAGTACTTATCGGAAATTAATAACACCTCAATTTTTAAAACCTTTCTATCTTGATGGCTGGTCCTTCGGTGATATTGCCATTAATAATAAACTAAATACTGCAGCGCTAATACGTAGTAAACACCCCAAGAATCCAAACACTGTTTACGTGGCCTATGTGACAAATGATGGACATTCAAAAGCTAAAAACGCAAGAACTAAAGTTGGCGCAGAAAATCCACAGCATGAATTATTTATATGGCATTTGGCAAAAGACACTTTTGTAGAAGTTGATTTTTCAGCATTGAGTGGCATTAATGTGGCACCAGAATATTATTCCGAATATCCGAAGCTTAAAACGGATGATTATGAAAAGGATCTCATTTATCATCTGCACGGCTTTAATGAAAGCGGTAACAAATGCTTGATCTCAATAAAATCATACGACAATAAAGACCGTTGGATTGGTTATTACGATCTCGACAAGGATCAATTCACTGAAACAAATCATCAACATGATGCTGCGTGGATTGGTGGGCCAGGAATAACTGGCTGGAATATGGTTAGTGGTAATGTTGGATGGATGGATGACGAATGCTACTATTTTCAATCAGAAGAAACGGGATATTCGCATCTATATGTCACGAACACAAAAAACAAGGAGACGGAGACTTTAACAAAAGGTGAATATGAAATTCATGAAGCGAAACTTTCTGAAGACAAAACAACGTTTTTTATTAGCGCCAACAAAAATCATCCGGGCAATAGGGAATTTTATCACCTGGACATTAAATCGAAAAAACTCACTAATATATTAACTGAAGATGGCAAGCATGAAGTAATGGTATCTCCCAATGAAAAATGGCTTTTGGTTAACTACTCCTATAAAAACAAACCCTGGGAATTATATATTGCGGAGAATAAAGCGGATGCGAAATTGCAGCAAGTAACAAAATCGACTAGTGATGCCTTTAAAAATTACAAATGGCGCTCACCTCCTGTAATTACGTTCGAAGCAAGTGATGGACAAGAAGTTCACGCCAGAATATATGAACCATCAGAGGCGGCTAAAAATGGCGCGGCGGTTTTCTTTGTGCACGGCGCTGGACATTTGCAAAACGCGCATAATTGGTGGAGCGGTTATTATCGTGAATACATGTTCAACAACCTGCTTTGCGATAAAGGATATACAGTTATGGACATTGACTTTAGAGCAAGTAAAGGATATGGACGTGATTTTAGAACGGACATTTACAGACATATGGGTGGAAAAGACTTGAGTGATTATGTTGATGCCCGCGAACTTTTAATCAAGGATTATGATATTGATCCGAATCGCATTGGGATGTACGGTGGTTCATATGGAGGATTCATTACAATTATGGCATTATTAACAGAGCCCGGTAAATTTAAATGCGGCGCAGCAGTGCGTTCCGTGACAGATTGGGCACATTATAATCATGCTTACACATCAAACATTTTAAATACTCCTGCAGAAGATCCTAAAGCATTCAAAAAAAGTTCGCCCATTTACTTTGCAGATAATTTAGAAGACAGGCTTTTAATGCTGCATGGAATGGTCGATAATAATGTACAATATCAAGATGTTGCCCGATTAGCACAACGCTTTATCGAATCCGGTAAAAAGAATTGGGATTTAGTAGGATACCCAATTGAACCGCATGGTTTTAAAGAAACCGCGAGCTGGGTAGATGAATATAGTAGGATTTTGAAAATGTTTGATGAAGAGTTATTGAAGTAGGTTTGAATTTATAAACGCACATTATTTCAAGCTGTTCGTATTCACCTAATAAAGCAACTATTACGGCTGCCCCCAAAACATACAATTTCATTTCGTAATTCATTTATAGCCCCAAACGAATACTCATTCTCCTTATTCAAGAACACAAAATTGTTTTTATATAAATCAATAGGAAGTTCAGTTGGCATCTCTGCGTCAAACTGCAAGATATCACCGCCCACTCCAACTAAATAAAAAACACCTCTCCCCCTCGATCCGTCAGCCACGGGAATTCGACAAAACTTAGTTAAAGCCATGAATTCCCCATCAACAGTTTCACATGTTCCAAGTTTTATCGTGGTAGATTCACCTCCGTAGGACCATCTCTTAAATAGCGTATCTTTTGGTGTGAAAACATATTCAGGAAACAGACTTGAACTTACGCCAAAAGCTGAACTCTTCGCAAAGTACAATTTCATTTTGGCCTTATTTTCTTGCACCCTTTTGTCTTGAACAGAAGCAGATTGCACAATTAGAAATATCAACCCGATTAAATATAACCTCATTCAACTAAAATAAAGTTTGACATTCTCAGTCTAGACAATTAAGCACTTTTTTAAACTTAAAATTATTATTCGTTTACAACTGAATATTAAAACGAATTGTTCTTCAGCAGCATGACCATAAGCGAGCGAAATAACGCTCTTGAACTGCTCGGGTTTTGGAATACTACACTTTAATTTCAGCTACATTGAGTCACCATGATTGACGGCATGCAAAAAAAGATCCGTGACTATCTGCTTTATCGGAATACTAATTAAGAGTCAACAATAAGAATACAAAAAAGCCGTCTGCCCACCTAAGGTGGACAGACGGCTTTTAAATATTTTTTTTCCTATTGCTTAATCACCTTTTTAACCATCACTTGATCGTTTTTCACAATTTGAATGAGATAAGTACCGCTTGGCAAGTCTGCAAGGCTTAGTTGATTAATTCCAGCATTTAAATTAGTTTCATTATAAATAACCTTACCATCTAAAGTCAATAATAAAAGTTGATCTAAACTTTCGTCAAAAGCAATATTCAATAAATCATTCGTTGGATTTGGATACAATTGCACATCCAATTCAACTTGATATTCAAAAATACTAACCCCCGTGATAAATATGGAATTATCAATTCTATTAGAAGAGATTGAACAACCATCATCATTTGTATAAATCACCCAGTATTCGCCATTCATTCCAACCTCAACCCAATTCAAACTATCGTTCGTTTCGCCTGTTAAGATTCCAGTTTCATGATACCATTGATTACCTAGTTCAATTGATGAAACAATATAAAGATCTTCAATAGTTAATACTGGTGGAACTGGTAATGCTAAAACAGTAACTGTAATTTCATCTATATTACTACATCCAAAACCATCTGTTCCCTCAACAATATATGTTGTAGTAGTTGTCGGCTTTGCCCATGGATCACCAATCACAAAATTGGACAATGTTGGATCAAAGTCCCAGATAAAAAGGTCTCCACCGGTTGCATCAAATTGCGTAGAATCACCAATACATATTGATAAGTCAGTACCTGCAAAAATTATTGGTAATGCATGAACAGTAATTGTTACCTCACTTGTATTCACACAGCCATTATCATCTTCACCAGTTAATGTATAAGTTTTGTCCGTAATTGGATTTGCCCAAGGGTCTGGAATATCCAAGGCCGACAAGGTAGGATCTGAATCCCAGGTATAGGTTGTAGCTCCAGAAGCATCTAATTGCGTAGAATCCCCGATACAAATATCATCATCTAAGCCTGCATCAACAGCTGGCAAATCATATACTTCAATTAAAACTGTATCTATATTAGAACAGCCATTAATATCTGTTCCTTCAACAATATATTCTGTATCAGTAGTTGGTGTTGCATCTGGATCAAATATATCCGTTTCCGACAAGGTTGGATCATCATTCCAAACATACATATCAGGCAATCCGCCCGTAGCAAACAAACCTACTGTTCCACCAATACAAACCGCATCATCTTCTCCCGCGTCAATATCTGGAACGGCTAGCGTTGAAACAATTACCGAATCACGATTCGTACAACCATTATCATCTGTTCCTGTTACAAAATACTCTGTTAGCACAACTGTAGTAGCCCAAGGGTCAGCAATAACTAAACTCGATAAACTTGGCTCAGAGTCCCAAAGGTAAGATGTTGCTCCGGTAGCAATTAAATTCACAGAATCGCCAACGCAAACAGTTTCATCAGAGCCAGCATTCACACTAGGTGCTGCATAAATAAACACGAACAATGAATCTCGATTCATGCACCCATTAACATCAGTCCCTGTTACTTTATATTCAGTATCTTCTGTAGGTGTGGCACTTGGGTTTGCAATTAATAAGGATGATAAAGTTGGTTCTTCATCCCAAACATAACTGATTGCACCGGCAGCGTTTAGTTCAGTTGACTCTCCTAAACAAATAGAAATATCGTCTCCTACTGAAATAGTTGGCAAGCCATAAGTAGAAACGACTACACTTGTAGTGTTTGAACATCCATTTATATCCTCAACTGTTAATGTTACAGTTCCTGCCGTAATAACTTCTTCAGAAATATCTGTTCCGCCAGTTGACCAATCATACGTGGCATAAGTATCAGTATATAAAACTACAGAACCGTCCTCACAAAACTCAAGCGGTGTATCATTATAAATTTCTACAGTTGGAATTTCGTTAACCACAACCTCTACGGTATCATAATCCTGACAACCCGACAAGCTTGTACTACTCACCAAATAAACCGTAGTTTCATCTGGAGTAGCCGTCATTGAAGCACATAATGAGCAAGACATACTTCCAGCATCTCCCGAAAACACTTCCCAGGTTATATCATCTCCGCCAGTTGCAGTTAGCACAACCGAACCATCAACACAAACTGAAGTATCTGGTGGGCCTACTGTTTCTAATTGACAATATTTAATTGTGCTATAATCTAAGTTAGTTACTCCACCATGGCTATTCCCCGTAATAAAAATATTTTCACTTGCATCTAATTGCATTCTAATAGCTTGATCGCTATTGGATGAAGGCCCATTAAATACTGTTGTCCATTCATGAGCACCATCAGTTGCATCATACTTTAACGTGACAAAATCATTATTAGTTGGTCCGTTAAAACTATAACCTGTAACGTACACATAAGCATCATCATCCGACACTTGAATATCCTTAGCCTCATCATACTCTAAGCCTTCCGTACTGTATCGATCTGACCACAACTCAACACCTGATGAATTATAAGCGATCGTATAATAATCCTCACTGGTCTCTACACTTTTACTTCGCCCAGTTACAAATACATTATCCGAACCATCAACCACCACAGCGTTTACCACATCAAAAGCTTCTGCATTTCCAGCATAAAGCTCTTTCCATAATACAGTTCCTGAACTGCCTGAAAATTTAACAGTCATATAATCTTCCTCATTCAAGATATCTGTAAACCCTGAACCTGCGAGAATAAGATCATCCGACCCATCCAAAGTCATTGCAAAAGGTGTATCTAAATTTCCATGTCCAGAATCCTCTGTATTTGACCACTGCAATACACCTGCTGAATTATACTTTACTGCAAAAAAATCAAAGAATGACGTTTCTGGTGTAAACTCTCTATGTCCTCCAACATAAATATTATCACTAGCATCTATCGAAATCAACTTTGGCAGATCATTTCCTGTTCCACCAATTAATTGCGCCCAAATAAATGAACCTGCTGAACTATACTTTAAGGTAATGAAATCAACATCTGTTGGGCTGGCTGTTCTCGAACCAACAATAATTACGTCATCATTACTATCTACAACCACATCAACACCAGAGTCGAAATTACTTGTTCCTCCAGCAATTATTGACCAAAGCTCGGCTCCAGTTGTACCATTATATTTTATAATAACAATGTCCCAGTCTGTTCCAGAAATAAAACGTGAACCCGTTATAAACACGTCTCCGTTACTATCAACTGCTAAGGCATGTGACTCGTCAATACCCGCACCGCCATAACTTGACCGCCATTCTTCGGCACCATCTGAATCGTATTTAACGGTTACCATATCAAAACTAGCACCTGTATAAGAAGAACCTGTAACAAAAGTATTTCCAGACGCATCTAGATACAAGTCTTCTGCTTTATCGATAAAGCTACCCGCTCCATCAAGTCTTGATTCCCATTGAATATTAATTTGAGCTTCGGCTGTTATTACAGAAAAAAGTGCAATAATAAGTCCGACAATTCGTAGTAGCATATTTATTAGATTTTCATTTCAACTCACTAAAGTATGGAAAAATTTAGGTGAATCAAAAAAAATCGCCGATTAACGGGTATATTATTAGGATAAAGTGATAAAAATTTGCTTTCAGCGATAAATAGTGATAATTTAGTCGATTAAAATGTTTTCTTTTCACTAACTTGATGAAAACGCATGAAGAAATTTTTACTATTAATTACCGTACTGACGTCTTTCTATTCTAACGCAACTCACATTGTAGGGGGAGAACTTAGTTACCAGCATTTGGGTGGCTCGTCATATTACCTAACAGTCAAACTTTATAAGGATTGTAGTCCGGGTACACAGAACTTTCCTGGCGATCTAGAAATAGAGGCGTTCACAGGTTTTGGACTAGATACTATTGGTACCTTACCAGCGGATGACTTTTTTGTATTACCTCGATTAGGACGTGATACACTTGCACCGCATATAGATACATGTTCATTTAATCCAGGTGTTTGTGTCGAAGAAGCAATATATGGAGCGATTATAAGTTTACCGCCAATTGCTGGTGGATATCACTTGTTCTATCAGACATATGCTCGAAATGGTAGTTTATTAAATATCATTGATCCATTACAGGCGGGAGAATCATTTTACGCTTATGTCCCTGACAATGCACTTTATTTAACCAATTCTAGTCCTGTTTTTTCTAATTCACCCCCAGTATTTGTTTGTCAAGGTTATGATCTAAATTTAGATTTTTCTGCGACAGATTCTGATGGAGATTCTTTAGTTTATACATTTTACAGACCATATACTGGTCGTACATGGTCTCATCCTGATCATTACGATCCATTATTATATTATCCATCTATTGATTTAGTTGGTACGCCTCCAGATAATATTGATTTTGTTGAGATAAGTTACGTTTTTGGCTTTTCAGCTGACAACCCACTTAATGCTATTGGTGGAATACCACTGACAATTAGCGACGACGGTATTATTAACGGTATACCGGAAGCTGTTGGACAGTATGTTGTTGGCGTAATGGTAGAAGAGTATCGTGACGGAGATAAAATTGGTGAAATTGTTCGCGATTTTCAATTTAATGTATTAACCTGTCCTCCCCCTCAAAACGCTGAAATTGGAGAAATTGAAGGATGTGACGGCTTCGTTATTGACTTTATTAATAATAGTGGAGATGGTGCAACTGAATTTTGGTGGGATTTTGGAACTGGAGATCCAGCCGATTCAAGTATAGTTGAGGAACCAACTTTTGATTTCACGCCTTATGGTGCTGGAACTTATACAATAACATTAATTGCCCAAAGAGGTACTACTTGTGCAGATACTACTACAATTGAACTTGTACTTTCTGGTGTTACTGCTGACTTTTTCGTTGCAGATACAGTTTGTACTTTAGAAGAACTTGCAATTATCAATAGTTCAACATCTGAAGACAATGGTGTATTAGTTTCATGGGAATGGGATTTTGGAGATGGCACAACATCTACAGATGAGGATCCAATTCATGCTTACACAACTGCAGGCGATTATACTATAACATTAATTGTAGGTTCAGACCTAGGTTGTTTAGACACTATGACATTTGACATTGTTGTTACTGATCATCCGGGTGCTGGAATAATGCCAATGATGGGCTGTATTGGACTTGATGTTGGTTTTACCAGTACTAGTTCGCCAGATGCAACTACTTTCCATTGGGATTTCGGAACTGGATTTGAAGCTGACACAAGTGACCTTGAAAATCCAACGTTCACTTATCCTGATTATGGTGTTTATATAGTAACGTTGATTACTCAACCTTATACTTTCTGTGCTGACACAATTACATATGAAATCATGATCTCAAATGTAATCGCCGATTTTGAATTAGCTGACACAATGTGTACGGATGTCTTAATTGATTTTATTGATCTATCTACCAACGTAAATGGTTCAATTTTTAGTTGGGAATGGGATTTTGGTGATGGTTCATCATCAACTGATATGGATCCTTCATATGGATACACTATTCCTGGAACGTATACCGTTACTTTAATTGTAATAACGGATATTGGTTGTACTGACACTTTATCGCAAGACATTACTATTTATGATGCGCCATTGGCTATGATTGGAGCGATCGATTTTTGTTCGGGACTCACTGTTGACTTTATCAACGCTAGTGATCCTGGTGCTACTGGATTCTGGTGGGATTTTGGAACGGGAGACATTGCTGATACAAGTATTGTCGAAAACCCAACCTTTACCTATGGTTCTTATGGTACATATACTGTAACATTAATGGCTCAACGTGGAACTGTCTGCCAAACAAGTACTTCTATTGATGTAGTTTTATCTGATTTAACAGGTGCTATTTCAATGCCAGATACAGCTTGTATTGATTCGGAAATTGAGTTTCTTGATTTATCCGTGACTGTTGACGGTACAACATTAACAGAGTGGGAATGGGATTTTGGAGATTTAATTACTTCTGATCTACAAAACCCAACACATAGTTATGATACTGATGGTGATTACACGGTCATATTTGTAGTACACTCAGATGTAGGTTGTACAGATACTGTATTGCAAGACATCCACATTCAATCACTTCCAATTGCTTACGCTGGATTAGATACAGCAGTTTGTTTAGAAGACCCTAGTATTATGTTAGATGGCTCTATCACCAACGCTGATGGTGGAATTTGGTCTGGAGAAGGCGGAACATTCTCTCCTTCTGACACAGATCTGGATGCGACTTATTTTGCCACGTTGGACGAATTAGATGCTGGAATGACGACAATTGTTCTAACAACTGTTGGAAACGGGTATTGTGAGGCACAAACAGACACAATGATCATTACTTACATTGGTACGCAGGATGTAGATGCTGGAGCTAATATTGAAGTTTGTGAAGATTCAACTTATATAAATATAGAGGCCACAGTCGCTTTTGATTCTGGAACAACTTGGAGCACAAGTGGAGATGGTATATTTGCAGATGATGAAGCATTAGCTACAACATATACATTTGGACCAACCGACATTGCAACGGGAACGGTAACACTTTATATTGAAACTTATAACTTCTCTGGTTGTTCAGATGACACGGATACAATTGTTGTTACATTTCATGAACAACCTACCATAACGCCAATGAGTGACACGCTAATTTGCTCTGGAATCCCATTGATATTGGAATCTGGTTCAAGTACTGGTAATGGAGCATGGGAATCAAGTGGTGATGGAATATTTGATCCTGAAACAGGTGAAACAACAGCTTATAATCATGGAGATATCGATTTAGCTACAGGCTCATTTTTAATCTATTTTGAAACACTAGATAATGGTGGATGCCCAGCAGTATATGATACCTTATATGTAAATATTCTGCCTAGCCCAACAGCCAACTTCACATTTGAGGAAGTTTGCTTTGGTTCACCAACAGTATTTACTAACACATCAACAAATGATGGCCCGATTGATTTCTTTTTATGGAATATTGAATCAGGTGTAACTTCAGCGATTGAAAATCCAACACATACTTTCTCAGGTCCTGGGATTTATGATGTTGAACTGATTATAGCCTCTGACAATGGATGTATTGATACCATTGTACAAGAAGTGCGCTCTCATTTCATTCCTGTTGCGGATTTTGCAGTCCCTGAGCCTTGTTTAAATGGAGGTACTGCCTTCTTTGATTCAACTGCTGTTGGAAATGCTGATATTGTTTCTTGGTTATGGGACTTTGGAGATGGATCTGTTGGAGACACCACTCAAAATCCAATTCACCAATACCCTAATGAAGGAGCGTATGACATCACACTATCTGTTACTTCAGAATTTGGATGTACGCATGATACAACAATTACGATCTTAATTAACTTGGGACCAATTGCATCATTTGACGCCAACCCAGGAAGTGCCAATTTATTTGTAGATGTTAATTTCACAGATACTTCAATACCTAATGGCTCACCACTCGCAAATTGGGATTGGAACTTTGGTGACGGCGGAACAGCTATTACGCAAAACACAATCCATCAATTCACTTTTGAAGGAGAGTATAATGTAGAATTAATTGTAACAGATGAATTTGGTTGTAAAGATACCGCTTACAAAATCGTACCTATTTATCACGGTCCTTTAGTCCCTTCTGCATTTTCGCCTAACGGAGATTCAAATAATGACTTATTGATGCTGTTGGGAGGTAATTTTAGCGAAATTGACTTTACAATCTACAATAACTGGGGAGAGATAATTTTCGCAACTAAAGAAATCGATTCACCAGGTTGGGACGGAACTTTTAAAGGAGAACCACAACCTTTAGGAGTCTATGTTTATGTTGCAAGAGTAAAAACTTTTGATGGAGTGGAACATATTTTATCAGGTGACGTATCCTTAATTCGATAGAAGAACATATGAAAAATTTCATTTCCATATTCATAGTCATATTTTTTGCAATTTCTGCAAAGGCACAAGATTTTCATCTTTCGCAATATGACGCTGCGCCACTAAATGTAAATCCAGCATTAACTGGTATTTTCAAAGGCGACTATCGCATCCATGGACATTACAGAACCCAATGGGCTGCAGTAGCTACTAAACCATTTACAACCGGATTGGCGAGTTTTGATATGCGCCATAAAAAGAACTGGGGCTTCGGTGGTCAAATCGCAAATTTCAGAGCTGGAACTGGCGGATACAACGTTGTTAGCGTACTCCCTTCTGCTTCATACAAATTTCCATTTGGTAAAGACAAACATCACTTTGTAAGTTTTGGAGCACAAGTCGGCTTTTTTCAAAAGTCCATTAATGCTTCCTCGCTAACTTTTGCCAATCAATATGTAAAAACTAATGGCGGTGAATTTAATACTGGTCTTTCGAATGGAGAAAATTTTGCCAATAATGGTATTTTCAAAATTGACGTAAATATTGGAGCAATGTATTATTTCAGTAAACCTAATAACCGGATTAATCCTTTTGGCGGCTTTACATTATTTCACATCACTAGGCCTACTGAATCATTTTTAGGTGAATCGAATAAATTGGCAATGCGCCCACAAATTATTGGAGGTACGCGAATCATTATCAATCCTAAAATAGCGTTGACGCCTAAAATCTACTATCAATATCAGGACAAGGCTAGCGAATTCACTTATGCTGTAGCCAGTCAATTTTACTTAGAAACGTACGACATTTTCCTTTTGGGTACCATTGTTTTTAGAAATGATGATGCGGCTATATTTGAATTTGGCGCCAAATACGGAAACTTTATTGGACGTTTAAGTTATGATATTAACACCTCAAGTTTGAACAGTGTTTCAAGCGGTCGAGGTGGCACCGAATTTTCGTTGACGTACATCTTTAGTCGTCCTAATCCTAATCCTGCACCTACTTGTCCTAAAATATGATGAGAAAAATATTCTACTCGATTATTCTTACCGTGGTATCAATCTGTTCATTTGGACAGACAAATAGCGAATTGATCAAATTAGGAGATGCCGCAATGATTAATGGGCAATACACTAATGCAGTATATTATTACGCCTTTATTTTATATAAAGTAAAACAAGGTGAAGAAGCTGCGTATTACCCCTACGAAATCACAACCACTTATAAGGAACCTAAAAAGGATGAAAATGGAACCATTGTTCCGCCAACAAATCCTTCTAAAAAAGAAATTGTTCTAATTCATAAATTAGCAGAGGCCTATTTATCAGCTGATGATTACCAAAACGCTAAGATATGGCATGAAGCTGCCGTAAAATATCCGAATCCAGAACATCCAAACGCCCGTTATCATTATGGTGTTTCATTGATGTACAATGAACTATTTGAAGAGGCCATGGTTCAATTCGAACAGTTCCAAACTGAAATCGGAGATCCTGAAAATAAATTCTATAAAAAAGCAGCTTCAAACATTGCCAGCTGTCAATTTGCCTTGAATCCAGAAAACACGGATGAAGACATCATGTTTACGCCATTAGATGGCGCAATGAATGTTGGAACAACCAATTTTGGAATCCAATTCACAGCAGACGATCACATTATATTCTCAAGTGCCCGATCTAGCACCAAGGAAAGTGACACTGCATATAATCCAATGGATAAATATTTATTGGATATTTATATTGCTCCTGTAAACGCAGATGGTTCCATTGGCGAACCAGAAAAATTTCCATTTACTGTTAATTCATCAGAATTTCATGAAGGTAGCGCAGTTGTTTCAGCTGACGGGCAAACGATATTTTTCACCAAAATGGATCCGTCGAATAGAAATGAAACAAAAATTTATGGAAGTAGAAAAGTAAACAACTCATGGCTTGAGCCTTATTTGCTTGATCCCCATGTGAATTTGGATGGGTTCCGTTCAATGACACCTTTCCTTTCAGCAAATGGAGAAAAATTGTATTATGCTTCTAACCGCCCCGGTGGAGAAGGTGGCCTAGATCTATGGTCTGTTAAAATGACTTCGAGTGGTCAAACAGGACGTGCGGTTAACCTGGGAGACAAAGTCAATACTGGCGGAGACGAATTTACGCCCTTCTTTCATGACAAAAGCCAAATCCTCTACTACTCTTCTGATGGTCATATTGGTTTTGGAGGACAAGACGTATTTTTTAACGAGTGGAATGCAGATGCCGAAGCTTATGGACAAACAACCAATGCTGGTGCACCAATCAATTCAAGCGCAGACGATAGTTATTTTGTAATTGATGAAAAATTAGAAAATGGTTTTGTCACTTCTAATCGTGAATCTTGCAGTGAGTGCGATTCAATTTACAGTCTTAAAGTGCATTGTAATAGAGTTTACCAAGTTAAACGTCCAGAAATTCAATTTGCCATAAACGGTTATGTTTATGATAAAGAGACGAATGAAATTATACCAAACGCCAAGGTTGAATTTAAAGATGTATCCTATGAATGGGAACATTTTGAAGTATTTACAGATGAAAACGGATACTATGAACATGCATTAGTTCCAGACCTTGAATTGTTTATGCGTGCTTCGCAAACTGATTTCTTCGCAGATAAGGCATTGATCTCAACCATTGGTGAAACGGAATCTAAAACGTTCAAGCAAAACTTTTATCTTGAGAAAATTCCAAAAGGAGAGATTACAATTGAAGGGATTGAGTATGACTTCGATAGTGCGAATTTACGTCCTGAATCTGAGTTAATTCTAGATAACTTAATTGAATTTTTAGAGTTGAATGACAACCTAGTAATTGAAATTAGATCGCATACAGATCAGCGTGGTGGTGACGATTACAACTTAAAACTTTCGCAAAGACGGGCACAAAGTGTAGTTGATTATTTAATTGAGCACGACATTCCAATGGAGCGTTTAGTTCCTAAGGGATATGGGGAAACAAAACCAGCTGAAATCACGGATGATGAGGGTAATACCGAAGCCATGACAATCGCATATATCGCCAATATAAAATCGAAAGATAAACGAAAAGAAGCCCATCAACGCAATAGACGTACTGCCTTCTTTGTCTTAGAACAAAAATAATCCCGCTAAATTTCCGATAAGCCAAGCACTTTTATTTATCTTTGCCTCAAAAAAAAATTGATGGACCAAGTTAGAAAAGATGCCAGCTATAGTGTTGGAATGAGTATAGGACAAAGTTTACAAGGACAAAATTTAGATCAAATTGATCTGGAAGCTTTCATTGTAGGAATCAACGCGATTTTCAATAATGAGACTTTAAAATGGACACCAGAAGAAGCAAATACAAAAATTGGGGACTATCTCAATTCTGTGAATGACTCAAGATTTGCCGAAAACAAAAGCGCAGGAGCAGAATTCTTAGCTGCCAATTCATCTAAAGAAGGAATTACTACTTTAGAGTCTGGTTTACAATACGAAATTATTACAGAAGGAAACGGTGAAAAACCAGGAGCTGAATCTCAAGTTACTGTACATTACCACGGAACATTGTCTGACGGAACTGTTTTTGACAGTAGCGTAGCTCGCGGAGAACCTGCAACATTTGGTGTAAATCAAGTAATCAAAGGATGGACAGAAGCTTTGCAATTAATGCCAGCAGGTTCTAAATGGAAACTTTATATTCCAGAAAACCTTGCATACGGTGCTAACCCGCATCCAGGTGGACCAATCAAGCCTTTTATGACGTTAATTTTTGACGTTGAACTGATCTCCATAAACTAAAAACATGCGCACGTCATTTCTCTACTTCTTTCTAGCACTATTCTTCTTTGCATGCAATGGTGAGAAAGAAGTAGATATTGATGTGGAACCAGTTCAAAAACCAAAACATGTTTTTACAAGTTTTGAATCTAAAATAAGTTATTGCATTGGATTTGATAATGGTTTTACCATCACTCAGGTTTACAATGACCCAAAAATTTCTGACAAGTTCTTTATAAGTGACATTGAAGAAGGTTTAGTTGCCTATTTAGGTGACGGAGAATTACGTGTGGGAATATTTGAAGTAGATGCTGTACTCGAACTTTATTTAGCTGAAAATGGTGAAGTGGATGAAAGTCAAGTATCAAAAGCAGATGCTAGTTATGCTATTGGTTTAATTGAAGCGCAAGATTTGGTGAGTTCATTAGTAGGTCGTGGTATTGATCAAACAATGGATATTGAATTCTTGATTAAAGGAATTCAAGACGGCATGTACAACCAACAAAACACCTTAGGTTTAGCTGAAATCAGAACTGAAGTTGCAAAGTATTACGGAGAAATGAACCTTGTAATGGGGCAAAGTTTCTTGGCTGAAAATTTGAAAAATGAAACTGTTTCTAGTACTGAAAGTGGTTTACAATATGAAATTATAAAGTCCGGCACTGGTATTTCCCCAAACCTAACAGACACCTGCGTGGTTCATTATACAGGACGAACGATTGACGGTAGAGTTTTTGAATCTACAGTGCCTTCTAGCATTCCTGCTGAATTCTCGCCTTTAGGTGTAATTCCAGGTTGGAAAGAAGGTCTCTTGTTAATGAAAGAAGGCGGTAGTTGGCGATTTTTTATTCCGCATGATTTAGCCTATGGTGAAACAGGAAGCGGACCAATTGAACCTTTTTCTACTTTAGTTTTTGATCTTGATTTAATAGAAGTTAAGCGCTTTAACCCAGAGTAGTATTTGGCTATTAAATTCGATTTCTACGTTCCGCTTGCCAAAAAAATCTCATTTACCAAAGTAAACTCGCATTTTTTAGATTTCAAAAGCCTTGAACTCGAACTTTATAACGTAAGCATTAGCCCCTTTTAACAAGCAATAAACACGTTAAAACACTTGATTAATCATGTGTTTTTAAATTGGAGGTAAATAATTACTCGTTTCGTTAGTTCGAAATACAACTCCATTGATACACCCTAAGTAGCTTTCTTTCTAGAAAACCGTTTCTTGAACCATTGAATATGTCGTTGATCGACAAATAAAAGGTAAGTCAAAATCATTAAAACTCCAAAAGTAAAAATTCCCATTCCGATAGCAATCCCCAAATGTAGTATTACACCTATTGCCAAAAATGGTATTTTAATTCGCTTAAACCAAACTAAAACCGGGAACAACCCTTGATAAACAAGTACAGTATAAGTTCCGATCATTGAAAGCGTAGGGTTTTCAGCAAAAACAGCATGCATTACAGGGCCTGAAAAAGCATCCACCTTTGAAATATGCATCAATGCTTCACCGTTCAGCCAATAAGGGTCCAAGAGTTTATAAAAGTTTGAAAAGAAATAGAGCAGGCAAATTTGAATCAAAATCACCCAGTAAAATGTATTGTTTAGGACATTTTGAAGGTCAAAATTCACAGGGGACACCTTATCGCTTTTTTTCTTAACAGATATGTGGATAAACATGAGGTAAAACAAAAGCAGACTTATCAAAGCCTCTCCCCCAGTAAACATTAAATAGCCTTTTATAAATAAATTAGCTGTAACAAAATACAAAAGCACTGCTGTTAAACGTGGCAAAATGTTAAACAACCCACTAATGAGAAGCGCAATTTGACCATAAACAAAAACATAGGCGATCCAAGGGTTGCCAGCGTTGATAGGATGATTCAAAATATTCAAGAGTGCCTTACTCCCTTGCATATACCATGGATGTGCCGTATTCCATCCAGCCGATCCTACAATTCCGTTATAACTGAATAATTCATGGGCAATCGGCAGCAAGGTTAATGCATTAACAAGCAGAAACGCGTATAATACTTTTCTGAAAAAGTCTATTTTCTCTCCATATGGAAAAGGCCTCAAAAATATTTCGGGGATTCTTTTCAACATCAGTCAAAATAAAATTTAGGTAATTGAATCACGCCTTGTTCTCCAGTAACAACATCTTTTAATTGAAATCGAATAATGGCTGAATCAACTACCGAGTCATATAAATAAAGCCCGTTTCCACGAATGAAATTTTTAATTTTAAAATAACTATAACCTTCATAAAAATCGCCTGTTTTCTCTGCTGGAAACTCATCCCCAATCTCTACCCCCATTTGGTCTAAGTCAATGCTTAACCAATAATAAAGATTTGACGCAGACAATACTAATTCTCCGTGATGCGAACCTCTTAAATAACTATGCGCTTTAGCCGCTTCTGCAATAGGATCTCCAATAACCGTTATCCCGTTTTCCAAATAAAATTCAATCATGATGGAAGAGTTCACCGTTGGACACGGTGCAAACATTCCCCAAGTTTGCGTAAAGAGAGGTTCAACATAAGGTGTTGTTACTGACTTTAATTGTGAACTTGACACTTGAGCCGGTAAAGCATAGATAAAAATGAAGCTAAAATGAGCGATTATAAAGAAAAACGCTAACCATCCAATCCATATTTTATTATTTACTTTGCTCAAAGAATGTGTTTATTAACTTTTATTTTGTTAAAAATAAGCATATTCAACCGTTTATTTTTGGCATATTTTAAATACTTTCGAGTATAATCTGGTCTTATAAATGACAGCTAATATGAAATCAATGAAAGGCATTCTATTTTTAATCCTAATTGCGGGCACCTTAAACTCAGCATACGGCCAAAAACATAAGGAGTACTATGCAGATGGGACGTTAAAAGAATCTGGAAAACATAAAAAGGAACAAGCGGTTGGTAAGTGGCTCTTTTATCATGAAAATGGAGAATTACAGGCTGAAGGGAAATACAAAAGCGGTAAAAAAGTTGGGGTTTGGAATTATTATCACGACACCAAAACTGTTCAAGAAGCGGGCAATTTTGTTGAAGGAGAAAAAGAAGGAGAGTGGATTACTTATTACGATAATGGAAAAACCTTAGCACAAGGTAATTTTGTTAATGGAGAAAAAAGTGGTGTTTGGCGTCAATATTACCGTCTGGGGATTTTGAAAAGCGAAGGACAATTTGATAAAGGTGTGCAAGTTGGCGTTTGGTCATATTACTACGAAAATGCACAACTAAAAGAAACTGGAGTTTGGAAAAACAACAGGAATGACGGAGTTTGGAAATTCTATTATGAAGATGGCACATTGCGAAAAACAGGTAATTGGAAGGAAGGAATTCAAGACGGTGTATGGACTTATTATAACGCTCTTGGTAATTTGGACGAAAGAGGAGAATGGAAAAATGATAAGCAAGAGGGATTATGGGAGTATTACTATGCATCTGGAAAGATAAAAGACGCTGGAAGATGGTTAAATGGGAAGCAAGTTGGTGAATGGACTTATTATTATGAAAACGGGCTCGTAGAAAAAAAAGGTGAATGGAAAGATGAATTTAATGTAGGTATTTGGAGCTATTATTATGAAAATGGTAATATCCACAAAACAGGTGAGCGCACAAACGGGCATTCAATAGGGAAATGGACATTCTACTATCAAAACGGTAACAAAAAAGAAGAAGGAAATTATGATAAAGCGGGCGAAGAGACTGGTATTTGGAAAATTTATCATGAAAGCGGCAAATTATCGCGCGAAGGTGCATGGGAAGCTGGTAAACAAAATGGACGTTGGAAATATTATAATGAAGAGGAGAAATTAATTGAAGAAGGTTTCTGGGAAAAAGGCATTCAAAATGGCGTTTGGCTCTACTATTATGACAGTGGTAAACTAAAAAATCAAGGAAACTGGAAAATGGGTACACAATCTGGTGAATGGATGTACTATTATTTAAATGGAAAATTAATGGAGCATGGTTTCTGGAAAGATGGTGTGCAACACGGTAAATGGTTATATTATCACGAAAATGGTAAAAAACAACGCGAAGGGAAATTCAGAAATGGAGATGCTTACGGCGAATGGAAAAATTATAATTTAAGTGGAAAATACACCACTTCTATCTATTATTAGAATTGAATGACTGTAGAGAATAAAGATATTGATTTAGAGAAAGAACGGGTTGAAATTCTCAACGCCTATACAGGACTGTTGAGAGCTAGTAAATCTATGCGAGACAAAGAGGACACCCGTCTCATTAGGAAGGCTTTTAACGTTGCCGTTGAAGCTCATAGTGATATGCGCCGAAAATCAGGTGAACCTTATATCTTTCACCCGATTGCTGTGGCAAGGATTTGCGCCGAAGAAATGGGTCTTGGCACAACTTCAATCGTTTGTGCATTATTGCATGACACCGTTGAAGACACTTATATTACCTTGCAGGATATTGAAGATATTTTTGGATTAAAAGCTCGAACAATTATTAATGGCTTAACCAAAATTCCTGAAGTTTTTGATGATAGTATTTCAATTCAAGCCGAGAATTTCAGAAAACTTATCCTTACCATTTCGGATGATTTACGCGTAGCGTTTATAAAAATTGCTGATCGACTGCATAATATGCGGACATTAGATTCTATGCGACCAGACAAGCAATTGAAAATTGCTTCGGAAACTGAATTTTTATACGCCCCCCTTGCCCACCGTCTCGGATTCAATGCAATTAAGAATGAATTTGAGGATATTATCTTCAAATATAAGGAACCAGTAATTTATCAACAACTAGAGAAAAAATTAGAAAAAACTGCTGCAGTTCGTAATCGTTTCATACGTCAATTTACGAATCCGATTAAGGAGGCCATGGAGGCGCAAGATTATGAATTCAGCATTAAAGCTCGAACTAAAAGTATCCCCTCAATCTTCAAGAAAATTCACACAAAAAATGTGACTTTTGATGAAATCTATGACATTTTCGCCATACGAATTATCATAGACACCCCAATCGAATTCGAAAAAGCAGAGGCTTGGAAAATATACAGTATTGTTACTGATTTTTACCAACCAAACCCGGATCGCTTACGCGATTGGATTTCAATTCCTAAAGCCAATGGATACGAATCATTACATACAACGGTAATGAGTCCTACAGGTAAATGGGTGGAGGTTCAAATTCGTTCAAAGCGAATGGATGAAATTGCAGAAAAAGGATATGCTGCCCATTGGAAATACAAAGAAAATAACGACACTGTTAGCACCTTTGACCGTTGGGTTGGTGAAGTACGTGATTTATTAGAAAATCCTGATACGGACGCCGAAGAATTCATTAACGAGTTTAAATTGAACTTGTTTAGTGATGAGATTTATATTTTCACCCCAAAAGGAGACTTAAGGGTTTTACCTACCAATTCTACCACACTAGATTTTGCTTTTGATATTCATACAGACATAGGCTTATCTTGTATTGGCGCCAAAGTAAATAGTAAATTAATGCCACTCAGCCACGTTCTTAAAAGTGGAGATCAGGTTGAAATATTGCGTTCGAAAAAACAAAAACCAAAAGAAGGTTGGTTAAAATTTGTAGCAACGGCACGCGCAAAATCCAAAATTAAATCTGCGCTAAAGGAAGAACAGAAATTGATTTCGGCGGATGGAAAAGAAATATTGAAGCGAAAATTCAATCAGTTAAAAGTTAATTTCTTAGGCGAAAACGTTCATATTGCAGAAAAACATTTAGGAATAAACGGCGGCGCAATGGAGCTTTATTATCAAATTGCGAAAGGCAAAATGAACCTCTCCAAATTACGAGAAATAAAAATTGAAAACAAGAATTTTATAACGCCTAAAATCACACGTAAAGAACCAGTTGGAGCCAATTTAGAAGAGATAATTTCTAGAATTAACACCAAGAAAGACACAGTTGTTATTGGTGATGATTTTAAAGAAATTGAATACAAATTGGCCAACTGTTGCAACCCTATACCAGGTGATCGGGTATTTGGATTTGTGACCGTGTCTGAAGGCATAAAAATTCACCGCACCAATTGCCCCAACTCCACCCAATTAATGTCTCAATATGCCTATCGTGTATTGAAAGCGAATTGGAAAAGCGACCGCATAAGTGAAAGGCTTTGCGGATTATTAATCACTGGGATTGATGACATTGGAATTGTGAATAATATCACCAATATTATTTCTGCACAGCATGAAGTCAACATGAAATCAATTGGTTTTGAAAGTAATGACGGTATTTTTGAAGGGAAAATCATGCTTTACGTCTATGATACGGAACATCTTGATCAACTCATATTAAAATTTGAGCAGATTGATGGCGTGAAAGCTGTTGAGCGGATATAAGGAATAGTCTTTAGTCAAAAAAAATGCGCAACCATTTGAAAAATTGAGCATTGATTTTCAACAAATTGTGCATTGCTAATTGATCATTGTTAATTACTTCATTGATAAATTGCACATTGATAATTGATATTATAGCCAAAATTGGTTAACTTTAAACTCCCTAATATTCCTGTATGGAAAAAGAGCAGTTACAAGAAAAGGTTAAAGATATTTTTTGCGATTTCTTAGAGCAGAAAGGTCATAGAAAAACCCCTGAACGGTTTGCTATTCTAGCCGAAATATACGCGCAAAAAGGTCATTTCGACATTGAATCACTTTATGTCAAAATGAAAAACAAGAATTACCGCGTAAGCCGCGCAACACTTTACAATACAATTGAGCTATTACTCAACTCTGATTTGGTGCGTAAACATCAATTTGGAAATAACATTGCGCAATTTGAAAAATCGCACGGTTTTCAGCAGCATGATCATATAATCTGTACTGACACAGGTGATGTCATTGAGTTTTGCGATCCGCGTATTGAAAAGATCAAGGCTACAGTTGAAGAACTATTTAATATTAAGGTGCACCACCATTCTTTATACTTTTACGGTGAGCGTACAGATAATAACAGTAAAAAGTAACTATGAGTTTAACTTTATCGCAAGCAGCCTATCAAAATTGTAGTGAAATTTTAGTTGAAGGCTCGGGTTTATCAGAAATTGATTTTGAAGAATTGCTCGCCGTAGTGGATAATGAAATCGATAAATCGCAATCAAATTTGATTTTGAACCTAGAAAAGGTTAAAATTTTGAATAGCCTAGGCATAAATACCTTGATAAAAATTTTTACAAAATGTAGAAATAACGGGGGCGACATGTACATTGTTAATATCTCTGACAAAATTAATCAAGTACTTTTGCTTACTAAGTTAAATACAGTTCTTAATATTGCAAACTCAACTGCCGAGGCAGAAGAAAATTTTAATTTGATTTAAAAGAAATTTCAAAATCAAAGAGACTTCCGTTTCAATTTGGATCCGCCAAACGAAACGGTGTTTTTTTTTTATTTCTTAATTAGCTAATAAAGAAAGACAAATGAATAAAGTGGATGTTTTATTGGGATTACAGTGGGGCGACGAAGGCAAAGGTAAAATTGTTGATGTTGTTACTCCAAACTACGATATAATCGCAAGATTTCAAGGAGGACCAAATGCTGGTCATACCCTAATTTTTGATGACCAAAAATATGTGTTGCATACGATTCCATCTGGAATTTTTAGAGACAGTACAATCAATATTATTGGAAATGGTGTGGTTATCGACCCCATCATAATTAAAGATGAAATTGATAAATTAGAGGCAATTGGTATTGATGTAACTTCTAAGTTATTGATTTCCAAAAAGGCCCACCTGATTGTTCCTACGCACAAAATTTTAGATAAGTATTCTGAAGAGCAAAAAGGAAAAAACAAAATTGGTTCTACATTAAAAGGTATTGGTCCAACATACATGGATAAAACTGGTAGAAACGGTTTAAGAATGGGAGATTCTTTGGCGCCAAACTTTAAAGAAAAGTATTCAGGGCTACAAGAAAAGCACAAAACTATTTTGGGCGATTATGATTATGCTGAGTTATTAGCAGAGTTAGAAACTAAGTGGTTTGAAGCTATGGAATTCATGGCTAAATTCACATTGATTGATAGCGAACACTATATAAACAACGCACTCAAAGACGGTCAAACAGTTTTAGCAGAAGGCGCACAAGGTACCATGCTAGATGTTGATTTCGGAACCTATCCATTTGTAACATCTTCGAACACAATTACTGCTGGAACGTGTACCGGACTTGGTGTAGCTCCAAACAAAATTGGAGAGGTAATAGGAATATTTAAAGCTTATTGTACACGTGTAGGAAGTGGCCCTTTCCCGTCTGAATTAGACAATGAAGTGGGTGAGAATATTCGTAAAATTGGACATGAGTACGGAGCAACTACTGGACGTGACAGAAGATGTGGATGGATTGATATTCCTGCATTGAAATATGCCATAATGATTAATGGTGCAACGCAACTTTCAATGATGAAAGCTGATGTACTGGATAGCTTTGACGAAATTCAAGTATGTACGCATTATGAAATTGATGGTGAAAAATTTGATTACTTCCCATACGATATCAATTCTTTAGACGTTATTCCTGTATATGAAAGCATAAAAGGATGGAACGAAGATCTAACTGGATTGCGTGATATGAAAGATGCACCACAAGCATTTTTAGACTATATCACTTATTTGGAACGAGAATTGCAAACACCTATAACAATTGTGTCCGTAGGACCAGATAGAGAGCAAACGATTATTAGAAAGTAACTTGTTTACAAAAACAAACATATTAATAACGGCGCTTTTAATAAGCGCCGTTTTTATTCCATCTAGTGGCTGGAGCCAAGATGAAACAATACGCCTAGTTTTTGCTGAGGATGTTGTTAATTCTGTTGTTCATAAAAACACAACTGTTGCCAAGGGGCACGTTGAGTTTAAACATGGTAATACGCGTTTGTTCTGTGATTCTGCCTTATACTTTCAAGACTTGAACATTGTCCACTCCTATGGGGACGTTCAAATCAACCAAGGCGATACAGTTAATTTATTTTGCGATTCATTAATTTACAATGGCAATTCCAATAAATCGAAACTATTGAGTAATGTCCGATTTCGCGATAGTGAATATATCATGCTCACAGATTCCTTGCATTATGACGGCAATACATCAATCGGATCATACACCAATCACGCCAAAATCTCAAGCATAAATTCAGACTTAAAACTAACATCCGTTAAAGGCTATTATCATTCCAGTACAAAAATCTTCTACTTTAAAGATAGCGTGCACATTGAAGATCCGAAATACGAACTTTTTGCTGACACACTAGAATTCAGAACTATTCCTTCCAGCGCACATTTTCATGGGCCAACAACTATTTTATTTGACTCTTCAACGGTAGACTGTAATAAAGGTATTTATTTTTCAAAAGAAGAACGAGTTCAATTGTGGAACGGCGCAACGCTTAATGAACCTGGGCGCAGCTTTTACGCAGACAGTTTATTATTTAATCAAAAAACCGGCTTTGGTGAAGGCTTTTGCAATGTAGAAATGTATGACACCACCGAACAAGTCAAATTTTTATCTGATTACTTATTGAAAAAACCAAAAAATTCCGCGCTCATCCTAAAGGACAATGCGCGCATTTTTCAATATTCCGAAACGGACACCCTTTATTTGGCAGGAGACACAATCACGTACTACCAAGATACGCTGACCAATGCAAAACAATCGATTTTTGAAAATAATGTCGCCATTATTAATGGTGATAATTTTATTCGCTGCGATTCGGCTTATTTTAGTGAAACAGATTCTATTTTGAAATTGCATAAAGACCCCATCATTTGGAATGGCGACATGCAAATTTTTGCAGACTCTATTCTTACAACGTATTACGACAGCGAATTTCACAAAATGTACATGTACAATAATGCCTTACTCATTTCTGCGCATGACAATGACACAGTCCATTATGATCAAATGAAAGGAAAATTTATGACTGCAAGCTTAGATTCTAGCAAAATTAAACAGATTAGAATTGAACAAAATGCGCAAAGTTTATATTACGCCGAAGAAACGAAAACTGATTCTTCGGGTCTTGATTTTAAAACACTGAAAGGCATGGATAGAAAAGATTGCAGTGAAATTATATTTCGATTTTTAAATGGAGAAATTCAGCGCATCACATTTCTTGACAATCCTACAAGTACGTTTTACCCAATGAATCAAATCCCGCCGAAAGAACTTTTTTTTAAAGGATTTTCTTGGGAAATTCACAGAAAACCTGTGAGTCCTTTTGAGGAATAATTTTATCTTTAGGTTTTAGAATAAACGACCAATAAACATTATGAAAGGAAAATTAATTGGCATTGGAACAATCACATCAATTGTTGTATTGATTATTGTTACTGCGCTTATTGCTATGGGCGGGGAATTTTTTTCGGCTATTAATTTTCAACTTCTACTGTTTGTTTTTACAATTGCTATTGTTATGTCGGGCACATATTTACTCAGTGCATTCAGCCCACAAACGAATCCGAAAATTAAAATAGGCATTGCTGCGATTGGTGTTTTATTGATCATTTTTTCGGGCCTCGTTAGTTTTAATATCATTCCTGTTTTAAGCACTTATAATTGGTTAATGGCACTTGGAATTCTTTATGTACTTTTGGTTCAATTACAATTGATGAAATGGGGTAATTCACCGTCAATTATCTCTAAAATTTGCTCATTTATTGTCATTCTTGCCAATCTGTTTTTGCTCATATTTTTCATTGCACAATGGCGATACTCAGCCATTTCTGGGATAATCGACATTACTGTGACTGCGACTCTTATCGCTTTCTTAATTGGTATACTTGCCAATAAAAAGGCAGTTGTTAAGGCTGTTTGATTGAACTATCCTTCCTTTTTCTTTCTCATTTATCGATAATAAATCGCATGTAAAAAGACCGCTATAAACTCTAACTCAATGCATTTTTTTTACACTATTAAAGTATGAAAAAGTTTATTGTAATCACTTCGAAACCAACACTAGTCTCGAAAAGGTTATCCCAAAAGAAGTTTTATTGATTGCTTTAGATTCCAGCTAATTCGGAAATAGAAACCCGATAAAGGAACTGGCATTCTTTTTAGACTTTGTCTTTTTAACGCCCAGTTGGTCTAACTCCCAAAGCGCCTTTTTAACATCCTTAACCTGCGTATTCCAAAGAATATAACGTGGCTTAATAACAGCAATTTCATTTCCGGATTTCGTGTCGAAAAATTTTAATGCACTCGTTTTCTCCCGTTTATCAACTGATTTTATTTGAACCTCATACTCAAGGTTTTCAATGAGAATTTCTATTTCTTCAGTCGTCTTATAATACAAGTTTGTTAAACCTAGAACACCACGGGGGCCATCAATATCAAAGCTCACGAGGTAATTTTTTCGAGAATTTTTCCTTATTATGGTGATGTTATATATCACCACCACAAGAAGACAAATTGACACTTGGACTTCTGGATGTTCGAATAACCACCCCAAAATGCCTAAGCTCCTGTCAACAGCTGCTTCCCTCTGAGAACCTCCCCTACTACCCGCTGCCATAAAAAGAGGCCCAAAAAACAACAAAGCGAATGTTCCTGAAAAAGCAAAGACTGTTTTCATTGCATGTTCCCAATATATATGGGCCGCATTTTTTGGCTGCCTTATCTTAAGTATACTTCTCATTTTATCTTACCTTCTTTTTACACAACTTTGATTGATTCAAAAATACATTTTAAAGCGAAACTTAGAAAACACAAAATATAAAATCAGTCGGAAAACAAGCAGCAAAGCACACATTATAACCACTATGATTAACAAAGCGGCATTAATAAGTACCTGTACCTGACCGTTTGTTGTGTGTTCAAATGCCCTAATTTTACCTTTGGATAATAGTACGCTAATGAAATTTGAACGCTCATATACATTAAAAGAAATTGCAGACTTATTGAATGCACCTTTTCAAGGTGATGCTAATATGCAAGTAACTGGAATCAATGAAATTCATAAAATTGAAGCTGGCGAAATTGTATTTGTCGATCATCCTAAATATTATAAAAAAGCCTTAGAAAGCGCTGCAGATGTTATTTTGATTGATCAGGAAGTAGAAGTTCCTGCTGGTAAAGGAATCATTATTTGCGAGGCACCATTTGATGCCTTTAATCAAATTACAACCCATTTTTCGCCTGATCTTCCTTGGACAGCAGCACGTGGCAACAGTTTTAAGGTTGGAGAAAATACGGCTATTTATCCCAATGCTTCTATTGGTCATAACGTAACTATTGGAAGCAATACAATCATTCATTCAGGGGCGGTAATTGGTGACAACAGCATTATTGGAGATCATGTAGTTGTTGGACCCAATACAGTTATTGGACATTACGCTTTTTATTATAAGAAAAAGTCAGACGGTTATAATCGCATGCATACTTGCGGACGTACCATCTTAGAAGACCATGTTGAAATTGGTGCATTAAGCACAATTGACAGAGGAGTTACGGGTGATACTATTATTGGCAAAGGAACAAAAATTGACAATCAAGTACATGTTGGACATGACACTGTTGTTGGCGAAAACTGCTTGTTTGCTGCCAATGTTGGCATTGCTGGTTGTGTTATTATAAAAGATCATGTCACCCTTTGGGGACAAGTTGGTGTAGTCAGTGATATTACAATAAATAGTAATGTCACGGTCTTAGGACAATCAGGAGTAGGAATGGATTTAGCAGAAGGTAAAACATATTTTGGATCACCTTGCGGTGAAGCTAGATCAAAATTTAAGGAGCTAGCAGCATTTAAACGGCTTCCGTCGATTATTGAAAATTTATGACCCAAAAAGAAGGAAATAGAGTTGATAAATTAGAGCATAAATTATTGTCGAATGAATTTAAGCTCAATTCATTGTTGGAAATAACCAAATCCATCAATTTTAATGCGCCTGTTTCTGAACTTTTAGATATATACAGTTTTATATTACGCGAGCAATTAGGCATTCGCAAATTTGTGTTGTACAATCACCAGGTAGATTGGAAAATCATCACGAAACTAGGTGTAAAAGGTAAAATAAAAGATATAAATATAGAACGTGACATCCTAAAGTTTAGAGAAATCACAGTAATCGAATCTTCCTATAAAGAATCAATCAATAATTTTGATGTCATCATTCCCGTTTTTCATAAAGAAAAACCTTTGGCCTATTTATTTTTGGCAGGAATCAATGATCAAAGTACAGAAAACAAGGAACGTTTTAGCAATCTCAACTTTATACAAACCTTAACCAACATTATTGTTGTTGCCATTGAAAACAAACGCTTGGCAAATGAAAGCATGAAGCAACAACGGATTAAACAAGAATTGGAAGTTGCTTCTGAAATGCAACGCCTCCTCTTCCCTTCCGACTTACCTTCTAATGGAACGATTGACATTTCAGCAAAGTATTTGTCTCATCACAAAGTAAGTGGCGATTACTATGACTATATCCGATTGAATGAGGATGAGTTTATCGTTTGTATTGCAGATGTTTCCGGCAAAGGAATTTCGGCAGCCATGTTAATGGCTAATTTCCAGGCGACAGTGCGTACGCTTTATAATTTTCAACGGCTTGAATTGAAAGAGCTGGTACTGATGCTAAATGACAAAGTTTATACTAGTGCAAAAGGCGAGAAATTTATCACATTTTTCATTGGAGAATATAATTCAAAAACGCGGAAACTAAAATATGTGAACGCCGGGCATAATTGGCCGATCTTGATTAGAGGAAGCGAATCGCAATTTTTAAATAAAGGCTGCATTGGTTTAGGCATGTTAGAAGAAATCCCTTTTCTAGAAAGTGCCGAAGTAGAAATTAAGAACAATACTACACTCATTTTGTATACAGATGGTGTTGTGGAATTAGAAAACACAACTGAAGAACAGTTTGAAACAGATCGACTCACCAAAATTGTACAAAATTTCTATCCTTTATCTATGGAGGATCTAAATGAAATTGTTTTTAGCAAACTAGATGATTGGCGCGGACCATGCAATTATGTGGATGATACGGCCATATTGAGTTGTCGAATCTTCTAAATATTAAAAAAAGCCATCCGTTAAAACAGATGACTTTTTTTAAATTATATTATTACAAATCCTCTATTTCACAATCAACTTATATTCAGGTGTTGGATTCAAAGGGCAAAAATAAACGTATGTACCGGGTTTCAAAGTAACCACATTTGTCTTTGAACTTGATCCCGTTTGCACTGGCGCAGTAACATATGCTTCTTTGATATGGCTTGCAGCATCTGTTTGTCCTTCTGGTGCAATTACAAACCCCACCTCATGATCAACTCCGTTATTTACAATTTCAAAAACATAATCTCCCGCGGATAAATGTAATTCTTCTACCGTAAATTCTCCATTTGTCTGCTCTAATACGATATTCCCTGCATCTTGCGAAAATCCAATTGCACTAAAGGTTAATAACAATACGAATAAACTATTTTTTATGATCTTTTTCATGATATCTTATTTTTTAATTATTTGTTTTTATTATAAATTACTTATTAATGTACTAGTTCTAAGGATTGTACTTTAGGAAAATCAATTGGTATTTCAGTGGTATTATTTAAGTAATTACTGATTGTTTTATCACCTATTAGTACAATTGTATCAACCAGATTTTCAATTGTAAAACCTGCTTCGAAAAAAAACTCCTTCACTTCATCACTTACCTTACCTCTGGTTTCTACAGAATGTTTAGCGAATAATGCTAAAGCATTTAGTTTATGATCGAAAGAAGCTTTTCCAGCACGCAATTCCAAAATTTCGCTTCCACTAAATCCATTCGATTTAGCAATTGCAGTATGTGCAGACAAACAATAACCGCATCCATTTACCTCACTTACCGCTAGATTAATAGCTTCCTTCTCCTTATTATTCAACGAAGTTTTTGCGCTATTTAATGTCAAATAGTTTTTAAGGGCATTATCCGAATAAGCATATGCTGCATATAAATTCGGAACAAATCCTAGCTGACCTTTTAAATCATCAAAAATGCTTTGGTTAACCTCATTAACCTCTCCTCTCGTTGGTACTTCAAATGTTCTCATCTTAATTTATTTTAATTGGGATTATTCCCTGTTATTATTTGATGAGACAAAGTTGCGGAGAATACTAACCGGGAAAAAGGAAGATTCTTCCCTAAGACATGCCAATTTTTCCTTTTTTCGAATTTTTGAACATAGATGGAGACATTGAAACCTTGTTTTTAAAGAATCTACTGAAATGAGAAGCATCTTCAAATCCTAATTCGTATGCAACCTCCTTCTGAGAAAGATCAGAATAACTCAACAACCTTTTCGCTTCAAGTATTAGCCTGTTTTGAATAATCTTCAAAGGGGCTGTATTGTATTCCCGAAATATATTGGACAATGTTTTAGGAGACTTATTAAGCTGGTCTGCATAAAAAACAACTTGATGCTGATTCTTAAAATGACTTTCTACCAAAATATTATACTGTCGAAGTAATTCTAACTTAGGAGAATACTCCTGAACCAAATGCTCTTGCTCTTTGACCAAACGCGTTGCCTTAATGATATAACGCTTTAATAACATCCTTAGCATCTCAGCTTGAACATTATCCCTAGTTTCCATCTCTTCTTTGATCACACTATGCAATTGCGTAAACTTTATTAACTCTTCATCTGTCAATTTAAGAATTGGAGTGAAGTTATTCCCAAAAAATAGAATTCCCATGCAGCTCACTTCTTTATCATGATCTTTAATGCAATAAAATTCACGGTTAAATTGGTGGACTATTAAATTTTGACCACCTAAAAAAGTAACCATCTGAATGGGGGTGAGTGACATAATATGATTTGGACAAATCACTAATAATTCACCATCTACAATAATTTCCACCATTATGTCTGTAGCTTGAATAAAAGTATACAGTCCAATTTGTTTCCCGTCTTTATATGGCAACATTAATTCCTCATCACCTATGCGCAAAAGTGCTTCGGTAGAGAATTCTTTAAACTCATTTGTCATATTCTAAAAGTCAATCTAATTGATCTTTTTAGTCGCAACAGGTTAAGGATACTTTCAAAATCGAGAAATAGACTCACATTCAGGGATATACATAATAAGTTGATATTGAATTGTCGAATTTTATAAAGTCTCATCCCTTTTTACTTTTCGAGCTCATGCTGATTGAAGAGAAACCTTAGTTCTATTACTTTCACCATTAATTCCAGTTTTTAAGTTAAATTTATCCTAAACCGTCAAATATTATACAATGTTTAAATCACCTACACTTATTCTTTTAGTCCTTGGCTTTTTTAGTATTTCTGTCAATTCCTTTGCAGCAGATACTTTATTGTATTCCACAGGAGATAAATATATTGGACAACTAAAAAATGGCATACCAGATGGTACTGGTGAAATGTATTGGATAACAGGAGATGTATATTTAGGGAATTTTAAATACGGAGTTATCAGTGGGCAAGGAACTATGAAGTGGTTCGGTGGAAACACATACAGTGGATCATGGAAAAATGCTATACCAAATGGTTCTGGTAAAATGACATGGCCAAATGGTGACATTTACGAAGGTGAATGGCGTTATGAAAAACGGCATGGACAAGGAACTATGAAGTGGGGTGCTGGAGGAACATATTCAGGTAAATGGAAAGATGACGCGCAGCATGGAAAAGGTATAATGAAATGGGCAACTGGAGATGTATATAATGGTCAATGGAAAATGGGACAAATTTCAGGTAAAGGCACTATGAGGTATGCAAGCGGTATAACAACCAAAGGGAAATGGTTAAATGGTATCTTTCAATTATAAGACCAAGTCCTCCTCATTTAAATAAAAAATTCGCTATCCATCCACCTAAGGGGACAAATAGAGAATTCATTTCAATCTAATTTATTTGTTAAGGTATCAAAAGTAGATACACCATGACTACCGCCTTGTAAAGCTAATAGATGTTTAGTTGATACTGTTTTAAAAATTTTAATCGTTTCTACTTTTCATAGTATTTCGCTTTGTTTTTATAAGACGACAGTGAAAATTAGTGGTTGGCACTTTTGATAGCGTAAATAATATTGGTGTACTAAAATTCTAGATAATATTTTGACCCTCTCAATGTGAAAAGTCGCCAACAAAACCGAATATAAATGCTCCAAGAATAGCGCAAATCACCAAATAAACGAATCCTGTTAATGCAGTAAAACAAAACAGAAACATGACTACATGTTCCCACCAATATATTATAAAATTTCGCTTTCGCTTATGTTTAATAATGTAATACCAAATCGTTCCTGCTAAAACATACAGTCCAAAAAACAAAACTAAATGCGCTTCAGTCATTGCGAATTTATCTGCAGCAATTAACATGGTGCAAGCATAAATAAAAGGACAAAACAGCAGTAACGCCCACATCCTTCTCTGAATTAATAGTGAATTTTTAAACATTATTATAAATCATCTGTGAAATGTTCCTTTCGCTTTGGTTTAGCAAATTTATCCGCATTATAAACTTCTGAATTACCTTTAGGAATCGAGAGTGAAGCCCAATTCTCATTCGCAGCCAATTTCCCTACATAAACTAATTGTCCAATGTGATATGCGTAATGAGCATATTGTCGGTTGATCGCTTCTGTAACTGTATGGCCCATATTTCGAATATAAACTTCTCGCTCTAGATCTGCCTCCTTTATTGGATTTATCGCATTGAATAAACACGCCCAGCCTTCCTCCCACTTCTCCTCTAATTCTGCTCTGGTTTTTATAAGCGTTTCAAATTCTTGATCCCTATTCCGCCAGTCTTTCTCGCCATCTTCCGTTAAAAAATTCGTCCACCTTGAAAGCATGTTTCCTGCAATATGATTCACAATTATGCCAACACTGTTACTTTCTTGGTTCGGTTGCCAAAATAGTTGTTCGTCTGTTAATTGCATAAAAGTTTTATCTCCCAATGCTTTATAATATTCGAACTGTTTTTTTACGGATTCTAAATAACTCATTAGTCGTTTAATTTTTTAATTCTTTGCTAACTAATCAACGTCCAAATATCACACTTATTATTATTTCCTAAGCAGGATTATCTCTTCCGTTAAAACACCACTCCAACACAATTAACTTGCTGAATTACAAGGCCATGAACAAGATTTACTTAGGGTTATTAATAAAAATATTAACTTAGTCTTGTCTTTATTTCCCTACATAAGGACTGCATTAACCCTGTAACCAATAAAATAATCATAATTATGAAAAAGTACACAAAGTATGCTGTTTTTGCAGCATTATTTGGATTTGCAGCACTTGTAGCCTGCGAAAAAGATGAAGTTATTGAATCTGCGGATGATCAAGTCGTTCAAACAGATCAAGCCGAAGATGATCAAACCCGTGCCAAAGTTATGACCGCTCCTTATAACGGTGAATGCGGCTATTGTTGGCAAAAAACCAAAGTTTGCATCTCTCCAACAAGTGATGAATCTTGGGCTTGCTGGGACAAGGAAGGTGGCTGGTTTTTTAGAACTTTAAACTTATCTTACCTCTGTGATGGTGGCGGCGTTTATCAACAAATTCCACTCATAACAATTACCAATAGCACTCCTTTAGAAACACAGTGCTTTTATGTTGATCTACCTCTTAATACAGAGGTTTATTTAACCAGTAATTCAGGTTGCGCGCATGATTACTTATGTGATATTGATGTAACATTTACAACTGCACCTTGGAAAGGTTCCACATGGAATACATGCGTAACCGAAGCCACTTATGATAGTAACGGTGGTGAATTTTTGTCAATTGCAGACAGAGAATCGTTCGAAATTTGCAGCCGATATGCTTGCTTTGAAGAGCTTCCACATGAAGTTAAAAAGGACTAATTCACTCAATTTAGTTAAATAAAAGGTCAGTTCGT
>JBLHOW010000006.1:0-131141 GCA_047623705.1 Crocinitomix sp.
GGTTGAATAATTCTTTTTTCATAAATGCCTTCCACGTTTGGAGTACTGGCAAATTCATATCCAAACTCTTGTTGGTAGCCCAATACGTTTGATGCCGAAGCATAGAAAATCACATTCTCGCGATAGAGGTAAGTCCAATTTAAATTCAGTGTTTGATAGGCTTTCATTTTTTCGCTATTGAATTCTCCTTTATTGGGGTCGTTGTAATAACGCGGAGATGAATAGTTAAATGAAGCACCAACAAGCGAACGCCATTTTTGAATCCAATGCTTATAGACAAAAGAAAGATTGTGTTTGCTCGCATATGTTGGAACGGCGTCAGCTGTATAATTTAATTCGTTTCTTTTCGTATCTAAAAAGGAGTAAGAGACCCAATAATCGCCATTTTTTATTGTCTTTTTGTCTCTGAAGAATAAATCAAATCCGCGCGCATATCCATTTCCGTTATTCGTATAATGTTCGGGTGTGTAAAATGGAGCCTCATTAAACTTTACTAAATCTTTATAATTCTTTAAATATACTTCTCCCCTAAGTGTACGTTTATTCTTGGACCACTGGTAATTGAGCATGTATTGGTCTGCTTTTTCAAAATCTAGTTGATCTGTATAGATTAAAAAATCATTTTTACCTTGTTGATAGAATGTTCCGGCAGCAATTGATACTTGACTATTTTTAGTTGTTTGGTAAGCCATTGAAACACGTGGAGATAGGTTCATTTTATTCAAATGACTGGCATATTCAAAACGTCCACCAATGCGCGCTACTAATTTCTTTGAAAAATAAATATTCGTTTCGGCAAAAGCGGCTAGCGTAGCATCCTCAAATTTGAAATTTAAATCGTCCTCATCACTTAAATAACTTTGTTGGTATGATTTCAATAAAGATTCGGCTCCCAACGTAAGTTTGATTTGTTTATTGAATTTACGTGAAAGCACTGTTTTCAAATGACCCAATACGAGTGTTTCATTGAATTTATCGCTATTAATTCCAATTCGATCATTATTATTGGTGTAAGAGCCATTGGCTTTCAACAACCATTTTTTTCCTAGTTTTCCTTTCCAAGAAGTATTAATGTAATAGTTATTGTTTTTAAGATCATAGCGTGTTGCTACGTTATTATTGTCTAAATCATTTCGGTTCAATTCAAAATACGAATCGTTGTATGAACCATATACTTTAAACAGCCCCTTCTTTGTTTTATGACGAAAATTAAGTCCAGCATTATTTGCTAAAGGAGTTTTTATCCAATCAATATTTTGTGGAACGAGTTGCAAATAGGGGTAGAGGTTCGTATGATCAAAACTTGCAGTTATCGCAGTGTTTTCCCATTTTTTTGTTCCAGCCAAACCTAAACCAACAGTTAAAATTGAAATATCCAGTTGGTCTTGTTCTTGGATTCCTTTTGTTTCTAATAATAAAACCGAGGACAGTGCTTGCCCATATTCGGCAGAGAAACCACCTGTGCTAAAAACAGTGCCGTCAAACATAAACGGATTGAATTTGCTGCGCACAGCTGTATTTGGTGCGGATGGATTGTAGGCTACCGGAACAATCGAACCATCAATATAAGTTTGGCTTTCACGACTATTACCGCCACGCACAAAAAGTTTACCCGATTCACCATTTGTAGTTGTTCCCGGAAGGTATTGCATAGCACCAACCACATTGCCCTGTGCACCTGGTATGGTTATCATGTCAATAGAGTTTAAGTGAACTGCTTTCTTTTTATCTCCAGCTTCAAAGGCGCCTGCATTGATAGTTACCGCTGTTAGTTCGTTAAAACTTTCTTTTAACACATGGTTTAATTCCAGATTTGATTCTGTTAGTAAAATGTGCTCTTCAATGGTATTGTGTCCTATGAATTTTACGATTAGTGTTTGCTCGCCACTTAGTTTTGTTTCAATATTGTATTGGCCTTCATTATTTGTTACGGCTCCATCAAAACTTCCAGCAAGCATTACTGTTGCTCCAGCTATTGGTGTTTTATTGCTTCTGACAACGATTCCCGAAAGTATTGTTTGGCTATGGCCTTGGATGAATGTAAGGGCAAAGAGGATTAAGGTAAAAAAACGTTTCATACTTGAGTTTTTGGTTTCTCAAATATCAGTCCTTCTTGGCGATTCAAAAAATTACAATTACTGAACTGTCAAATATGTAGGATGAAATGTTACGGCATAAAAAAAGCCCTAATCTGCATTATACAGATTAGGACTTTTTATTAATTTTTAATTCTCTTATTTGAGGATTGTAACGTGTCCTTTATGTTCGTGACGTTTGTCTGAATGAAGTTCTTTGAAGTCAATAGACCAAATATAAACACCATCATCAACTAATCCGCCGCCGCCATATGCACCGTTCCATCCGCCAGTAGCGTCAAACGATTCGAAAACTACTTCTCCCCATCTGTTATAGATTACCATATGGAAATCATAAGGGTCGAATCCTGATTCAAATACCGGCACAAAGCTTTCGTTGAATTGGTCTCCGTCTGGCGTAAATGTATTTGGAATATAGAATATGATGATTCCTTTTACATTCATGTATAACGTTACACTGTCTACACATCCTAGGTAGTTAGAAGCTGTTAATTCTACTGGATAGAAAACATCTCCTACATCACTTGGGAAGAAGTGAATTGGATCAACTTCATTACTGAGCGGTGAACCGTCACCAAAGTCCCAGATAAAGTCTGATGCATAAAGTGATTCGTTTGTGAATTCAACTTGTGTATTACTTGTGAAGACAGATTGCGGAGACATTGTAAATGCCGCGATCGGTTGTGTTTCAACAGTAATATAGTCTGTGTATTCAACTGTGCTTACACATCCGTAGATGTCTGTTACAGTTACACGTACATCATATAGTCCACCAAATAGGTAAGTATGTGTAATGTTTGGCAGAATAACTCCTGGAGCAATGTCACCATCACCAAAGAACCAATCTGTTGTTGCAATATCCACATCAGATGTAATTGTGAATTCTGTTTCAAAAGGAGTACATCCTTGTAATTCAGTAGCTACAAATGATATTACTGGTAATGGATGAACAACAATATCTAGATCGTCTGTATTTACACATCCAAATAAGTCAGTTGCAGTTACCGTATAAGTTACTGTTCCAACACCTGGTGTGAAAGATACACCGTCAACTATTACAGCAGGATCCCATATATAAGTAGCAGGTGTTCCTGAAGCAGCTACTGTTGTTGCATCACCAACACAAATTGATTGATCTGGTCCAGCATTTACTGTTGGTATTGCTGTTACAGTTACTGTAAACGTTGAAACATCATCTAAACAAGGTAATGTACTGAGTACAGTATACTCAAAGATATAATCACCTGGTGTAATTCCACCGTCTATTGTGAAGACTCCTGTTAATGGATCAAATGCTCCACCAGTTGGCGTTACTTCTGTAAAAGTTCCTCCTGGATCATGTCCTGAAAGCAGTAAGTTAACATCTACAATAAATCCAATTTCGTTACAGACAGTTGCTACATTGTCATCTCCGGCTGTTCCTTGGTTATAAACGATTACTTCAAATAATGCTGTATCGTTATCGCAAAGTATTCCGCCTAATGCAATATATCTGAAATTGTATGTTCCGGCAGCCAATCCAGCTGGATCAAATACAGTGGTGACTGGGTTAAAGCCGCCACTTGGTGGCCCAGCTTCTTCCAATAAATCTCCTGCAAGTAATGAGGAATCTACAATGAATGTATTTAAGGTAACAGTTCCGCCTGCTTCATTACACATTTCATGTCCTAAACTATCTAATCCGGCAGTTATCTCAATGAATTCAATATCAAGCATTACAATGTGGTAACATCCACCTGCTGGATCTCCCATTAATACCCAAATTTCATCTCCAGGGTAAATAATGTCTCCTATTAAAATATCTGTAGGATCATCAATACTATCTGGCGCTTCTGTATAGAAGGTAATGAAAGTACCCGGTATTGCATTTAAATCTGTAATCACTAAATCAGTCACATCAAAGGAGCCACATTGTGGTCCAACAGGGTCAATAACCATGGATGGTCCTACTCCTGTTGCTACAACAACAACTTCTCTTACAATATCAGAAATAAAACAAGCTCCAATTGGAACACCTGTTGCAATATAATGCGTTGTTCCAACCGGTGTTACTATAATTGTTGGTCCTGTACCTACAACTTCACCTGTAATAGCATTTGTCCAAGTCCAAGTATAAGCATCTAGGTTTGGCCCAGTCATTTCTAAAGTCGTTGAACCAGCACATGGAGAATATAATGTATCTACAACAACTGAATCTGTACATAAAGCATAGGGATCAGCTCCATCATAATCTAAATAATACTGTGCTAAAAGTGCTTCTTCTAATTCAGCTTCATCCATAATTACAATGAACTCAAAACTAGAGATTGCTCCAATTCCTAATGTTACATCTCTATGGCAAATTGCAATTGCTTGATCCGCAAATGCTGTAGAACCTACAGTTCCAATCATTGGACCAGTTCCGTCAAAAACATCTGAACCATCTGTAACGAAGAAACTTCCTCTTGCTACACGAATGTCATCTCCAATACCACCGTATCCTAAATAATTATCCCAAGCAGCAGATTGAGTTGCTGTTACTAATGCTTTAGGGCAAAATGGTGTAGGTTGTGATTCAACCGTATTTGTTGTTCCAAATCCCCAACCAATGAATTGGTTATTGTCAGGATCGGCAGAATAGTAGAAATAAACATTTGCTTTTGGAAGTGGATTTGTGTTTTCCAATGTAACTAGCATTCTATAATATGCTTTTGTTACATCAATGATATATGTAATTTTAATATCAATACCCGCATTAGATCCTGTCCAATCAACCGATCGACAGTTTCCATTAATAGCGTAGTTAGAAAGACCATAAGAGGTGATTGCTGAACCTGCAGCTGAACTGTTCCAAGTTGTTACACCGTCAACTTCCATTCCGAATCTGTTTTCAGGAGAACCTGGCATATAGAAACCTCCGTCATAAGCAGGTAGCCAAGGATCTGATAAATCAGGATTGGCAACATAACATAAACGAGAAGGTCCACCACTCCAGTGTGTTGGAAATGGTGCAGGAATAGATCCTGTTGAAGAACCTGGATACCCTTCGGTATGAATTCCCATCTCAATATTATTACCCATTAAAAAGGCATCTGTACCTACCATTTGGGCATAAGACTCACTTGTAAAGGCTGTGGCCAATAAAGCAAGAAGAATTAGTTTAAATGATTTCATAATAGCAATGATTTATCTTTTTGACTTTATTTTTTATTTACTCTGTTGGTGGTTTTGAAAGAATCCCCAAATAAGCCTGCAAATCTTCTAAAGAAATGGGGCCATCAACATATTCAAAATGAATTTGAATAAGCATATAGTTTTCAGAATAGAAAACTTCATTGGTGATTAGGTTACCAGTAACATAAGCGCCTAAAAGATAAACGGCTTCTTGCTCGTCCTCGAAATCCAAGTGAGAAATATCTATATAATAGTATTCCTCCACTGGGGCATCAGGTAATGTTACATAATAAATCTCACTAATAGTTGCAACAGGAAGATCCTCAACAACAATGTCTTGAGCATAAGAACCAACTGCTGATAGTCCTAAAGCCAATAAAAGGGTTTTAAATAGTTTCATCTAAGGGTGATTAGTTTGTTCTAAGACTACATTTCTTTTTCTCAGTTGCCTAAATCGAAAAAAAAAATAACTTTTTGTTAATTTTAGTCTTTAGAACAGGGTCTTAAATTGCTATTTACCACTTGTTTAGGATCTAATTATTGAAAAATTGAAATTGAGCAAAGCCTTGACTGCCAGCGGGTTAGATTAAATCAGAGATCGATAATCAAATAAACACGCCTAATTACTGTAATCCGTGTCTGGATTGAAAAATAAAAAGCTGCTTTAATTACGAATTCGAGAAAATACAGTCAAAAATGGAGCTAACCCCTGACTAGAGTACCTTTGCTATCCATGAATTAATTTGAATATTGGATGAATAATTGGAAAATTCACCCACTTTAATTGCTTTAATAGTTGACCTTAAAAACAGATAATACAAGGCCTCTATTCCATTCTTTGCAACTTATTAAGAAATACCTAAAAACAATACAAACCCTTCATTCACTAATTATTCTAATGTTTGCTCCAATTCTCTTTGGACAAAAAACAACCTCGGCCAACGAAGTTTATGAAAATCATAATCCATTTTTCTCTTTAATAAATAACTAGGGTTTATTGAATTTTTTTTCTTTATGATAATTTGAGCAGATCAGATATACCATCAGTTCATTGTTGAGTTGATTACTGGGAAAAAAACGATTCAACGACATGTGAATTAAGCTCGTGATTAATCCTGTCAATTTATTTGATGTTACCGTTTTTTTCAACTCGCTTATCTCATTTTCTATCATTTTCGAAAACGGTAAAAAACGGTCATTTAATTTTGCCAACTTATGCTCATTAGTTGATCGGTTTTGACGATAATACTCATTTGCCGACTTTCTTATTTCTGAAGTGTTATTATAATTTTCCATTAAAAACTCAACCTGTCTATTAAGCTGAAATAAAATTTCGTCAATTTCACATGAAAAGGCACGGTAATACATTTCTAAGAGGGATTGAGCAAGCACATATACCTCATTAGGGTTATCTTCCTTGAACGGCGCCAATTCTAAGTTCAATTTGCTATCTATCGAAAAAATTGTTTCACATGTCTCAATGTGTTCGGATGTATAACGATCAATTTCACGGGTATAAGTGTCCGGCTCTATTTTGTATAATTCATTTGCAGACAACAGGGAATTAAGACATTCAAAAAAGGCCTCATTTATCCGACCAAAATCGCGCATAGATTTTGCTTTGATTCTAAATCGGATATGCTTTTCATGTTTTGATCCGTATCGAATAAAAAACCATTTTTCGATTAGTGTATTAATCGTGTCATCATTCACAAACGCATAGAGTTTAGCTAGAATTTTTGAAGTTATCGTCTCGTTTGAATAAAGCTTGTAGTAGAGCCACTTTTCACCAAAAAGGAAATTGGATTGTATGATTTCATTTGAATGAACTTTGTAAGATGCTTTGTTTTCAGAGGAGAATACTGGTACAATGAATTCATAATTGTAGCTATTATTTTCCTGATCAGAGAGCGCCTTAGATGCCGCCAATATTTCGGTAATAATAATTTGCCCTCTGTTTTTTATTGTAGCAAAAAATGCGGCATAAGACAAATCGTTATAAAGATTGACAGGTAATTCTCTATCGCCATCCTTTAGAATAAATTCATTAGGTATAGCCTTATCGGTAATGAATTTATCCAATTCCGTTTTAGACTTAAATACTTCTGGAAATTGATCAACCTTAAGTTTCCAAGTTGCTGGATAAAATATCATATTTTGATATTCCACACGGGGTAAGAAATCAAAAAATTCTCCAGCAGCCCCCCATTTGAAAGAAAGATTGGTGTCGAGGTTTTGGTATTGTAAATCTGCCAAAAAAGTATAAATCTGAGAAGGACTAATTTTATGATTAAAAGCAGAAAGATTTTTTGGGATAATTCGTTTCCCAAGCTTATTTGAAAATAAGAAAATCTCATCATTTATCCATTGTATGCTCAGATCATTTAAAGGAATTCTTTTTTCTGCATTAAAGTTTTCTTCTAGTGGGATTCCACAATCTATAAAGTGAGAAGTAAAGCACTTTCTTTGAACTACATTTGCAGCCACATCATCTGGATAAATTGCAAGATCCGCTATAATTGTATGACTCCCCCAAACCGTATTTTCGAAAGAACAAATCTTTTTAGCCAATAACTCCATTTTTTCATCCAAATAGGCAAAACGGCCAAACATGCTTAATGCGCTAGATCCTGACATATAGCGAACATATAATTTATCTTCGCCTTCATCATTTATAATCTTGAATCCTAAACTAGACGTTGCAGGAAGTTTGATTTTCTTATTTTTAAATTTAAAATCATTTTTAGTAAAGACAATTATTTTAGAGTTCGTTTTAGAGGATTTCACCAATCTCTTAAGCAAAAAACGATCTGTTGCAGACAAATCTGTTTTACCTTCAGTGGATTTAAATAGAAATTGCCCATCTCCTATAGACGCTTTACCTTCATTATCATTAGAAAACCCACCATAACCAATACCATTGACAGGATCTAATGCTTCCAATAAATTAACTTTGTTATGGCCATAACGACTGAAAAAACGTGTGCTAAAATCTACCATACTCTCTTGTTTCGGTGCTTCACAAGAACGAGCCAAGAAAGTAACAGCTTCTTTAAGATGAAATTTATACTTATTGTCTAAAGTTGATTTTGTAAAGTCATAACTAAGATCAACATTATTCTGCCATAACTTTGGTTTTTCTGGAATGGTTGTGTTTTTATAATTCGATAATAAAAGGTGCTTATCTCCTGGATCAAAAATATAATCGACTTCTTCAGTAACACGTAAGAAGTGATCTTCCATCAACATTTCAAGCGCTTCAAATGCATCTTCTTTTTCCCAGCCATTGTTTTTTAGTTTTTCTATTAAAGCTGAGCATTTCACGCCACCTGCAGGGAATAAATTATATATTTCTATAACCTCATCACTATACGGGTAGCTTGACACGACGTGCCGTGTTGATTTTTTTCCAATCTGAAATTCATAAAAACGGAATTCATCATTGAATAGGTATATAGAAGGATTTAAATATAAAAAAGAGGATTCTTTTAACATTAGCTTTCGTGCAGAGAAGTTAGCCTTGTCGCGAATCGCAACTTTTGAAAATGAATTTCTTAAAATTTCATTCTGCTTCCCCCAACTGCATAAACCAACTCCAGAGAACAAACCAAAAGGCGTAGCTCTAAAATGCATTCGAACCAAATATTTATAAAGCGTGCTTTGTACTTTATCTGTCGAATTGTTTTTTACATAGATTTCCGTATAAAGCACCTGGGAGGCGTTCATTATGGCTGTTCTAACCAATGGAGTATCCTTTAAACGTTCAACATTTACCTTGGATAAATCACAAGAATACTTTAAAGCTGGGCTTCGAACAATAACCTCTTCACCTATATCAATCATAAATCAAGTTTGATGTTTAATAATAATGGCTGCAACCAGTCATCATTAATTTTGTTGGATAGAAGTGCTTTCGATAAAATAATCCCAGTTTTCCCATCCAGTAATCCACCTTCAATTTTAAAATCTGAATCATCTTGCATTAAAACAAGTTTCTGACCTGCACTTTGAAGAGACAAAATTCCAAATTGTTTATACAACTGAAAAAACATAAGTGCCATACCTGTTGTACCATGACAGATGAAATTATCATCATAGTGAATTTGATTCGCATTTATTTTCTCGGCGCTATTTTTTGCTAACCATTTTGCCTCAATAAATAATGATTGATCCTGATTGATTTGCCAAGCTTTAAAAAACGCAACGCTTATGATAAGATCACCATAACACCAGCCGAATGGCGAGTTATAATCTGGAATCCCATCAGTTATGTGTGATGGATAAACTGACAATGAGGCCGCTTTTTTGAATGAGCGTATATAATTAGTGAGGCCGCTCAAAAGATTAAGTGCATATTCAGACTGAGTGATTTTTACAATTTCGCAAAGTGTTATTATAATAGATGTTAATCCGTGAGCTAATCCAAAATTAACGACCTTTCCCTTTTTTTTGGATATGAAGTTTTCGTATAAAAAGGCTTCATTTTGAGTATAAATAATATGCGTTTTAAGCCCATCTAAATAGATCGCTATGGCTTCTTCTAAAAATGCATTTTCACTAAATATTAATGTTTTTAATTTCCCCGTGGCGCCATATAAATGATCAAAATTTCCCGCTTCAATGTCACTTTTGAAACTTATAAAAATCACCTCATATTCATCCTTTAAAAAATCAAGTTCTTCGGAAGAAAGCCATCCTTTTTTCTGAAGAAATAATAAACCCCAAATAATGCCACTTTTACCAGAGCAGAAACTGGTATCAGATGTCTCATAGAAAAAAGTCATTATCGAATCAAAAAGTTCATCAATATCTCGATCATAATTGCCATTATTACGTTCATCAAGTTCGTAAAAAGCAATTAATTCTGCCATTCTTCCTGTAAAAAGTCCGTATGTTGTTTTCATTCAGATCGTACTTTTTTGCATTGACATGAACTACAACTTAATTCATAAGACTCCCCCTCCATTGTTAGGACATTGTAAAAAATCAATGAATTATAGGTGCTTACATAATCCGTTTTTCCATGCATAAAAAACAGGGTTTCTTTCAAAGCTAGTGATGCTAAAATGTTGGTATTAAAAGAAACCGAAGGTTGGATTGAATTAATCGTTGTTACTCTTTTTATTGTCTCAAAATCAACTACCCCTTGTGTCCCTTCTTTTATGTAATTATAATACGAGCGATAACAAGATGTCTGTCCTGGCTCAATTAACGGTCCAAGAATAAGTGATTCATAGGAATAAGCAATAAATAATACGGGGGTTTTCGTTTGTATACAAATATCATTTAGCATCAATTTATGGCGCGGATCCGGATCAATAGCATTTACAATAAAATCAGGTTGAATCTCTTTAATTATTTCTGTTAATCTCGCATAGTTCTGAACCTTTTCATCATACACTTTAATGGTTGTGTCAAAGCTATCTTGTATCGTTTCTTTCAGCGCCCTAACTTTCTTTTTACCAATATCTCCCTTTCGGTAAATCATTGTTTTTTCAAGTTCTGATTTTTCTACGATATCAAAATCTAAAGACCATAAATACTTAAACCCAAATTGCGCATAGGCATAAACTAATGTGCTTCCTCCACCACCGGCGCCTAAGACTAAGATTTTATAGTTCTCAACCCTCTCCTTATCCAAATCAACTCCCAAATAACTAAAAAACAATTCTTTTCTACTATAATTACTTTTAACTAGACGTTGCTCTATTAAGCAATTTGAAGCGATCAGTTTTTGAACAATATCTGAACTTTCATATAAACTCAAGTCAATCCCTTTGGATGAAATTTTTTCCAACAACTCATAATTTTGTTTGGTTAAGGGGACATATACGGTTTGATCACCTCCAGCAATAATGATGTGACCTTCTCCTTCTCTTACAGTTAAATATTTTTTCAATAAATACATATGAAAACACCTTTCTAATTTATTTCACTATGATAAAAACGCTTAGGTTTTGAAAGTCCTAAGCGTTATATTTTTCGTTACTTAGGCATTATACACCATCACAACAACCGTGTGTTTTAAATTCACAATCAGTCCCGAAATCGGAAACACAATTGCTTGTCAAACAATAATCTGTATGACGATACACCGGCTTTCCTCCTTTGATATCATTCAGGTTAGTAATACTGGATAATGTCTTTTTTTTGATTTTTAATTGTTTTTTTTTCATAATAATAAGAATTTATAAAATGCCTACTCTGATAATGGTTTTCAGCTTCCCCTAATTCATTAGTTTAGAATAAAAAGATATAACTGCCTAACATCATTACATAACTGGTGCCTTTAATCTCATAAGTGGTGTATTCAAAGAAAAAAATCAATCTAAATGCTCGATTAATATTAACAAATAAGGGAATAACCAAAAACTGATTGCCTATATAATCACACTCACTTTTTTCAATTGATTCAAAAAGACGTCTTTATCTCCTGCAGCGTCCTCAATCCTCAAAAAGAGCGTTCGATAGTAGTCCTCTTCTCTCCACAATGATTTAAGAATTCTTGAAACCGCTGCTTTCAATGGTTTTTTATTTCAAGGTGGATAATTGTTGCGTTTTGCTCAAAGGCCTTGTTGTGTCAGAATTAGGGAAGGGCTCGAAAAGTTGGCCGAATTTCTTGAAAACGTCAATTGCCTATCCATTTGTAACTAATTAGGCTTACTTTCTTATGAGAATATATTATTTTTAATTGTTCATCATTTGAAACGATAATAAGCCAACTTTGTTTAACCATGAAACTAGCTCCAATTTTTTTTTCTCTATTGTTTTTCAATTTGACATTAAATGGTCAAATTGATTTTAAAACATGGAAAGAGGACGTCACACATAAAGTGAAATCAGCCTCAACAGTTATTCCATATGACTCAACAATAATTGTCCAAAATTCTGTATTTAATTCGCAAGTTGATTCCAAAAACTTGTCAATATTAGTCGATTATTGCAACGAATCACTGATGATAAACTATATGGCGGGACAACAAAAGGTTAACAAAGAATATGACGTCGCCTTAACTCACTTTAACCGCTATCAAAATGAAAGAAAAATCTTTTTCAAGATCAATGATAAAGTTGAGATAACGTTTTATAAATCAGAGGATCGATTCGAAATTTTAGAAGTAGATGATAATGGTGTTTTATGGACCTGGACTGTTTTTAGTGGGGAGGGATTAAGTGTTCAGGAAACAGGAGAAGAATGCAAGACCTTTTACGACGAAATTGATGATTTAAACTTATACAAAACAGACTTATCAGGGTTAGATGGAAATTGGTTCGAAGTTGACAATGGAGATACAACATGGATGTTGATTAGAATAGACAGTTCTTTTAACAATACCGAGGGTATGACTTTATGCGGTTCGAATTTTATACACGGCGTGTACGGTGATTTCTGTGTGATTCACGAAGGTAGAGATTCACTATTTTGTAGTTTTTATGTTTGTGCTTCAGAAATGAATGAACTAAGGATGCTAATTGGTCTACCCGGAGGAACATATGATGATGCTTACATACGTAAACTCACAAATCGGGAATTAATAATTGATTATATTGATTTTTACTTTCATTACCGGCGGGAAGAAAATTGAGTAAACATTACTGTTCTCGCCTTAAACGGACATTTGATTCTTAGCGAATAAGGTAAAATTAAACGCTCTTTTCCTATCCTCAATAGTGCAAGACTGATTCTTAAATTTCAAATATAAGTTGCTGTTAAATGCTTTATAATGTTCCCAAATTATTTCTAAAATCACAGGTAAGCCATACCAACATTTGCATCACATAACTTACTCTTACAAGAGTTTTATCCCACATTAAAAACACATTATCCTAAGTTCATTATATTTGCTGTTAACTGATTTTATGTTCACCAAAACGCGCCTATTCTTTGCCTAAAACAAATATTACTCTGTCTTTTGCTAATAATTGCTGAAGAAAGTACTGCTCAAGATACCCTTCAACAAACATTAGTTGATCAATATTTCACAGCGCTTAACAATGCAAATCGTTCTGACTTTAATGAATTATGTTACCAGTATAATAGCAATATTGAATTCTATAAGGAGGCTTATCGTTATTTCTATTACCGCTCCCAATTCAGAGTTTTATATGAGGTTGATGAATTATCCGAAATTGAAATAGTAGGTGGATATGAGAACGATACCATTGAAGTTCAATACGGTAAATACAGCGTTAAGCAGATAGTGGATATTGGAGATGCGGATCGCAATACAGCCTATCAAGACCTTAACAATGATTACGATAACAGTAAATTAAACAGCCGTGTTGACCCGCTTAATATTATTCGAAAAACGACTTTTTTTAGGTTTGAATATGATCCTGGATTTATCAACGGAACTGGCCAACAATATTTCCTATTCATCACTACAAAAACTTCTGGAAAAACACAATTAATTCCCTTTGACTTGACACATAGTTGGGCACTTACACAAGTACTTGATTTTGATTTTATTTTAGAAGCATTTCGATTAACCAGCAGATATTGTGATGCGAGCAATCAGAATATGAATAAACTTGGAGAGGACATGTTTGCCGCGATAAAAACCAATGATTGGTACACCGTTTATTGCAAATATGGTATCACGGCCGAGGTGTTGGACACTACAAAAAAGTATGAGTTTTCTGAGATGAATCTTTTTAGTTCTGGACAAAATGATTTTTTACATGAATTACATGTGCGCCAGGATATTGTTCGCGTAAACACGAATAAAGTTCATAGAAAAATGAAAGGTCGTTCGCCTCATTTATTTATGGTGCATACAATTGAACAGGAAGAAAATGGTAAACAATTTTGTAATGTATTACTTGAACTCAAAATTGGAAAAGAATATGAATATGTGTTGGTTGTATGTCAGAAAAAATCAAGCGGTTGGCGCATCAATAATGGTCCCTTAACTCGGTTTTCTAGTCCACCTGTTCTTGACTATATTAAAAAACTGAAAAGAAAGTAAATTCTACTGTTTTTATCCGAATGAAAACGCCCAAAACATCATTTTTTGAACCTTAATTTCATCCATTCAAAAAAGATTCATTTTTTCCTATACTACGTATAGGGGATCCAAAATTGAAAAAATTCAAAATTTTATTTGGAAATTAAATAAATTCGAATGTATATTTGCAGCGCATTAGACGCTCCAGAGATATTCACAATTATTCATTCTCAAAATGAGCCTGCCTATGTTAAAGTTTATAAAACATATCAACCAAGCGATCAGGAAAAGCTAAACGGCAAGTTTAAACTTTAGAATATATTCGAATCCTGATCCAAGTGATCGGGATTTTTCGTTTTTAGAAAACGAGAATACGGTTTTTAGCCTCATTTTTCTAATTTTCAGTGGTTGATCAAATAGGCAACATCCGTTTAAAATCTTTTTCTTTCTTTTTGTTATTGATTCAACTTGAACATTCAAGTTTTACATCTCAAACAATTTAGCCTTTCTACCGAGAGGTTCAAACAAGAAATTCCGATCACCTTCTTTAAATCATGAATTAAAAATAAGAAGATGAAACCTGCATCTATAAAAGAATATAGGAAAAAGGAAGCGAGGCTTTTACTAAAAGAAAGAAGTCTTCTCTACAAAAAGCATAGAGATTTAGGCTATCGAGAATTAGAAAAGCCTATTCGGCATGGTTGGTATATTGAGTTAAAGCTATTGCCGCAACTTGAACGCTATAAATGTCAACCTCAAATTGAAGAAATTGTTGAAAAACTAAGTCGACACTATTGGGGAGCGACGAAAGAGGAGGTACAAAAAAAATGGAATGGCGCCGAATCAAAACATTTGATTTATCGTGGAATTCCCACTTTGAGTCATAGATCTTATAGCAAATTAACCGAAAAAGCGAAACGGTTTTGTACCGCATTCTTTTTCAAAGAAGATAAAAAAGTAAGAAGAAGATATTACGTTAGAATACCAAAACATGCGCACAAAATAAAATTTATACGTGCCTATACAACACATTCTAAAATAATTGATCCTTTGATTGAACAACGATTGGATTTAATTGAACAACACTTAATGAAAAACGGTTGGTTTGGCATTGCCTATACCTCACGTTTCTCCAGATGCAGATGGCAATTAGATGAGACAATCAAAGACAGAAGAAAAACAAAAGTAGCGCTTGAAAAATACAAGCATACTACTATAAACGAATTAAAAAACGATCCACAATGGGCAAACAGAAATTAAGAGGAAAGGATCTAAGAAAATTAGGATTCTACTCAGACAAAGGAAAAAGTTTAGCCATTAACATAATGGCGACACATTACAAATATTTAAAAAAGACAGAAAAATTAGAATTGCTTGAAAACGTTCTTGCAAAGCCAGAAAAATACGCAGATCACGAATTTTTAGGCCCTTTAGCCGAGGAGTTTATGGAAGTTGTTAAAAAAGAAGAATTTACAGCTTACAAATTAAAGCCCGAAGCAAAGCCCTATTCCGTATTTGGCAAAAAATTTATTACGCAAAATGCTATCCATCAAATGGATTTAGCCATGAGTATCCCAATTGCAATAAAAGGCGCAATGATGCCAGATGCACATGTGGGTTATGGTTTACCAATTGGTGGTGTATTAGCAACTAAAAACGAAGTAATTCCTTATGCCGTAGGATTGGATATTGGTTGCCGCATGGCACTTTCAATATTTGATGTTTCTCCTGAGATATTTAAAAAGTATCCGCATAAATTGAAAACCGCATTACAAGATGAAACACATTTTGGATTGGTTAAAACACGAGGAGAATTTACGGAGCATGAAATTTTAGAACGACCTGAATTTCAAGCAACAGAATTGCTTCGGACGTTAAGGGGTAAAGCCATTAACCAAATAGGAACTTCGGGTGGTGGAAACCACTTTGTTGAATTCGGTGAAGTTGAATTAAAACGGGGTAATGCTATGGGAGTTCCAGCGGGAACTTATTTAGGATTAGTATCGCATTCTGGTTCAAGAGGACTAGGCGCAACAATTGCCAATTATTACAAAACTGTGGCAATGGACGTTTGCAAACTACCAAGAGGTGCGCAACATTTAGCTTGGTTGGATATGGATTCAGAAGCTGGACAAACATATTGGTTATCCATGAACTTGGCTGGTGATTATGCTAAAGCTTGTCATGATGTTATTCATCAAAGATTAGCGAAAGCTATTGGCTTAAAACCAATCGCAAAAGTTGAAAATCATCACAATTTTGCATGGAAAGAGCTACAACTAGACGGAGAAGAATTAATTGTACACCGCAAAGGAGCGACCCCTGCTAAATTGGATGAGTTAGGAATAATTCCAGGCTCAATGGCTACCAGTGGATACATTGTTTCTGGTTTAGGAAATCCGGCTTCATTGAACTCGGCGGCACACGGTGCGGGAAGAAGATTTTCGCGTTCAAAAGCAAAGGCATCCTATACAGGATCCGAATTGCGGAAGGAACTAAAAAAAGCCAAAGTAACATTAATTGGCGGCGGATTAGATGAAGCACCTTTTGCGTATAAGGATATTGAACAGGTAATGGCCAATCAAACAGATTTGGTGAAAGTAGAAGGGAAATTTATACCACGTATTGTACGCATGTGTAAAGACTAACTTGTGTTTGTCTATAAAGTTCGATTACAGCGTTATGCTTGATCTTCAAAAGCTGCGCTTTTTCTTTTACAAAAGTAAACTCGCAATTCTTGGACTTCACAAGCCTTGAACTCGAACCTTATAGTTCAAACACGCCACACTAGTAATGGACACTGCGAATATTTGAATTAAATAATAAAAATAGAGAATGATAAAATCATTAGAACAAGAGAAAAGAACAAAGACATTGGACAAAGAACATATAGGATTAAAGCGTAAAAAGGGTTAGATAAATCCTTTGGCTTTGCTCTTTTCATCTTCAGGTTGCGAATTAAAATCAACTGAAATTAAAAACATGAAAAAATGGCACGAAAAGGAAAACACATCACCCGAGAGGACAGGAAAAATACCGCAGATAGAATTGCAATCTGGGAACTATCAATTGAGGCATCACTTAAAAAGTCAAATTTAAAAGGGGTTTCTTTCGAAAAGAAAATTCGCGGACTTGCTGATCAATCAGACATCAAAACAGCATGGGCTGATACAGTAAATGACGAAATATTTAGCGGATTCTTTCAATTTAGAAATAAAAAAGACAATAAAAATCGGACAATTTTCACGCGATTATTACTTCACCTTAATCAAAAGAACTGTAGCAAATTATTAGACAATGACGCTTGCATAATTGGGTTAATACACATGACCACAAACCACAATAAATTCATTCGTGAAATTGAAATGTGGGAAAAGTCTTCGCATAATCCGCTCAAACAATTTTCGTCACTCTTGCGCCATTTGTTTTGCGCCTACTACGTTCCTGAATTTTTGGACTCGGCTTGGCTTGAATCAGAAGGCAAAGAACCACGCAAGTGGTTAACTGTCATGGGCGTTGGTATTAACATTAGAAAGTTAAACCATGTGCCAATAAACATGACAAAGAAAGTAGCGCATGCATTTGGTAAAGCCCCAGGAAACTTAACGGTTAATGAGGCATTAAGATGGGCACAAGTTGTTGGTAAAGGAGGAGATGAACGCTTGGCGAATTTCATCCTTCGTTCTCGGCTTGGCAGAAATGATTTTGCAGATGAAGCATTTTGGGATAATGCTATTTTATTTTTAGTTAATGCAGGCATGTTCGATTATGAAAAAATTGCAGAAATAATTGATTTTCTATTAGTTCAACGCGGCATTAACAGCACTTATAGTTTAAAAGGAAGAACGATTCCTTCCATTATTCGGGCAAGTGATGATTGGCATAATGATCAACAACAAATGCGCCAACGAGGAGGTAAATTAATTTGGACAAGCAGTCATATTGATGAAACTTTTATTGAAGAAGGTACAGATGAAAAACAAGTTACCTACTCCATCATTGAATTGCGTTCAACAAAAGAACTACTGACTGAAGGGCGTAAAATGAATCATTGCGTAGCGACTTATGCAAGCTCTTGTTATAAAAAGAAATGCGCTATTTTTTCTATCCGAAAAAAAACCGCATTAAGCAATGAAGAGACATTAGCAACGCTTGAAATTTCTTTACAAAGCAGAAGAATAGTACAAGCAAAAGCACGCTATAATAAAACAATTAATAACAAAGCCTTAACACTAATGAAAAGTTGGGCAAAAAAAGAAAATTTACGAATTCCAAGTTGGATTTAAAACGAAAATAATGAACAATTTAATACAAATAACAGCAGCACGAGGCCCAGCAGAATGTGCTTGGGTAGTAGCAAAAGTTGTAAAACTATTGATGGCTGATGCTAAAACGAACGGCTTAAAACCAATATTGCTTTCTAAGGAAAAAGCTGACGAGAAAAATACATTTAACTCAGTACTCATCCAATTGGAAGGAAAGGCTAATGGCGCATTTTTAAAAGAATGGATTGGTACGGTTCAGTGGATCGGACAAAGTCCTTTCCGTAAATTTCACAAACGTAAAAATTGGTTTGTTGGGGTGAGCGAGGTAAGCGATCTCTCTAAAAATCATGGTTCCTTGAAGGACTCAGATGTGAAATTTGAAACATTTCGCGCAGGCGGACCTGGGGGGCAGCATGTAAACAAAGTGGAAACAGCTGTTCGTGCAATACATATTCCCACAGGCATTGCCGCCGTTGCACGTGATTCAAAATCGCAATTGCAGAATAAAAAAACAGCAAAAGCTAAATTAGCAACTGCACTGCAGGCGGATCAACTAGAACAATTAAAAAATACAAAAAAAGCAAGTTGGCAACAACACACAGAATTAGAAAGAGGCAATCCTATAAAGATTTTTAAAGGAAGCGATTTTAAACCGAATCACCGTCCGAAGAAGTTTAGGGATGAACGTCAAGCTTCTCGATACAATTTTACTGAGTAAAATTACTCGAAGGGGCGAGGTTGTTGGTTTGATTCGAAATCTAATAACGCAGCGATCCAATATCTTGTTTTTGACTTTTGCCAAATAAACTAATTATTAAAAATATTAAACTAAAAAAAATGAAAGAACTAATTATAGACCTATCAAAACCACCCGATTTGCGGTGGTCCAAACTACATAATTACCGAGAAGGATTTAACGCATTGCTAAATTTTTTTTCAGGCGAAATCTTAGAACTTGTTCCAAAAGAATACGTCGCAATGCTTGATATGTATGCTCAAAGCTTTTTGTCAACAGAACATTATTCAGAAATTGTAAGTATTAGTGAACATATGGAAATGCCATTAACTAATGTTTTAGTTGGAAACCTTTATTATGATGCTTTAAAGATTGTACTCGGTTGTTCATCCTTTGCCATTGCAAATGACGGTAATCCTATTCATGGCCGTAATCTAGACTGGCACTCAAATGATAACGACCTTAGCACACACAGTTTAGTTACACGATATATAAATGGTAAAAATGAATACATAACAATAGGTTGGCCTGGTTTCACCGGCTGTCTTTCCGGCATGGCAATTGGGAAGTTTTCAATTTCCTTAAATTCAGTTTGGAGTAATGATCCATTTACCACTGCTGAACCTATTGTCTACCTTATTCGAAAAACCCTAGAACAGGCGGAATCGTTTAATCAAGCTGTCGAATGGTTAACAACTACAACAATCGCATCAGACTGTTTGCTACTCGTATGCGGAACAAATGCCAATGAAATGGTTGTTGTAGAAAGAACGCCAACAAAAGACAAAGTTCGTAAAGCTCAAAACGGCAAAATTTTAGTGACAAATGATTATAAACTAATTGAATCCTCTTTTTCAATGGAAGTTGGTCAACTGGGGGACACCTCTTGTGGCAGATATAATCGAATTGATGAATTATTAAATAACAAGACTATATTAACTCCAAAAGCTGTTCATGATATATTATCAGATACAGATGTAAGAATGGGTATTACTATGCAACAAATGTATTTCAATCCTAAAAAAGGAATTTACAAATTGTTTTAAATAAGCAGTATTAAAGCTCAACAACAACTTTTGATTAACAAAAATAAAATGAGTATTTCAAGAAAATACGGCCGCACATATCATTACCCATTTTCACCAGGTACCACTAGTGATGATCGTATTAACCAGGAGTATTGGGAACAAGTGCAAGCCATTAAAAATGTCGTTCATACAGAAAAACTGGATGGAGAAAATACCTGCATTAGTAAAATTGGAGTTTTTGCTCGATCACATGCTACACCAACACGACATCCATGGGCCAACCATTTAAAAGAAAAATGGAATTGGCTTAAACGAGATTTGGGTGACCTTGAAATTTTTGGTGAAAATTTATATGCAATTCATTCAATTGAATATCAAAAATTAGAACAACATTTTTTCGTTTTTGGTGTGCGTTATAAAGAACAATGGCTTTCGTGGGAAGAAACAAAATTTTATGCAAATCTCATGGATTTTACAACCGTACCAGTAATTAGTGACAGCAAACCAGCGCAAGAAAAAGAATACAAAAACGAAATATTAACTTTAACAAATAAGAGCAGTACGTTTGCATCAATTGATGCAAATTCAAAAGCGCCTTGCATAATGGAAGGTATTGTAACACGTAATTCGAATGAATACGCAGTTGCAGATTTTGCCCAAAATGTTTTTAAATATGTCCGTAAAGATCACGTAATAACGGATGAACATTGGACCAGAAAATGGAAACGTGCCGCTTTAATGTCAGAAAGGAGTACAACATGTGGAAAATAAGTAACACATATAATTTTAATGAATTGATCAATGAATTTGATTGGTTGTCAGATATGAAAGGAGTCCCGCAAGACCCTATTTATCATGCTGAAGGAGATGTCTATATCCATACGCAAATGGTGGTTGACGCTTTGCAAGAAATGTCCGCGTTTAAGGACTTACCTGAAAATGAGCAGCACCTCATACTTGCAGCAGCACTTATGCACGACATTGAAAAAAGGTCTACAACTATTATTGAAAATGGTCGCATTAGTTCACCAGGTCATGCAAAAAAAGGAGAAAAAACGGTGCGTACCTTTTTCTATAAACAAGGTAATACTCCACTAGATATTCGCGAGTATATTGCCAAGTTGGTACGTTTACACGGCCTACCTATCTGGGCTATTGAAAAACCAAATTTTGAAAAAGTACTCTTACAAGCCTCATTAGTGGTTAACACCTATCATTTATACATCCTTGCAAAGGCAGATGTTTTAGGTCGTAAGTGAAATGATCAACGTGAAATGTTAGATCGAATTGAATTTTTTGCTACGCTCTGTCAAGAATTAGATTGTTGGAAACAGCCTTTCCCATTCAAATCGAAGGAAAGTAAATTCACTTATTTTATTCAAGATTCAGGGTCGCGTTTATACGAGCCATTTACTGGGAACAATTTTGAAGTTATTATGATGTCTGCGCTGCCTGGATCTGGAAAAGACACTTATATCAACAATAATTTAAATCACCTACCTATTATATCATTGGATGAAATAAGACGCGCACATAAAATAAAACCAACCGACAAATCGGGTAACGGTAAAGTCATTCAACTGGCAAAAGAAAAAGCACGCGAATTATTACGGAGTAAAACACCATTCGTTTGGAACGCAACTAATATTACAAAACAACTCCGAACACAATTAATCGCACTATTTGCAGATTATGGTGCGCAGGTTAAAATTATTTATGTTGAAACTCCTTATAAGGTATTACTCAAACGCAACAAAACGCGAAAACACCCGCTCCCTTTATCCGCACTAGAAAAAATGATTTTAAAACACGAACCACCAACACCTGATGAGTGCACTGATTTGGTAATAATTCAAGAATAAGTCCCACAGGATAGTTTTTTATACGACGTAATACTCAATAAAAAATCACAACAAGAAACTATCCTGTGGATTTTAGCATAAAAGCAGCAAGGTTCATTGAACCTTGCTGTTCATCTGACATTATAAATTCTTCAGTTCTTTTACTCCTATTATCTAACAAAACAATTTCGTAGTTTCTAAATGACACAAGCATGCTATAATCTAAGTCTATATTTAGTAATGAAATGTTTGATTTAGTTCGAATTTGAAAGGTTTCAAAATACCTTTTAGCAATTGGGAAAATATTTTGAAAAATTGGACTTTTTTGCAATTTACAATCACAAGAACCCCAGCCATCAAAACTGTCATGATCGTCCCACATCATAACAGTTGGAACAGTAGCAAAAACAGCAGCCATATGTTCATTACTCCAACTATCTATGTATAAACTTTCATAATAACTGGCAACTTGTTTTTTAAATTCTAATAATTTCCTTCAGGGAAATCATATTTGATGACATCTCTATTTTTAAATTTACAAAATCTAATTTCCTCAAAATAGTCCAATTCCTTCCAAATCGAATCTGCTTAAATCTGATCTCCTCCCAGCACCATGCAATGGAATTCAAAATTCTCTTTATTATGTTCTTCTCTAAATTGTTTCCAAACATTGTATAATTTGGCCTTTTTAGGCTTTGAATAAGCTTCTTTTCCGTTACATGAGGCAAACCAACTTTAGGGATTTGGTCAACACCCGGCACCTAAAAAGTCCAATTATCATTCGCGTGACTGCTTCGTATATCTGTTCCTTTGAATTGGATTGAATAATTAACTTGGATTGATTTATCTTGTTCCTCAATGTCAAATGAAATGCGATAAAAGAAGTTTTCTTCTAATTCGGTTATGGACCAACCTTCAATTAATTTGTGCTCAGCATGTTGAATAAGCCGTAGTTTTAATTCAGTGACATTCATTTTTGCTTCGATACAAAGCAAATAAAATAGGTGTATTCATCTTCTATTCCAAGTAATGGACCGAGGGACATTTTAAAAGTTTCAGTAGACATAATTAACAGTTTTAGATAATCAAGTATTGAAACATACGCTAATTTAGAATATGCTATATGAGAGTTTTTACTATATTTTTTAAGGGAAAAACCCTCTGTTGAAAAAAAAAATGCCATTCTTTAACAAGCTTAGAAACTATTGAAAAAACCTAGCCTATCAAAAAACCTCTCCGCTTTTTAAGAATCTCTAATAAATTGGCTTTTTTTCGCGTTGAAACGGGGATTGAATTATCATTTGACATTAGCACATACGTGCCATCTTTATTATGAAAACTCGCTAAATGATTAATATTAATGAGGTGCGAATAATGAACGCGTACAAAACCAGATTTTGCGAGAATATTTTCGAACTCTTTTAAGGTGCGAGAAATTAACATTGGCCGTTTTGTATCCTTCAAAAAAAACTTGGTATAGTTTCCGTCTGACTGAATATGGATTATTTCTGAAAGCTGCTTTAAGTAAATTCCGTCCCCTGTATTTAGTGCAATTTTAGATTCAGTTGAAATGGCATTTGATAGCGTTACAATTTGATCCAACTGTTGTTCTGGAATATCATAACTATGTTTTGATTCAAGCCCAATTGCGGTGATACTTTGCTGCAATTCGTCTAAATCAATTGGTTTTAGTAAATAATCAAATGCGCGCAACTTCAGTGCTTCCAAGGCATATTGATCATAAGCCGTGGTAAAAATCACTCGAAATTTTCCAAAATTTTCTATTTCATGCAAAATATCAAAGCCCAAACCATCATTCAAACGAATGTCTAAAAACAAAATATCTGGCGTTTGTTTTTTCAATAATGCAATGCCTTCTTTTACAGAACTTGCAAGGCCTATTATTTCAATTTTTGGTGTTATTTCGCGCAATTCCATCTCTAATGAGGCAATTGCTTGTTTTTCGTCATCAATTATTATGGCTCTCATTTGAATTAATTTTAGTCGGAAATAAGATCGTTACGGTTGTCCCTTCGACTTTTTCTTTATTGTTGGGGCTATTAATTTTTATACTGCATGGAATACTAAACTGCTGAGACAATAAATTCAATCGGTCGCGAATATTAGATAAACCAACCGATTCGTGCGTCTGTTTCACAGAATTATTGAAACCAATACCAGTGTCAGAAACGGAACAGGCCAATTGCTTTTCGATAAAATAAAAATGCACTTCAACCAAGCCCTTATTATGAGGTGCTATTCCATGAACCACAGCATTTTCAACCATGGGCTGAACCATCATTGGTGGAATTTCAATTTGGCCGATAGCTTCAACGTCGCAAGTGATTTTATATTGAAACATATTATCATAACGCTTTTGCATTAAGAAAAGATAGAGGTCCACGATTTCAAGCTCTTTTTCTAAAGGAATAAATTGCGTATTGCATTCTAAAATACGGCGTAATAATTTTGAAAATCGTGCTATAAATCGGTTTGCTTCATTAAACTTATTTTGCGCGTAATAACCTTTAATTGTGTTTAAGGAATTGAACAAAAAGTGCGGATTCATTTGTAAAACACCCGCTTTTTGCTCTGCAATTAAATAAGCTTTTTCCAATTCTAGTTTTTCCATTTTACCGGAAAAAATTTGTTTTTCCAATTCATAATTTGCCCGAATATTTCGAATGCGTACAAACCAAATCAGCATAACAACACCCGCAATAATGCAAATCATTAGCGTTAGAAACCAAGCGGTTTTCCAATATGGTTTTTCAATTTCAAAGGGAATTGATAGGGCTGCAATTTCTTGATTTTCCCAATTTTTAATGCGTAAATTAAAGGTGTAATCCCCAGCATTTAGTCCATCAAAAAACACTTCTCTGCTCTTGGTCTTTTGCCAATCTTTTTGATACCCTTCAAGTTTATATTCATAGGTTAAATTGCCCAAATTCTTATAAGAAAGTCCTAAAAATGAAAATGAAATCGAATTTTCATTATGCCTTAAATGCATTTTATCTTCAGAGATTATGCGTTCGGTTGAGTTCACATAAATATGCTCTAAATATAATTTAGGACGTGTTGTAATTACTTCATTAACGTTCAAATTATGCGCAATTAACCCGTCATTCGTTGCGAGATACAAAACGTCTCCAATTCTTTCAATCGCCGAAATCCTTGAGTCTTTTAAATTGAGTATTGCTCCATGATTTACCAGTTTGTATACATTCCCCTCTTTATAAATATGGTCTAAACTCTTACTGGTTCCAACCCAAAGCGCACCCTCATCAATAAGTAATGAACGACAATTATTGCTCGACAGGCCTTTTTCTTCATCAATAACATATTTGATTTCATCATTTTCAAGAACAATTAGTCCTTCTCCATTTGTAGCAACATAAAGCAAATCATTTTCAGAATCATAAGCTAAATCATTAATCGTTACCCCTAGTTTAACACACTCCTCTCCAAGGTGAATAATATTGACCTGATCATCTTTATAAAGACCCTTTTGCGTTCCAACATATACCGCATTGTTTTTCCCTTTAACCAATACGCTAGAATAGACTGGCATCATAAGATGATCTTGCAAACCTTCTTCAACATCTTTATCTCCATCAGGATTAGCACCTAGTTTATCAGAGAAAGATTGGGCGGTTATTTTAAATGTTCGTTTACTGGCAATATAGGCGTGTGTAGAATCTATGAGAATGTCATTGCTTAAAAAAGGGAAATAAACTGTTTCCTCTCCATCAAATACAGCGGTATTCGCTTTATTTGCTATTATTATTTGTCCATCTGGTATAATTCTGATATGCTTGGTACTTTGGTTGTGATGATTTTTAATTCGACGCGTTTTTAAGACCCCATTTTTAAGATTAGCATAATAACCTCCTACCATACCAATCCATAAGTCATTATCTAATCCTTTTTCTAAACAGGTGATATTGCTGACGGGTAAATCACCCTCTTTATTGTAAATTTTAGTTTGTGGAGATGGGGCTAAAAACACACCTTCACCTAAGGTAGTTACCCATAAATTTCCTTCTTTGTCAATTAATGTATGACTGACAATTGATTCGGGAAAATAATGAGCGGTGGTCATTTCCCTTTTTGCAAAATCATAGATATGCATACCCGATCTTGTTCCAATAAAAATAGCATCACCATCACCTTTACTCAACCAGGTTATTTGTGAACCATCCGGTAAATGATGCATCAATTGAACTGTTCCATCCAATAATATAAGATCTGCACCAAAACCAAAAAGCACTTTATCTCCAACAACTATTGATCTGGCATGCGAAGATGATAAAACGAGCGAAGTTTCTAAAATAGGATCATCACCTTCTAACCTATATAGTCCCTCTGAAGTGAATAATTTCAGGATTCCTTCATTTGTCACCCAAACCCTATAGAGCGGTATGTCAAACGATATATTGCGCACGTTATTTAAGGTGTCAATAATAAAAACCCCGTTATTAATACATGTAATGTAGATCGTTCCGGCATCATCCTCAAAAACACTAGTTAAATATGAATCTGATTTTAATTTAGCCAACGTTGAATCATTCTGATTGTTGTAAAATTCACCTTCCAAATAATAGCAGAATTCGCCATTAAATGACCGAAACCACATACGTCCTTTACTGTCTTGATAAATACCGAAAATTTCATTCCCTGTCAATCCATCATCAGAATCAAAATTTTCAAATTCGTAACCATTAAAACGGCTCACCCCTAGATCTGTACCAAACCACATGAACCCTTCTTTATCTTGAAAGCAACAATAAACATTATTCGATTCTATGCCGTCGGAATTAACCAAGTTTTGGAAATAAGGATGCTGCGCAACACTTATAAACGGAAGGATTAAAAACAATAAAAGACAGGCGTTACGCACGTTTGGGATTTAAGTTTACATCATAAATATAAGGGAATAATTAGGTCTAATTAGTGATTGATTGAACAATAAAGACATTCGAATAAGCACCTATAAGTTAAATCAGTGCAGTTATACAATTTCAATCAGCACTTATCAAAAAATCAAGATGTGTTCGAGAAAGTAAACGGAACTTTATTTCACTCGAAGCGCATTAATGAAAAAGTCCTACGGCTACAAACCTTTGAAATGAACGTACGCCACATTTGATCACTTCTCGTTAAGCTTCACTAATTAAAAAATTATTTACTTATGAAATCAGTCAATGGGCTAGTTAAACCCTTAAACACATCACTTGATGTCTATTATGAAAATCACTCACTAATTGTATCGTACAATAAATCAGGTTCTGGAAATTCTTTACTATCAGAATATCACCATGAAACTATTCCAATATCTAATAATGGAGAAGTATTTTTTGAAGTTTCTGAAGAATCAGAAATTATTGGAAAAATAACCTTGATTGTAAGAGGACCTATTAGTGAAATTTATGCCAAAGAGTACAATTATACTGACATTTTTCCTGCGGTGATTGGCGAAGCGAAAGCTGTAAACGGAATTGTATCACTTGAAATAATAGTGGATCCACAATATCAAATTATTGTGCCAAACGATAACAATGTTGGTCCTTACAAAGTTCGTGGGCGCCTCATTAATTTCAATGATGGATCCGCTGTAGGCAAACGCACCGTTTTTATTTATCTGCATTATTTGCAAGAGAATGAGAATCTAAGTTCAGCAGAACTTGCGGTTTATAAAAGTATCAAAACAGATGCAGTTGGGTATTTTTCAATTGACCTTGGTGGAGAGCCTTTACGTAACGGTTTCTTAAAAATTGCAGGTTTAAATGAAGCTATATTTACCCTAAAAAAGGATTTTACGAACCTAGATCAGTTAGCGCTCAATCAAATTATTGTTGTAGATGGCGATTTAATTGAAGAAATAGCTGAGGACGAGGCTGATTGCGGATGCCATGCCACGGATGATGTTAATCAAATGCCAGACGCTGAGGATTTGGTTTTATCTGGTGCTTACTCAAATATGAAGGGGAATAATTGCGTTGATTTTACGACTCCAAATCGTTCATTAGAAGAGTTTACCTACGTTAAGATTGTTCGAACAACTGAGCCCGATTTTAAGAAAATTCCGTACAGGAAACCCCCGCTATTAAAGTTGCCAAACGGATCAAACTTTAACCATATTCAATCGCATGTTGATGTGAATTACGATCAAGAAGGGGATTTAGAAGGTGCAAAAGTTCTAGGTGAAGAAGCTCCTAAATCAAGTTCGACTGAGATCAAAGAAAAAGACCTTAGGGCCTTTTATTTACACATTCAAAATTCATGGGCTGCAAATGCAAAATGGTGGTTATTTATTGATCGTCCATTTGAACTAATTGACACCGATTCAATGATGTTCACACCAGCTCCTGATAGCTACGGATTATTTGATCCTGTGGAAAAATGGAAAACAACTTTGGCTGAATTATTTGAGTATTTATATGAAAGAACGCATAACACCGATCCTGAATTATTGGCATTTCTACAATTCATTTCAAGCCAATTTCAAAAAGAAAATCAGCGAAAATGTGCTAATCCTGCCGAAATGGAAGATTTTATTAAAAATTTCTTCCAAAAAGGATCACATGGAAGAGTGGCAATTGATGGCGGTCATGGAATTGATTGGGATGATTCTCCTACACTTTACCAAAACACCTCTATTGCGCACGGACATATTGTGCACATCAAACAAATTTGGCGCGCAGACGGCTATTCTATGGGCGACCTTTTATACAGCCTACCCTTAGCACCTTGTCAGAAAAAACAAATTGCCATTTTTGATTGGGGTCGTTCAGAAACTGCTGGTAGAACTGAATCTTTAACCGCGGAAGAATCGTTAACCTCTCATTTATCGAGAGATAGGGATGTGACAGATATTATTAATACGAGTCTTAGCGAGCAAGTGAGTGGCGGATCAGAATCAGAACTATATTCAAAATCCAAAACAGCAGGAATCGGTGGAGGAATAGGTTCTGCGGCAAGTGGCACCATTCCTTTGCAAGGCGCTTCACTTTCATTAGGCGTTTCAAGCGGAATAGCTGGAGGAATAGGTAAACAAACCAATGAATCAAGTGGAAGTTCAAACGCATGGCAAAATTCGGCTCGTGACCTTTCTGCCTCTAGCATGAATAGCTTGAAAGATTCTGTCATGCAATCGGCAAGCGCCATTCGCAGTCAACGAAGCACAGTAATTGAAACCATTAGTCAGAGCGAAACTATGAGCGTTCAAACAGAGGTTATTGCAAATCATAATCACTGCCATTCCATGACCATGGAATATTTTGAAGTATTGCGTCATTTTGCGATTGAGCAAAAAGTAGCGGACGTGCAAGAATGTTTATTTATTCCACTTGAAATGAGCGCATTTACCGCTCCAAAAATCTTGCGTTGGAAAGATGAAATTTATCGTTCATTGCCTGCTCAAGGATTAAGAGACGGCATTATTACTTTAGAAGAAATTGAAAGGAAATATCAATTCGTCAATCCAAACGAAGTATTGGCCGACGAACCAATTCAAGAAATATTTGGTCAAATTATCTTATCCGTAAATGTTAATCGACCGCCAGATGCTCCTTTAGAGGCTGAAGCAACCCTTCAAGAATTTGCAATCGACAATTGGGGAGGATTAGCACCATTTTTAGGCAATTGGAATCTTTCTAAAATCAGGTCTGAATTTGAAAAAGAGGAACAAAAAAGTCGTGATGCTATTTGGTCTAATGAGATACTACCTGAGATCATTACCAACTTTTTAGACCAACTGGAAATTGATGGTTATGATAGCCAAGGGAATGATTTGAATCTAAAATTAGAAATGGCAGTAGAGCCCAATACACGGGTGAAATATTCTCGATTAAGAGGAAAAGCCGCATTAAAAAAAGCTCGAAAAATTGAAATGCTTCGTGGTTATAAAGCTGGCAATGAATTAAAAATTCTACTCAGTTTATTTCCGCGAGAAAATATGGTCAGTAGAAAGGACATTCACAGCATTCAGATTAAAAATAATTATACCCTGCCAGCTGGTTCCAAAGTGGTCTTTTTTGGTGGATTCATGCGCTATACAACGTCTAGCCTAAATGAAACACTTTTCAGCATATCTGAACGACACAAAGAGTTGGATCAAAATAATTTAAGTATTCCAACCCCATTAAACCAGCGTGAATTATTTAACCCTGTTAAAGAGGCGTATCGCATTGCCAATCGTTTAATTGAACATATTAATGATCATTTAGAGCATTATCATAAAGTGATTTGGTTTCAAATGGACAAGGATAAACGCTATATGATGCTGGATGGTTTTACAGCGCCAAATGCGGATGGAAGAAGTGTTGCTTCTGTGATTGAAAATAAACTCATTGATATTGTTGGAAATAATTTAGTTATGCCTGTAGCTCGCGGCGTAAGAATCGATCCAACATTCAAACAATTAGTAGAAGGGGAAGCAGAAGGAGAAAATGCGACCGAAAAACCAATTGATTTATTAAAGCACTATTCGCCAAACACACCAATTCCACCATTTAGATTGAGCGTACAAACCCGCGGCGTCTATGCCGAAGCGGTAATGGGTAATTGCAATAGTTGTGAAGAAATTGATGAAAGCAGACATTGGCGTTTTACAGAGGTACCTTGTGGAGATGAGCCAACGGCCATTCAACCCATTAGCACAGACTCGCGCAGAGCTGCCACTAGTGATTTAACTGCCAAAGATTTAGCAACACCAATTATTAACATACAAAATGCGCCAACTGCGCCAGACCCCCAAGGATTTGCAGGGGCGATAGATGCGTTAACTTCAAATGCTGCATTTAACAATCTTACGGGTCTTGATCAAAATCAACTAAGCACCTTGGCAGCATTACAAGCGGCATCAACAGGATCGTCTGGGGCAATGAATACTAGCGTAGCTGCTGCACAAGAATTTGCGAAAATGGCAAAAGAATTAGCTATGCATGCAAGTGCTATTCGTAATTCAGATAAAACGAAGAAGGAAATAGACAAAGCCGAAGCAGACGGTAAAATCTCGAAAGCTGCTGCAGATGCAATGCGTTTGGCAAATTTACAGTCACGCATTCCAGATTCAAGCAACGGAAATCAAGTGGAAAGTGATAATGGTGTTAATCCTTTGCTGCCAACTAATCCATCACAGTTTGAAAGTTATGAGGCGAGAGATGATGGAGCTAGTGTTAAGTTTACTACACCGCATGGGGGAGTTGGGTTGAGTGAAGGAGAATCTATTGAAGATCAAATTAATGAGGCCCTTAACGGTTACGATTCTGGCTGGGAAATTGTAAAATCTGAACTGCGCAAAAATCAGGAAATGTATGATACGTATAAAAAGTTGTTGACGCATAGACCAGATCAAAACTTGACTGTCGAACTCACTAGCCGTTTTGGACCAAATACGATTCCGCATATAAAAGACGCTTGGGGGACTGCAGTAAATATTGATCTTTATTGGTTGGATATTTTGGAAATGCCTGATGGATTGGACGAGAACAATATTTTTGACGCATTTAGAAACAATTTCAATACGATTTTGGAAGACAAAACTTTCTGGCCTTATGATAAAGATGATAACGACGGAAATTTATCCAATGATGCATTTAGATGGGCGAACAATAACCCGAAAGGTGCTGTTTTTACAATTAAACTTGCATCAGCCTTAGGAATCACATTCGAAAAAGGATCAGTTGTAGCGTCAGAATTTGAAGCAGATCATTGGATATTCACAACAATCAGCACACCAGGAGATGGAAAGCATCCAGTGACTGGTAATAGAATGTTCGGTGTTAAAAAGAGAAACTTCAATGGTAAAGATTTTTGGACTGTATACACCATGGCTATTGATGGTTTAACAAACACCATAGTGTGGGACGAAGCAGTAAATTGGTTTAAGGACATATTTGAGGGTGGACATGAATTTTGGACGGACTTTTTCACTAATCTTCGCCAAAAAATAAATGAAAACAATGGAGAAGCGGAGCACCATGGCTACATGGGAGGACGCGCTCCTATGCATGACATGGATAATTTCTTTGGTACTGATGTTTTTTAGAAGAATAATCAAAAGTAAAAAGGTCCTTTGAAAGAAATTTCTGATGCCCATTTACAAACATTAAGGGAAACTCCGAACCCCAAAAAGAGGAGATTAATTTAAAATGAAACGTTCAAAAAAAGTAAAACAACTAAGCAACTTTACAGAGTTTACTAAAACTATTGCTCTAAGTAATGTAAAAGGCGGAAACGGCTCAGAAGGTGGATACCCGATAGTAGATCTAGAAGACAGAATTTAGATAAACTCAAGCTATAAGTGACATTCAGAATTAGGCAAACAATTAATTTGTGCATGTTTTGAATCCAGCGATAATAGCTTTTAAAGCGTCATTGTTAATTCAATGGCGCTTTTTCATTTCAATCCATCAACCTATACTTTCGCCAACCCAATAACCGTATCGCCTTCTTCTAAGTCGGCCAATAAATGATTACTTGCTTCTAAAGAATTAAACGTAAGGCCTTCGGCCAAAACCTCAGCTTTAATATATTCTTGATTCAACTCAATTGCCGATTTGACCACCTCATTCGCGTCAAAAGTAAGGTTGATTCGATCCATCACTTCTAAGCCTGAATCTTTCCGGTAATTTTGGATTCTGCTCACTATCTCTCTTGCAATTCCCTCGCTTTTTAGTTCATCTGTTAGTGTAATGTCTAATGCAACGGTCATTCTCCCTTCAGAAGCAACTAACCAACCTGGAATATCATCTGTTACAATATCAAAATCAGCTAAATCCAACGCAATGGTTTCGCCATTTAATTCACCATTCCATCCATTATTAGCTTCAATTGCAGAAATATCTGTATTTGTCCATTCCTTAACCATGCCCGCAATGGCTTTCATTTGTTTGCCATATTTTGGCCCAATTGTTTTAAAATTAGGTTTGATTTTTTTCACTAAGATGCCTTCTGTATCTTCCAATAATTCAATTGACTTGATGTTAGTTTCAGAAAGCACAATGTCTTTTACATCTTCCAATCGCCTAGCAAAATCAGCATCTAAAATAGGTACCATTATTTTTTGCAAAGGCTGTCGCACCTTTAGTTTAGCGCCTTGACGCAAACTTAATACCATAGATGAGACTTTTTGAGCAATACTCATTTTCTCTTCTAAATCCAAATCAATTTCAGTCGCATTCACCGTTGGGAAATCCACTAAGTGAACTGACTCCACTTTATGTCTGCTAGTGATACTATTTAAATCTTGGAATAATTCATCTGAATAAAACGGTGCAATTGGTGAACTTAAAATGGCAACCGTTTCTAAACATCTGTATAAAGTTTGATATGCAGAGATTTTATCTGATGTATAATCCCCTTTCCAAAAACGACGACGGCATAAACGCACATACCAATTCGATAATTCGTCATTAACAAATGCTTGAATTAAACGACCTGCTTTTGTTGGTTCGTAGGCTTCAAAAGATCCATCAACCGAACCTATTAAGGTATTGAGTTTAGATAATATCCAACGGTCAATTTCTGGACGTTCGTTAATTGCTATTTCATCCTCTGAATAGGTGAAATTATCAATACTAGCATATAATCCAAAAAAGGAATAGGTATTGTATAAGGTGCCAAAGAACTTGCGCTGAACTTCTTTTATTCCTTCTTCATTAAATTTTAAATTATCCCAAGGTTGTGCATTGGTTACCATATACCAACGTGCAGCATCTGCACCGTATGTATCTAATATTTGAAAAGGTTCAACTGTATTGCCTTTACTCTTAGACATTTTGTGCCCATTTTTATCTTGCACCAATCCGTTTGACATTACATTTTTGTACGCCACCGAATCAAAGACTAAAGCAGCAATTACATGTTGCGTATAAAACCAACCGCGTGTTTGATCAACTCCCTCAGCAATAAAATCGGATGGGAAAGCTTTACGGTCATCAATCAACTCTTTATTTTCAAAAGGATAATGATGCTGTGCATAAGGCACCGATCCTGAATCAAACCAAACATCTATCAAATCAGCTTCACGCTCCATTGGTTTTCCAGTTGGAGAAACCAATGTGATTTGATCGACATAATTTTTATGCAAATCAACTTGGTTATAATTGTCCTTTGACATATCTCCCACCACAAAATTCGCTAATGGATTTGCATCCATTACACCAGCGTCAACTGCTTTTTGGGATTCTGCTTTTAATTCTTCAATTGATGAAATGCAAATTTGCTCTGTTCCATCTTCTGATGTCCAAACAGGAATTGGAATTCCCCAATAACGTGATCGAGACAAGTTCCAATCATTGGCATTTTCTAACCAATTACCAAAACGACCTTCGCCGGTTGATTTCGGTTGCCAATTAATTGTTTTATTCAGCTCTACTAAACGTTCTCTATTTTCGGACACTTTAATGAACCAAGAATCGAGTGGATAATACAAAATAGGTTTATCTGTACGCCAACAATGTGGGTAAGAGTGCTCGTATTTTTCAATTTTAAATGCTTTGTTCTCAATCTTCAACTTTAACGTAAGGCGATCATCCACACTCATATATGCCTTTAAATCGGCAATGATCTCTTTTAGATTTTCACGTTGAATAGCCAATTCTTCTACATCTTCTCCTGCTTCCAAATATTCTGCTTTCACGTATTCCCCTCCAAATCCAAAAATTGGATCGGCTACTTCTTTTCTAAAACGTCCGCGTAAATCAACTAATGGAACGGGATTTTCATTCTCATCTAAAATTAATAATGGTGGAACCCCAGCTGCTTTTGCAACCATTGCATCATCTGCACCAAAAGTAGGTGCAGTATGTACAATTCCAGTTCCATCCTCAGTCGTTACAAAATCTCCAGTAATGACAACAAACGCTTTATCTGCATCCTCATAAGGTTGGCAATAATCCAATAATTGCTCGTATTTAATTCCTTCTAAATCTGTCCCTTTACATTCACCAATAATTTGGTAAGGAATTTTTTTATCTCCTTTAGTATATACTAATTCATCTGCAGATTCAACTGCCGTATATTTTTTTGCAAACTGTTTTCCAACCAAATTTTTGGCGAGAATAACTTCAATTGGTTCGAATGTATATTGATTCCAAGATTTAACTAAAACATAGTCAATTTTTGACCCAACAGTTAGTGCCGTATTTGATGGCAAAGTCCAAGGAGTTGTTGTCCAAGCTAAAAAATGCACCAACTCTAAATTAGCATTTTCAAAAGGAAGTGTTTCACCTGCTTTGAGCTTAAACTGTGCCACACAAGTAGTGTCTTTTACATCTTGATAAGCGCCCGGTTGATTAATTTCATGCGAGCTTAGTCCTGTTCCGGCTTTTGGTGAATAAGGTTGAATTGTATAGCCTTTATACATCAAATCTTTATTATAGATTTGACCTAAGAGCCACCAAACAGATTCCATATACTTACTTTCATACGTAATGTATGGATCGTCCATGTCGACCCAATAACCCATTTGTTCAGTGAGTTTATTCCATTCATCCGTATAACGCATTACCGATTCACGGCATGCTTTATTATAATCCTCAATTGAAATTTTAGTTCCAATATCTTCCTTTGTAATGCCTAATTCTTTTTCAACCTTTAATTCAACGGGTAAACCATGGGTATCCCAGCCAGCTTTACGCTTTACTTGAAATCCTTTTAAGGTTTTATAACGACAAAAAAGATCCTTAATCGTACGTCCCATTGCGTGGTGAATTCCAGGCGTTCCATTTGCAGAAGGTGGACCTTCTGTAAATATAAATGGTGGATTTCCTTCACGGGTGTCAATACTCTTTTGAAAAATTCGGTTTTCCTCCCAGTTTTTCAATACTCTTTTAGCTACGTTGGGCAAATTAAGCCCCTTATAATCAGGATATTTCGTACTCATTACAATTTCAATAATTTGAACCTGCAAAAATAGGGAAATTTTGGGCACATTTTGCCATATTATTCGATTGGTGCAAATGCCTTAGACTTAGATATTTTAAAAATCAATCAATATTTACACAAATCATGGATCAATATACGTTTAGCATAAAAATTCCACACTCATTTAATTGAATCTTATTTATTTACAAATTGCAGAAAAATAGATAAATCAATTCCAGTATTAATTTTGACCAAATATAGATCCAGAACAATTGTAAACCCTTTTCTAATTATTGCGTTTTAAAAGGTCAAACTTTTGAGTTGTTAATTCAACCTTATGAAAGTTTTCAGGCATAGCACTATTAATGGGAACCAGGTAATATAAATGTTCACCAAGGCCTCGTTCAACGCTTACACGCAAATATCTCTGTAAATATGCAATCGTAGACCAGTCAGTGTGGTAAGAAGAATGGAGTGAGATAATTGTACGCGGTTCTAACGCTTTATCAATCTGCGCTATATCATTGAACGTTTCAATATCTCTTCCCTTTGTATTGGCATTGGTCACTATAAGCAAAATACCCATTGAGATAGAAACCAGTCCTATAAATCCAATAATTTTAAATCCAAACTTTGACAGTGACCATAGCTTAGTGTAATGATGGATTACGGGCAAAATGAACAAAGCCAATCCAAGTGCAAAATAAGGCAAGGCCGTGATTAAATAAAAAGAAGATATTTTTGGGCTTACCATCATTGGCGCTGATGCTGACAAACCTAATAAAATAAATAATAAAGCCCACTTGCTTTGATCTGTTTTAGCGGCAACTAAAGCCCAACCTTTTTTCCACCAAAAAGCAAGTGCAAGTAAACAGAGAATGAGCAATGGAATGAGTTCGTTAAATAAGTTTTTCATTAAAACCAATCTTGAACCAACTCTACTCTCTCCGGCAATGCTTCCCATTACTTGCGTGTCAATATAAGTAGTGATATTTAATTGGGCATCTGCATTAAAATAAAAGAATAAGAAAAAAATAAGTGCCGTTCCAAGGAATAATGAAAGTGAATCTAACAACCCCTTTTTCCAGTTATATTCCTGTCTAAAAATAAGCACATAAATACCAAAAAACACCAAGGGGAAAAGTCCAGGAAAACCTTTACTTAAAAATGCTAAAAGCAATAAGGCACCGGCTATCAACAAAGTTAATTGCCTTCGGATTCCAGCAAGAGAAAGTGCTATAATAAGCAGGTAAACACTTGCCAAGCTAAATACAGCCATAGTGTTTTCTAAAACATTATTGGAAAAAGCCCAGGAGTTTTTAGGCGTAATGACCCAAAACAAAATTGGCACCCAAAACAAGTGTTGAAATTCAATTTTGGTGTTAATTCTTTTCCAGATCAGCACAATTAAAACAAGTACACTAATCGCCATTATGAAACCATAAACTTTTTCAGCATAAAAGGCTGAATCAAATAGCTTCATAAAAACAGATTGCATTCCAAAGACTAAAGGCGGATGATCATAGAATTCAGGATAAATAATAGCAGAAAAATGAGGCTGCCAAAAAGAACCAAGGCCATCCGCTAAATTTTGAGAAATTGAAGAATAAATTAATCCGTCGAAAAACAAACCATGCTGGAATATTCTGGCAGCAAAAACTATCAAAAAAACTGCAATAACGAGCACTAAGAGCGCTTTGTTTACCTTATTCATTCGAGCCAAAATTACTCAAATTATTTTGCATATAAGGTTTTACTCTTTAACGACTTTTACCCGATCCACGAATCCGTTGGGCTTGGCTAACTCCAATAAATAAACACCAGTTGTTAAATTCATCAGAGACAAATTCATTTGCAATTCATTAAAATAGGACTGTTCTACAATAAGACAACCCGAAAGACTGAAAAGTCGCACTGTTAGTTCGCTTATTGGTTGGTCAAATGCAATTTGGACATCACTTTCTGTCGGGTTTGGATAAACCGAATAAGTCAGCTGCTCGGCTTCTTCTATTGAAAAATGATAATAATTGAAACAATCAGACGTATCAATCCTGAATTCCCGTCAAGTGTTGAATTGGTGAGCAAAAACTCCCCGGGACCTGGATCAAAATCGAGTGTTCCTTGGAATGATCCGACACGAATAATATTTCCCTCACTATCAATAATTCGTTCTGAAATACGACCATGATTGGTTCCATATTCTCTGCAATATGTGAGGCTTAAAAATTCTTCAGCATACCCCCATTCAAATGATTGGGCAGAAGCATAATGGGGAATTAGGATTGTGAAAACGAAAAATTTAAATAGGTATTTAGACATTGGTTCAAGGTTATATGGGGACGCTAATTTTAATAATGTAAAAACTATTCATGGAGTTGGAAAATTGCTAATTCATTCAAAAATTATACTAAATTTGAATTGAAACTTAAAAACACGTTATGTTAAGCATACTCATATTAATAGGAATTATAATGGCATTTTATAAAGGTGCCCAAAGCAGAAATTTAAACGGTGTTTTATACGGAATCCTATCGATTGTAGTTTGGTTTGCCGCTCAGTTTATTGCTGCATTTTTAAAAGTCTCAATTGATCCTTACACATCCGAAATGACGATAATTGGATGGGGAATTGGTGGTTCACTTATCGGAATTGCAATTTTATATTTCATTATGATAAACGCTGGGAAGAATAAGTCGAAGGACGAATTTAGTGATGAAATTATGGATGACCGTTCAATAGACGAACTTTAAAATCGTTGATTACAAACGATTTAACATTGCAATACTTCCGACAAAAGGAATAAAAGAACTGTTTTGATGTTTCAGACGATTAGTCAGTCCATTTGATAATTTCCAGATTACCATTATCTCCATACGGTCCTTGTTGCTGTCCATCTACTTTCGGACGCCATAACTCTCCACCTTCGCCACCAAAGTTTTCAATAAATATTTGGTCAAAATGCGGACGCGCTTCTGGGGTAATAAAAACAGTTACATCTCCACCTTTACCTCCTTTTCCTCCATACTTACTTATGCCACCTTTACCACCGCTGGATTGAATTTCTAACCAACCCACTCCTACTTTTAAGTACTTTTCTAATTGCTCTCCGTTTTCACTTCGAATTGCGACTTTAAGAAATTTGCCTCTTTGTAGCGAACTAACAATGGAGACATGTACATCCAATTTTGGACCATCTCCTCCCAAAATAGCTGGATCACTGTTATTAGTGAGCGTTTGTTCATTATCAATAAACTCTAGATTTACACGTTTTGTAAGGGGAATTTTTTTATAACCGTTATTGCTATTATTCCGTGGATCATATCCGTTACTTCCACTAAAAACCACCTTTTGTCGCACATCATATAGAATGGGTAATTTCATTTGCCATTCCACTGATTTTTTGCGACGCAAACGCACTGTTAGGTTAATGTATGGATCATTATACGAATCATCTGCAATTTTCAAGATCATTTTGGTACGCGTTTTTTCGTGCACCACCGCACCACCTTCTAACTCGAGATAATAATCGGCAAAATTAATGGTAACGTTTGAAGCATTTGAATTAATGACAGAAGAATCCTTTAATTTAGTATTTATGGTAATTTCAACCAAATTTCCAGGATAAATATCGGTGGAATTAAATGCTACTTGACAGCTAACAATTTTTCGCAATTGCCCTGGTTTTATAAAGGACATACTCAAAAAGCTTAAACTAAAGATTATCAATAATTGTTTCACCATTTCATATTTTCTAACGCCTGTAACTATCAAAAATTGTTCCTAATTTGATTAGAAGGTTCGATTTCTTCGTTATGCTTGTCCAAAAATCTGCTCATTTACCAATGTAAACTCACATTTTTTTCGCCTTCACAAGCCTTGAACTCAAACATTCTATTTCAAATTTTGTTTTGCAGGAAAGTCCCATTTCTGCGTTATGCTTGTCCAAAAATCTGCTCATTTACCAATGTAAACTCACATTTTTTTCACCTTCACAAGCCTTGAACTCAAACATTTTATTTCAAATTTTGTTTTGCAGGAAAGTCCCATTTCTGCGCTATGCTTGTCCAAAAACCTGCTCATTTACCAATGTAAACTCACATTTTTTTCGCCTTCACAAGCCTTGAACTCAAACATTCTATTTCAAATTTTGTTTTGCAGGAAAGTTCGATTTCTTCGTTATGCTTGTCTCGAATATCGGATTTCCTTGTCACTTTTCCCAAAAAATTTTCCATCTATGCTTATGAATTCATATTTTATTGGACTTATAAAGCTTAATCTTGATGTTTTTAATTCAAACGGAAGGCTTTATACGTAACGGCTAATTAGGCCGCATTTTTTTTACTTGCGTTCTTCGCGATTTTCTTTTTATAAGGCCGAATAATTAATCTTAAACCGTTATTGTATTTAAAATAATTCCATGTCCAATTCACAAAAACAACTACTCTGTTTCTAAAGCCAACTAAAAGCATTAAGTGAACAAACATCCAAACAAACCATGCAAAAATTCCTTGAAATTTAAAGCGCTTAGTTTCTACAACAGCCAAGTTTTTTCCAACTGTTGCCATTGACCCTTTATCCTTATAAACAAATGGTTTTATTGCTTTTCCTTTGGCTAAACGATTGAATGTTTTTGCCAGATATGCGCCTTGCTGCATGGCAACTGAAGCCATCATGGGCAAACCATTCGGATAAGTCTCTGACTCAATTAAAGCAACATCACCTAAAACATAAATAGCTGAATTTTCCGGTGATTGGCAATAGTCATTCACAATGATTCTATTCCCTTTTCCAATTTGAGAGGCGTCAATACCATCTGGTATTTGACCTTTAACACCAGCGGCCCAAATGAGGGTATCAGAATAAAAATCTTCACCATTGGTTTTAACAATACCGTCTTTATAATCGGCAACAAATGTATTGGTCCAAATATGCACACCCAATTTTTTCAAATATTCATGTGCCTTTTTAGAAGATTTATCCTGCATTGCAGATAAAACTTTATCAGATGCTTCAATCAAATGAATCTTCATCAATCGTAAGTCGAGATCTGGAAAGTCTTTCGGTAAAATTTTGTTTTTCAATTCTGCCAACGCTCCAGCTAACTCAACTCCTGTTGGCCCTGCACCAACAATTACAAAATTCATCAACTTTTCACGTTCTACTAAATTTGTAGTATTGAGTGCTTTTTCAAAATTCTGCAACATTTTACTCCTCAAATCCAAGGCCTCCGTCAAGGATTTCATTGGAATTGCATTATCAGCGATTGATTGATTCCCAAAAAAGTTATTTCCCGCTCCAGTGGCAATCACCAATTTGTCGTATTTCAATTCACCAATATCTGTTTTTATCGTTTGGTTGGCACTATCAATTATTTGAACAGAGGCCATACGATAAAACGTATTTTTCTTTTTTCGCAAGGTCTTACGAATCGGATAAGCGATCGAATCAGGTTCTAAACCTGCCGAAGCGACTTGATACAAAAGAGGTTGAAAAGTATGGTAGTTGTTTTTATCAATGAGAACAACTTGGTAATTGTTTGAATTGATTTGTCTGGCTAGTTTTAGTCCGGCAAATCCCGCGCCAATTACCACTACACGTGGCAAATCTATCGTTGGGATATTCATTGGAATAATTTTTAACAAAGATAATGAAAAGCCTTATTAATTCCTATCAACTTCGCTTCATTTATTTTATATAAAAAAATAAAATATCACGTTAAGAATTCTTCTAAAATGAAAAAAGGAAGCAGTCTTTTGAACCACTTCCCTTTTTGCCACTTTTGCGATTTTTTCTATTTTCAATTCCAAACTATATAGTTCACGCTACCGTTTATTCCATTAGTCCCGTAATATCCAGGTAAACCATTATCCCCTTCCCATCCATCATGTCCATGGCTTTTGCCTCCCGGAGCACCTTTACCCGCAGTGCCACCAAACCCATTATCACCTGGTATTCCTGCCAATCCTCCATCATTTTTTATGATAATGTGACTTTTAAAAAATAAGGCCTCCTGCTCAATAAAAATAGTCACATTTCCACCGTTTCCTCCGAAACCTGCATTGCCGCCATAACCACCGTTACCGCCAATACCACCGCTACCGCCATGACCGCCTTCACCAGGTATAATTTGATTGTTCACATTAACACATACTTGTCCCCCTTCACCGTTTCCACCATTCCCCCCATTGCCTCCGCGTCCACCGTCTCCTCCATTACCACCAAAAGCATTTATCGTAATCCTTCCACTTTTTTCTAGGTATCTAATCTTATCGCCACCATTTGCTGAACTTATTTCTAACTTAATCAACTCTCTATTCAAGGTTGGGTGATTAATCACTGAAACAAATAGATCAATATCTGGAGCATTCTTGCCAGATACACCTTCATCTCCATCTTTGCCATTTGTTCCAAAATAGCCGGGCCTTCCATTAACTCTAATGTCGCAGGTTCTAGCGCCGCTACTGCTGCCTTGCTTACCGTGCAGACCAGAAGTACCATCTTTACCAAATAGATTCTCCGTATAATTATCACTAAAACGAACAGGAACAAGTAACTCACTATAAATCTCGGGATATTGAGTCAATCGAATTTGTACACGCACAAAAGGATTATCAAAAAGACCATGATGAGCAACTAAATTGAGTTCACTGTTTTCATAAATTTGCGGTTTATTATCAGAGACAAGCGGCTGAAATCCGTGCACAATTTTAATTGTTACATTTTTCTTTTTTGGGCTTGTAAGCTTTCTTTCAGCTCCTATAACCGTTAGATTAAAATCATCAAAACCTATCCTTTTATTGAGGTTTGAATGAAGAACAGATCCATTCATCAATTCTACTTTTAAATAAACTAAAAATGCTTCTCCCGCAGTAACAGTGCCTTCCTCAGCAACTAATTCAACTGATTTAATTTTTTTTAATTGTTTAAAATCTATTCGTGCGAAAGAACAAAAAGAGAAGGCGATTAAGAATATGAAAACTGAAATTTTTAACATGTTGGGTTCATTTAAAATTTAGGTTAGAATTTATTTCCAATTATAATAAGTGATACTCCCCCTTCGTCCGGCATATCCAGCATCTCCATTTAGTCCAGATCTTCCATTTCTTCCGCAAGATCCATTTCCTTTACCACCTTTACCAGATTTTCCGCCAGATCCATATTTGCCACCGCACCCAGCAGAACCACTTGATCCGCCACCATTATAGATTGAAATACGATTCTTGAAGAACCAAGCATTATCTGCAAAATAAAAACTAACATCTCCTCCATTGCCACCAATACCGCCACGGCCACCATCTCCGCCAGAACCACCATCTCCACCATTGCCTCCGTAACCTTCATTTTTACAAGCACGATCATTTTCAGTTTCTCTTGATTTAAAAGCACCTTTACCCCCATTTCCTCCATCTCCGCCTCGACCACCGTTTCCGCCAATTCCGCCACTTCCGCCTTCGGCATAAATGCTAATGGCTCCAGTTTTCGTTAAATAGCGCGTTCTAGTGACGCCATCAGAATAATAACTTTGAATCTTTACTAATTCCGTATTGTCTCGGGGAAAATCAACCAAGGAAACATATACCTTCACATCAGCACCGTTATTTCCATCACGACCGTCAAAGCCATGATCTCCATATTCACCATATCCACCATCTTCTCCGTTGTGATGTGAATATTCGTTACGGCCATTATGGCCTTCTCTTCCACATTGACCTACAACACCTGAATTGCCTGAAGACGCATTATTGTATATCCTGTATGTTCCGTTAAAATGAATTGGAAGTGTAAATGTGTGTTCAATCTCTGGTCGTTCAATCATTTGAACTTTAATCCGGATGTAAGGATCATTAATCGCATTATAATAAGTTGCAATCGTTAATTTTCTTTTACTTCGCCAATGTTTCTGTCCAGAACCTTCGATAGATATTTTGAAATCCTTGAAACCAAACTTGGCATTTTTATTCGAATAAAGTTGCTGTCCATCTTCTAAATTAAATGCAAGAAAAGTAGGTATATTCATGCCTGCAAATACCGATTTTTTTTCTGCGAATATTTGACAAGATTTTATGAGTTCCAATTGTTTTTTCTTCCGCATGGAAAACGAGCTAAACGATAGGCCAATAAGAAGTGCAAGGAGTAATGATTTAATCATATTGCGATTTTAGGTGTTTCACCCAAATGTCCAAATTCTGTGCCAAACAACCATCTAAAACGTTTAGCTTCTAACTAAATCGGTTTAGATGACTAAGGTTTTCACCTCCTTTCACAAAATTAATAAACGAGTTGCTTATAATAATGGATAAAAAGCGTCCTCTAAAAAGTCCAAATCCATGGTTTTATCATTGAGCACAATTGAAATAATATCGAACTGGGTTTCACCGTCAAAATCATTTAATTCTATATAAGCGTTCGCGACGCCAATAATTGCTTTTTGCTTTCTCTTTGTAACAGTAATTTCCGGGCCTGCTAAATAATAACTTTGTCTTGTTTTAACTTCGATTATCCTTAGTTGCTTGGCCTTTTTTGCGATAATGTCTATCTCATGCCTTTTGAAACGATAATTTCTTTTCAAGATTTGAAATCCACTCTTTTGTAGAAAATCAACTGCTATATTTTCACCTTTAATTCCCAATTCATTATGTTCTGCCATAAAGATTCTATTAAAATCAAATTTTTGACTTTTGAATAATGGGGTTGAAGCTTTAAATTTAAACTAAAAATTTTAAAAATGCACATTAGAATGTGTAATTCAAACTACGATAGACCAACCTTGTTGCTGACAATTTCGTAATTTTGGTAACGGAACCACGCAAATTCATTTATAGAGACAGAATGAAATTAATATTATCAGTCATAACGCTTACCACTTTAATGCTATTTGGCACAAATGTGTTTAGTCAGAACTATTCCTTCAAGAAAAAATTCGGCACGCAAAAAAATACCATGTATGTGTATTGGGGCTATAATCGCTCAATTTATTCTAAAAGTGACATTGAGTTTTCAAGTCCTGATTATAATTTCACTATAAAGAACGTTGAAGCGCAAGATAGACCAGTACGAGAGTTTGCTACCTATGTTAATCTAAAAACGATTACAGTTCCACAATTTAATGTTCGCGTAGGGTGGTATTATAAATTTAGATGGGATTTTTCTATTGGATACGATCATATGAAGTATGTCATGCGACAAAATCAGAGTTTATACATAAACGGTGATGTTGGTACAACCACAACAAGTGAATTAAACGGAGTTTACACGGATAATGATGGACTAATTCCAATTCGTAGCCAAGACTTAGATTATGAAAACACAAATGGCTTGAACTATATTTCAATCCAATTGAACAATACGGCGCCTTTATACAAGGCAAAAAACAGAAAAATAGCCCTACAGCGTCGATTCGGAATGGGTCTTGGCCCTGTAATTACTCAGACCGATTTTAATTGGGATGGAGTTACTTATAATTCTGATTATAAACAAAAAATTGCGGGATACGGCGTTTCTTTTCATTCTGGCTTAAGATTGGACTTTTTTAATCGCTTTTTCCTTCAATCAAATTGGTCCGCTGGATTTATCCACTTACCAAAAAATGCAACCATCATAGGTCAGGGACATTATTCTAAGCAAAAATTTGTTTATGGTCAGTGGGAATTACTCGGTGGAGTACTTTTCTACTTAAAAACAAAAAATGGCTGCGGTACTTGCCCAGATTGGCATTAAAGTGCACTTCGAAAACCTCAGTCTATTTTAATAAGGAAACTCAACTCCGTACTTTCCATTTTATTTCTCGATACGTTCTTCTAGTTTGCAAATGAATTTTAGTCGCATGAATTTGAACACTGAGGTCCTCGAAGTGCGCTATTCGGGCTTATAATTAAAAGATCCTCATTATCTTTGCAGTCATGAATTTCATTGATACACACACCCATTTATTTACCGAACAGTTTGACGAAGATCGCAAGGCAGTTGTTGAGCGGGCCATTGCGGCGGGTGTAGGCAAAATGCTTTTACCAAATATTGATTTAGATTCAATTGGTCCCATGCACGAATTAGTGCAGGCTTTTCCAGATAATTGTCATGCAATGATGGGGCTTCACCCCTGCTCTGTTACTGAAAATTGGGAAGCCGACTTGGCAGTCATCAAGAAAAATTTAGATGAAAACGACTATTGTGCTGTTGGAGAAATTGGCCTGGATTTATACTGGGACAAGTCCACTTTAGCTAATCAAGAAGCCGCATTTACGCGTCAAATTGAATGGGCCAAAGAAAAAAAATTACCTATTGCTATTCACGTTCGCGAGGCATTTGAAGAAACTTTAGCAATTGTCGATCGACTCAATGACGAAAACCTTACAGGTGTGTTTCACTGCTTTACAGGTACAGTTGAACAAGCCCAACACATTATTAATTACGGTGGATTTAAATTGGGACTTGGCGGTGTTTTAACATTTAAGAATAGCGGATTAGATAAAGTTATAGCCGAAATTGATTTGAATCACTTAATTTTAGAGACCGATTCGCCTTACCTTGCACCAACACCATTTAGAGGTAAACGAAACGAAAGTGAATACGTAACACGAATTGCAAGTAAGTTAGCCGAGGTAAAAAACACCTCAATCGAAACCATAGCGGAAGTTACAAGCAAGAATGCGCTTGAGCTCTTCAAAACGGTAAAATAAACGATAGTAGCCGTTAACTCAATTTGTACATACTTTTTATTTTATTAATTGTTAATTTGTTTTTGTAATGCGAAACCCAAAGGTTCTAATCATTTATACTGGCGGAACGATCGGAATGATAAACGATCCGGAAACCGGAGCCTTAAAACCGTTTGACTTTGAACACTTATATAATAGTGTTCCTGAGTTAAAACAGTTTGATTACGAGTTGGAAGCTTATTCAATGGACGAACCTATAGATTCGTCTGAGATGAATCCTTCTATTTGGGCGGAGATTGCAACCACGATCTTTGACAAGTATGTTAACTACGACGGTTTTGTCGTTTTGCACGGTTCTGACACCATGGCCTATACAGCCTCAGCCTTAAGTTTTATGCTCCAAGGACTCCGAAAACCAGTTATTTTAACCGGTTCTCAGCTTCCAATTGGGCAAATTAGAACAGATGGCAAGGAGAATATTATCACAGCAATTGAAATTGCAGGGATGAAAGCAGCCAATGGAGAAGCAATTGTGCAAGAAGTCGCTTTGTATTTCGAATATTCACTTTATCGTGGAAATCGATCACAAAAGATAAGCGCCGAAAATTTTGAAGCATTTCAAAGTGCTAACTATCGAAATTTGGCTGAGGCAGGTGTACACATTGCCTTTAATCATGACGCGCTTTACCGTACAAAACTACCCGAGCTGCAATTGAACACAAATTTTTGCACCGATTTGGCCTTGGTGAAATTATTTCCAGGAATGCCAATTGGTTCAATCGCTCCTTTATTTGATAATACACAAACGAAAGGTGTGCTTATTGAAAGCTACGGAACTGGCAATTCGTTTTCAAATCCCGCATTTGAAAAATTATTAACGAACTATATTAGTTCCGGCGGTGTTATTTTAAATGTAACACAATGTGTAACTGGCAGTGTAGAATATGGTAAATATGAAACCAGTCAGCTATTTGTTAAAGCAGGGGTAATTGGCGGGTCAGATATGACAACGGAGGCCGCACTCGCTAAAATGATGTTTGTTTTAGGGGAAGAAAGCGACATAGTTGAAAAAGGACGACGACTGGAGGAAGATTTGTGTGGAGAATTAACCAAAACGCATACGTAGATTAACAAAAAGTTAAATATCACAAAGCAATTCGACGCTTTATGAAAAGAAATGAGTCGAAATTGCCAAAAATATTGGACTGAATTAAAATAAATTATAAATTTTTGTACTTTAGCACCTCGCTTTGGTAAACGAAAAAAAGAAGCACAACTTTTAAATAAATTTTATTAAACAAATAACAATGAAAAAAGTATTAGCATTAGTCGCTTTTGCAGGTTTTATAACCTTTGGAACAACAACAGCAGTATTAGCTGAGACAGGAGACATATTAAAAAGTGTTGTAAACGTTGACGCTGACTCCGTTGACGTTGACGGAATGGTTGTATTAGAAGCAGCTCCGGTAATTATTCCTGACCCAGTAGTGGCGGACCCAGTTAAAAGTGATACTGCAGCAACAGAAGAAGGATTTGTTCTTTCTACTGAGTTAAAAACACGATTCATTGAGGGTGGTGCTGGATTTATGGGTATTGTACTATTATGTTTGATTTTAGGTTTAGCCCTAATTATCGAGCGTATTGTATACCTAAACTTAGCAACTACAAATACGAAGCAATTATTAGAAAACATTGAAGATGCTTTAGCGTCAGGTGGTGTTGATGCTGCAAAAGAAGTTTGCCGAAATACACGAGGGCCAGTCGCCTCCATTTTCTATCAAGGTTTAGACCGATCTGAAGAAGGAATCGAAATGGTTGAAAAATCAGTTGTTTCTTACGGTGGTGTTCAAATGGGACTCATGGAAAAAGGAATGTCATGGATTGGATTATTCATTGCCTTGGCTCCAATGTTAGGGTTTATGGGAACTGTAATCGGGATGATTCAAGCCTTTGATGATATTGCGAATGCCGGTACGATTTCAGCAACAGTTGTTGCAAGTGGTATTAAGGTGGCACTATTAACGACAGTATTCGGTTTAATTGTAGCAATCATTCTACAAATATTTTACAATTATCTATTGGCGAAAATCGATAGTTTAGTAAATGATATGGAAGATGCTTCAATTTCACTAATTGATATTTTGATCAAACATAAAGTGACAGATTAAATTGCCTAGAGCAGTTCAATTCACTTAGTTTTTATTCAAAAAATTTAAATAATTATGGACAGTAAAATAACATCCCTCGTAATAAATATTGTTGTCGCAATTATTGCAATAACAGGGGTTATCCTTGTGTTTTATGCAATGGGTTATACTCCAGAAAAGGATCTTGAAACGGGTCAAGACATGGCTGATACCAGTGCAGTATCCAGCGTGGTTACTTTCTCTTTATGGACCTTATATATCTCGCTAGCAGTAATTGGTATCTTCACTGTTTTTGCCATTATTACTAATCCAAAACGTTTTATTCCTACAGCAATTGGAATCGGAGTTTTCGGAATTTTAGTATTAGTTGGTTATTCATTGGTGAACATAGAATCTACGGGTGATATCATGAAACTAGAAGGTGCAACGGATGGAAACTTATTAATGGGTGGTTTAGGAATTAAAACAACCTATGTACTAGTTATCGTTGCAATTGGATTAATACTTGCGCAAGGAGTAAGAAACTTAGTTGGTTATTTCAGCAAATAAATTTAATTATGGCTAGAAGAGATGTTGGAGAGATTAATGCAGGTTCAATGGCAGATATTGCCTTCTTGCTACTAATTTTCTTCTTAGTTACTACAACTATGGAAGTAGATGCCGGTATTGGGCGTCAACTTCCTTTAAAATTGGATCAACCACTTCCACCGGATGAGCGCATTGATATTAATGAGCGAAACGTGCTGGAAATAATGGCAAACTCCAATGATGATTTACTTGTTGAGGGTAAATTCATTGAAATTGACGAACTATATGATATTGTGTGGGATTTTTACACTGTCAACAAGAATGCGCCAGACCAGAATTTAAACATGCCCAATTATAGTTTGGTTGACATGAATAAATGTGCGACTGAAATTTCTAATATCAAAACGTTAATAGAAGAAGACCCAGAAAACAAATTGTATAAAAGCGAATTGAGTAAATGGGAAACGAAGATGATTTTGTGTCAAAGTTTAGACGGAAATTCATATAGAGAAATGAACAAACAAGCGGTGATCCAATTGAAAAATCAGGCGGGAACTTCTTATGGTTTATATATAGAGATTCAAAATATTTTGAAGCAAGTCGTTAATGAATTACGAGTGATAGCTTGTGAAGAGTTGGACTTCCCTAATTATTTTGAATTGAGAGAGGATCGTGAAGAGGACCGAGATTACATTTCAAAATTACGTGTTTTGGTTCCTGAACGAATTATTGAAGCTAAAATTGATAGTTGATTATGTCTAAATTTAAAAAAGGAGGAAAAAAAGGAATACCTGGTGTAAATACATCAGCCTTACCTGATATTATTTTTATGCTCTTATTCTTTTTCATGGTCGCTACGACTATGAAAGAAGTTGAGCTGCAAGTAACTGTTGAAAAACCAGTTGCCAATCAAGTAGTTCCAATTGAAGATAAAGACAATGTTGACTTTATTTACATTGGTTTTCCAATTGATGCTGGAGTAGGTAGTCAACCAAGAATTCAATTGGATGATCGGCTTGCACCTGATGCAAATGTTGTGAGCGATTGGAAGTCTGAAAAAGCACGAGAAGGTAAAACACCATTTGATATTGTTACTTCACTTAAGGTAGACGAAAACGTAGGAATGCGAATCGTTTCTGAAGTTAAAGAAGAATTAAGAGATATTGATGCTATTAAAATCAATTACTCGGCTGATAAGGTAAAATAAAGCCTATTTAAAAAGTTTAAAACGCAGTGCAATTTAATTTGTACTGCGTTTTTTTTGTACCACAATTCTCAGTACAATTTATAAATGCGCTTCGCTTATTTATAAATCTCTCGATAGTTATCGGGACGAACGGATCTTACAGTTTTACTTTTGTTCTATTGAATGACGGATTCATGGCACCATGCAGCGCAGGATTGAGTCTGTTGAAATGTTATCGAAGTGTGCATTTTACTCAATTGAAGTGTACCTTAAGAATCGGTAAATCAACCACTCAACTGTACTCAATACCCGTTTAATCAATCGCGGTTACAAATTACTTAATTGGCTCATTTTTTGAGCATTATCGGTCATAAGTAAAACCTAAACAACTGAATTATGGCTAGACGCAAAATTAGCGAAATCAATGCTGGATCAATGGCTGATATCGCATTTTTATTACTCATCTTTTTTTTAGTAACAACAACTATGGAAGTGGATTCCGGAATCGGTAAAAATTTACCTTTTAAACTTGATATTCCACCCCAACCTAGTTTACCTGTTAATGAACGGGATGTACTTGAAATAAACGCAAACCTTAATGATGGGCTTATGGTAGAAAATGAAGAAATTCAACTGGACGAATTATATGATATTGTGTATTCATTTTACACCGTCAACCGCAACAAGGATGATATCGATTCAGACATGCCAAATTACAATTTGATTACTTCGAATGACTGTAATTTAAAAATAGAGTCGTTTGAAGATCAACTTGAAGAGACTCCGTCTAGCATGTATTTAGCTAGTGAAATTACAAAATGGAAAACGAAACGCGAATTATGTCTCGCATCACCAAAACTCTCTTATAAAGAGATTTCTAATATGGCAGTTATCCGTTTCGAAATCCAATCCAAAACTTCTTATGGCTTATATATCGAAGTGCACAATGTTATAAAAACAGTGGTTAATGAATTGCGCAAGGAAACATGCGAAGAAATGAAATGGGGTGATTATTACGCCTTGAGAGATGATAATCCAGACGATCAAGTAACGATAAAAAAACTTAGAATCTTAGTTCCAGAACGCATTCTTGAACCTAAGATGGATCTTTAATTCAATTTAAATTTCTCAGAAAATCGAACCATTACGTCGCATTCAAAACGAAGTAATGGTTTTTTTTTATACCTTCATTCTCAATGAATCATGTACGCTTGTTCCCCTCTCTTTTTTACGGCATTTTTTGCCTATTTCTTTTCTCATGCTCGGAAAGTAATCCCTCTGACAATCAAAATAATAGTTTGATTGAAACGGAAGGTGTAGCGTCACATTTATACGCGGCTTTTGACGATTTTCCTACAAAGCAATTTAAAACATTATGTTTGGGGGAATCAAAGGAAAATTTGGAAAAACAAATTGCAAACATGCCCGTTGAAGTAATGGCTGAAGAAGAGGCTACTTATTTTTATTTCCCAGCAGATTCATCCGAAATGATTTTACCAATGGAAACTGCCTTAAACGAATTTAAAGTCTTTCTAAAAGGCCGTACTTATCTGGATAATCCCGGTAAATTTCAAACTTTTTTGAGCGATAAAACAACAGAATTAGCCTTAGACGAAGACTTTCCTGTGTATTATTATAAAACAGAGAAAATTGATTTTAAAATAACATATTTTGAGCAACCCAATTTTATCCGATTGCACTTTATATTGCTTAAAATTCATAATTAATTGAACATTCTATTGCAGAAATGTGTTAGTTTTAAGAATACCTGAACCTATATTCATGCAAAATCAAAAAAATGTACGTACAACGAATATTTAAACCGCTTACGATTTTATCCTTTTCAATTGTTTCGATTCTTGTGCTCACAGCTTATGCCTCTTTAATCACATATTTATATGCTTATTGCGATTTTGAATGGTTAAAAATACCATGGGTGCCGCTTACGTTAGTAGGTATTGCTGTTGCATTTTATATCGGATTTAAAAACAATTCAGCTTATGACCGTACTTGGGAAGCCCGCAAAATTTGGGGAGGAATTGTCAATTCATCTAGAAGTTGGGGAACAATGGTCAGTGGGTTTATTACGAATGAATTTACTGAAACGAAATTAACTGAGGCTGACTTAGCAGCGCACAAGAAAAAATTGATTTATCGTCATATCGCATGGACCTATCGTTTAAAAAGACAATTGCGCGTATTGAAAGAATGGGAACATGATGCGAAATTGAATCGCAGATACCGAAAACACATTGAAGAATTATTTCCAACAGCTGATCCTGAATCAGAATTAGCGCAATTTTTAGCGGACAAAGAGGTTATTGAAATTTTATCCAAAAAAAATGCTTGCACGCAGCTCATCCATAAACAGTCGGAAGAACTTAAAGAATTAAAGGCAATCGGACTTATAGATGATTTCAGACATATGGAGTTGCAAGGGCTTTTGACAGAGTTTTATACACTACAAGGCAAATGTGAACGAATCAAAAATTTCCCTTTACCAAGACAATATGCCTCATTAAGTATTTACTTTGTCTATATATTTATCTTCCTCTTACCTCTTGGGTTACTCAGCGCATTTGATAGTGATATGATTTGGGGAGTTGTTCCTTTTACAACTTTAATTGGCTGGGTATTTTGGATGATGGAAGGCGTTGGTGATTATGCAGAAAATCCATTCGAAAATCTGGCTTTTGATGTTCCAATGACCGCCTTAACTAGAACCATAGAAATCGACCTTAGAGAAATGCTAGGAGAGACTGATTTACCTCCGAGTATAGCGCCAAAAGACGGTTTTATCATTTAGTAAAATGATAGGACTAGTAATTACTCATTCAATGCCCAATTATAATCAAGATATTCAATTGAGTTTGCCTCGTTAAAATTTGGCTGATAAATTTTAATGAACGAAGCAAGGCTGCCATTTTTTGTAAAATCGCCTTCAAACCAATTAAACAATTTAGATAGTTTGGAATCCTCCTTGGTAATTTGATTTTTGCTCCTGTCATTTAGGAATGATATAGCTTGATTACTTAATTGATCATCCAATTTATCAGCTTCATATGCTTCATTTCGAAGCTTCGGACAGGAGATGGATGCGCAGTTAATGGCAAAATGGATTCTGGGTTCATCAAATTGTTTGCGGATTATTTCGTGTTCAATCGTGTTCAAATCAAAATCAATTCCTCCAATTTTGAAAAATTTAATGTCCCATGCGGAATTGAGCATGGTGACACTTCCTCCAATATTCTTAATGGATTTTACGGGGTAATTATCTACGATCAGTTTAACCGTAAAAGCATTATACGCATTAATCCAATAGGCCAATTTTTCTTCTGGACACCAATTATTTCCTGGAGGATGGTCACTTAACAGCGCAAGGTATTTTTCATGCTTCTCCGCGTTACTGAGAAAGCCATTATAATTTACTTTCCCATCCTGATCTACATTTTCCGTCACCAATTCAGTCCATAATTGATGCGTAATGACTTCACTTTCACTTTCTTCAAACTCAGAAAAATCTACATTATCTCCTTTCACATCTTTTACCCAACTTAAAAATCGCAGGCCAGCCTCATTAAACGTTTGACCACTAATTTTTAGATAAGCGAAAAAACCAATACTTATGATCAGCAGAACTATAAGCAAGCGTTTCAATATTTTGAGAAGTCGTCTTTTCATATAACTTATAAAGAGACGATTAAAGTACACTTTAATTACAATAAAACTATTGTCAAAAATGGCCTTGCATTGCAACAATTTGTACTTTTAACCCACATTAAAATCAAACTATGGCACTTATTAAATCTTGTAGAAATAAATCTCCCGAAATTCCATCAACTTGTTGGTTAGCCGAGAACGCAACCATAGTTGGTGATGTGCATATGGGTCAAAATTGTTCAGTTTGGTTTAACGCGGTGATTCGTGGTGATGTGAACACAATTACAATGGGTGATAATGTGAACATACAAGACGGCGCAGTGATTCATTGCACTTATGAAAAAACCAAAACAACATTAGGTAATAATGTTTCAGTTGGACATAACGCCTTGGTGCATGGCTGCACAGTTGCAGATAACGTCCTCATTGGAATGGGATCAATTGTTATGGACAATTGTGTCATAGAAGAAAATTGCATCATTGCTGCAGGAGCTGTATTATTAGAAGGTACGCATGTTCAAACAGGTTCAATTTGGGCAGGTGTTCCAGCTAAAAAAGTTAAGGATCTAAGTCCAGAAATGTTTAAAGGTGAGGTGATGCGAATTGCAAAGAATTACCGCATGTATGCTTCATGGTTTGAGGAGTGATTTATAGATTTTATTGTCACTCATTATCGTTCATTATCCAAATCAGAGCCTTCTCTTTTGTAGCTCTGAAAATCGTATTGTGTTTTTCCTTTGGTTCGTCTGAGTACTTCCATTTCAGGAAATTAAAGTTTTTCTTTTCCAATTTTTTGGCGAGCTGATTCGTGTATTTCGAAATGTCTTTTGCACCCGATCCAGCAAACCAGAGTTTGGTTCCTCTTTTTGGCAGACTATCAAGGAAATCATCAGCATTGTTCACCAAGAAGTTTTTATTCCACCATAACGAAGGATCCATGGCAATATAGAAATCAAAAGATTCCGGTTTTAAGAGGAACGTCTCTATTACAAAAAGACCTGCTAGAGATTCTCCTATGATTCCTTTCTTATTCGTTGTTCTATAACGAGCATTTATCTCTGGAATTAATTCATCACTAATAAAAGCTCTGAAGTCTTTTGCTCCATCAGTCATTGGTATCTTATACTTTTCGTGTTTTTTTACATTTGAACCACCAGTAAGATCTCTTCCTCTTTCTGTATTTTCAATTCCAACCAAAATGCAAGGTGGAATCTCTTCATTTTCGATCAACTTCGCTAATGTATTTGCGATATGCGGAAAGTCTTCACCGATTCCCCCATCAGGCATGTAAATCACAGGCATACTATCAGTTGATTGATTGTAAATCGGCGGGGTCCAAACATTGATTACTCTTCTTTCTTTTGTATGTTCGGAATAGATCGTCAAGCTATCATGTTTTGGAACCGTATCGCTAATTGCAGGACTTCCTGCAAAACAACCAATCGTCAATAGCATTAAAATAACGGGAGTTAAAACGTTTTTCATTTTTTTTCTTTTAATCAGTGATAACAGTTTGTAAGGGAATGAGTTTTCTATGGGTCTATACAAAATGTTGTGTGCTGTTAAATTAAGGATATTCTTTTCATTGAACAAAAGGTTTACTATTTCTGCCAACTGATTATTGTACGACCGATATCACTTCCAATATCATTCAAAATAGAAAGATGTGTTTGGTTTTGCATTATTCCTGTGGCTGTTCTTCTTTTAGTTTTTAAAGAGTCTCGGGAGGCATAGGCTATAACCTTTTCTGGCTCAAATAACTCATCTTTTTCTCCAACGAAAATTCCAATAGGCTCAGCAATATTTTGAAACTGCTTTGTAGGTTTTTTTGGTGTTAATGCTTTGGACATGTTTACCGTAATGGCGGTCAAGATTAAAGGATTTTCTTCGAGAATGTTTTTTGGGTAATTAAAAAAGACTACATCTGAATGCTGCATTAATAATCCTTGAGAGATGCCATTGATTACAAACTTCCATACTTTCACTTCTGCAAATTCGATTCTATCTTCTCTTTCGGTGTCAGATTTATATCCCAGTTCAGGTGAAACGAATATATATCCATCTAACTTCTCCTTCATTTTCCAACTACTATAATTTAGTGCCAAACCACCACCAGAAGAATGTCCACCCAAATATACTGGTTGACTATAATTCGTTCTTGCTTCTTTAATTACAACACTAATATCCTTATAAAGACTTCTAACATTTGGACAGTCACCTCTTTTTCCTTGAGATAGTCCATGGCCCCTTAGGTCTACCAATATTGTTTCGATAGAAAAGCTATCTCTTAAAGTTTGGGCAAGGTGAAAATAACCTAACCTGCTATGTACCCCGCCACCATGAATAAATATCAGTTTTGCAAGGGCCGGTTTTTCTGGTGTAAATTGGTAATAGTTGATTTCCGTTTCATCAAAGCTTTTGATTTGTTGGACTATTACATTCGTATCTTCTTTATAATCCTTCAGTTCAGCAAAAGAAAAAGCATTATCACTTTCTTGGGCTATTGTATTCATTGCAATCATTAAGCTGATAATTATAATTGCTTGTCTAAATATGGGAATACTAAATATCATAAAAATTAGTTGATTGGGTAAGTCTTAAAAAGGTATTCTAAGGATTTGTGAACTATAGATATAATCACATTTCCTTTTTCGTTAACATTATGAACATGTCTCTGTCGTTTACAATTGTTTTACTACATTCCCTTTTTCGGAAAGGCTATTTTTTAAATATCTGAGCAATTATAGATCTTTTTTATTGGCATTTTTATTTTGATAAACAGAGACAAACCAAAAGATGGCAAAACTACACAAGAAGATTCCTAATCCTCCAAAAAATATTCGGATTGTTGCTAAACGTTGCCTAATTTTTTATTTAAGATCTAATTTTAGCGGGTATTTTTCTGAAAAAATATATCTAGGACCAACAATTCGTGTAGAGATAGATCTAAAAAGTATGTGCCAAAACATCTTTATAACAGCAGCCCAGGATAGTTTTCTAGGACCGCAAACAGTAAGAAATTTTCCTTTTCGGCCAAGTACTTCTTTCGCCTCGCTTTCAACCTCTAATCCTCCTGCTGAATCGAAAGTCATGTCCATTCTCTAGAACATTATCGATATTTCGAGTGCTACATAAATCTGTTACCTCAGCTCCTATTGCTTTTAACATTTGCACAAGAACATTTCCTATTCAGGCAGAAGCGGCAATCACCAAACATTTGTCCCTTGGCTTAACGTTAGAATAGAGAAGCATGGTTTGAGGAGTGATTTGCTGCACTTTTCCGTTTTTTACCCTAAACGGTAATTTTCTTACCTTTCACTAGGCACAAAAAGTCATGACCTTTGTTCAACAAACGAACAACTGATTTCAATGACTACACTAAACGTGCTTTTTACACTTCTTTTTTGGGGATTGAATACCTCTGTATTCATTGAATCATCTGTTTCTAATAGAAATATCATGAATATAGAACAAAACAAATTAGACAATTCTTCAAAGAGTATTCTTTCACGCGGATGTGATCCATTTATGTCACAAGAAGCCGCCAAATCAATCCCGCCTTTAATCGGGAACCCCGAATATATTGCGTCAACTAGTGATGATGATTTTATTCAAAAGTTAAAATCGAGAAAATGGTCAATCGTATTTTTTGCACCTGGTGCATGTCGCTATAATGCAGCGCAAAAACCAATTCCTGGCGCAAATAATGACACGCAAGGTTGGTCACTTGATGAGTACCGTAACATGGTGAAAGAACTTCAGGGTAATGACATTATTATAGTTGAAACGTTTAATGAAAATGAGACAGTTAATCTATTGAAAGATGCTCTTACAAAAGCAAGATCAACTAATTTTTAAATCAACCCAATCCGTTTTTCACCATTGAAAGTAGCGTTTTAACCTTTGCATGGCAGTTTACAATTCTGAAATTTGCAATAAGAAATAATTGAATAGAAAAATAAATCATGACTGACATATTAAGCGATAAAACGAACAAAGTATTACGAAAAATGAGCATTCCAATTGGTGTTGGTATGCTTTCAACATTCTTATTTCAAGTAGTTGACACTTACTTTATTGGAAAACTAGGATCAGAATCACTTGCTGCATTAGGTTTTTCTTCAACAATATATTTTGTTCTTGTAAGTCTATACATTGGCCTATCAATTGGTGTTTCAATAATTATTGGACAAGCTGTTGGACAAGGCGATATGCCCAAAGTAAAGAAAACAACTTGGCTTTCTCTTCTACTTTCATTCGGACTCTCAGTAATCCTTTCAACAATCTCAATTTTATTTATTGATCCAATATTCTCGGCCCTTGGTGCTTCAAATGAAATATTACCACTTATAAAGGAATACACTATTCCAATTTTAATTGGAATGCCATTTTTAACCATTGGGATTACGGCAAGTGGAATTCTAAGAGCCTCAGGAAACATTACAAAACCAGAAGTTATTATGGCAATTGCAGGACTTATAAATGTTATTCTTGATTACGCCCTCATATTTGGAAAATGGGGTTTACCCGAAATGGGGATTCAAGGTGCAGCATACGCCACTGCAATTTCATGGTTTTTTGTTTTAATTGGGATGATCGTTTTATTACTTCAAGACAAACTACTTGGTGCCGCCAAAGATGCTACTAATACCATCAAATCTTTAACTCGAGAAATTTTCAAATTAGGTCTCCCCACAATTCTCACTCAAATAATAGGACCATTAACAGTGGCATTTTTGACTTTTCTACTGGCGCAACAATCACCTATGGCTGTAGCCGCCTTTGGTGTAGTTAGCAGGATAGAAATGTTACTCTTAATCGGAGTTCTATCCGTTAGTACGGCAATTACTCCGTTTGTTGCGCAAAACTCGGGAGCCAAATCAATTGCTAGAATTGACCAAGCAATCGTTTTTGGTGGCAAGGCTTCCACTTATATAAGCCTAATAATTGCCACTTTACTTTTCATATTTGTAAAACCAATTGTTAGCATTTTCAGTGAAGATCCTGATATAATTAATTACGCTACCAACTACTTTTATATTATCTGTTTGTCATACGCTTTCTACGCTCTTTACCTCATCACAACAGCAGTATTCAATGGTTTACAAAAAACATTAATCTCGCTAAAAATCACATTAATGAAGTCCCTCATATTTGCAGTTCCACTCACATTAATTGGTTCGAATTGGGGAGTTAATGGAATCTTTATTGGTCTAGCTTTAGCTAATGTTCTAGCCGGAATATACGCTGCAATAATCATGCGAAAAGAAATTAAAGAAAATCATCCTGATCTGAAAAAATTAAGTGCCATTCAGGACTATAAAAATGACTTCAGAAAACTATTTAAAAAATAAATATGCAACGATCAATTAATAAAATTACGGGACACTCAAGAATTGACGGATTAATTCCAGGAATAAAAGGACAAAGAGCTTTTCCGATTCGTGAGAATAGAGGAACTGATCCATTTATTATGTTGGATCATATAGGTTCGCAAGAAGTTGGAGTTGATTATTTTTTAGATGGAAGTAACCATGGACATCCGCATAGAGGTTTTGAAACAATTACTTTTATGTTTGAAGGAACTATGTTTCATAAAGACTCTTTGGGCAATAAACTAACCTTAAGCTCAGGAGGGGTTCAAAGAATGAACGCGGGCTATGGAATTCAACATGGCGGAGATATGGCGAGTGACAAAGTTACCGGCGTTTTTCATGAAGTTCAACTATGGGTGAATCTTCCTTCAAAATTAAAAATGTCAAAACCAGAAGTTCAAAATTTAGCCACAAACCAGATCCCCGTAATTGATCATGGTCATTACCAATTGAGATTAATTAGTGGAAATTTAGAGGGTCATGAAGGACCCGCGAAAACGAATGTACCAACTAAAATTGCACATGTAATATCTGGAAATCGCGCTTCTTTTTCTCTAAATGGATTTGACAAAAATGAAAACGTAATGGTTTACATTTTAAAAGGAGACATAACAGCATCAGACCAAAATATTGAACAGCATAACACCGTTAACTACAATTTTGATGGCACCGCAATTTCATTTGAGATGAATGCGGGTACAGAATTATTAATAATGGCTGGTCAACCAATTAATGAACCTGTTGTAATGGGAGGACCATTTGTAATGAACACAGAGGAAGAAATTGAACAAGCCTATCAAGATTTTAGAGATGGCAAATTTGGAATATTATGAAATGTATTCAGAATGGTATTATAAATTTCTGAATACAAATTCATAGCAATACTAAATCCATTCAAAGAAACACTGATCATATAAAAGAAATCAGTAAAACACTATCTTAGCTATATGCAAGTCAAAAGTGAAATTCAATTTTACAAATCCAAAGACGTTGGCGAAGGATTGTCTTTTGCTTTTGTTGAACATCATGAACTCATTGCCTCCAATGACATATTCACTCCATCATTAAGAGATTTCCATGTCATTTTTTGGAATAAGAAGGGGACTGTAAGGTATTTTGTAGATTTCAAAGAGCATGTGGTCAAGCCAAACTCAATTGTACTGATATCTAAAGATTGTTTGCATTATTTTGATGACTTTTCTGAAGAAGTCGAACTACAATCGATTCCATTTTCACCCGAGTTCTTATATCGGAAAGACAATGACCTGGAACATTTATTCAACTTCAATTCAACTTGTCATTTTGAAGGTGTTCAAATTGTTAATATTAACACAGAATCGACTGCTTTTCTAGATAGAATGAGTTCAGAAATGAAAGTAGTATTTACGAGTTGGCAAGGAAAAAAAAGAGAAGAAGCATTTTACCATCTCCTTTCCTTATTTCTGATAAAAGTTGAAAGGAATCAACTCCCTAACAGTCGAGCCACTTTAAACCTATCTGAAAATGATAAAATGATTCAAGAATTTAATATTCTTTTAGAACAAAATTTTAAAACAGAAAGTTCAGTCCAATTTTATGTGGATTGCTTATTTACTACAGCTAAGACCTTAGCAAAATTCGTCAAAGAGGTTTATAAAACACCAACGAAAACTGTGATTGATGATCGCAGAATTTTAGAAATTAAGCGACTATTAATTGGAACATCATTACCCATTAAAGAAATAAGTTATGCGCTTGGTTTTGACGAGCCCACTAATATGAATAAATTCTTCAAAAAACGCGTAGAATTAACCCCTGCCACCTTCAGAGAAAATCATAATTAGGCTAATTATTACCCTCATATTCCCCTTTATTACCTTTCAATAAACACATTACTTCCTGACCTTTGTTTCATCAAATAAAAAAATAAAATAATGAAACAAATAGTAATAAGTTTATAATGCGGCTCCTTTTTATATATTTTCTATTTGCATCTGTTACTGCATTTAGTGCAAAAGACTCGTTGAAATTCCATGCGTTTTTGGATGGTCAAATAATGGTACAAACTGGAAACCTGAAGCAATTTGGTTCAAATTTGATCTTGAATGCTCGAATTAGCAATTCAAAGTTTGAGTTTTCTACAAACGCGAGCTATCAATATGTCAAAGTCAATGATTTTAATGTCATCAATGATTTTTGGAGTTACGGCATTTTCAAATACCATCATAGGAAGAGAGTTTATCCTTTAATAATGACGTATTACGGGTTTGCGAAATCATTCGGAATCAAATATTCATTTCTTAGCGGATTAGGAGGGGGAATTAATATTGTCCAAAAGTCACCTAAAAACTTCCTTCATGCGAATATAATTGTGGGGTATATGAATTTTGATTATTCACTGAGTCAAAGACAGAGCGGTCTAGTATTGAATACCTTTATTCAAGCAAATGCTACTATGTTTAAAGAGTATTTGAACATATATTGGGAAGCACATGCATTTAGAGCTTTAAACGACTCGCAATCCTACGGAATTCAAAATCAAATCAGATTGGGTGTGCCAATAACAAAATGGTTGGAAATTGGAATTTCAAATACGGTCAACTATAACCAAACAGTAGATTTAGGAAAACAAAAATTAAATTCAATGACCTTGGCAGGAATTAAATTAATGCTTTTATGACTGTAGATCACATCTGAAAACACTTTAAATGAACAAAAAAAATCCTGCCTTAGTTTTAACCAAGACAGGATAATTATTTTAATAAAGGTTCTGTTTAATCTAATTTGATTTGTCAAGAAAATACAACTAAAGAAATAGCAGACGACCTCTTTCTTAGTCCCAAATCGATTAAAGGATATCGGAAGCAATTTTTGGCGAAAACAGGCACAAAAAATGCAGCAGAATTAGCGGTTTTTGCGGTGCGTCAGAATTTGATTTGAGCATTAGAACTCTTTTTGGTTTAGAAATTACAAAGTAAAAATAAACCCGCTAAATTTCCGTTATGATTGAAGACTTTATACCTTTGATATATTGATCATTAATTGGATTTGTAATGGATAAAATAACTCCGAAAAAAAGAGCGCGAAAAGCCTACCGATTAGCAAATCGAATTATGTGGAGCTATGTGCGGCTTTATGTTGCCAAACGCATTTTTGGAAAACGTTATTACGAGAATCGAATCAATGCCTTACACGAAAAAAATGCTCTTCAAATTAAAACGGCTATTATTGAATTAAAGGGGCTTTTTACAAAAGTTGGGCAATTACTTTCAGTGATGTCTACCATTTTGCCTGATGCTTATGCCAATATCTTAGAATCTTTACAAGATCAAGCTCCTGCAAGTCCATTTGAGGAAACTGAAAAAACAATTCAACATGATTTGGGTGAAACCACCTCTTCTCTTTTTTCAGCCTTTGATAAGACTCCGATTGCTTCCGCATCTATTGGTCAGGTCTATAAAGCTCAACTAAAAACAGGCGAACAAGTTGCTGTTAAAGTTCAACATGATGATATTGAAGCCTTGGCAGAATTGGATCTCGATATTATCGAAAAATTGGTAAAGCGTCTTTCTTTTTTCTTGAAAATTAAAGGTATTGATCATGTCTACAAACAGGTAAGATTAATGGTTGAAGAAGAGTTGAATTATACACTCGAAGCTGAGTCCATGCAAAGGATTGCCGTTAATTTATCTGATTTCTCAGGGATTATTGTGCCTAAAGTCTACAGTGAGTATTCTTCGTCAAAAATAATCGTGTGCGACTTTTATGAGGGCGTTAAAATTACCAATGTTGAAAAATTAGCTGAATGGAATATTGATCCGAAAGAAATTTCAGAACGGTTAATAACGGCCTTTTGTAAAATGATTTTGGATGATGGCTTTTATCATGCGGACCCTCATCCTGGTAATATTTTGGTCAATGATAAGGGTGAAATTATACTATTAGACTTTGGAGCAACCGCACAATTGAATGATGAAATGCGCAAAGAAATTCCGCTTTTAATTCAGCATATCATCCGAAAAGACACCTCCAAAATCATCAAATCTCTACAAAAAATGGGCTTTTTGGGGAATGATTCTGATTCGAAAGACGTGGCGGGTAAATTAGTTGAAGCGCTCACAACTTTTGTTCAAAACGAAATTAAAATTGATAACCTCAACTTTAAAGACGTTTCAATTGACGACATAAAAGGCAGTAGTTTAGATAAATTGCGGAAAGAAATTGGCATTAAAGAACTCGCAACAACCATTCAAGTGCCTAAAGATTGGATTTTATTAGAGCGAGCTATTATTCTCATTCATGGCATAAGTGCCACCATTGCTCCTGAATATAATCCTATGGAAACGGTGAAGCCTTATTTGAAAAAAATGGTATTGAGTAAAGGCGGTTTAAAATCAATCATTATTGATACTGTTAAACAACAATTTGCTGCATTAATTCAATTGCCCACAGAATTAAATGAATTTTTGAATAAAGCTAATAATGGTAAATTAGAAGTGCAAGTGCGGAACAAAGATGCACGGCGATTCTATGCCTTGGGGCAGCAGTTTATGCTGTTAATTTCCATCCTTTTTCTTTTGTTGATGCGCACTTTAAGTCACCGTAAAAGTTCTACCGATTGGATGATTTTTGTTTCTATTGGACTTGGACTATTGCTGATATACTCTGTATGGAAAAACCGTAAACCCAATAAGTAAATGCAACTATTCAAAAAAGCTTTACGCATCATTGGCCTCATTTTATTGTTTCTATTTCTCACCGCTTTAACCCAAGTGGGTGGATTAATTTTACTGCTCTTTTTGCTCATTTGGAAAAGACTTATAAATAAAATTGAGCGTTTAAAGACTGCCCGGAGCATTTATAGAAATGGGATTAAAGCAGGTTCATTTTTGATCTTCTATTTGTTGATTTGTTTATTCATAGTACCACTGCTTGCACGACCATTTGGACGCGTTCCTTTACCCATAAATCATGCTAATTTACAACCGCTAAATATTATGACATGTTTGTTAAATCGGCATTATGTGAGGGAAGAACTTTTGAATGCGACACTTGAAGCTGCAGCAGAAATGAATAAAACCTATCCAGGTACAACCCTTGCCTACTTGGATGCTAATTTTCCTTTCATTAATAAGTTTCCTTTATTACCACACTTAAGTCATAATGATGGTAAAAAGTTAGACTTAGCGTTTTTCTATAGAAAAACAGAAAGCAACGAAGCTTTGAATGATGCAGCACCATCTTTTACTGGTTACGGTGTATTTGAAGAACCACGACCTTTAGAAGAAAACAAACCTGCCTTTTGTTCAAACCATGGTTATTGGCAATACAGTATTTTAGGATCTGTTGTACCACAATGGAATAAATCAGCTTACACTTTTGATCAGGAACGCACAAAGCGAATGCTAGAAATACTTTGCCAACATCAGTCCATTGGAAAAATTTTTATCGAACCTCACCTCAAAAAACGAATGAATTTACGTTCAGATAAAATTCGCTTCCATGGTTGTGGTGCCGTCCGACATGATGACCATATTCATATTCAATTGTAAACTATTATCTTTACGCATTATGAAATATTTAGCACTCGTTTCAATCCTCCTAATCGTTTCCTGCCAAAATTCAACGGAAACGCCCGTAAACAATAATCCGCAAGTAGAAGAACCTGCTGAGATCACGGAAAATAACGAGGCTGCAGAGGCTTTAGATGAATTTGCCGCTTTGATGGAAGATTTGCGCACCGAATCAGATTCTATTGTTGAAAGTCACAAAAAAAGCTACACGCCATTTGATGGAGTCAATAGAAAACCAGATACTGCACCTTTAAACTTTAATACATTTAGTTGGGAAAACCGCTTTAATTATTCTTTTTCAGAAACACCTAATTTTGAAAGGTATGAAAAAGATGACCATGATTCTTACACCGTACGCACCTTAGTTGATGGTGTGATATATGAAATAGCGGTTGAGGATTATGAGAAATTAGGAGCGGATAAAATTGATGCGGGTTTCACAAAATACATTCATGAAAAGTTCATTTCAAATTTTGGAAGTGAAGTGAAGGATGCATATGAACTACAAACTGAGGACGGTGTATACGGCTATGCAAGTTGTTATCGCTATGAAATGAATGAAAGAACTTATTTAGGCGATTTGATTTCATTTGGTTTTCAAGATAAAATGGTGCGCTTTTCAATTACAGCAAAAGGTAATTATGAGAACGCATCACGAGCACAAGAATTTGTAAATGCTTTTGTAATTTTGTAGAACAGGCTAAATCTTCACTGCGATCGTTTTGGGCAATACCTGTTGAGACGTTGCTCAACAACACTATGATAAGCAAAGTTAATCGCCGTAAGAGTTTTAAAGAATAATAAATAACTACTAGTGCTTATTTAAATGTTTTTCCTTTTCTAAGCACAATTCAAGAGTGAATGGTATTAATTAAAAAAATGTATTTTTATTGTTAAAACACTTCAACTTATGGCAATAGGATTTGGACCTGCATCAGAAATGGTGAGAAAAGTCAATAAACAGAAAGGCTCGCGAAATAAAAGATCGTTAAAAGAAAGTTCCGAAAACACTGCAATTGGGAGTGAAGAGGATGCAGGATTAAAATTCAAAGAATCAAGCCCCGAGCATTTAGAGCAGGTTCGTGAAAAAATGAAAGCGCAAAATCAAAAAAAGTTAATGCTAACTATTGTTTTAAGCGCTTTAATTATTGTTGCTGCAGTTTGCGGTGTTATTTATCTCTAATATTTAAATAAAATATGTTTATACAAAGAAGAATATCCTTACGCTCCATGTTAATATGGACGCGTAAAGACATTATTTTTTACTTTATTGTGTCTACTTACCCCGTAAGCCTTTATTATTTCTTAGGCTGGGATTGGCTGACAATTCCTACGCTGCCAATCTCATTAGTAGGAACCATTGTTGCCTTTAACTTGGGTTTCAAAAATAATAATGCTTACGATCGATTATGGGAGGCTAGAAAGATTTGGGGCGGCATTGTTAACAGCAGCAGATCATGGGGTATTGGTTCAATAGACTTTGTTACAAATCATTTTCGTGAAACTGGATTGGAAGAGACTGAGATTAAAGCGATTCATAAGCGCTTAATTTATCGACATATTGCTTGGTTAACCGCACTCCGTTATCAATTACGTAGTGAAAAACCTTGGGAACATCACAAACATAAAGATCAAATTAAATTTCGTGAACGTTTTCATATGACTGTCGAGCATAAAGAAGATCTTGCAGAAGAAATCAATCCATTTTTATCGGCAGAAGAAAAAAAGGATACGCTCTCAAGACCTAATCCCGCCGCACATATTATTAAATTACAATCCTCTGATTTAAGGCGACTGCATGCTTCTCATTTACTAGATGATTTTAGGCATATGGAGATGAGTCAATTATTGAATGAGTTTTACACACTTCAAGGAAAATCAGAACGGATTAAAAACTTTCCATTACCAAGGCAGTATGCCACTATGAGTTACTATTTTGTAATGCTTTTTATCTATATTTTACCCTTCGGAATGTTATCGGTATTTTCTGAATATGCCGCTACAATCAATCCAAATTTCATCTGGTTAACTATTCCAGCGTGTATGATAGTTTCATGGGTATACTTTACCCTAGAAAAGATTGGTGATTATAGCGAAAACCCTTTCGAAGGAACTGGAAACGATATCCCTATAACATCCATGTCTCGCGGAATTGAAATCAACTTAAGGGACATGTTAGATGAGAAAGATTTGCCTAAGCCAATTAGCGCTCAGAATAATGTTTCAACCTAGTTAATGCAACTTTGTTTTGTAAAAGTCAGTCTTTCTGTTAAACCCTTTCATGCTATGACGAGACTATTTTCAATTCTAATTTTCTTAGTTTCTACAACTACTATTGCGCAAGACCTATCTGTAATTGCCGGAGGAGAAGATGCTTTTTGTCGGCTTTATGGTTATCAAAATGGAAATGGAGTAGTTTATGGAATTGCCTCAGGTGGTGCACCAGACTACACTTATGAATGGACCAATTTAACAACGGGAATAACACATACGGCTAACACTTGGGGAGGATTAAATATTGGCTGTTATGAAATTAAGGTGACTGATATGGAAGGCACAATAGCCCGAGATACAATTTGCTTAGACTCTATCAATCCCATTGCAGAGTTCCTTGTAGTTTCCGCCGAATTGGATCACTTAGAATGGGCCTATGTTGGTGAAGCTCCCGTAAATGTTTCATTTCAAACTGAAGGAGTACCAATTGTTGGCCCCCCGTTTTTTGATACGTCGTTCATATTTCGTCCGCAGGGTTTTGAACCTTGGATAGCTTATGAAGATGAAGTCGGAGAATTTACAACCTACAATTACGCTTACGGTGGAGATTATACGGCAACTATGATTGCGATTAATAAAAACGGCTGCACGGATACCGCTCATGCAAGAATCTACTTAACGGGTCAATTAGATATAGACAGTCAGAATGAAATTGATCTTTTTTCGATAATTACGCATAGTAATTCAAATTCAATAACCTTGACAATGCAAGGGTATGCCAATAATCTCCTATTGAATTTATACACGGTTAGTGGGCAGAAAATTCAATATTACCAAATAACAGAAGCCCATACCGAATTTGATACTCCATCAATTAAAGGAATTTATCTTTACGAAGCAATTGACACTAAAACAGGACAAAAAATAGCAAGTGGAAAGCTTCAACTTTGAAATTAACTATCGGATTACTTTTTTCACTAAACTTCGATCTCCCGAATTCAGTTGTATAAAATAAACACCATTCTCCCATTCGGCGGTTCTAACAATAGTTTCTTGATCTGTAATTAATTGTTGCAAAATTATTCGCCCATTTAAATCTGTGATTACCATCTGTGCCGCTTTCGTTTCACTATAAGTGATAATAATCTGATCCTTGTTTGAAGAAATATAAGCATCTAAATCAGTCTCTAATTCATCAATGGCATTGGTCTCACCAATCTGTAAATAGTAAACCGAATAATCAACAGCATCTGCATAAACAACATGATAAACACCATTTTCCAAAGTAATGTCTGGTTTAGATTGTACACCCATTAATGCTGTTAAATTTATAGCGTTGTCTGGGTTAAAATCAATACTTGCGGAGGTTGATTGATTGAAAAAAACATCCTGAGATGTCCCATCTCCTCCATCTTCCCAAACCACACCAATTATACCATCATCATAACAAACCTGCGGGTAGTTTAAATTACCGGACGTTCCTGTTGTTCCATAAATTTCAACCAAATCAGTAGAAGCACCCGCTTCCAAATCGTAAACATTTAAAAATACTTTGCCTTCCCCACTAACTTCAGATTTATAGGCCGATACAATTTTAGATTCCTCAATAAAACGAGCATCTGGACCAGTTGATGGACAAGCTTCAATATACCAGTTGTGGTCATCCAATGAAATCCACTCTGTAAAACTGGCAGCGCGATCTATTGATGTTACGGCTTTTATATCTCTGATGTTTTCGTTATTATTTCTAAAAAATACAATCACAAATTCGTCATTTACAAGTATTTCGGGCTGGCAACAATCGCATGATTCGCCTGGAATTAAAGCTGCCGCTAAAACATCTGCTTCAAAAGTCAAACCACCATCAACCGACCGTGCTACATCATAAGAAGGATTCGCACCGCCATCCTCATGATTCATAAATGTAACGTAAACCGTATCATTTAAAACCGCCAAATCGGGATATTGAGCATAGCCTTCTTCTAACCAATCTACACGCACGGTATCACCAAAAGTTGCGCCTTTATCTGTAGATTTCACTACATAAATATGGCCAGTTTCGTATCCAGAAGATCGAAATACAACATAAACATTGTCACCTTCTACTGCAAGATCAGGACCGCTCCAGTCATATGATTGTACATCTAAACCATCAGGATTTAATTGAACTGGATCATCAAAACCGTCCGTCCCGTTATGTTTGGAAAAGTAAACGTCTTTTGTCCCATTACTTGTCCAGGTTACTCCTACTCTACCTGGTTCAATCAACTCAACTTGTGGATGATGATTTCCACTACTTTCTGCAACCTGAATAGGGTCAGTAATTATAAAGTCCTGCGCGTTTAATTGAACTGTAGCGAGTATAACGAGAAGAGAAATGCCTATTTTTTTCATAATGACCGATTTATGTGTTTGTTCTGGGTTGCCAAGATACAAACAATTGGCTTAGGATTAAAAATTACTAGCTAGCGTGAAATTATTCTATTAATGTAACACTAAATGACGGTAAATCCTTCCAATCACTGATTTCAACCCAGTCCATTTTTCCAAAAGAATCAATAAACAAGCGATATTCACAATCCCGATAAGTTAGTTCTTTGCCCTCTTCCTTATGATACGGAATAGTTTCGGTACAATACATATTATACTCAAACGGATTGTCCTTAGTAACCTCTATATTCAATTCCCAAATTTCCCCAGTTCCATAACTATCTGACCCATGACTATATCCTCCCACCCTATCTTGGTCGATAACATTGCCCGAATAATCGCATGTTACGAGATAAATTTCAAATGCATCAAATTCCGAATAGCAGATTGACGTAAAGGATATAAAGTTGGCTAATGAATCCTCAAAACTCCTAAAATGACAATTTTCATATTCGTAAAAAAAATAATTGCTCGAGGGTTTAAATATAGCCTCTATCTCAGGTCGAGACATGACAGACAGCGTATCTGCATATAAAGATTTTGTAAATTTTTCTGATTCATTAAAAGAATAACTTTTTAGTAATGGTAACAATCTATTAAGGTCAAGTGGGCGTTCATTTTGAAAGATAACCTCAGAGATGAAATTTGATTCTATTTCATCTTCGGTACTTGTTTTAATATCTACACAGGAATTACATCCCATTATAAGAAAGACCATAAAACCGTTGAAGTAATGCCCTATTTTCCAGCAATAATTTCTATTTCCAACCGAAACATGAAAGGGAACATTTGTGAGCATACGGCGGACGGGTGAAACAATCAATAATAGGACTGCAGCAAGCGTTATACCTAACTTTTTCATTTTCCGTTTTATTTACAATTCGGGTTTAATTCAAAACCTCAACAAAGATACTAACATCACATTAAAGATTAAAAACGGATGAGAAGCGTTTTCCTGTATCAAATTATTATATTATTGCAACGTTAAATTACACCATCCTATGGAACTCAGCACGCTTGATCTTGTCATCATTTTTGCATTTTTTGCTATTACACTCTTAATTGGAGTTGTGGTTGCTAAAAAAGCAGGTAAAAATACCTCAGAATTTTTCCTTTCGGGTCGTAATATGCCATGGTGGCTTTTAGGTGTTTCAATGGTTGCCACAACCTTTGCTGCCGATACGCCCAATTTAGTTGCGGGTATTGTTCGTAAGGATGGGATTGCAGGAAATTGGGTTTGGTGGGCCTTTTTATTAACTGGAATGGTGACCGTTTTTATTTATGCTAAACTTTGGCGTAAACTCGGCATCTCTACCGATTTGGAATATTATGAAATTCGTTATAAAGGTAAGGCCGCCGCTTTTTTAAGAGGATTTAGAGCCCTTTATTTAGGTGTATTTTTCAATGTTGTTGTTATGGCCACTGTATGTTTAGCGGGTGTCAAAATTGGACATGTCATGCTTGGAATTGAACCATGGCAAACACTTTTAATAACGGGTGTAATAACCGTGTTATATTCTTTATTAGGAGGTTTAAAAGGTGTAATACTCACCGATTTTTTTCAATTCATAATTGCCATGGTGGGCTCAATTTGGGCTGCTTATTTTATTATAGATATGCCAGAAATTGGCGGAATGGAAGGTTTATTAAGCAACGAGGCGGTTCAAGAGAAAATCAATTTTCTTCCAACCTCAACAGATAGTTGGGACACTTGGGTAGCATTATTGATTATTCCATTGGCTGTGCAATGGTGGAGTGTATGGTATCCCGGTGCAGAGCCTGGCGGCGGCGGATACATTGCACAAAGGATGCTGGCAGCTAAAGACGAAAAACACGCTACCGCTGCAACGCTATTCTTTAATTTTGCTCATTACGCCTTACGCCCATGGCCTTGGATAATTATTGCCTTGGCTTCTATTATATTGTTTCCTGAAATTGCAGACATGAAGGCACAATTTCCTGGCTTAAATGCAAGTTTATACCAAGATGATTTAGCCTACCCAGCTATGTTGACTTTCCTGCCAGCTGGTCTTTTAGGTTTAGTATTGGCTTCATTAATTTCTGCATTTATGTCTACCATATCAACGCATTTAAATTGGGGATCATCTTATGTGGTTAATGATTTTTACAAACGTTTTGTCGATAAAGGGGCATCTGAAAAAAAATTGGTTTTAGTAGGTCGTATTTCAACAGCCTTAATGATGTTATTAGCAGCAGCTCTATCCTTTGTATTGGAAGAAGCGAAAGAAGCCTTTGATTTGATTCTAACAATTGGTGCGGGTACAGGTTTACTATTCATTATGCGCTGGTTCTGGAAAGCAATTAACCCTTATAGTGAAATAACGGCTATGTCGGTTTCTTTTCTCATTGCCATTTTCTTTTTTATTGGGAATAAATTTGGGTTTGAAGTAAGTGGAGCCGCCCAATTATTGTTTGGCGTAGGAATAACTACCGTTGCATGGGTGCTTGTAACATTGCTAACACAGGACGAAAAGTATCTCAATCCAGATTATGAAAAACGTGCTTTTGAAAGTGAATCGAAATTCAAAAATATGGGATATAAAGTATTGAGTATCTTCTTTGGATGTATTGCCATATATTCGGCACTATTTAGTTTAGGTAATTATTTATTAGGTGATCCAACGCAAGCCCTTTATTTCTTAATCGCCTTTATTATTTGCAGTGGATTGATTGCTAGTTTCTGGAAAAAGTTGTTTGCGTAATTGGCGCCTGTTTTTGCTTGTGAAGTTATGCGTGCATGAGCTGAATAGTCATTTGCAATCCTGCTCATAACTTATTTGATATGTAATTCTTGACCGTTTTGCGTGAAGTTTATGCAAGACATAAAAGTCGGGCTGTCACAGGATTAAAAATCACTGCGAAGCTCCTTTTAGAAACAATGGTTCTTAACCTTTCCTTTTATCCTTGCCTAAAGTGACCTTATAATCTTCTGCATCACCTACAATTCGAATATTCACAAAACCGCGCTTTTTATCAGCGTCGGCATATTCAATTTCATCTACTTGATCCGGATCGACTTCTTCTTTATTCTTCCCGAATAATTTCTTAAATCCTGTACCTGCTACAAGTGATAAAGGAACACGGATATAATACTCCATATTATATTCCATGTCTTGCGTTCCAGAAATGATCATATAACCGAGTGAAGAATTGATCGCCATTTCAGGAATGCCAATTGTTCCGTTGGTAAAATCAATATGATTTATAAGAGAATCAAATTTTACTTTGTTGACATTTTTATCGACAAAATAATCCTTCAACTCAACAATTGGGGCAAAATCGACTAAAGTACCGTTCAAAATTTGAACATCCATATGCACTTCTGAATCATCTAATATTGGAACAAAATCGGCATGCATATGTACTTTCCCTGTGATGGTTGCGGTAATTTCACCATGCAAATTTTCAGAGACCAAATGGTCTTGTCCAAAGTTTTCGAATTTAAACAGTAGTTTATCTATATCCACACCTATTAACTTTAAATTAGGACTGAAATATATTTTATCCTTATCCGATCCATTGAAATAACCGCCTAATAAAAGGCGCCCACCTGCCGTTTTCATGCGCATGGTATCGATATAAATATAATGTTCTGGTGTTGTTCGAACTCGCGCATGCAAATCATCCAGCAAATAACGGTGATAGTTCATTCGATCGATATCCAGATCAAAAGTCATTGTAGAAAACGGAAGTTCATAAATATTAAATACATCCTCGTGTTCATCAGGAGATTCTGCCAATTCGCCTGGTGGCGTGTTATAATTAAATAGTTCATCAAAATCTAAACGGGCTGCCCTTATTCCAAAATGATTATCCCTTTTACGAATCGCCTCATCATCACCAAAATAGTAGTTCATGTCCATGCTAAACGTGGAACGTCCAATTTTTCCAGCTAGTTCTTCTATTACCAAATGTTCATTTTCTATATGAACACGGCCATCAAAGTCTTCAAATTTCATTGGATGAATTTCCATTTTACCAGCAACTTCTGTCAACCTAAAATCGGTTGATTGTAATCCATCATTAAAATGTAATTCAACCGATCCGTGCAGCTTTAAATCATCTATAACCTCGTGTCGATAATCTTCCGGAACATAATTTTCTCCTTTATACGAAAACATATCTTCTAGATGTAGCTGCTTAGAAGTCAAATCAAAATCAATCTTAGTATCGCCTTTAGGATGCTCCTCTAACCATCTTTCATAATCTAACAATTGACCAATGAAATGAAAATCGGATTCATCTATTTCACCAGAGAAATCAATAATTCTAAAATTGGAATCGTCTACAAAAATATCTGCATGAAAATCGTGAAGGGTGTGCGGATAATGCTCCAATTTAGCATATAAGTCTTCTATAAAAAATTCGCCAACAGGCAAGTTAACAGACTCCGTAAAATTACGAGCGGTTGATATGAATTTCAATTTCATTCGAAAGTCATCAATTTTTTCATCTACAGGTTTAGATTTTGGGTCGCCCGTAGTTGTCATTTCTGTTATATCTAAGAGTCTGGAATTCACGACCAAATCTGCGATAACCTCCTTATCATTATGATGTAGAATTGCTGGTAAGTCAGAAATACTTCCCGCAATATTAATGTCCGAATTGCCAATATTACCAGAAAAGTATTCAATTTGCGCCTTATGTCCTTCAAGCACAATTCTGGTATTAATGTTTGAAATAGGTAAATGAAAATCGGCTGTCTTAAAGCCAAGATCTTCAATTAATATTTCTGAATAATAAGCTTCATTTAATCTTTCTATCGAGCGCTCTGGATTGGATAGGTCAATAATATCATGAAATTTCATGTGCATTTGAATCCCACCATGTAATTCTTCAAAGCTTGTAACATTAATAAAAGAGGTTAGAAATTCCAAATCGAAATCTGAATCAAGCGACATTTCAATATTTGGCGATTCAAAGTCTTTGACAAATAAATTTGCTGTGAAAATCCCAGCTTCTGGCCGTGCGGTAAAATCACTTAATTTGAACTCCATATTCTCTAAACCAGGCAAGCCATTATTGGTATAATAGCCTGAAAAATTGAGTTGATCCAGCTTTTTGTGCGATAAATTATTTTCGAAATGAGCATTCTTACAACTAAAAACGGCATAAATATCCGGCGTATTTCCGTTTACTGCTTTTCCTGTTATGTTCACGTCAAATTCAATATCACCTGAGTTATCATAAATGGCAAGTGTTGAATGAAGCTCCTCAGGAGCTAAAGCCATAAAAAGTTCAAAATTTTTCTTATTACCATATAAATTCACATTAATATCAAAATCATTTTTGATATCAATTGAACCTTCACCATAAAACGTACTATGCTCCAACTCCAATTCAGAAGGACTAATGGCCAACATTTCAGTCTCTTTAATATACTCAATTTCACTGTTTATATTGAGGTGCTTGTGTTTGAAAAAAGTCGTGTCTCCATCTTTTATGATGTTAATTTCCATTTGGGCGTCAATCGCTCCCAAAACATAATCTTCATTCGTTTTAAAAGATAATTCTGCGTGATCAACAAATGATTCTACAATCAATCCGTTGGTTTCGTTCTTTTTATAAATGTCAACATTAATCAACTCAATGGACTTTAGATGAATGTTAAAATCTCCTTCAACTTCTTCAATTGGTTTAGTAGAAGTTAGGGCTTTTACAATATTCAATTCTCCATCCGTATGTTGAACAACATGAATATATCCTTCTTTCAGCTCAAGCACCTTTATATCGTAACTTCCTGAAATCAAAGACCAAAAATCAACGCCAGCGTATAAGTTTTCAAGGCTTAGAATCGGTTCCTTATGGTCTTCTTTATCCTCATAAATTTTCACATGATCAAAGGTAATAGAGATATAAGGGAAGTTTTCAAAAGGACTAATGTGAGAATCCTCAATTTCAATTTCCCCAACAAAATCGTCGTTTAAATCAGTGATTATTTTCTGTACCATTGCGTCTTGTTTCCAATATGCAATTGCAACTACAGTGAAAAACAAGACTATAGGCGCTATAATTGACCAAATCAATAAACGTCTCCAAAATTTCCACCTTTTTAAAAAACCGAATGCCATGTTCAAAATCTAATTGCTACGAATTTAATAAATCAAATGGGAAGTGCGCCAAAAAGGAGAATTGCTTGGTAAATGATTACAAGGAATTACAGTTAAATATTATTAATTTATTCAATTTCTATAAATTCAACTTCTTGCGGAACTTTACCATATTTCACTGCAATTATATTCCTTTCGCCAACTTTTTTAATTACCATTTGAGGTAGGAAGTCTATAAAAATAATTGTAAAACCATTCTGCTTAATTAGGTCGTATCTCAAATTCATAGTCTTACGAGGATCTAAGGCATTGCTTAATAAAGTAGAGTCAGTTATGAAATCAAACGTTCCAATAACTTCACGACTCAGAACATATTTTAGCTCATACCTTTTTCCAGAAACATCAATATTATCGCCTTTATTCTTTAAAGCAGTTGGCAGTTTATAATATGTGGCTATAAACTTGGTATCCCAAGCAGCGAAAGCACCCACGCTATTTTTCTCATTCTCATCACCAATTACTTGGATCGTATCTTTTGTCAAATTTTTAATAATCTCAACATTATCAGGATCTTCATTATAAGTTATTTTATCCGAATATAAAACATAAGTTCTTTTCGATACTTTTGGATAAGATCCCGAGGAAAATGTTTCGCATGTGCCATTATTAAATGTTGTCACTCTCTTATTTAGCGCAAAAATCATTGACGGCTGACGTGTTGACTTATTTGATACGGAAATCCAAGTTCCTTCAAGTTCACGCGAACCGGAACAAGAAATAAGGATTGATACAATCAGTAATATTGTAACTCTAGACATACAACTTGCATTTCATTAAAACTACAAAATAAATAAAGGATTCCGTTTTATGGAAATCAATTCATAAACGCATCCATTAAAAAAGATCGTTTATGAAAGCACTAATTATCGTATTAAGCCTATTGATTTCCTTCACAAGTTTTACACAAAACTTTGGCGAAATAAGAGGGAAAGTTATCGACCAAGAAACGGGAGAACCACTTCCTTTTGTTAAAGTAACATTAGAGCAAACCGAAGGTGTTCAATTATATTGGGCGTCAACTGATTTTGATGGTATTTTTAAACTTTCACCTCTTGAATGTGACACCTTTGATCTTAGAATTCAATTTATTGGATATGAAACGCAAATAATTAAAGCTATCTATGTTGCCCCAGATCGCATAACAATGCAGAATATTGAAATGGCAACTGAATACCAATCGCTTGACTGTATTGTTGTTACCAGAGAAGACATACGATCCATGCCAGTGCGCAGCGCATCTGGCGTTTATAGCACAGTCACTGGAGGTCTCGTTAACATTAGGGGTTCTAGAGCAGATCAAGATGGCGGTTACAAAAATCAAAACACCGAATCCTATTCAAAAATAGAAGCCAATAAATTCAAAAAAGTGAAAAATGATCCGCTTTCTACCTTTAGTATTGACGTAGACAAAGCTGCGTATAGCAATACACGTAGATTCATAACTGCCGGCAATTTACCCCCGGCTGATGCAGTGCGTATTGAAGAAATGATCAACTATTTTCATTACGACTATGCACAACCAACAGATGATAGACCATTTTCTATTCATACCGAATACACAGAATGTGCATGGAATAAGGAACATCAATTAGTAAAAATTGGTCTTAAAGGGAAAGAACTAGAGATGGAAAACGCTCCAGCAAGTAACTTGGTGTTTTTAATAGATGTCTCCGGCTCTATGCAATCTGAAAATAAATTAGATTTATTGATAACAGGTTTTGAATTGTTGGTAGATCAATTACGACCCAAAGACAAAATATCAGTCGTTGTATATGCGGGTGCAGCAGGAGTTGTTTTAGAGTCGACGGCAGGCAGTAAAAAAAAGATCATAAAAGACGCCTTGGAAGGATTAACCGCTGGTGGATCAACTGCAGGTGGGGAAGGAATTGAATTGGCTTATGCCATAGCGAAAAAGAACTTTGTGAAAAACGGAAACAATCGGGTTATCCTAGCTTCGGATGGTGATTTTAATGTTGGCACATCCAGCGAAAGTGAATTGGAGAAATTAATTGAACGCAAACGCGAAGATGATATCTTCTTATCAGTTCTAGGGTTTGGAACCGGTAATTACCAAGATTCTAAAATGGAACGTTTGGCCGATAAAGGCAATGGAAACTATGCCTATATCGACAACATTTTTGAAGCCAAAAAAGTGTTAGTTACTGAAATTGGAGGAACTTTATTTACCATTGCCAAGGATGTTAAAATTCAAGTTGAATTTAATCCAAAACATGTGAAAGGCTATCGCTTAATTGGCTATGAAAACCGCGTTTTAGAAAATGATGATTTTAATGATGACAAAAAGGATGCTGGAGAATTGGGAGCTGGACATACAGTAACCGCATTGTATGAAATTATACCCACAAATTCAAAAGAAACGGTCTCTAATATTGACCCTTTAAAATATCAAAACACTTCTCCTAATGATGGGAATTCGAATGAGATTTTAACTGTAAAACTGAGATATAAAGAACCAAAAGGGACTAAATCAAAACTCATTGAGCAAATTTTACTCAACAAAGTAACACCACTAAATGAAGCGTCAATCGACATTAAATTTGCGAGTGCCATAGCCGAATTCGGTTTACTTTTAAGAGATTCTGAATTTAAAGCAGATGCAAGTTTTGAAGCACTTATTTCAAGAGCGCGATCAGCCAAAGGTAAGGATGCTGAAGGATATAGAGCCGAGTTTATTCGCTTGGCAGAAATGGCTGAGGAATTGTCTGATTAATTGAATTGTTTCTTCCAAAAAAAGCCGCCGAATTAAAGAATTCGGCGGCTTTTAATTTTAAAAATATTTTTTAGCTCAAGTTATTCTCGCAAGCAGATACGGCAGCTTTGAAACCAATTGGGCCTTCACCTGTATAGTTCATTGTACCAGTAAATGTTGCACCATTATCATCTGATGTAATATTTAATGCAGTAGCATATTGACCATCTCGTGTTCCAATGATCATTGTGCCAGCTTCGTTCCAAGGCGCCTCATTTCCACCCCATTGGTTCTCAACAGCATAATTATTTCCGTTTTCAAGCGTTGCTTTAAATCCAATTGGACCTTCACCATCATAAGTCATTGTTCCGGTAAATTCTTTTCCATCTTCAGAAGTAATGTCAAATGCCACTGGTTTTTGATCAGGTCTTGTTCCAAGCTGCATTGTTCCACCTAAATTCCATGCTGCGTTATCACCGCCCCATTGATTTTCAACCGTATAACTTGTTCCAGTTTCTCTTGCACCTTCAAAGCCAATTGGACCTTCTCCAACATAAGTCATTGTTCCAGTTAATGAACCATTAACATTGTCGATACTTAATTGAATTACATTCTGTCCTGTTCTTGCTCCAATTATCCAGTTTCCTCCAGGATGCCATTCAGCGTCTTCGCCACCCCATTGATTTTCCACTTTATAATTGCTTCCAGCTATTTGTGTTGCTTTAAAACCAATTGGGCCTTCTCCATCATAAACCATTGTTCCTGAAAAAGTTTTCCCTTCATCTTCTGATGAAATATTGATATGGGTAAAGTTTTGATCGTTTCTACATCCTAAAACATAAGTTCCTGATGCATTCCATGGTTTTTTTGCTCCGCCCCATTGATTTTTTACTGCGTATAATGCCATAATTAAAAGATTAGGTTAAATAATTTTTTAAATGTAATTAATATAAAGCGAAATTTTAAACGTAATTATACCTTACTTTCTGCAACGCGTAATTATACATAACACCTCGTTTTTCCATTTATGATGTGTATTTTTAAATGTTAACTAAACTGAAGTTAAATGAAATACTATTTATTGTTATTAATTCCTTTTATTATGTCATGTGAAGACTCTGTTAACCTAGATGTAAACAAAGATTTATCAATTCACTATTCCTTTCGTGACTCATCTGTTCCACCACGCTACCACAGAAGTTATGATATTACAATCACCTCAACTAATGCCCATATAGTTGTAAAATCATATGGAAACAAATTGGCAGATGAAAATTATGAGGTTAAAAAAGAAGCTTTTAATAATTTGATTGAGACTATAAATAACGCCGAACTAGTGTCTGGTTCAGTTGAAGCAGAACCAGGATGTACGGGCGGTACAGGTGAAAGTTTGATAATGAAAGAAGAAAAAATCCAAGTTTACAAGGGAACGATTGATAATTGCGGAGGAACTACTATTCCTACAACTTTTGGGGAGATTGAAAAAGTCGTTGAAGCAATTAAAGCATTCGTTCCTAATTTGGCAGAATTGCTGGAATAATAACGGTTGTATAGAAACAAATTTTATACTTAAAATGCTAATTTGAATTTTTAGAATGACTTAATCAAATACCACAATGAAATATTACACAGTTTTTATTATCGGATTCTTATTCTCATGTTCGGGCACTCCACCTTTAGTTTTAAACGAAGAAGAGCCGATTGAAATTGAATATGCTTTTAATGATGCATCTGTCTCACCAGAATACCACCGCAGTTACACAATAAGCATTGACAATTCTGAAGTATCTATAAGCGTAGATTCTTATGGAGATATTTTAGCTGCCGAAAATCATTCTATTGATGCTACTCAATTTGCGGAATTAATTGAAACTATTAATATGGCAAATCTTGCATCTGGAAAAAATACTCCAGATGAACCATGTGACGGCGGTACAGGCGAAAGCTTAAGGATTAAGGAATCTGGCGCTGAAGTGTATAACGGTTATTTTGACCATTGTGCAGATCACGCACCCGCTTCAATGGGTGATATAGGTGTAGTTATTGATGCCATTCATGCAATTGTTCCTAACTTGAGTGACTTATTGGAATAAAAGCCGCAAAATAAATGTTATTCTTTCTCTTCGTTCTAATTTTTTACTGTCTTCCTATTTCCATTGTAATCTTAGGATTCCGTTGGGTGTTACGCAAAGAAGGGAAAGAAAAGAAAGCGAAAAACTTTACGAAATATGCCTTTATTGTTTTACTCACCTGTTTAATTGGGTTTTCTGTTGCGGATTGGATCAGTCGGAGACATGTTATAGAATTTGAAATAGGTGATAAATACGCAATTGTTCTTATCGCAACTGAACAGGAAGGATTTTTGGATTTCCCTGTTGAATTTTCAATGGAAGTTCAAGCGCTACATTCAGAAAATTATGCTGAATTCGAATTCACGTCAAGCCATGGACCAGCAATGCAATTTTGCACTTACCCAGATTTTCCATCTCATATTTTTATTCACGAAATGAATCGTGGATCCTATATGAATTGGATAATCGATATGTCAACAGCCACAAAGAAAACTGACTATGGTCAAAATAAATATCCAATTGAAAATGCAGAATATTGCGTTGAAATGACTTCCTTTTTTGAATTGTTAACACCTGAATAATTAGCAATATATGAGACAATTATACGCTATAGTTTTTATCCTATTTTGCTTTTCATGTGAAAATACGCCCTGCAAACCTGGCTGCACGGATGATTTGATACCTATTTTTGCAGAAAATCCATTTAGAAGCACCCTTGGAGTTTATCCCGTGTTAGATTCTCTTAACCTAACTGGGAGCGGTGGATTGGATGAAATTAGAGCAAGCGAGATATGTTGATGCAGACTTATGGAACCTTTATGATGGTTTCTTAATTGACAGCATGATTATTTATGATTCCACAACTATTTTAACCCAAGATAGCGCACCGACAGGCTGCTGCCCTGGTTGGTTCGTATTCACCTTAAAAGACAGTTCTTTTGATGAGCAGTTTATTGACCAAAAAGGGAGTGAAATTTTTAACGCGAATTGGAAAGCCTACCCCTATAAACCCGTCCCTAAATAACTGTGCTACTCTTTAATAATCGTAAACTGCTTTTTACCAGCATCAGATTGAATGGTTAAAATGTATTCGCCTGACGAATAGGCGCTCATGTCTACAATAATATCCTCAGTAAAATAGATGGTTTTTCTCACGACAATTTTACCCGTAATATCAATTATTTCCAAGATCAATTCATCCCATTGTTCATCAATTAAAACATGAACTATGTCTTTAGTTGGATTGGGGTGAATTGATATATTAGCACCAAATGTATTTTCATTAATCTCGGCATCACTAATTGTGATGCAGGCAGAGGTATCGACACAACCGTCTTGTTCAATAATAACTGCAAAATTGCCATTGTCAATTGCTGTATAAGTTATTCCATCCTCAATTGGGATAATTGGTGCATAAGCATCATCACAATCCACCCAAGAGTAGGTGGCGTCTACCAAATCTTCTGCAGTAATAATCCAACCTTCAATACTTAAGTCAGTATTAATTTCATGGACCGTTAATTCTAAAGTGACAGTAGAATCACAACCTAGAATGGTTGGAAATATTTCAACATATGTTCCAGCTTCTGTTAAAGCCAAAGCTCCAAAATCTAAGGTATCTCCAACACAAATTTCTTCGGCGAAGGATGTTTCATAAATTGAGTTTGTTTCAAGCGTTAACGTAACCATTGAATCGCATCCGTGTTCACTTGTGAAACTATTCGAATAAATTCCGGGTTCCGTTAATTCAACGTCCCCAAATAAATAGATTTCTCCTGCACAAATGGTTACACTAGCATCAAACTCGCCTGTATACAGATAATTTGGATGCCCTGGTTCGCAGATTGTGTCCAAAGGTGTAATGCAAGATGGGTTTGATCTTAAAACTGAACCACAAGCGTTTGAAATTTGATGTAAATAAAGCTCAGTTCCAATTAAGGAATACTTCACTTTTGCAAATGATGAGGCGTCAGATGTAATGCTACTCGTAGCGTTCCCACTAAATCCATCATTCCCACTAAAATGATCGAAAAATGACGCATGAATTTGTTGTGTATTTACATCTACAACTCCATTAAGCGTAGTTGTTAAGCCATAACAATTGGTATAGGCCAATAAACTCACATAATACTGATCAGTTGTGCTTGGAATGTCAGCCAAATCGGCAATTAACGTGGAATCCCCAGAACTAAACCAAGCGCTTGTCCCCGACTCATAATAACAATAGTTAGACTCGTTTTCATCCGTTAAGCCATCTCCGTCAGAATCTAAATCGAGAAAATTCGAAATACCATCTCCATCATAATCAATGCTTGACCAACAAAACGGATCAATTGCAACACCGTCAGCACAATCAGTTGTCAATTGATACACATAAAGATCGTTTGCAATCAATTTAAAACGAAGTTTACTTACATCCGAAGAAATGGAAGTCACTTGATTTATTCCTTCATATGTATATCCGTTTTCTACCCCATTAAAGTGTTGATATTCGATCACTGAAATTTCATTCAAGTCCGCTTTAACATGCGCCATTAATGATGCCTGTTCACCTCCACATGCTTCTGTAAAACTTATGTTTATGAAGGATGTTCCAGAATCAAAAGTATGGACTAGAACAGAATCAAAATCTGACAACGTTTCGCCAATTTCAACGAGCTCATAACAGGGCGTATTTTCTGTAAAATCTGGAAGGCCGTCATTGTCGCTATCTAAATCCTCACTATTCGGAATTCCATCTCCATCAGCATCAATTGAAGACCAGCAACCTGAAGTTAAACGAACAGCTCCAGTATCGCAATCATTCGCAATGTGATGCAAGTATAATTGATCATCCAACAATTTCAATGCTATTTGTGCAGGTTCATCCCACGTTGATGTTTGCACTTTTCCCGAATCGCTTTCTGTTAAAGGATCAATAAATGAATCAGAACCGAAGTGCTGATATCCCCATGGATTAATTTTATTCTGCTCTAAATCCACAGAAAATTCACCCATTGCATACGTTGAATCACATTTATTTCCAAATTCTAATGAAATATAGAACACGCCGTCACCAGCATCAAAGTCAGTTATTAACACTGAATCAGCCACGTCAATATAAACCGTTTCGTCTAACAAATTTGTGCAACTCGAAGCTTCATCAAAATCATCAATTCCATCCCCATCTGTATCAGGACAACTATTGTCCAACATGGTTATAAAGCCCGTCATGGTTTTCGTATCTGTGTTTCCAAATTCATCTGTAACTGTCAATGAAACATGATATGAACCTGGAGTCGCATAATAAACGTTTGGCTTCTCTGCAGAAGATACGGATGGATAACCGCCAGGGAATTCCCATAAATAAGTCGCTTCTCCAGAAGAGTGCACACAGTTTTGAACATATTCAATTGGTGTTACAGGACATAAAACCTGCGTAGCAGATGCTGCAAAATTAGCAATTGGATCTTCAGTTTCTTCAAGCAAATCATGCTCCCATGATCCTCTTGAGCTCCCCATTCTCAATTTCCCTTTTGGTGGAACAATAAACAATCCTGTTGTATAACCCATTGTTGGAAGTCCAGTTCCAATCAATGTCCAATCTGGCATTATATTGTTCTTATACCAAACGCCTGAGTTTCCTGAAAATGCCAAATAAACGCCACCGTTTGTTCCTAATTGGTGTGCAATTTCTGAAACCGGTGTTAGCGGTAATGAAGCCGTGGTAATATTCGACCAAACTAAACCACCTGTAACAGAATGAATTACTTTAGCATCATTTTGATAATTACCATAGGCCAACCACAATTCATTTGGACTATCTCCAACTGTTAAGCCAACAATATTCGTGATCCCTTCTGTGACAACCCCAGATGGTGTAATATCTGTCCAAGATGCTCCACCGTCCAAAGATCTCTCAACGGTATTATTGCCATGCAAAACATACATCCTTGAGCTATCTTGCGGCGCTATTCTAAACTCATTTACTGTTGCACCAAAGTCATGAAATTCCGTTTCAGTTTCAAAATTGTCTCTACTTACATAAACCTTTGAAGCATTGTGTCCATAAAAAGTATGGTATAGGTTAGGGTGAAATTCCATTGTATTTAATCGAAAGGCTGTGCTCACCGATTGTGTATATAAAAAATTGCCTTCATCATCAAGTTCTGTTTTGAACTTACCATAACCATGGTTATAGTAAATTAATTGATCATGTGATTGATTCACTGATGTGCGGCTGGCATCTCCACCACCACGACTTATCCATCCATTATCACCGTCAAATCTTCTAATTTTTGTTGGGCCATGATCGCAACCAGCTGATAAAATATCAGATTTTGGAGAACTTGAAAAACCCCATAAATCTATGGCAGAGATTTCCCTTCCAATTGTATGAACGCTTTCCATGGCATCTGTAGAAATGGCCAATCCACCATCTGAACCAATAAACACCAAATCTCCTATACAATCTATCGAACGAATATCTGGATGAACATATTTTGGACAACCGCCATAACCTGAGGTCATGTCGGTATAAGTTAAGCCACCATCATAAGATCGATTGACTGAACTTGCAAAATAATATCCTGTATAAATATTGTCTTCGTTTAATGGATTGACTTTAACACCTTCTGTTTTTCCAACCCAGTTTTTAGAATTTAATACGCCCGTTTGGTCATAACGATAAATAGAATCCGTTGTGAAAAGCGAATAAATATACAATTGATCTGGACTGTCTGGAATAGTTTGGAAAGCCATCATATTGGGTAAAGTTCTCCCTAAATCAATGTCCAAATTAACCAAAAGTGTAAAAGACAATCCCCCGTCAATTGATTTATAAATACAAGGATCATTTGCCGCATTATAAGCACCCAAATAATACACGTTTGCATCATCCATATCTTTTTCTAATCCGAAAAAGTTAAACCCGCGGTTGTAAATCCCAAATTCAGAGTTAACCGAATGAGCACCCCAATAGTGATTAGTTCCTCCAGCAGAATTGTCAAAAACTTCTGTCCAAGAATCTCCGCCATCAAAAGAACGGTATAAACTTCTTCCGAAAGTGGATAAAACTATGTCCTCATCAGCAGAAGATAGCGCTACAAAATATGGCCGTTTAGATGGGTCAACATCCCGATTTAATTCTGGACATAAATCCCAGTCATCTCCGCCATTAATACTTTTTAATAGTCCAGATTCCGTTGCGGCATATATCAGCGCATCATCTAAAATACTGGCTTCAATTTCACCGTAATAATAATCTCTATTGGCATAGGTGTTTGTTCCGTTGCCATATTCTGCATCTGTTAAGGACCATGTTGCTCCTTGATCTTTACTCACCCATAACCCACCATAAGAAAAACCTGCAAATAGATTATCGGTATTGTATGGATTAATGTAAACACGATCGCAAAAACCACCAGATAATGATGATGAAGTTCCGCAAGTTGTTTCCTCGGCAAAATTTGGCCCTAGCATTCGCCATGAACCAAACGTTTTTGCCATTCCTGTTGCTCCAAAACTTGTTGTTGGATCTAATTCATAAGCCAGATGATTTCCCTCAGCGTCTATGCTTAATCGGGCGGTTTCTAACCAACGAATAAATTGTCTTTTTTGATGACTTGTTTCAGTAGGATGTAAATTGAAATAGGTATCAAAATAAACCTCAGCATCCAGCACATTTGGATTGTCAGCATTCATTTCTAGAAACCAAGTCGTGCTAGAATGATCCACTTTGGTCATTGGAAAAGGATTTGTTAATCCGTCTTGTGTTAAGCCACTTGGCGCTACAAATAGCATTGCAATTAAGAGGAAACGATAACCGAAAAATGATGTCATAATAACTGGTTTAATTGGAGAGATAAAGGTAGCCTTTTTTATTTCAACCCTTTAAATCTTGATCGGGGCAATTCATCAGCAATACAATAAATTGATAAATCCCGAATATATGCCATATAAATAAAGGGTTTAGGGTGTTAATTATCGTCCAATTTCCTTAAATTTGCTTTTTTTCAAAATCAATCAAAATGCAACGAACAGAGATTAAAGAATTATTGGCTAAGGCAAGCTTTGGCGACAAAGTAAATGTAAAAGGATGGGTAAAGGGTTTTCGACAAAATCGTTTTATCCAATTAAATGATGGGTCAACAATTAATACTGTACAAGCCGTAATTGATTTTGAAAATACGGATGAAGCTTTGTTGAAGAGAATAAACGTTGGTGCTGCAGTATCAATAATTGGTACACTTGAGGAATCTCAAGGGGCTGGACAAAAATTTGATTTAACGGTTGAAAGTATTGAAATTTTAGGTGATGCTGACCCAGAAGAGGTAAAGAAAACTATTATTTCTCCAAAGGCACACAGTCTTGAAGTTTTAAGAGAACAAGCCCATTTACGTTTTAGAACAAATTTATTTGGAGCAGTTTTCAGAATTAGACATGCTACTTCATTTGCCATACATAAATACTTTAATGATAAAGGTTATTATCATATTGCAACACCAATTGTCACAGGTTCTGATGCTGAAGGCGCCGGGGAAATGTTCCGCGTTTCAACTTTAGATCCTAAAAATCCACCTTTGGATGAAAATGGTGAAGTTGATTATAGTCAAGACTTTTTTGGTAAGGAAACTAACTTAACAGTATCTGGTCAATTAGAAGCTGAACTGGCTGCAATGGCTTTAGGTAAGGTTTATACTTTTGGACCAACTTTTAGAGCTGAAAATTCAAATACTGCGAGACATCTTGCAGAATTTTGGATGGTCGAACCTGAAGTTGCGTTTAACGACATCATAGACAATATGGATTTGGCGGAAGATTTTCTGAGCTATATCTGTCAATATGTAATGGACAATTGCGCAGATGACATTCAGTTTCTAAATGACCGTGAATTAAAAGAAGATTCTAAAAAGCCAATGGCTGATCGGAATCCAATGTCTTTAATTGAACGTTTAACGTTTGTTATTGAAAATGATTTTGAGCGCATTACTTATACTGAGGCGATTGATTTATTACGCAATTCAAAACCGTATAAAAAGAAAAAATTCAAGTACCCGGTTGAATGGGGAACTGATTTACAAAGTGAACACGAGCGTTTTTTAGTTGAAAAACATTTTAAAAAGCCCGTAATTATTCGTGATTACCCAGCTTCTTTTAAAGCATTTTATATGCGTTTGAATGAGGACGGTAAAACGGTAGGTGCTATGGATATTTTATTCCCTGGTATTGGTGAAATTATTGGTGGTTCGCAACGAGAAGAGCGTTATGAAGTACTGCTTGAAAAATGCAAAGCATTCGACATTCCTGAAGAGGAAATGTGGTGGTATTTAGATTCGCGTAAATTTGGAACTGCACCACATTCTGGTTTTGGTTTAGGTTTTGAAAGAATGGTGATGTTCACCACTGGTATGTCAAATATTAGAGACGTAATCCCTTTCCCTAGAACTCCAGGTCGCGCAGAATTCTAGCAGCTATCTGCTTTTACCTGCGAGATGACTTTTTAAAGGGATGCTTTTTGATTTGAACCAATCAGTGGCCTCTACTATTCGATTTGACTTAATTTTTGTTTGAAATCGAATATGAGGTCAAGGCTTTTGTTTCTCTTTATTAGATATATAAACTGAATTATAATGCGCATATGAAAAAAATATATTACCTCAAGTCCTGTTCTACTTGTCAACGCATCATGGAAGAATGGAATGTGGATGATAGCTTTGAATTACAAAATATCAAAGTAGAAAAAATGACGGGCGAACAGGTAGATCAAATGATTGAAATGGCCGGAAGCGCAGCTGCATTATTCTCTAAACGCTCTCAGAAATTCCGTGCAATGGGTTTACATGAACGTGAAGTCTCTGAAGCTGAAATGCGTCAATTCATCTTGGATGAATATACTTTTTTGAGTCGCCCGGTTTTAATCTTAGGTGATTCTATTTTTGTGGGTAATTCAAAAAAAAATGTAGCCGCGGCTGCAGAAGCGCTAGGCGCCTAATCCTTTTAGGCACTTAATCTTAAAAAACTCATGCACCCTCTCATTAAATCACATATTGCCTTATTCGTGCTTAATTTAATGTACGGGGCAAATTATGTTGTTGCCAAAGGATTAATGCCAAATGTAATTGGTCCAAACGGCTTTATATTACTACGTGTAGGCGGTGCAGCGATTCTTTTTTGGTTAGTTTTTAGTACAAAGTTTGAAAAGGTTTCAAAGAAAGATTTGGGTCTTTTAGCGCTTTGTGCACTGTTTGGCGTGGCTATAAATCAACTCTTTTTCTTTAACGGTTTAATGCGCACTTCACCTGTTAATGCTTCGGTGATTATGACCACCTCACCTATCATGGTGTTTATTTTATCCTTAATTCTGCTAAAGGAAAAACCGAATAAATTAAAAATTGTGGGATTGATTGTTGGTGCTACAGGTTCTATAGTTTTTACCTTACAAGGCAACTTCGGCGGTGATTCAAGTTTACTGGGAGACTTGTTTATTTTCATGAATGCAGCTTCTTATTCGCTCTATTTAGTATTGGTTAAACCGCTTATGGCAAAATACAAACCATTAACTGTTGTTACTTGGGTATTTACCTTTGGTTTAATTTATGTCTTGTGCTGGCCAATGAGTAGTAATGAATTGATTACAACTGAATTTACGAGTATTTCAACAGACGCCATTTTGCGCTTAACTTTTGTGGTTATATGTGTTACTTTTTTGCCTTATCTATTAATGGTTTACGCTATGAAAAGAGTAAGTCCTGCAGTTGGCAGCACCTATATTTATTTACAACCACTTATGGCTGCTTTTTTCATTTACCTTTTTTGGTTATTCGGATTAGAGAATTATACACAGGATATAACCGTTGGCAAAGTATTAGCGGCTTTACTTATATTTTTAGGCGTGTATTTAGTAATTAAGCCAAATAAATCGGTAACTAACTAATTCAAACTAGCAATAATTTAAGTAGATTTGAGTCAGAAAATTTGCAATATATGTTGAATACCATTCATACAGTTGACTTGGAAAGTGCCTTAAGCAACTTGGAACTTATCAAATTGGGCAAAGATGTCTATGAAATCACTTCACCTAACGCTAAATCAATTGTGTTAGAATTGATTTCATTTGATTTGGCTTTAAAAACAATTACAATTCGACACCAACATGCCGTTCATGATTTAGCCTTTAAAGACAATTTAGATTTAGTCTTGGATAAAATGGGGATTAAGCGTTCAGTAGATACTATTAGTACAGATATTAAAGCACCCATGCCAGGGAAAGTCATTGACATTATTGTGGCAGAAGGTGACGCAGTATCCAAAGGTGATGGCATCCTAATTTTAGAAGCCATGAAAATGGAAAATGTACTAAAAGCTGAGCATGATTGCACCATAAAAAAAATACTGATTTCTACTGGAATAAGTGTTGAAAAAGCACAAGTATTAATTGAATTAGCATAGGCTTTTCAGACCTTCTCTGCTGTATTTTTCAAGTAGTTAACATCTCGTTTTCACCAATTGATTCAATTAATTGTTAATTTAGGTGATACCTAAATTAATCGCTATGAACCCTAAGTCATCAAAAAAGAACGTCATAATTATATTATGCGTCACAGCCTTACTTGCCGTATTATTTACAGAAATGACCTTTTACGGAGAGGCAAAAGTACTCGTTAAAATAGTTGGAGGAGTGCTGCTTTTTGGAATTGCCTTAATCATTATTGCCAATATAATTAAGAAGTATCTCCCCACTAAATGGGAGAAATGGATTAGCAATAAATTGGGCGTATTTATCTTTTTTGATTTAGTGGCACACGAATTATTGGAGAATCGAATTGGAATTATTATTTCAATTGTGTTACTGGGATTATTTATTGGTATGGAACAAGCGCAAGAACTGCTATTGTTGCTTTCAACTAAAAAACTAGGCCCTCCAGTCTTCTTTTCTTTGCTACTACTTTTGGCATTAATCAATTGGTATTGGACGCGATTTTCGTACGTTGTTAATGTTAAAGCGGTTGATTGGCCTAACTTTTTATCACAAAACTTTAAAATGCACTTGCAGGATAAAGACCCTGAAGTCAATCATATTCGAGCGATTTTACCAAAGTTTATTGGTTTAATCATCATTCTTATTCCAACATTTTTTATTCTCATTTTGTACTTGAGAAATGTTGAAACCGATCACGATCCTTTTGCTGTTGTTGGAACCGCCATATTCTATTGGTCATTGATGATTATTTGTTATTCATTTGCAAAAGTCTCTTTTTACCTAGTCATTAAAGATTTGATTACAGAAAAAAAGTGGATACTATGGACATTGCTCGCGATACTTCTTGCGTTTACAGTGGTGCTTGCCACATTGAATGGCACAGAAAGTCCTAAAAAAATACCTTATTTATATTTATCTGGTGGTGCAATTTCAATCCTATATTTTCTATTCGCTTCAATTGAAATTGAAAAAATTCTCCTCAAATCAATACGTCTCATTAAAAGTAAAAACCGCATTAACTTTGCCATCTTTTGGGGTGCAATAGCCACATTAAGCTTCTTTATTTTCTTTAATATTTTCCCGCTATTAATTCCGATTAATGGCTTGTCAATATTATTAGCTGGCCTAGTTTTTTATACCTTTCTTGCTTACATGCTCATCATTATTGGAGGTAGAAATAAATTGCCAATTTTAACTCTTATCGTCACTGTTGGCGTTATTTTATCAATGATTTTAGCACCTGAAAGTTCGTTACATGATGTGCGATTAGAAGATAATCCTAAGATTAAAGTTGAAAACCGTGTCACGATTAAAGAATATGTTGCCGCTTGGTTTAAAGACCATAAAACAGAAATTGACAATTACAAGAAGGACAGTTATCCTATTGTATTTGTTTCATCAGAAGGTGGAGGATCAAGAGCAGCCTTTTGGACCTTAATGGCACATAATGCTATGGAAGGTAAGGTTGAAAATTATTATGACCATATATTTTCATTGAGCGGTGCATCTGGTGGAAATACTGGTAATTCCTTTTACGTGGCCTACAATGAAGCAGCGCATGAAATCCATAATGTTGATTCTATGGCCAATGCCGTGTTCCAAAAAGATTTTGTATCAACAGATATTGGCTTATTATTTGGGCGGGATTCATGGCAAAGCATAGTGGGCTCAGGTCGATTTTTTGATCGGTCAGAATTTTTGCAACAAAGATGGGAAGACGCCTTATCAATCTACTTCGGTGAAACATTTAAAGGGGATAAAAACGAGAGTGAAAATCCGGTTGTCAATCCATTAAAACGTGAATTCTTATCGTTTTGGTATGATGAGAATCAACAGTTAAAATTTGATCACCCTTTATTTTTACTTCATACAACGCATGTTCAATCTGGAGACCATGCAACAATGAGTGCCGTTCAAATAGAGGACTTTATTCCCCAAAACATGGATTTATTGAAGCGTACCAATGATAGTCTTGGAAAAACGATCCCCTTAAGTTCTGGCGCATTAATGAATGCTCGTTTCCCAATCGTTTGCCCATCAGGTAAAATTCCAGGAGTTGGTAATTTTGTAGATGCTGGTTATTACGACAATTTTGGTGCAGCCGAAACGCGCGCAGCAATGAATGCCGTTATCGCATTTTTAGCAGATACATCAAATGCGTATAATGCTGATGATTTTGAACTCGTGCATTTAGTATTCAGAAATGGATTACCTAGCACTAATCCTGATGAATATGTGAAGGTAAGAAGTAATCGTTCAGCAAAAAATGCTCAAAATGAGCCGTATAATTATTATGACCCAGTAGCTGAGTCGTTGGTTCCGGTTTTAGCGCTATCAGGTGCTGCTTTTGCTCACCCGAATCGTGAATTAGCCGAAGCCGAATATTCAGCTGACGCAACTTTTTACTTTGACTTAAGACGTGTGGAAATTGATGACGAATATGACGACGGAGACGAAAAGATAAAACCGATACTTCCGTTATCGCGTCACCTATCGAAACTTGCTCGACGAGCAATGCAACAATGCATTCTAGAAGTTATGCAAGATGCCGATTTTGCGGAAGGGCTTGATTCGCTTTTCGTTTTGAAACAACAATAACTTGATTGGAAATTAGGGTTCTAACGATCCAATTTTTTTAATTCTTCTCGTAATTCTTCAATGCTTACCGCGCGAAATTTTGACGAAGGTGCTTTTATCTGGGTCAATGTATTATGCAAACTAATATAGGCTTGTCCTTGCTCATATTTTAAAGCCATTAGCCAAACCCTTCGGCCCGGCGGAATTTTTGCAAAACAAAATTTCTTATCAATTATACTCGGCCTCATTATTGATTTGCGATCTCGAAACACCAACTTGCAATCAAAATCCGAATTCTGCGGCACGCCGGTGAGCATGGTAACCTTCAACCCATCCGGGAATTTAGAAAAAGCATCACAATTAATCCAACCCATAGTATTTACGCGAGCAACATAGTACAATAAGTCTTGGGTCGTACCCGTTCCGTTGTCTATGTTATCACCAAGCTTTTCAAACAGTTCATTTGCCTCCTTTATTCGAATTTTATTAAGTGTATCATTATAGGCTTCTAATGACGTCACACCATATTTTTCAAATTCATCTTGCATCATCACTTCTTGTAAGCGCAATAATGTATCCCTCAAGGCCTCGTAGGTGGTAACGCCATATTGCTTCATTAAATCTTCACAGCCGTAAGAATATGAATATTGTCTAAAATCTATTTTAGGTTTCTTTTTTAAGGACTTTTGACAATCTCTAAATTCTTTGTTTTCAGCTTTTATATCGTCATTTGTAGCACCTTTTATTGTTCGTCCGATTCTACCAATACGACAAAAAAGACCACATTTCACGCAGCCAGGTTCCTCTGGAATATAATATGGATTGCAATAATCAATGTCATGTCCAAAGTTGAACTTTGAAAAATCAGATCCATTTCCAGCTTGTGTCCAATTTATTTGATTCGTTTCTGAATCCCTATTTCCTGTAAACAATTCCATATCGTCTCTTAAAGTATCCGCTGGGATCATTATAGTAATTTGGGCACCCTTTTTTAAATAAATTGCGTTTCCATCTTGATCGCTAGCTTCTGTATAAACCATACCCGCCGATTCCAACAAACGTCCATTTGAGGTGGTTGAGAGGTTTTCCATTAACATGTCTGAATACTTATAAATCTCCTTCGTCTTTAAAAAAACACATCCTCTGGATTTTGTGTTAAATGAGCCCGCCGGAACAACAATTATAGTTCCTTGATCTAATTTTAAAATCGTATCGCGCATTGGATTAATGCAAAATGTTTGCTTTTGCTGTTCTAATAAATCATATAAATCTTGGATTGAACTTGCCGCAATTGGTTCTCGTTTTTGCCATAGAATTTCAACACGACGATTTTGCGCTTTATCTGAGTCATTCTTATTTGAATTCAATGGAGTTTTCTCACCTTTAAAATCAATCGTAATCTTATCTATTGGACAACCCAATTCAATCAGTTGATTCCGCACAAACTCTACTCTGTTTTTAGAGAGATTCGTATTATAAGCATCCGATCCATCCGCATCCGTATGACCAATCAATTGAATGCTTGCAGCATTCGTTAAATCATACTTAAACAGCTTCGTTAGTTGCACTTGTTCCTGTGTTGACAAAGTTGCAACATCAACTTCAAAATGAACATTCGCTTTATTCTGCCCCCACAATCCAACACTTAAAAGGAGAAGAATAATAGTTAATAAATTTGAAAGAGAATGCCTGTCGTTTTTTCGATTGCTATTCATAATAAAAATATTTGGTTACATAACTTCATGTCAAGAACGACAGCAAGTAACCAATATTAATGTTTCCCTTTTTGATTAGACTGCGCTTTCTTTAATATCCAATAACCTACGTACGCACTTTACGAAGTACGTGAAAATAGGATGTGGAATATCAGCACTGGAAACTATTTGTGGGCAAAACATGGTAAATAGAAAAAAGGCATGCTCTTTATGTTTCAATATTTCTGGGTCAAAATATTGATTGCGCGCACCAATCTCAAAATCTTTGGTAAGCAACTCTGAATATTGTGGTAAAATTGAATAGCGCGAGGAGCTATATTCTGCAACCCCTCTATTCAAATACAATTTGCTAAATTCGGCTGAGAAACGATCCAAGGTAACACCTGTGAATTGATTACCATCCACTAAATTATCAGAGATGACACGCTCGGCCTTCAAATCTAAGCCCAAACCAGTAAAATAAGTTTCAACCAAAATCTTAAAGCATTCACCAGTACCTAATACAGGCACGTCTTTATCAATTAAAGTTTTAATAATGGATTGAAAAAAGAAAGGAGTTTGATAAGGACCTGGGGCAATTACAATACCGTCGTAGGTTTCATAAAAATTATTGAGCTGCTGTGTACACTCTCGCTCATTTAACCAATAATAATTTATAGGCTGATCCAACACTTGCTCTGCGTGTTGCAATGCTTGATTAGTAGCATTATGCGAATGATATGCAAAATTGTAATCTCCAATTATAGCAATGCGTAATACTCCGTCCATAGTTTTTTCCTAATCTGTATCTAGCTAAAATTAGTAAAAAAAAACGGGAGATTCAAAGAACCTCCCGTAATATCATTTAATATCTATGTCTTATTCTAACTTAAATGCAGAACGAACATGTCCGTTTTCTAAACATTTCAAACTATCTGGCGTACCATAACTTGAGTTCAATAACGTACAGTTGAAAGTAGCATCAAACTGCATGTATTTACCCGTTGTATCTGATTCTTGAATCAATGTGTTAAAAACAAAGCTTTCAAGGCAAATAGATGCCGTAGTATCACTTGCCCAAGTTTGTCCGTTTGGATCAATCCATCTAACAGCAACACCCATATGTCCTGCATTATCTGAATAATTTGGATTAGCATTATCATTCAAGAATGTTTTCCATTCTTCAAGTGATGGGTTATTAGTTCCATCATCCGTCCAATTAATCGAACGAATTTCAATTTCTAATCCGCCAGGTACATCTTCGTCCTCAACACTTGTCATATAACGTGCGTTTGAAACACCTTCTGTAACAATTGATTTGAAAGATTGATAATAACAAGAATCTGTATATGTTACGGTCGCTGTTGAATCTCCAATATCCGCCTCACATTCACAGTTCAAATCAACCAATGGTACTGGTGGTGGAATAACTTCATGATCTGTGCATGAACTTAACGCTGCGAGACCAGCAAAACCGAATAATATGTATAGATTCCTCATAACTGTAGTTTTTGTAAAGATATAGCTTTTTTTTAACTACTACGAGACCATACGCATTTTGGTTGCCTGCAAAGAAATATCAATTCCATTGATTGGTAAAAATTTCTGCTTTTGAAGGCCAACAATTTTACTTTCAATGGTTTCGCAGTTTTCATAAATCGATCGCACTGTTTCTCCTAAGGTAACAAATCCTAGTACAAATTTTTTGTAGGAAACCTGATATCGTAAATTGCCTTTCACATCTGTTCCAGCAGCTGCTAGCTGAACTACTGAACCCACTTTTAAGTGGTGATAAATGTAAATCATATCATGATCAGACAATTCAGCAACAGATACAATTGTATTGAGTTTAAACGAATCTGATATTTCAAATCCTTTTTTAAATAATGAATGCATTATAATTATTTTTAAGTGATGCGTAAATTAGGCTCTGATTTGCTTTACAATTTGGCTAAACTGGAAGTTTTCTAATACAATAGCCTCACCAAAGACGTTTTCAAAACTATAATCAACAATTGCTGTTCCGTCTTCAAAAACAAGTGAATTCACTTGCTTCACTTTGAATTCACAACCACTTGCTATAATCTTAGCAATAATGCGATTTAAATCTGTGTGTGAAATTAGCATCTCTGTTTCTATCGTGTTACCTTGCACGATTAAATCGCACTTAGCATTAACGGTTGAATCACCCATTTCATAGGTTACTTCTTTGATGATTAGCTTCTCGTAAAATGAAATTATATTTTCCATAACTGTAATTATTTGATACAATTTTACGGGGGCAGACCGTAAGCTATTTACGTTCTGCTATTTTTTTTCAATTATTTTTTCGCAAAATCTATCATCTCTCCTATCCATTTTGTTTCAGTTTATTAAACCCTTTGTTGATATTTTTCTAAAATCCGTTGAAATAGTTTTAATTTTAACGCTACAAAAGCCTTAACTTTAACGACTCTAAAGAAATTTACATAAAAATTGAAATGAAAAACATTCTCGTAATCGGAGCCGGGCTCTCAGCTTCCTCAATGCTTCGATACTTTACAGAAAACGCTGCTGCAGAAAATTGGTATATAAAAGTTTGTGATCGGAATGGTGATCTGGCAATTTCAAAAGTGGAAGGCTGTGACCGGGCAGAAGGCTTTGAAATGGATGGGTTGAATGCTGATCTAAGAGCGCCATTAGTCGAATGGGCAGATTTGGTCGTTTCAATGTTACCTGCGCGTTTTCACGTAGAAGTAGCAAAAGATTGTATCCGTTTTAAAACGAACTTAATTACGCCATCATACATTTCAAAAGAAATGCGTGAATTGGACCAAGCCGCTAAAGATGCTGGAATAATCATCATGAATGAAATTGGTGTTGATCCTGGTTTAGACCATATGAGTGCCAAAAAGATTTTAGATGAAATTGAAGGTCGTGGTGGTAAAATGCACATTTTTGAATCTTTCACGGGTGGCTTAGTAGCGCCAGAAAGTGATGACAATCCTTGGAATTATAAATTCACATGGAATCCTAGAAACGTTGTATTAGCAGGGCAAGGCAGTGCCGCTAAGTTTATTCAAGAAGGTCAATACAAATATATCCCATATACCCGTTTGTTTAGAAGAACAGAGGTGATTGAAATTGAAGGGTTTGGGAAATTTGAAGGGTATGCCAATCGCGATTCTTTAAAATATCGTGACGTTTACGATTTGCAAGACATTCCAACAATCTATAGAGGAACTTTGCGCAGAAAAGGTTTTTCAAAATCTTGGAATGCATTTGTACAAATTGGAGCAACAGATGATTCATATACACTAGAAGGAAGTAAAGACATGACAAAGCGTGACTTTATCAATTCTTTTTTACCTTATAACCCAACTGATTCTGTAGAATTAAAACTCAAGCACTATTTAAAAATCGATCAAGACGACATCATGTTTGAGAAGTTGGAATGGTTAGGGATTTTTGAAAAAGAAAAAATTAACGTTAGTGAAGATGTCACTCCAGCCTATTTTCTTCAAAAAATATTAGAAGAAAAATGGACTCTGGCGCCTGATGATAAGGACATGATTGTGATGTGGCATAAATTTGTGTATGAGCAAGACGGTGAATTCCACGAAGTGAATTCGCATATGATTTCTATTGGCGAAGATCAAACTTATACAGCAATGAGTAATACCGTTGGTTTACCAGCAGCTATTTGCTCCAAGATGATTTTAAATGGAACCATTCAATTAAAAGGAGTTGAATTGCCAACGAAAGCATCAATTTATACCCCAATTTTAAATGAGTTAGCAGAATTAGGCATTCGATTTACGGATGTTAAGATTGAAGAGCCTGTTTTGTATAAAGTTTAAGTCGTAGCATATATAAATTAGATCGCGAAACATCAACAAGCGGTTTTGATGTATTTAATAGCGTTAACAAAACTTACATTCGAACCTTGCTAATTATTATACTGCCGAAATTATCCGAGAGATTGAATCGATAATCTACGATTTGAAACTATTCTCTGCTGACCTTTCATTGGGTTGGCCTAATTTTCATGACTTAGGAATAAAATAAAAAACTCTCCTTAATTTGTCACGTCTTTTAGGTTGTCATCACTAACTTACTTTGCGGTAGCATCCGAAAATGCCTAACTTTAAGTTATGAAACTAGGATCAATTTGTTTCGGGATTTTAATGTTTGCGCTCAACTTTTCTTGGGCGCAATATGATAGCACCTACATTTTTAAAGATTTTAATGAGGATGGTTATACGGATACCTTATTGAAGTATTATGATGGTGGATCTGGATATGGTGGATTTTATATTGAAATTAAGAATGGTGCTACTGAAGCTGTATATGCTATTGAAACTGAAGGTTGCTTTTGTCAAATTAGACAGACGCTTATTTTCCCTAAAAACATTACCCAACTTGAAAATGCTGCATTTAAAGATGTGATTTTAGAAGAATTATTGCCGCCTTATCGGTCAGGCCCCGATCCCTCATTAAGTTGGATGCTTGCAGCTGAATTAAGTAATAAACGGCTTGAATCCGACTCTTTATTCATTCAAACAATTAACCCTCAACAACCTTGGATAAAGGGTGAAATTGAAGTCCCTACCAATTATTATATTGAAATGAAAGAAGATTTATTGGGTTTGTATTATTATGAACATACTCCGTCTGGCTATACAGAAATCATGAATGATGAAGGGGTTATGGTCTATTATGCTAATAATCATTCTGGCATGGAGAAAGACACATTAAAACTTGCCGCCGAAAATGAGACTTATCAAATTTATAATACGAAACATGGTATTATAGCTAAAAAAGGAGAGCACTATAAGTGGTTATTCATTAGTGATGTTTCAGTAACTTGGGCTCCAGAAAAGTTGCGTTGGGCATCTATCGGTAAAGTTCGGATAGTTGGAAAACACATCTTATTCGAGCAACACTTATCACCTCAATTTTATTCACCCATCCATATTATAAATATAGAAACAGGAAAGTTTGGACGTTTTGCCAGATCAATTGACCCAAATCTTGATCCATTTTCAGAAGAGAATCAATCTATCTTATTTGAATTAAATAATGCTAGCATTGCGTATTCATTCGAAGCAGTTTTTGAAAGTTTGAATGCGCATTAAAATGAAGAGGCTTAGGCTCGAAAGTTCAACCCAATCATCCGTTATAAGAACATAACACCAACCAGCAACCAAGGAATTTGCAATATTCGAACCGTCTTCATTTAAGATCAATCCATCTGAAAATCCAAGACCTATTGGATCGTCTGATTCAATCGCAACATTAAAATCTTCGCATTGCGAAAACCCTGCAGAACTTAGGATTAACTATAAGAACAATGTGACTAAATTTTTCATACCTATAAATTGTTTTAAAGATTCTAACAGTAAATAGGTAAAAAAAAACTACTCACTCAAAGCCACCACTTCAGTCACCTCATCTAGGTTAGACTTAAGTAATTGCTCAATTCCACCTTTTAAAGTGGCTGTTGATGAAGGACAACCGGCACATGAACCTTTCAATTCAACTGTAACAACGCCTTCCTCAAACCCTACATAATCAATCGCTCCACCGTCATTCTCAACAGCTGGGCGAACATATTCATTCAATAAATGCATGATTGGCTCATCCAATTCATTGGGTGCAAATGTTTTACGCGGTGCTTTTGGTGCTCCTTCTGCATCTGCTTTAGGCGCATCAGTTGGCATCATAACTAATACCTCTTTACCATCTGCCAACCACTCACGCACAAATTCACGCAATTCCATCACAATAAAATCCCAATCTACATTGTCAGTTTTTGTAATAGTCACAAAATTTCCTGATAGAAATACGGCATCAACAAAGGGAAAGTTGAAAAGTGCCTCAGCTAAAGGCGAAAACCCTTTGGCTTCTGCTCCACTATCGAACGTTACAGTTTGATCGTTAATCAATAAATATTTATTCGCTACAAACTTCATTGTAAGCGGATTTGGGGTCATTTCTGCGTATAATGTAATGGGAACTCTTTTCTCTTCCATGTCGTCTATTATTAAAGAACCTTGATTTGGCACTAATTAATTATAGTACAAATTTACTTATTTAGAATGATTCTTTACAATAAGAAGAAAAGAATGCGTCCGTTAATGTGCAATTAAAATTTGCTCAATTCGAACTATTCTTCCTTTTGGATTAAGAATTTGAATAAAATATATTCCATTTTCAATACTTGATAGGTCAATTTGAGTAGCTGTAGCAGTAATAGTTTGCTTTAAAACTACCTTAGATTCAATAGTCATTAACTGGATTTGCACATTTGTTTCCCAGTTCTCATAATTTACTGTTACAAAATCTGTCGTAGGGTTTGGATAGATTTGAATTTGCCTGTTTTCAGACTCAATGATCCCATCTGTTTCTCCTTCAACCACAAAATTAAATTTAGAAGGATCATCTACAAAATCACCTACATACTCACCAGTAATATCCACGGTATACTCACCTGGCGCGTGCATACCTAAAGCAAATGTTGTATCAAATGGCACCAAAACATCTGTATGTATTCCTCCATCATGTCCGGCATTAATTTCTAAATGAATCATGAAACCGTCCACCGTTACAGTGTGATCTACGATAAAAGAACCCGGATTGGAGAAATTACCTGTTACTTGAATAAACACCTCATCAGTTGTAGAAACTGGACTTTCAGGTGAAATTAAGACATCTTCAACATACATATATGTTTGCGAATGTGCGGAAAGCAATGTTATTAAGGACAGTAGAGTCAAGAGTGATTTCATAATATTCATTTAATATGATAAGCTGTTATAATGATAATTCTCAAGTAAAAATGGTTGCATGAAAAGTGCAACAATTTAAGGACATGCGCTACTTAGGGATTCTACCAAAGCCAAAACCCAACCTTGCTCCACTATAGATCATTCCTTTATTTAAAAGAGCAAGTTCACCATCTCCACCGCCATAAGCAGGGTTGACTCCTACATGAAAACCCCATGTAATGAAAATCTTAGGCCTTTTTGCAAAGGAACGAATTCGATCAATACCCAATCTGGCTCCAATATTTAAAAAATCAGGCATTTCATATCCTGTCGTAGGATCAAATTCATAGTTTAAATCATCATTAGGTCCATAACTACGTACAATATCTGCAGCGGTTGGAACACCTAGCAATACTTTAAAAGATAATTGAGATGATCGTGCGTAAACGTAAACACGATCATCTAAGGTCAATTTGTAATTGTTTGTCTTCACTCTACTAATTCCAGCAGTAAGCGCTACTATTCCTTGCCCATATAGCGTGTACTCTTCTTCATCATCCGATTGGAATGTGTTTGACGAGGTAAATTGCGAATAATTAATCCCACCATCAAAAAATATTTCCTTCTTAATTTTCAAAGGCATTTCAACCAAATAATTTGTGTTAAAATCAAAACCACGCGTATATTCAGCTTGCACAAATTTATTCTTCGCCTCAGTAGTAGATTTCAATTTATAATGTGCCTCAGGAAAAAATTCGAGTGTCTTTTTTGTGGATCGAAGAAGTTGTTGATCCAAACGACGAGTTGCAGTGCCAGCAATTGGTAAAAATATGTTGCAATCAAAATTTAACTTATCTGAATATTTGTAAGCAGGTTTTAAGAACACACCAATCGCCACATTGCTTAAGGTAATTTCGCCATAATTTGCTGAAACGGATAAATCATACATCCTATCAGGATAATCATAATTTAACGTTATGTTCACAACGGTTCCGTCATCAAACGTAACTTCTCGAGGTTCTTGCGCAATGCCATTTATTGCAAAACAGCTAATTAATAATGCTAAAGGGTATTTCATGAGTAGGGGCTTTATGAAAAAATTTGTGCGAAAATATGAAAAATGAAACGGCTTTGATTCTTTTTTAACAAAAAATTCAGAACACTAAAGCAACTGATGTTTGCGAATAATAAACGGGCTTTCCAAAATACATGTCTTTTTACATAAAGCAACTTAAAAAATGTATCTTTATTAAGGTCTTCAAAAAACACATTCAATGAAACGCAGTGACTTTATTAAAACTACCGCAGGGGTAATTGTTGGAACTACCGCCCTAACTTCCTTCACAACACCAAATCAAGCGACAAATGGTCTAGTTAAAATCTTTCCAAAAGCATTGCGTCGAGGTGACTTGATTGGCATTACTGCACCAGCAGGTTCAATTTGGAACAAAAGCCACATTGAAAAAGTTGAAAATATTTTGCACGAACAAGGCTTTAAAACTAAAGTAGGCAAAACATGCTATGAACAAGAAGGATATTTAGCAGGGTCAGACGAATTACGCGCCGCAGAACTCATGGGTTTTTTTGAAGACAAAGCCATTAAAGGTATTGTAACAATGCGCGGCGGTTGGGGGTGTCAACGTATTTTAGACATGTTGAATTACGATACCATTCATACCAATCCAAAAGTCATCATTGGTTTCAGTGATATTACTTCCTTAGTAAATGCCATTTATAGGCACGCAGGCCTTGTTACTTTTCATGGGCCATGCGGTTATTCATCATGGGGAGATTTTACAATGGATTGCGTAAAAAAAGCACTCGTAATTGGCGAACCATTTACTTTAAAAAATCCAACAGAATATAAAGAAGAAACAAAAACGTGGGTTTCGGGCAAAGCTCAAGGAACATTAATTGGCGGTAATTTAACTGTATTTACCTCTTTAATTGGTACACCACATGAACCCGTTTGGGTTGGAAGCATTCTGTTTTTAGAAGAAATTGGTGAAGAACCTTATCGGGTTGATCGGATGTTGTGGCAAATGAAACAAGCTCGAGTATTTAAAGGGGTGAAAGGATTGGTTTTAGGATCATTTAAGAATTGTCAAGCAGAAGAACCGCATAAATCTTTTTCATTAGACGACGTTTTCAAACAACATTTTGGAGACGCTAAGTTCCCTGTATATCAAGGCGCAGCATTTGGTCACATTATACCTAAGTTCACCTTACCAATAGGTGTTGAAGCCGAAATGGATGCTGATAAATTTACAATTCGAACATTGGAGCGCTCAGTTGGTTTATGATCCTTCGATTTTCTCTCTTTCTTTTGATAATTAGTTTTATAAGTTGCGAAAAGGATATATCGCGGGTTGAGCTTGAAAGTGAATATCAATGTAATTGCAATTCGATTAAAGACACACTTACATTTTCACAATTTTCAACACTCAAGGATACAAACTTCTCGCGTTTTAATACCCCAATCGATTCAATCAATCAATCAATTGATCTTAGATGGCAATATTCAGCCTTTTGAAAAAACATACAAGGATGGAATTAGGCAGTTATGGTGGCATAAGGGACATCCGATTAAACTTCTATCGACAAATAAAGGTATCTTGTATGATCGCATATTTGAAAAAACATTTTATATTTTTGATAATTGTAATGGCGCCATGGAATTCAGAAAATTGGATACATTACCGTCATATAATTTAATAACAAACCGGCTCTATTTTTACGAAAATCGGCAACCCAGTCAATTATTTGTAAGAGTCATGACGCCTAATGGAGCAACGAATAACTTTCAAAATATAAATCATAATAAATATGCTCAAAGCGGAGCGATTAAGAGTATTGAGCTCTTTAAACATTCAATCGAATTTTATGGATTCTATTACTACAACTAAATGATTAGTTTAAATGTTCATTGTAACCTGTAAGCCTTAACAAACTGCACCGTCCAATATATAAATTCAACAATTATGGAACAAAAACACCCACTACCACCATTTACCGAAGCAAGCGCCAAACAAAAAATTCAAATGGCTGAAGACGCTTGGAATTCGAAAGACCCTGTTAAAGTGAGCAAAGCCTATACAATAGACAGCGAATGGCGAAATCGGAGTCAATTTATTAATGGTCGCGTAGAAATTCAAGCTTTTTTAGAAGAAAAATGGCAGGATGAAAATGAATACAAACTCAAAAAAGAATATTGGTCACATACTGACAATCGCATAGCGGTAAGATTCGAATATGAATATCAACGTGCTGATGGTAATTGGTTTCGAGCATATGGAAACGAGAATTGGGAGTTTGATGAAAACGGATTAATGGCGAAGCGTTTTGCAAGCATTAATGATGTTGCTATTAAAGAGGGTGAACGTAAACTTTAAATAGCGACAAACGGAAGCAGGCAAGAGGCGCGATAAATATTTTGGTATTTCTGCTTAGACATTAGATTAATAAGTCATAATCCTTAATTTAGCAGCGAAGAAAAATCGGATGCGAAATTATTTTATCAAAAACAAATTTCTTTGGCTCACCTTTATGGTTGCGCTTGCGGTACTATTCTATTTCTATCATGAAATTTTATTGGCACCAAATGAGGTCTTATTCTCGGCTGAAGGTGACGGAATAAAAAATTATTTCACTTACCTCTATCACGCTCAATACGATTCAGAATTTGGTCAATTTTCTGGGATGAATTATCCCTACTATGAGCATATAGTTTATACAGATGCACATCCGCTTTTCTCTTATTTAATTGGACAATTTGGTCTAGCAAATTATGGCGTTGGCATTCTAAACTTACTCATGCTATTATCCTACCCAATAGCAGCAGTTTTTATTTTTAAAATTTTACGCCATTATAAAGTCACAGATTGGTGGGCAGTGGCCGCAGCTGTTGCAATTACATTTCTAACACCACAAATATTTAGATTAACAGGGCATTTCGCAATGTCTTACGTTTTTGCCATACCGATTATGTGGTGGCTACTCATTAAAAGCTACAGTAGCAAAAAATGGATTTGGTCAGGAGTCATTACGCTTTACATGCTTGCCTTTTTCTTTACACATCCTTATTTAGGGATCATACTCGCCTTTTTTAGTATTGTTTTTTGGTTGGTAAACATGGTTAAAAGTCGCAAGGAAATTTTACCAGGGATTGCCCGTATTTTTATTCAAACGGTCTTACCGCTTGTGCTATTCCAAGGCTATATTTCAATGACGGACGTGCATGTTGATCGTTTAGCGAGTCCCGCTGGATTCTTTCATTACTATGCCAATTGGAATTCATTAATCATTCCGCATCATGGCCCTTTTCATGCATTGACAAGTTTCTTTTCATTAAAAAATGGTACATGGGAAGCATGGTGCTATATTGGTTTACCAACAATGGTTTTCGCTTTAGTAATTGGCGTTCAAATCATTCGGATACGGAAGAAATTTCATTTAAAGACGTTCTTAAAAAAAGAACTGCTGCTCTTTTTAATGGCAGCCTATTTAATTCTATTGTTTTCTTTTTGCTTTCCCTTAAAATATGATTGGTTACGCTGGATTACAGATTTATTTGGGCCGTTAAAACAATTTAGAATATTGGGTCGTTTTACATGGATCTTCTTTTATGTATTCACTGTTGCCTGCGTTGTTGGCATCCACCATTTGTATCAAAAAAATAAAAACAAGAATTATAAAATTCTATTTTTTGCCGGCATTGTATTTTTTGTACTAGAATTTGCACCAGCGCATAATAATCACATGCACACTACTGAGAACACGTTTTTACCAGAAAAAGTGACTGCGAACATGAAGGAAGTCATTGATTATGTGAATAAGGAAAACTATGATGCCATCCTATTTTTGCCTTTTGAGCATATGTCGTCAGAAAACATTATGTTATTGGGAGAGCAAAAAGCCAATTACGACGCGTTTGTATTAAGTTATCACACCGAAACACCCTTAGTTAATTCAATTTCTTCTAGAATGTCTTTAACAGAAGCAATCAAGGTCAATAATTATTTTTCACCCCGTTTTATTGAAAAAGAATTGACCTATGATTTTCCTGAGGGAGATCGCATTGTCGTGATTAAAAACAGAGATCTATTAAAACCAGCTGAACTTGTAATGATTTGGGAGTCAGAAAAAGTTTTTGAAAACGAAGAATTTGTGATTTTCGACTTTGATCCAAAAGAATACAATAGCCGTGCACCTTTTGACCGCATTATGGCCAAAGAAAAATTGGCAACCTACCCCGTTGGCGAGGGATGGAGAAGCGACACAAGTGATGTATGGTTTTATTATGAGAGTTTTGATGACGTTGGTAATGACTTGCCGCAAGAGCATAAACTAGGCGGTGAAGGAGCTTATCGTGATTTAAAAAGCAGTTGGAACACGCTTCTTTCTCTAGACCAAACAAACATTCTACCTGGCGATTATGTGATTCGTTATTGGTATTATATAAGAGAAGATAGACCCGATCCATTGGCAGTTATGGAGGCCAAATACGTACAAGAAGATTCAAGCGCCTGGCTTGCACAATTTGATATTAAACAATCCACTTTAATTGTTGAAGATTGGTGCCTCGTTGAAATGAACTTTACTATTTCTTCGGACGTTCAAGAGTTAAATGTGCTCATAACGGGTAACAGCAGCCAAGAACCTTTTATAATTGATGAATTGCTCATTCAAAAGCAAAACGATTCTCATCTATTTAGAAAAGTTAAGAAAGGTGAGCATCCATATATGATCTATGATAATTATTGGATTAAGGAAAACTCTTTTGAATAGTTCAATACTATTTCCGAAACAGCACCTTGAAAAAATTCAGCGATTCACGTGCTAAAATTTTGAAGTTAACTTTACTAAAAACAACATTGGGTTTTAAAGTTACCTCGGCTTTTTGAAATTTAACTTTCCGTTTACTGGCCAGCTTTATAAATTCTAGATCAAACAAAAACCGATCAATCTGCGTATCCAAAAACACCTTTGCACCAACCTGATTAAAACCTTTAATTCCGCATTGCGAATCATCTGTTGGTAATCTTAAAAAGGTTTTTAATGTCCAGCGTAAAGATTTAGAAATTAACTTACGAATAAACGGTGTATTTGCATAATAAGCCGCACCACGGTGACCCGGAACAACTTCATTCCCATCTGCCAATCCTTGATAAACGGTCATAAAACTTTCTTCGGTATAAGGGAAATCAATGTCTGTGTAAATAATTAGATCTTGTTTTGCTTGTGTAACACCCTGTCTTAAGGCATAACCTTTTCCGCGATTTACTTCGTAATCAATTACGTTTACCGTTGGAATCTTTGATCTCAAGAAATCCAGACTCGCCTCAGTAACACGTTCTGTTGAACCATCATTGACAACAATTAGCTCCACAGAAAACAAGCCTTTTCCTTCCAATGAGGCAACGGCATCCACCACAACAACTTCCCAATTTTCAGGAGGATTATAACAGGGGAGTACTAATGATATTTTTGTAGTTGAATTGATTCGCCTATGTTTCTTAAACAAAAAAACGCAATTTAAACCAATTTATGCGACTTAGGATTAAAAGAAAGTGATTTATGTCCAAAGCAACCAAATGTACTTACCCTGCATCAGTAACAAAACAAAGATGAAAAATAACAGTTATTAAATTATAGCCTTAAGATTATTCTAATGAAACTACTTGCATCAACCCTAATTATTGGATTATTATTTATTGGACTTCAATCCTGCCGAAAAGACAAAACCCCTGTTCCCGAGGAAGGGTTTATTTGCACATACGGAGAAAATTTCAAAATAATATATGATATTACAAAGAAGCAAGATGGCTTAATACCAATGAGTTTTAATAATTATTGGGTCTATGCAGATACAGTTTGGGCGGCAGATAGCACAATTGTATCAACATCTATTGACACCACTTTTTCAGGAAATTTACGAAAAACGGGGAGTGATTTATGGTGGTATTTAGATGGACCTTCTCCCATTCGCAACCTCAATCTCTCTGACAATAAAATACACGCATTAAACAGCGATCTTACTGGATGTCTTTATAAGAGCATGTCTTTTTATGAAGCGACAGCAGATACAATATTTGATTCATCAAGTTCAGGAGACGTAGCCATTCCAAGAAAAGTATATAAAAGCGGAGGTATCATAAACACCCCTGCGGGAGATTTTGATAATTGTACTGTTTTTGCGCATACTAACTTTTATGGTGAGGCAACTTCTTTTAATTACATAATCCTAAAACCGGGAGTTGGCTTTGTAAAATATGCATCTGAAGATTATAATGGCGGTTATAAAGAATATACACTCATTGCGTATCATATTGAATAGACGCTTAGATAAAGGCCGTAACTTACTACTCTAATTCTTCCATTTTTTTGTATTTTCGAAAAAAAATTAGCACCCATTAAATGGTTCGATTCATTGTTGGAATTACTGGAGGGAGTGGCGTAGGCAAAACAACGCTTATTAATCAGTTGTATAAAGAGTTTGATGGAAAAGTTTCTACTTTTTCCTTAGACAACTATTATTTACCCAAAGAAGAACAGGCCAAGGATGAAAATGGTGTTATCAATTTTGACTTACCAACTGCATTGCACGCTGAAAACTTAGAACGAGATATTAAGTTGCTTATCAATGGTGCGCGAATTGAACAACCCATATACGGGTTCAATAATCCGAACACAAAAAAAGCCGTACAATATATTGAACCACGAGAGCTTTTGATTGTTGAAGGACTTTATGTGATGTATTATCCGTTTTTACGCAAGGCCTTGGACTATTCGGTGTATTTAACGGTTAATAAAACCTTACAATTAGAGCGTCGCTTAAAACGTGACATGACAGAACGCAATTATGCGCGCGAGGATATTATCTACCAATGGAACAATCATGTAATGCCTTCATATGATGCACATGTTCGTCCTTTTAAGGATGAATCAAACCTCATCATTACGAATAACGAAAAATTTGACGATAATATTCATATCTTAATGGCTAAAATTCACGAGAAGCTAGATCAACCTGATTAATTTGGGTATCATTTTTGTGGCATAGAAAAAAATGAAGTTTATAACAAAGCGACGATTTATGTGGGCGGCCCTAATAGGCTTCTTTTTTTGGTTGCTAGGATCCTATTTATATCATTTTCAACTTTATTCAGATATTGAGCAAGGCGGAATTACAGATTTTGAAAATGCCTTTCAAGAAAAAACGGTCGAATTAGAAAAAGAACTTACCCTATTTTCAAACAGTTATCCAATAAGCGGCACAGCGGATGAGCGCTTTGCATATGCCCAAAACTTTGAGAAAAAAACAGGTTTTGCTTATTTATCCTTTAATGCTGATACGCTAGACTTATGGTCAAGCAACCGTATTTCAATTCCAAACCCAAGTGATTCTTATTGGGAGCAAAATGTGATTGTGCTGTTAGAAAATGGCTGGTATAAACTAGCCACCTTGCGCGACCGAGAACGATTATTTGTTGGTGCCTTTTTGGTTAAAAACGAATACAAATATGAAAACGAAGATTTGGTTAACGAATTTTCGCCAGAATTAGCCCCAAATTTAAAAGGAGAGATTTCTTTTGATGATGAAGGCTTTGCAGTGCATGACGTAAAAGGAGAACAGATATTTTCGATTGTTCCAGTAGAGGAGGTTGATAAAAATGCCAGCTTAGAAATTATAATTTTCTTGTGTTATTTATTGGGCTTTGTTATTCTTTTTCAACTACTCATTAACGCTTTTCAACGCCTTTTAATTTCAAAACCCCTACTACTCATTATATTTCCGCTTATTGTAGTTGTACTACGTTATTTGTGGCTAAAATCAGGTTGGACAGGGTTTTTTGCAGATTTTGAATTGTTTAATCCTGAATTATTCGCCTCCTCAGAATTGGCACCTTCACTTGGCGATTTAATTATTAACGTCTCGATATTTTACTTTTTAGTTCACTTTTTACTAAAACGTACCCGTAATTGGTTTGAAAAAGGAAACCTCAAATTCAAATTAGTCATTTTTGTTGTACCGCTTTTTTTAACAAGTTTTTATGTCGCTTTTCAAATCAACGAAATCATTTATTCATTGGTTTATAATTCAAAAATCTCCTTTGACTTAGCGCGCTTATTTGATTTAGACCTCTACAGTTTCACGAGTATTGCATTGATTGGCGCAAGTTTTTACGCATATTTCAAATTGATACAATACATCATCATTCAATTAAAGAAAAGTCAATTTGAATGGAATCGCTTAGCCTTTTTATGGGTGATTACATCCTGCATCTATATCTTGATTGATCAATTCTACTTTAGTCAAAGTTTACTCACCTCATTTTGGCCCATTTTCTTAAGTGGTTCTTTACTTTGGTTTCATTATAAAGAAAAGGATTATAAGTTCGTGCATGTTATTAGTATGCTTGCTTTTATTGCTTTTTATGCTTCTTATATTTTATACGGATACAGTGGTGATAAAGAACGTGAAATAAGAAAGTTTCAGGCTGAAAAAGTTGCGCAAGACAAAGACATTGTATCCGAGTTCGATTTTTCTGATGTAGAGCGCGACTTAAATGAAGACAGTTTTATGTTCGATTATTTCGGTGATGATTTCGACCAATCCGAATTTAGCGAGACCATTGAGGAGAACTACTACACCCGATTAAAGGATAAATATCAATTAAAATTTTACCTCTTTGATTCAGAAGGGAAAATTCGATACGATCCAAGTAATTACGACATTAAAGAATTGAAAAGATTTGAGGAAATTATTGCCAACTCTGGTGAACAATCTGAAAATTCAGACAATTTGTATTTTATCAATGACTATACAGACAAGCTCAACTATATTTCTAAACAACCTTTTTATCAAGAGGATTCATTGCTTGGCTTTTTATATACCGAATATCGATCGATAAAATTTCCGGAAGACATTGGCCTACCGTCCCTATTATTGGATGATCGTAGAACAACAGTGAATCAATTAAAGAATTATTCCATTGCCAAATATGTGGATGATAAATTGGTTACACGAAAAGGAGATTTTAATTATCCTACCATTCGCGCTTCATGGTTTAACCGCATAAATCGATTCACCACGGAAGGTAATTTTAGCCATTATATCTATCAGGAGGAGGAAGGGAATTTTACTTTAGTTTCAAAAGAAGTATCCACCGGAATCTCTCTCTTTACCTCCTTCTCTTATTTGCTGATTATTTTTGGAGTTCTACTCTTAATCCCACTGGCTTACAATCAACTGCAACGAAAAATATCCTTCAACAAGATTAAATTGAATGTAAAAATTCAAGCTGTGCTTATTGGTTTAATTTTTATCACATTGGTTGCATTTGCAATTGGCGCCGGAACATATGTTGCACAGCAAAACCTTGAAACCAATAAAGATTTAATCAAGGAGAAGATTGGATCTGTTAAAACAGAACTCGAAAATAAATTATTTGATTATGACGAGCTTGACTCTAAATCATCTGACTTTTTAGAATATTTATTGAAGAAATTCTCACGCGTTTTTGTTACGGATATTAATGCCTATGATAAAAATGGGGATTTGCTGGCTTCTTCCCAACCCAAGATTTATTCGCAAGGCTTGATTTCTAAAAAAATGAACACGGCGGCCTATCGTGGAATTAACCTCAATAACCAAAGTGAATATATACATCAAGAAAGCATTGGACGTTTAAACTACCTGTCTGCTTACCAACCATATTATAATGAGCGAGGGGAGTTCTTAGCCTTTGTAAATGTACAATACATCTCTCGTCAGCACGATTTAGAAAATCAAATTTCTGGTTTCTTATTGGCCATTATTAATATTATGGTGTTTATGTTGGCCTTTTCTACCATTTTATCGATTACCGTATCCAATCGTTTGATCAGGCCTTTAAAATACATTCAAGAAAGCCTTAGAACTGTTCAGATAGGTGCCAATTCTAAACCAATTGAGTATAATAGAGAGGATGAGATTGGAGAACTTGTTAAAGAATACAATAAAAAGGTAGAAGAACTGCAAAAAAATGCTGAAGCTTTGGCAAAAAGTGAACGTGAAAGTGCTTGGCGAGAAATGGCCAAACAAGTGGCGCATGAAATTAAAAATCCGTTGACGCCAATGAAGTTATCCATTCAGCATTTATCCCGTTCTATTAAACTCGCAGATGAAGATTCTGAAGTTAAATTACAGCGGGTTACCAAATCATTAATTGAGCAAATTGATGCCTTGACAAAAATTGCCAATGAATTCGCAAATTTTGCCAAAATGCCAAAAGCGAACGAGATCGAACTGGATCTTTCAGAGGTATTGAAAAATACGGTTTCTGTTTTTGCAGAATATGATCAACATGAGATTATACTCAATATTATACCTCCAGGAGAAACGCTTATTTGGGCGGATAAAACGTTATCCCTACGCGTATTTAACAACCTTATTAAAAACGCTTTGCAAGCGATACCAGTAGGTGAAAAAGGCCTTGTACATGTTACGCTAACCAAAAAGGATTCTACATATATTGTAGCGGTAAAAGATAATGGTGTAGGAATTAAAAAGGAACAGCAGGACAAAATTTTTGTCCCCTATTTTACAACTAAATCTACTGGAACAGGACTTGGTCTAGCCATGTCCAAACAAATTGTAGAAAGTATGAATGGTAAAATTTGGTTTGAATCAACTATAGGAGTTGGCACAACTTTTTTCGTTACCTTCCCCGAATTAAAAAATTAGAATGAACACTTCTGAGCATTTAGATACTTATACTCTCATAATTGGCGTATCTCTCGTCATTATTATTTCATTTTTCTTCAATATTTTTGCCAAGAAAACGAATATCCCAAGTGTACTAATGTTAATTGGTTTGGGAATTTTACTCCAATTTTTACCTGCTAGGTATAATGCAGATATATACGCCAACCTCAGCACACTAGAGATTATAGGCAATGTTGGGCTAGTCATGATTGTGCTTGAGGCCGCCTTGGATCTAAAATTATCGCGGGATAAAAAAGGACTGATTATCAATTCATTTTTAGTGGCCTTAATTGCCTTGATCGCTTCATCTTTTGCCATAGCCACCATTATTTATTTTGTAATTCCTGGCGCAGATAGTTATTACAATTGCATGATTTACGCCATTCCACTTTCAATTATGAGTTCGGCCATAATCATTCCCAGCGTTGGAGGATTAACAGGCGTTAAAAAAGAATTTATGGTGTATGAAAGCACCTTTTCAGACATTTTAGGAATTATGTTTTTCTACTTCATGATTGAGTCTCATGAGCTAGATGGTACCGCGCAAGTCATTTCATATGTAGGGATCAACATTGGGGTTACTTTGGTTGTTTCAATTATCTTGGCTTATGGAATGGTATTCATTTTCCAACGTTTAACTTCTCAGGTAAAACTGTTTTTGGTGATCTCTGTTCTAATGTTGATGTATGCCTTAGGTAAAACATTCCACTTGTCCTCACTGCTTATCATTTTAGCTTTTGGTTTAGTATTGAACAATACAAACATATTTTTCCGCGGCAAGCGCTTGGCCAAATGGGTCAATGAAGAAAAGGTGAAACCCATTATGCATGATTTTCACATCCTAACGCTAGAATCTGCCTTTGTAATCCGTACATTCTTCTTTGTGATTTTTGGTATGTTTATTACGATCAATTCCATACTCGATCCCAATGTAGCTATTGTAAGTATAAGTGTTATCGCCTCCTTATATCTTGTGCGTTATATTGTTTTAAAACTGATTGTGAAACAAGATATAAAACCACAACTTTATATTGCTCCAAGGGGTTTAATTACTATCCTCTTGTTCTTCGTAATAGGTGGACATAAAGAATTTGAAATTGAAAATTTTGATACAGGAATCTTACTCTTCGTCATCCTTATTTCAAGTATAATAATGACGGTAGCTTTAATCACATATAGAGGAGAGAATGTTCGTAAAGTATTATTGGGTCAATTGCCAAAAATAAAGATTGACAAAAACAAAGATGGCAAAGATGACGAACAAGAAGCTATAATTGAGCGAAATGTGGAGGATCAAGATTTCAATCAATTTAATTAATGGTTGATCTTGAGTTTGAAGATGATTACGGTACTTGGGTAAGCCAATTTGAATTTCCAGCAATCGCTGAAATGAAAAAAAAGCGGAATCCAATCCAAGAAGATTCTTGCCACGGTCACTTAGAAATATCAATCGACAATCTAGTAGAATTACCTGTTTCAGATCTTCATTTGGCTACAATCGAATATTTCAACATTCATCAACACGCAATTATAAAAGGTTTATATCAAGGAGCGTTTGAACAAAGAGAAAAATTGGAAGATAATTATGGCTTTGCACGCGAAAAAGGGATGGCTGAAAGTTTTCCAATTCTCAATTCGCCCGAAGACTTAGCTTTTGCAATTGAATTAAATGCGCTACATATTTTATATGATACAAAAGATGGCTTACATTATATCGCATTAACAGGAGACTGCAATTGGGATTCTGAACATGGGTTTGGTGTGATCATGCACAAGGAGCGGTTAATTGATTTTGGTGCTTGGGATGTGTCATCAGGAGGAACTATTGAGGTCAGTCGTGATAATAATACGTTAAGTTCGGATCAAATAGCGGATGAAAAAAAATATACAGATCGGGCGAAACAATACCAGCAAAAGCTTGCCGTTGGTAAAAGTGATTTCTTAACTGATAATGAGCAATTAAATGAACGGTATTCGAATTTATTTGATTGGTTAGCTCACTACAGAATCCTAAGTGGTTATCGTTATTCGTTTCTCGAAGTTCCGATTAATGAAAAAATCAAGGTGCTTGAAAATTTATTCTCTCTTGATCTTAACTATCGCGATATCGAGACTTTGCATCCTGACCTAAACCTTCTACAAAATCTCAAACAACTTTGGATTAATTCGATTAAGATTACTGAAATACCGGCTGGTATTTGTGAACTAAAACGTTTAGAATTATTCTGTGCAGATGGATGTGAATTAAACGAACTTCCTGCTGAGCTTAGACAATTAAATGAGCTCAAAACACTCACCTTGGGTTGGAATAATTTTTTAGATTTCCCAGAAGTAATTCGTTCATTCACAAAACTAAGCAGCTTACGTTTAGAGCGGAATAAAATTAAAAGAATACCAGATTGGATTGGCGAGCTCAACCAACTTGAATCGCTGGATTTAGAAGAAAATCAAATTAAAAAACTTCCAAAAAGCATTTCTGAACTCATCAAACTTCAAGATTTCCGAATTCGTGAAAATCGCATTCCAGAGCGGCGTAGGAAAAAACTTAATGATCAATTTACCGCAATCCCTAGGTTTTATTGTTAGCTATTGATTTCTTTCAAGACTGCTTACTATACTCCCCTTATCTCGTGAAATAACGCGTAAATATTTACATACAGCAATGCTAGAATATTGGCTAAAAGAGTTGTTGATTAAAATTGAATCAGGAAATCTTGCATGATCGCATATCGACCTTCCAAAAAAAATACGCCAACGATATTTCTGGTGAGGGAGCGAAAAGAATATTTAGTAATAGGTGGAATTCAAGAATAACACCAAACGATTATTCTTTATTAGAAATAAAAATTCCAAAATTGCACGCACCATTGGTTAAGGATGACTTTTTAAGAATAAATAGAAAATTATTCAATTAACTGAAAATCTAACGAATCACTCTTCCTCTCCAGTAACCTGTGGTTCAAGCGGCAAAATTCCACCTTTAGGTACATAATTATATTTGATGATAATGCGCGGCTGATTTTCTTGCAAGGCAGCTTGTTGTTGTTGTTGTGCCTGCCGTTGTTCTTTCTCCGCCTGCTTTCTTGCAAAATAGCCTTCTTTCCAATATTCCTCCTCGGATTCAATCCCCAATTCCTCTTCAATTTCGTAGCGTAATTTTTTAGGCTGAGGACCGACTTGCTTGAATAACACAGCTGCCATGAATCCTGCAAATAAACCTGATAAATGCCCTTCCCAAGACACGCCTTCTTTTATTGGAAAAATTCCCCAAATCATACTACCATAAACAAAAATAACAAAGAGTGAGATCCCCGCTACCTTCATGTTTTTTCTAAAAAAGCCACTTAAAACTAAAAAAGATGTCAAACCGTAAATGACGCCACTCATTCCAATATGAAAGCTCTCTTTCCCTAAATACCATGTCCCTAATCCGGACAAGATAAAAATCATTAAATAGGCCTTTGTTGCAATGGTACGGTAATGGTAAAATAATAACCAGGTCAATAAAAAGGCTGGTAATGAATTATTTAATATGTGACCTACATCAGTGGTACTATGCAAAAATGGAGAAGCAATAACACCAATTAAACCTGAAAATTCACCCGGACGCACACCATAACGGTATAAGTCCAATTCTAAAAAATAATCAAAACCAAATACGACCCACATCATGAGTAGAATTGTAAAAGCGATTCCGAAAGAAATTCGTGTTATTTTATTGCCGAACATGATTTCAATAGATCAAAAATGTTGCCCGAGCTCTTTTAATGCCAAAAAGACATAAAAAGTAAATAAAATTGTCAAAAACAGTGATTTTTTAATGATTCTGTGCCAATAAAGGAGAAAACTTAAGTTAGAATAAACAGTAGAAAATGGGTTAATCATTTAAAGTACACTGCAAAACATCAAAAATAAAGATCAAAAATGTAATAAGTTATCTTTGAAATCGTTTTATGATTTCAAACCATAAACCTAATCCATTATAAGATAGACTCATACTTAACTTTAAATATATACTTATGAATCGTTTTATAATTTGTGTTATTACTTTATTCAGTGCGCAAATGGCCATGAGCCAACTCCAGTTTGGAATCAATACAAAAGCAGGTATTGGTGAAATGAAAAAAATCCCATCTGATAATGATTTTCTATCTAATAATATAATCGAAAGTCAGCCTGCCGCGACATGGGGTATTTCTGCTTTAGCTACCAAAACCTTTTTCGAGAAATTGAACTTAACGCTAGAGGTAGGATATAACAACATTAAAGGGGTTGAAGAAGAAGTGTTTTTTGTAACAGCTTTCGAGGATGGTTCTGTGACAACCTATGAAACAGAAACAACTCGCAATGCCCATTATTTATCCGTTCCTCTAAGTGTAGAATATAAAATCGCACCTAAAGTTTGGTTGGGCGTTGGCGCATCTGCCAATTATTTAATCACAAATAGTACGTTTTTCGAATCTCGCGTAAATAAAGCCAGAGGACTCTATTATGGTACCGGAAACGACTTAAACCGTCTTGATATAGGTTTACACGCTCAGGCTTCGGTTAATCTATCAGACCACTTTACTTTAGTTGCGAAAGCAAATTGGGGCATGCTTAATACTCGAACTCCAGGAACAGGAGATGCGCTTTCAACATTTTTTAATTTTATAGAGCCGCAACAATTTGAAGTTAAGAATCGCCAATTTACACTAGGCATTACTTATAATCTTTTATTTAAAAAATAGAAGAGCGCTCCCTTGGATTCAAATTCAAGGGAGTGTTTTTTCCACAACTTTACATGCTTTGCAATAAGTATAGGATTTCTGGAAAAGTACCTTAGGGTATGTTCAACAATAGAACTTCTGGAATACTAAATTCCTCGAGCGCCTATTTTAATTATCAAAATTTATAAGAATTAGAGGCTAAAAACCTCTTACTCCACTGTAACAGACTTTGCTAAGTTTCTCGGTTGATCTACATTGCACTCACGCATAACTGCAATGTGATAAGAAATTAACTGGAAAGGAATAGTCGCTAAAATTGGAACTACAAACTCATCTGAAATCGGAATTTCGATCACATGATCAGCCAGTTCTCTAACCGTTGTATCACCTTTAGATACAATTGCAATTAACTTACCTTTACGTGCCTTAACTTCCTGAATATTGCTTACTACTTTTTCATAATTTTGACCTTGTGTAGCAATTACAAAAACAGGCATGTTTTCATCAATCAATGCAATTGGTCCGTGCTTCATTTCTGCAGCTGGGTATCCTTCAGCATGGATATAACTAATCTCTTTTAATTTCAACGCACCTTCTAAGGCAATTGGAAATGAACTGCCTCTACCCAAATAAAGTGCATTTTGCGCATCTTTATAAATAGCAGAAACCTTTCTTATATAATCGTCGCTCTTCAATAATTTTTCAATTTTCTCAGGCAACGCTTCTAATTCGTTTAATAAAGTTTGGAATTTTTTATCAGCAATGGTTCCACGTTTTTTTCCAATGGACAAAGCCATCATAGCTAATAAAACCAATTGAGTTGTAAATGCTTTTGTAGAAGCTACTCCAATTTCTGGTCCTGCATGGGTATATGACCCAGCATCTGTAACACGTGAAATTGTTGAACCAACAACGTTTACAATTCCTAATAAAGTAGCGCCTTGTTCTTTCGCCATCTTTAATGCCGCAAGTGTATCTGCAGTTTCACCCGATTGTGAGATCGCAATTACTACATCATTTTTACGAATGATTGGATTACGGTATCTGAATTCACTCGCATATTCTACTTCAACAGGAATTCTTGCCAAATCTTCAAAATAATACTCGGCAACTAAAGCCGCGTGCCATGATGTTCCACAAGCAATAATTATAATTCTGTCAGCCTTTGCAATTTGCTCTTCATAGTCTTTAATTCCACCTAAAGAAACCCAACCCTCTTTTGCGTTTAAACGACCTCTAAAACTGTCGTGAATTGCCCGTGGTTGTTCGTAAATCTCTTTCAACATGAAATGTTCGTATCCACCCTTCTCCAATTCTTCTAACTGCATTTCAAGCTCTTGCACATAAGGAGAAACCTCTTTATTGCTAATGCTAAATATTCGTAATCCTTTCTTGCGATCAATAATTGCAATTTGTTCATCTTCTAAATACACCACATTTTTTGTGTACTCAATAATTGGTGTGGCGTCTGATGCTAAATAGTATTCATCCTCACCCATTCCAATAACAAGCGGACTACTTTTTTTAGCCGCAATGATTTGATCCGGTTCTTCTGGCGAAATAACCACAATAGCATAGGCGCCATGCACCTCATTCAATGCAATTCGCACTGCTTCGGCTAAATTAACACCGCTTTTTTCTTTAATATCTTCAATTAAATGCACCAATACTTCCGTATCAGTTTCACTTTTAAAAACATGTCCACGATTAATGAGTTCCTTTTTAAGAATATCATAATTCTCAATAATACCGTTGTGTACTAAAGTAATTGAACCGTCTCCAGAAGTGTGCGGATGTGCATTAATATCATTGGGTAAACCATGCGTTGCCCAACGTGTATGACCAATACCTACGGTACCATTGGTTGAACTATCTCCAATAAAATTAGTTAAATCAAGTACCTTACCTTGGCATTTAAAAACATTTAAATTGCCCTGATCTAATAATGCAACACCTGCACTATCATAGCCACGGTATTCTAATCTACTTAATCCTTTGATCAAAATTGGGTAAGCTCTTTTGTCCCCAATATATCCAACAATTCCGCACATAAAAGTCTAATATTCTGTGTAAGTAATTTCTAATCTTAGTTTATCCTTCAAGTCGCTATTTGGACCATTAAAAATGATACGCTCAATGCTGGAAGCAAAAAAGGCTGGGATATATATACGGTATCCTAAATTCTCAACTTCGCCATTTAATATAGCTTGAATCTCTTGGGTAATATTAAAACGATATTCTTTATTGACTGCATCATATATAACCGAATTAATTGTCAATGATGGACCAAAATTATAATCTACTACAAAAGTGGTTAATTTTTCATCTACAATTCTACCCATAAATAAAAGCGTTGTTGGATCAAACGGATCCGCTTGGAAATCCTGAACGGGTAGAACTAGCGTAGCTTTATTAATGATCTTTGGAGCAAACTCACCTGCAACATTCGTATAAAAATCAGTAATGAATGGAAATTCAATTACTCCACGAACAGATCCGGCTTGCATATAAAAGGCCTCTTCACCTAATGTTTCGTCTGCCAATAAATCTTGAACAATTGTACCATCACGTTTGTATTCAATTTTATTATAACGTGCGGTAGTGACGTCTATTTTAAAATCATATTCTCCAGCTACTCCATCTTCTCTATGGTAATAAATTGTCATTTTAGACAAAAAATCCTCCATTGAAAAGTAAAGAACAGTTCCTAAACCAGGTCCAAATCCAAATCCATCATCATCAGTAGTCGCTACACGAATGTATATTCCTTTAAAAGTGGCAGTTTGAAAATTTGCTCCCATTTGGCCGGCTATAGCATCCGTAACTAAATCTTCACCTACTTGAGTATCTAAATGAATTCTCATTTGAGGAGGCAATGTATCATTTCCTACAATTGAATTGCTGACAAAGTCAGCTTTAATTTCAGCACCTTCATTTAAGACTAAATTATTGCTCCCATCCAACAATGTTGGTGTTTCACTTATTAAATAATCTTCATTATCTCTTGTTAAAACATCATCAATTTCAAATATCTCAACAACAATATCGTCTAAATTAGCATAATAGTTAATTGAAGTATAGCGTAAAGCTAAAACCACCGAGTCCATTGTATAAACGCCTAATCCAGTGAAGTCAGGATCCAAATCATTAGGTACAATTTGCGTTACAATACCGCAATTAACACCTCCAAAAATAGGGTCATTATATGCACCCAATAAAGATACCCCTCTCTCAGAACTTACCATTTCCGTAATTTCTTCAGAATAGGAAATAACAGAGAATGTATCTTGCGTAATTACATTTAGACTTCCATCTTCAAAATCCGCTCCTATTGTTGTTTCTTCTTTTTTACAAGCACTAAATACAAGTACTAAGGCAAAAAAAGTGGCGGAAAGTTTGTTAACCCTCCGCCTTAAATGTATTTCTTTTTTTTTATTCATTTGCTAAACAGCTATTTCTTCAAAAATTTGGTCGTAAAACTCATTTACAGGTTTAACGCAAGATTCTTCAGAATAGTATTCAAGAGATGGTGTATCTGATGCTTCAATTGCTTTTGCAACTTCTGCATCAATTGTTTCACTTCCTTGAATTACTCCATCAGAAATCTGAATTGCTTTTTTAGTTAATGTAGCGAAATCAACATCTTTTAAATCGTCAATATCTGCATCATCAAAGCCGTCAAATTTAAGCTTTTCGTAGAAGTTGGAATCCCAATTTTTGTTAAAACCATTGTCATATACAGAATATACAACTTTAGCGTCAGCAAAATGAGGATCATTTTGATATAATTTTTTGATGTATAACGGCGTTAAAGCCGTCATCCAACCGTGACAGTGAATAATGTCTGGTTTCCATCCCAATTTCTTAACTGTCTCTAAAACTCCTCTTACAAAAAACATTGAACGTTCGTCATTGTCATCAAAGTATTCTCCCTCTTCATCACTAACCGTAGCTTTACGCTTGAAAAAATCCTCATTATCAATAAAATAAACTTGGATTTTGGCTTGTGGTACTGAGGCCACTTTTATGATTAGCGGATGATCAACATCATTAATGATGAGGTTCATCCCTGATAAACGAATTACTTCATGTAATTGGTGTCTTCTTTCATTAATACATCCATATCTTGGCATGAATGCTCTGATCTCTTTTCCTCCCTCTTGAATGCCCTGAGGCAATTTCCGCGCTGCCGCTGCAACATCTGATTGTGGTAAAAAAGGTGAAATTTCTTGAGAAATGTAAAGTACTCTTTTCTTCTCCATAAAAAATGTAAGCTATAATTTGAGTACAAAAATACGAAAAAAAAGGGAGATATTCAATTGTAAACTATATGTTTGTAGGCTAGTCAAAGTATTTTGAGGTGATAATTACAAGGAACCAAAGTGAAATTGTAGCGGCTATAAAATCAGCCAAATTAGAAAAGTCAGACGTCGTTTTCGGCTTTATTGCGACCATGGGCGCTCTTCATGATGGCCACATGAGCATAATTGAACTCGCTAAAAATCAGTGTGATATAGTTATTTGTAGCATATTTGTTAATCCCGCACAATTCAATAACCCAAAAGATTTAGAGACTTACCCCCGTACCCTTTCTGCCGATAAAAAACTGCTTGAAAATAACGGTTGTGATATACTACTTTTACCTACAGTTGAGGCCGTTTATCCGGAAGGAATTTTACCATATGACATAAACTTAGAAGGTTTAGATGCAGGAATGGAAGGTACATTTAGACCTGGACACTTTACTGGAGTATGTATGGTTGTGCAACGATTTTTAGAAATGGTAGCGCCAGATAAGGCTTATTTTGGTAAAAAAGATTTCCAACAATTGGCCATTATTCAAAAAATGGCGGCAATTCGCAACTTACCTGTCGAAATTGTAGGCGCTCCTATTAAAAGAGCTGAAAATGGTTTGGCCTTAAGTTCGCGCAACGCATTATTAACAGATCAACAACGGGAAAGTGCTAGCCTTATTTATCGTGCACTGAAAGAAGGCATGACAAATTATCAATTGCATCCGGAAAGTGAAACGATCCGCGCAAAGATTGAAGCCAGCTTTAAGAATAGCGAATTCACGATTGAATACATTGCAATTGTTCATAACAATAGCCTAAAAGAAGTGGCTATTGCAGATGAAAATTGCTCAGTTTGTATTGTTGTTTTTTGCGAAAATGTGCGTTTATTAGATAATATGCAGTTTGCAGACTTTGTAGCTATCTAATAAGTATAAAGCAGTCACCTACGGTATTCGATTAGTTTCACTCGCATTTATTTAATCATTACAACGCATTACTTAGTCAAATTAACTATTTTTGCACTTCATTTAATACTGAAAACTTAAGATTATGTCATATTTATTCACATCTGAATCCGTTTCAGAAGGACATCCCGATAAGGTTGCCGATCAGATTTCTGATGCAATAATTGATAACTTTTTAGCTTTTGACTCAGACTCAAAAGTGGCATGTGAAACGCTTGTAACAACAGGTCAGGTAGTATTAGCTGGAGAGGTAAATACAACAACTTATCTTGACGTACAAAAAATAGCTAGAGATGTAATCAACAAAATTGGTTATACTAAAAGTGAATACATGTTTGACGGAAATTCTTGTGGCGTATTTTCTGCCATTCACGAACAATCAGAAGACATTAACCAAGGTGTAGACAGAGCAATAAAGGAAGAACAAGGTGCCGGAGACCAAGGAATGATGTTTGGTTATGCAACTGACGAAACTGAAAACTATATGCCTTTGGCATTAGAGCTTTCTCATAGATTATTGATAGAATTAGCTTTATTAAGAAGAGAAGAGAAAGACATTACATATTTAAGACCAGATGCAAAATCTCAGGTAACGATTGAATATTCTGACGATAATGTGCCACAAAGAATTGATGCTATTGTAGTTTCTACACAGCATGATGATTTTGACCCAAGTGACGAAGTTATGTTGGCAAAAATCAAAGCGGATATCGTAAACATCTTGATTCCAAGAGTGATGGCTAAATTACCAGCAAACATTCAAGCTTTATTTACAGATGAAATTACTTACCATATTAATCCAACAGGAACTTTCGTCATTGGCGGACCTCATGGAGATACTGGACTTACAGGAAGAAAAATAATTGTAGATACTTACGGAGGAAAAGGAGCACATGGAGGTGGAGCCTTTTCTGGAAAAGATCCATCAAAAGTGGATAGATCAGGAGCATATGCTACGCGTCACATTGCAAAAAACTTAGTTGCTGCAGGACTTTGTAAAGAAGTATTGGTACAAGTTTCTTATGCAATTGGAGTTGCTAAGCCCACAAGTATTAACGTGGAAACTTACGGAACCTCAAATGTTGATTTAACAGACGGAGAAATCTCTAAAAAAGTAGAAGAACTATTTGATATGAGACCTTATTTTATCGAACAAAGATTAAAATTAAGAACTCCTATTTATTCTGAAACTGCGGCTTACGGTCACATGGGAAGAACTCCAGAAATGAAAACTGTAACATTTACGTCTCCAAACGGAGAAACAGTTTCTCAAGAAGTAGAAACATTTACTTGGGAAAAACTAGATTATGTTGATAAAGTGAAGGCTACTTTTAGTATTTAGCCCTTTTAAAATAATTTGAAAACGGACACTTTGAGTATTCTCAGTGTCCGTTTTTTTATGCCGAAAATTTAGTGTAAATGAATTTCATTAGTTGGGGACTTATTGGACTATTTGCTGGAACATTTTTATCCGGCTCTCTCATTCCTTTTCCTTCGGAAGCATTAGTTCTTGGTGCATATAGACTGGACTATGGTTTTTGGACCGTTCTAATTGTGGCAACAATTGGCAATTTTTTAGGCGGGCTTACCAATTATTGGATCGGTTATAAAAGTAATTCGACAGGTTTAAAAAAACGATTCAAACTCAAGGAAAACAAAATTGCTTTATGGGAAAAACGATTGGACAAGTGGGGCGTTTGGCTTGGCTTATTGTCTTGGGTTCCATTTGTAGGAGACCCTATGGTTGCAGTGTTGGGCTTTTTTAAGGTGAGACTGCTGCCTTTGAGTGTAATGATGTTGATTGGGAAGTTTGCGCGGTATTTTTTGCTGTTGTGGATGTTTGTTGGGGTTGGGGGGTAGGGGTTTAAGGTAGAAAAAAGAGTACTAAAAATCTTGTTGGTTTGCAAACTTAGATCAGAAATCACTATTTTAGTAATAGAAATTATAAACCCCAAAATGTTCCAAACATGGTTGAAACAAAAATGACAAGAGACGACTTTATGGTTTTCTTCAGAAATGATGACTTGTTAAACACTTTATCAAATGACGATAAATTAGAGGTTTTTGCTCAAATTATACCTGGCAGTTCCGACCTTACTAAAGAATTATTTGACGATATTCTAGCCGATTATTCGGTTACTAATCTCGTAATTATTGATAAGAATGATGGCTAAAGGAAACTGGACAAGGGCAGAAACAATTATTGCATTTAATGTGTATTGTAAGATCCCGTTTAAATCAAGCAGTAAAACTAATCCAACAGTAATAAAGTATGCCAACATAATTGGCAGATCTCCTTCTGCATTAAATATGAAGATTGGTAATATCGGTAGACTTGATCCTGAGCTTAAAAAACAAGGGATAATCGGATTATCGAATGGAAGTAAAATGGAAGAGGAGGTTTGGAGCGAATTCAATGGGAATTGGAGTAAGCTTGTTTTTGAGAGCGAAGAATTAATTGCAAAATTTCTTAAGAAAAAAATTCATGAACCTGAATTCGAAAATTTCCCTGTTGGAAGAGATATTGAAACGACTATCAAAACAAGAGTGAATCAGAGTTTTTTTAGAAGTGCCATTTTATCTTCTTACAATTCAAAATGTTGTATTACAGGTCTTTCAATTCCAGATTTTTTAGTTGCTAGCCATATTAAACCTTGGTCAAAAGATAAAGACAATAGAACTAATCCACATAATGGATTATGCTTAAATTCAATACACGACAAAGCTTTTGACAAGGGTTTTATCACTGTAACACCAGACTTTAAAGTGATTGTTTCAAAATATTTTGACAACTACTCAAAAGAAAAGCCCGTCAATGACTTTTTCCTTAAATTTAATAATCGCCGCATAATAAAACCGCAAAGATTTTTACCGGAAAAAAAATTTTTAGACTATCATTATCAAACTATTTTCATTAAATGAACTCTTCAATCTACTCATATAGAATACTAAATGATCTTTAAACATTTTTGATAGAATATGCCTTAGGCTTTAAAGCATCCCACATATGGAGAAGTTATCTGATACCATTTTTATTTTATTGAAAATTACTTCTTTCAAAATACTAAATTGGAGACTCCAAACAAAACCGCTATTATATGGCAGAAGTATATGATGAAAACCCCACACAAAAAATCATCTCCAACCGTCAACTAAGCTCTCGTATGAATAACACGAAGTGGAAAAAACTCCTCCACTCTCTAAAAGCAAACCCCAACTTTAACCCTGATGTAAACATCAAATTTCTAGATGAAACTCATAACAAGGGAAAATTTTCTCCCGTTTGGTGGTCAGAGGTGGAGGAAATTGGATTTGTACGCATTGAATGGCTAGAAATTAGAACATACACCGAAGAAAACCAAGGAAGACTCATTGAACCAAAACGAATTGACTATTCCGAGTTCATAATACTCTGTTTAAAGTCTGCCAGCATTGATTATTTCCAAGAAAATGACGTGATCAGAGTAAACGCTTATATTTAAAGTTAGCACATTGAGCGAAATTTGGGTTATGAAGACATTCAAATAATTCACCCTCTCATTCGTTTACCCAATACAACCTATTGACGTTGCCAAGCATCAGTAAAACAAAAACACAATGAGAACAATCCAAAACTTAGTCTTTCTAACGGCCTTATTTTTATTTACAGCCTGCGATAAAACAACCTGTGAACCAGCTGAAATTACGTGTGACTTTAAAACGGATTTAGGAACAGCCGAATCAATTTTGCCTGAAAGTCAAATGAATGATTATTATGACATTTGGAAGACCCTTTTAATGGAAAAAAGCGGCATGTCTGAAACGTATTTTAATGCACATATTACGGATTATCATTTATCATCTCATGCTTGGAATGCAGGCACAAGTTTTAGAATAGATTATATCATGACAATTGATTGGATTGACATTAAATGTCACGATCAATTTTTGGTATACATGGATGGTTCATATGGTGCTTATGGGCATTTAAATATTGAACGAGATGTGTTTTTTAATGCTGAACAAATTGAAACTAATATTGCAAATGATGTCCATTCAACAGTGAATTATTTCAATACAATTGAGACCCTAAAGTATAGCAATTGCACCGAAGTTTATGCGGCGGTTAATCCAACTGAAAACACGAACGTTTCATTAGGTCATGTGTCTTATTATGTACCAGGAAAGTTACCGCATTCAGATGGTAATCCGTACATCATGTTAACTGGTCGAGTTTGCAATTCAGAAAATGATTGTTGGGCGGGTTATATCAATCTTGTCACTGGTGAAAAAGAAGTTTATCAGACTGCTTGTGTAATTGTTGGATAAGGCTCCTTCTTGTTCTCCTATTATAATTCACTGGTTTCTTTAGGATCAAGATAGCTTATGCTTTTCATTTAACTAGTTCGTGTATAATAGCTCTTAGTCTACATACCTAATTGACTTTTCTTTTATTAAATAATTATATCTTTAATCTATACTAAAATCAATGATTTGAAAACGCTTTCTATTTTATTGTTATTCCTAATTTCTTGTTCTTCTATTTGGAGTCAGAACATGGATGGCGTTTATAAAAGAAGAGATGCACGAAACGATTCTTTATTAAAAGTTCGCAATGATTTTTTAGGTCACCCTGCATTCAAGGATAGTATTTATCAGGACAGTTTATTTCAAACCTTTGAAGGTGTCTGGAAATGTGTTCGAACAGAACAGCCTATTTATGACAAGATCAACAATCCTCATTATTTAGACGTATATTTTGCTAAAGGTAAAATGTGGTACTTGGACTATCCGTGTAGTATGGATGGTTATAATGAGGATGTACATTTAAGAAATGATTCAATATTTTTTAGCACAAACGACCGTGTTTATATTGAGAAAAAACGCGTTGAATTTAGAGGCGATACGCTGTGTATTTTAAGCGATAGAAAACATGCTGTTTTATCCTATTATACCCAACAAGATTTGGACACCACAATCCTATCTGAATTAATGATAAAAAGATTCAATCCAACAGGTATTCAAGGAAAATATGAGCTTGCACATATCGAAAATAATGAATCTGACGATTGGGCCATCACAGATGGATTTTTAGATCATGTTCCACGCCTCTTAAATTTTGATTCTGAAGCAATAAAAATTGACGGTAAATATCTTTTAACAGGTCCAAAATTTCAGACAAAATTTGAGATAATGGGGTATACACGTTTCTATAATAAATTGGAAGGAGAAGTGGCTTATATTGATTTGAAGGAGTTGGAAGCAATTAACGGAATTGAATACTACTATTCATATGAAATGATCAAATAAAATTAGCTGTGGATATGTCTAAAAACAAGTTCTTACTTTTTGTCCTTTACTCAGTGTTCGGGTTTAATTCAATTGCTCAAAACTGTACGCTTAAAATATCTGATGAACTAGATACTTTCGTTCAAGAATTTGAGAAAGAAATGGAACTATTTTTTAGTCTTGAATTTGAAATTAATGGTACAGCACTTAAATCAACTGATACAAATTCAGTTAACATCTTGCCAAACTTAACTGTATTTGACACAATCCACTATTCATTTATTGACATGAATGGAAAGGTCTATTCCGAAACCTTTCTATGTCAATTAAGAGCCGAGGAAGTCTATACTATTTCGCCCTGTGTTTGCTGTGGGGTATTTTTAATGACGCCAGAAAAAAATGCAAAAAGAGGTTTTGTGAAATTTATAAATAAATCATCCTTTGAATATCTTTATGTCGCCTCTGAAATTGATTCAGATACACTTTATAAAAATTCAGATACGGACTATATTTTTTCATCCATATCCATGAATTGTGGCTTTCGTCCGAATGAAATTTTTGTGGCTAATTTTGAATATACAAATCAGGAATACCAATACGAGAATTTGAAAACCAAGTCTGCTAAAGAGAAAGTCGAACTGCATATAGAAAGAGAAAGTCACATTACTTATCGCTTCAATTTCCTTTTCTTACATGAAGAGAAATTGATTTTAACAATTACTGAAGACGGAACATTTGAGCTACGGCGTATTTTATCTTAAGTTTGGTGCTCGAATGATGAATAAAATTGGGCAATAGAAAATCTAGTCCAAAACGAACGTTCGGATAAAGGGCTGATTTTATTTTGCGCTAACTGTTAACATTTAAGCTAAAAAGCTAGAAGCAATTAAAAACACTGTAAGTACTGCTATAATTAATCTAATTCGCATAATTGTGTTGTCTCTCTACTTAAAGAACGTAAAATATTAGGCGACGTTACCCTACTTGAAATTTGAGTTCCTAACAAGTTTTAAACAAAATCAGTGCCAGCCTAAAGAATCAGAGCTGTAAGAAATAGAACTGTTGATAAGTAATTGAGTTAATCTATACATTTAATAGACTAATCTTCTTGAATGACATGGGTTTCCCAAATCTCAATGTATTCATTGCTGTTACGCGGATTGAGCCAACGTAAGACAGCATCTACCAAGCTTGGTTCACAAACTTGCGCTAATTCCATATTGGGATAATAGCTTTTATATTTTTCAATTCGGTATTGTAAATCTTGCTCCCCACAGAAAATTACATAATCGTATTCCATATCTGGAAATACATTTAAGCGTTGGTCTGAATTCTTGCGTGCAACGCCACTAATAGTCCAATTACCCGTGTAAAATTTAGGAAGTAAAGATGGGGATGATTCGCCTGTGCATTCATGTAAAATTCTTATTCCGTTTGTATCTTTCCCATAGAAATAATACATGGATTCTACCCTTGATTTTTTGGAATAAGTAAACGAAGCGAATAATAAGAGTGGAATGTTAAGCACCCAAAAAGCTTTCCAAGAAAATGACCATGCTTTTTTCCAAAACTCCCTTTCGCGTAATATATCATATCCCATAACACCGAGCATGAGAAAGAAAGGCAGAACAGGTAAAATAAAGCGTTCTTGTTTATTGGGATACAAGGTATGAAACAGAATAAAAAGTATTATTGGAACAAAGAGTCCGATATACTTTTTCCATCCTCGAAAAAACCCTGCGGCAATCAATAGTCCTAATGGAAATAAAAATGAGCCCATTAAAACAAGGAAGTACATGAATAAGTTATTATTCTCCATATAACTTAAACCTTCGTTTGAATTGTAAACAAAGTAGCCTAAAAATTCAGCAAATGGATAACCCCAAATCAGATAGTCTACTAGTCCTTGAGTCAATCCAAAAACTAAGATAACTCCCAAGCAAAACAAAATAAAGCCTTTGTACTCTTTTTGGAAAAAATAAACGGCTGCCATTCCAATTGCAAATACGCCCACTTGATACCGAAACGAAACCGCCATACCAAGCAATAAACCGGCATATAAAAAGCGCATTCTATTTTCCGATTTAATTGACACCCAAACGCCCCACATCATAAATGGAATGCAGGTTACTTCTACTAAGTTTCGAACCGACAAGAAAGGTAAAACCCATAATAACGCTAAGATCCAACCTACAATTACTGCATTCTTTTTACTGCTAAGTTTTTCAGTTATTTTAAAACCGTATTTAACAATGAGCAAGGAGAATAAAGCATGAATGAGACGGTTAAAAAGCATGAGTACTTTCGGATCTGCAATTCCAATTCCTTTTAGCGCAGAGAAAATAACGTAGTTTAACCCTACATAAGTAAAACTATGTCCTTCTGGCATTCCAGTGCTGCCCGGTGACCAGGGCAACCAATGGTTATAATCAAACCCATCAACCCAAGAGGCGGATGCTTCGACAATCAAAAAATGATCGTCGTGCATGCCATATCCTTGCGAAAAGATTGCTGCAATGAGTCGAATTAAGACGGCAACTATTAAAATTGTCTTATAAGAAGTAAAATCGATCTTTTGCAGCATCTAAAAATTATCGCTTGATGTTGGTTAATACGCGGTAGCTTTCAAGCTTTCCACTTTCAGCATATGTTTCTGATCTAACCGATCCAATTCCTTCTGTAAACCAATCAACCGTTTTATAGGTTTTATCAATAAACATCATTTTAATATTGGATTTCTGAGATAATTTATAACATTCAAAAGTTCCAGCTGCTGTTGTCATACTCTCTTGACCTTCAATTTTTCGCTCCGTAATTTTAAAATTCATTTTCATTACCTGCATTCCGCTAGAAGAGATAGTTACTTCCATGTCCGCATCTGGTAACGTTTGACCAACGGTTAAATTTGACGGGATTTCTAATTCAGATTGCGTCATGGTAATTTCCATATCTTTATAGGCTTCCATGGTTTGAGCATCCATCATAGATTCCATTGAAATTTTAAAAACCCCATCTTCGCATATATATTCTATGTCATTCGAATAAGATTCTTTTCCTTTTTTATCATGAGATTTCA
>JBLHOW010000007.1:0-129389 GCA_047623705.1 Crocinitomix sp.
TTTTCGAAATCGAATTTTTGAGCACCGCGGAAAATCGACAATTCCATTGTGGGAGTCTCTGGACGCGCATTATAAAAGAATAGAGAAAATTAGGAAAAAGGCTATTTCAACTTTGCACTTAGTGAATGCTTTTATGCTGGAGGAGGGTTTAACTCAATATAGAAAAGAGTTGCGGCAATACCTTTCTTTTTTACGAGCTCGCGGACACGAACGAAAAGAAAAACTCTCGAAAAACATTAATTACGAGGCTGTTTTAAAAGCTTTCCCCGTTTGGTTGGTGCGCGCCAATGATGTTTCGCGTGTTTTGCCTTTAGAAAAAGAAGCATTTGATATTTTAATTATTGATGAAGCCTCACAATGTGACATTCCAAGTATCCTGCCTTTAATGCAACGCGCTAAAAAGGTTGTAATTGTAGGCGACACGAAACAGCTGACACATATTTCTTTTATTTCGAAAGCATTTGAGCGCGCCAGTAAAATTGATGTACCGGATGATTTAAAGCACTTGTGTCAACACCGTGATCGGTCGATATTACATTTGGTACAAGATCATCTTGATCCGCAAGATCAAGTGCAATTAAACGAACATTTCCGCAGTCAATTTCCAATTATTGCTTTTAGCAATCATCAGTTTTATCATGATCGCTTAGATATTTTAACCAAGCGTCCAATTTCTGTTGCAGAACATGTGCAATTTGTAAAAACGAATGGAGAACGATTAAAAGGAGCCAATGCCAAAGAAGCAATTGCAATTTTAACCAAAGTACAATCCATAATTATTGCGGAAAAAGACTTGCCAAAAGAATTAAAAACGAGCATTGGAATTCTCTCACCTTTTCGCAAACAGGTCGATTATTTATTTGATCAATTGATTGACACATTTAAATTAAATGAAATAAAAGCACATAAAATAATTGTTGGTACGGCGTTTACTTTTCAAGGGAATGAGCGTGATGTCATGTTGTTATCATTCTGTTTAGACAGTAAAGCCTTGGGTGGTAGTTTTACATTTCTGAATCGAAAAGATGTATTTAATGTTTCCATTACACGTGCAAGAAATGTGCAATATATCTATCATTCATTTGATCCATCTCAACTAAAACCGGACAGTACAATTGCTAATTTTTTCCGCTTTTATGACAAGAACCTAGAAGATGATTTAGGCCGCAAGACTCACGACGAGTTTTGCCTAGAAGTTACCGAGATTCTCAAAGAAAAAGGCTTAAAAACCTGGACGAATTTCAATGTTTCGGGTGTAAGTATTGATTTATTAACGCAAGTGGAAGATCAATTTATTGGCATTGATTTGATTGGCTTTGAAGGTGAAATGGAAGACTACTATTCACTAGAACGGTACAAAATGATTGAGCGAGGAAAAATTAAATTATTCCCACTCCCCTATCCACTTTGGATGGGTGATCGCGCACTTTGTTTGGCAGCGATTCAGAATTTAATAACCCCACCAGTTGTTGAAATTGAGGAGCAGGAATTTGAGGAAAATATTCCTGTACCTGAAGAACCAATTGAAAAGCCAGTTGAACCCTCTGTTAAGAAAGCCAAAAGGAAATATGTGCGATTTTCAATGGACAAAATCGAAACAAAAACTGATTCAAACAATGACACTGGTTGGTTCTCTGTTAAACTAATGATTGGCAATACTAAATACGCCGAACTATGGGCCAGTTCTGATAAAAGATATAAAAAGGAATTGACGATTGGATATGACGTGGTGAAATGCCATGCATATAAAGGATTAGAAGCAATGCTCCACTATGAACTAAATAAATGGTTGCAAGCACGTCCTTTTTACTCCAAAGTGAATATTACACTATATAACCCCTCAGCTAAAGATTTGATCATTTTTGAGGCAAATTCGTTCAAAGAAGTCTCTCGAAAAAAAATTCAAAACGCAGGTTATCAAAACTATGTGGAAGTGCACATGTCAAAACGCCTAGATTTTCAACCTGAAAAGGAGATCATGAAATTACAAGGCGAATCGGTTTATTTAAAAACTACAACTTATTCACAAGAGCATATCTATCGTTTGGAAATATACTTGAGTGAAACATTAATCAGTTCACTAAAAGTGACGGAAGAAGGAAAAAAAGAAGGTCGTATCGATTTTAATATGAATCATAATTTTTATAATTTCGGTCTGGAAGAAATACTCTTAAAGGAACTAGGGCAATGGATTCCTTATCACACATCTTTCAATCAATTAGCCGTAAATATTTTTCCTGGAGAGAAAATGGAAAAGAGATTATTTACGAATTATGGGTTTATAGCGACAAAAGCTTCCATTTGGAATAAGTCAGCAGCAATACGATATGTTAAACATCTTAAATGATTGAGATCCTCAATAATGCCAGTTCACTCTTTTCATTTTATGTGTTGCGGCATCTCACAGTCATTATTCTATTTTTAATTATAATTGATTTCTTTTGGAAGAAGCAGGATTTTAAGTTTTCCTATTCCGTAATTCGATATGTTGTCATAATTTCCTGGCTGACTAATTTATGCCTATTGCTTTTTAATTTTAATGAGTCATTCGACTTTCTTGAACGCGCAACGGGTCCTTATTGGTGGATATTTTGGATTACGTTGATTTGTGGATTTATACTCCCCGCATTGCTCATCCATAAAAAACTAGGTCGTAACAAATGGATTCTGCTTCTTATATGTTTTCTATCCACTTTCAGATTAACGTTTGAATTGTTTGTGATTCTAATCACATCCTTGCATATGGATTTTTTGGACAATTCAACAACGCGATCCTATTTGGGTCATTTATTTTTACGCCCGTTTATTATCACCAGCTTTTTAATTGGGATTGATGTATTGTTTTTTAGAAATAGAACTGAAAAGAAAGTCTCAGAAACTTTAAACGACGAAGTTTTGGATGGGGAGTAAACTTAATGCCTAACCCAAGCCAAGCCTTCATGAAAAGTTTTTGCCTTAGCAAACAAAGGCGGTATTACAATTTGATAATTGCGATCCATATATCCTTTTTTACCTTCGGCGTTGGCAAATGCAATACGATTACCATTCTTTGCACCCATTAAATATTTCACATTTTCTAAAGGAATTATTTTTAGATCGGCGTCAAAATAATCCTTTTTAGCATTGGCCAAAGAAGTGACTTTTGCACTTGGATAAACACCGCAATAGTATCCATCTTTGCTAATGTCGCAATAAATGGTTTCATATTTCAACGGTAAAATCATCCTACCAGTTGTGTCAATCATACCTTTCAATCCTCCTTTTTCAACTACAGCATATCCTACTTTATTAAAATTGATAGCGTGATCATAAATAGGATCAATCACAAATTCATCTTTAAAATTCACCCATCCCCAACCTTTACGATTCGCTTTGGTAATCACCGAAACTAAACCATAATTAGTGCCTTGAATATTTCTGTTTTTGGTTTTAAAAACAACATTGCCTCCTTTATCAATCAAAACTGTTTTACCAGCCATTGTTGCGCGGGCTAAACCATCATTAAACGAACTTGTTCCGGCTTGAATGAATGAAAGCGGAATCACAACTTCTCCATCTCTATTGATGAATCCATATTCACCTTTTATAGAACTCGCCAATGCAACTGAAGCCAATCCTTCACTAAAAGAGGATGAGCCAACATATTTGCAAGGAATTACTTCATTCCCTAATTCATCTACAAAGCCCATTTTTCCATCTTTATAAACGGCGCAACGCTTTAAGTCGGATTCAAAAAATATTCCTACTTTTTCATACTGTTGCGTTGGTAAAACTTTGCCTGTTTTATCAATTAAACGATAAAAGCTTTCTCCATCACGTTTAATCCAAGCTACATCTGCATTAAAATCTTGTGCTTTATCTAAATCGCAAGGAATAACAATTTCTCCCTTTCTATTCACATAACCATCACCAGTTACCCACGCATTATTGACTAAGGTGTTTTTATGAACAACCGCCAAACCATTGTGAAAGTCTGAAACATAAATGGCATCAATCGTAAAAATAGTCTCGCCATTTTCGTCCATGCATGCCCATGTTTTATTTTTTGCCTGACTTGAAAGTCCTGCAAGTAGTAGAATTATTAATAATGCTAGTTTTCTCATCTTAAAAGTTCTAATCGTTCTAATTCAAAAGTACTGAGATTTAAGCAATTATTACACCAAAAGACTTGAGTCGATTTTTTTATGACAAAAACGAACTATTTAGAACAGATATTTGCAGACCTAAAACTGGTATTAATATCCCTCTATCTTTGCAAAAAAAATATTGAAATGGAAGTCATTAGTCTAATTGAACACATGGGTACTGCTGTATTTGCAATGAGTGGTATTTTAACTGCATCTGAAAAAAACCTTGACTTATTTGGAGGGTTCATCATTGCTTTTGTAACGGCTTTGGGCGGAGGAACATTGAGAGATTTAATTCTTAATGTGGAAGTGAGCTGGGTCTTAAATAACAATTATATATATACCGTTTTTATTGCGGCTATATTGGCAATCATTTTCAAAAAGCATCTTAAAAAATTACGCAAAACAACCTTTTTATTTGACACACTTGGAATTGCCATGTTTACAATACTTGCGCTGCAAAAATCTATTGGACTTGACACATCAATCTCCGTAGCTATAATACTTGGGGTCATCTCCGCTACTTTCGGTGGCGTAATTCGCGATATTTTATGCAATGAAATCCCACTAATCTTCAGAAAAGAAATATACGCAACTGCTTGTTTAGTAGGTGCCGCTTTTTATGTCGTATTTCATCTACTCGAATTAAACTCAACACTAAACTTAGTGCTATCAGTGGCAATTATTATTGCGATCCGTATTATTTCTGTAGTGAAAAAGTTAAGTCTCCCTTTAATCAATGACAAATTTTAAATATGAGCAAAGGCGTATTTTATAGCTACTATTAAATCCAATAAATTTTCAACTCCAATTGAACTATAAAAATTTTGCAGGCACTAATATAGGATGCAAGGCCTGCTCAATATCAGCAATTAAATCATCCGCATTTTCGACTCCAATTGATAAACGAACAAGACGATCGGTGATTTGATACTTTATTTTTTCTACAGGATCTATTCCAGCGTGTGTCATAGATGCAGGATGTTCTGCCAAAGATTCGGTGCCGCCTAAACTTACAGCTAACTTAATTAAACCTAGGTTATTCAAAAATTGAAAAGCTTCTTTTTCTCCTCCGTAAATATCGAATGAAACCATTGCTCCTGTACCTTCACATTGTTTCTGAAAAATTTCAATTTGCCGCGTTCCCTCTTCCAATTGACCCAAATGATAAACCTTTTCAACCAAAGGATGTGCCGCTAAGAATGTCGCAACTTTATTTGCGTTTTCTTCTTGTTTATCCATTCTCAATTTCAATGTCTCTAAACTCCGCATTAACAACCAACCCGTATTTGGACTTGTTTGATTGCCTAAAAATGTGCGCATTACTTTGACACGCCCCATTAAATCAAAACTACCTAAAACAGCTCCTGCAATAACATCACTATGTCCTCCAATATATTTGGTTGCTGAATAGATTACAAGGTCTGCTCCGTGTTTTAAAGGATGTTGCCAAAGTGGCCCCATATATGTATTATCAACTGCTACGATAACCTCTTTGTCAACCGTTCCAAATTGTTCTCCCAATTCTTGACACATTTGAATATCTATTAATGCATTCGTTGGATTCGCTGGCGTTTCAACAAAAACTAATGCCAATTTATCGGCATGTCCCGAATCAATTATTCGGTTTGCAATTTCCTCGTATGAATCATTCGCATCAAAGCCTAAAATATGAATACCGTAACGCGTTAAAACATGTTTAATAAAATGAGCCGTTCCACCATAAGTAGGATTGCTATACAACAACAAATCTCCAGGATTTAAAAACTCCATTAAAACAGTTGAAATAGCTGCCATTCCACTTTCAAAAACGGCACATTCTTCCGCTTCATCCCACAGCGTTAATCTATTTTCTAAAATCTCTAAATCAGGATTATTTATACGGCTATAAATTAAACCAACTTCTTCTTCAGGCTCTTTTTCACGCAATCCATAAGCTAATTCAAAAAAAGATTTCCCTTCCTCAGCGTTTTTAAACACAAATGTTGAGTTTTGAAAAATAGGACATTTTATGGCTCCTTCAGATAATTCCGGCTTATATCCGTAAGACATCATTAAACTTTCTGGCTTTAGTTTTCGATTTTTCATAAAAAAAATAGATTTATTTAGGTCAAAAATCAATCATTGCAGCTTATAAAACCACTAAAACTATATTATTTGGTGAATTATTCTTCATTAATAGCGGAAATCAATAAATACTTCTTTTAAATTGCTAAATTCGATCAGAAATAGAAAAATTAGCCATGGCGCATTTAGATACAATCGATCAGCAACTGATTCTATTATTACAAGCAGATTCTTCGCGCACAATTAAACAATTGGCTGCCGAATTAAACCTAACAAGTACCCCAATTTATGAACGCATAAAACGTTTAGAAAAAACGGGAGTAATTGAAGGTTATCGTGCTGAGATTAATGCCGCACAGGTTGGAAAGGAATTGATGATTTTCAGTCATGTTTCACTCAAGGAGCATTCAAAAGAATTTTTACTCAATTTTGAAACAAAAATTAAAGGATTAACTGAAGTAATAGAGTGTTATCACGTTTCTGGCGAGCATGACTATTTATTGAAAGTACTAGTTGCGAATATGAAAGGCTATCGTGAATTTTTGACAGAGAAATTGGCCAAAATAAAAAACATTGGCAATGTGCATTCCTCATTTGTGGTAGAGGAAATTAAGAAGGATCGCATTATTGATCCGCGATAAGCTTCTATTAATTAGATTAATATTAGCGAAATTTATTCCGGTAATTCTGGTAAACGTTGGCCTAGTTTATCAATATAAAACCATTCATCAGAATCCCAAGACCAATGTTCAGGATCGTTTTGAATAGTACTGCAATCAAATGCTACGATAGCTTTCCCATTCTCAAAAGGAACTGCACATGAGTAAATAGGTGGAATCACTATTTCACCTTGCTCGTTCGCATAGCCAATTTTGTCATCAGCCACAATCCTAAACAAACCATCCTTTATATAATCAGGACCTTGTTCAAAAACAAAAATCTCGAAAAGTTTATTTTCGGCCTTGTCAATTCCTATCCAATCATAATCTTGATTCATCACAATGGCAAAATCTTTCAAAGTATCTGTACGAACTACTTGATATTTACCAATTGGAACAACCGTATCGCCCAAATAATTCACATATCCGCATTCAAAATCCTCGTTACAAAAACGATAAAGAAAATTTGAATCGCGCTTTTCCATCTCAATCAAATTAGAGTTAGAATCCAAGATGACATCAGAACTGTCCGGAATTATATTAGAACCTTTTTCTGGCGTTCCATTGCAATTCAATAAAACGATACTTAGCAAAATGAAATAAGGCCTATTTGTTTTTATCATTCACTACTTTTTCTTTCTAGACTCAAAAATATAGTAATATACCGCCAACGCTAAGCTGGACAAACTTGCCACTTTGAACCAAGAGAACTCAAAATAATTCCCTTTTTGCAGCATAATAAATACCTGCAATAATATAATTGCAAATGCAATGGACAGTATAACTTTCCAAACGTTGCCCATTAAAAAAGCAGCATTTGCTCTACAATATTTTCACCAAAAGAATAGGAAATATAATCGAGTGATGGTATTTCTTTTGTAATAATGAGGTTCGCCTTTTTACCAACTGTTATAGAGCCTAATTCCTTGCCCAATTCCATTGCATAAGCCCCGTTAATAGTCGTGGCATTTAATGCTTGATTTGGTGTCATACGCATTTTTACACAAGCCAATGAATTAACGAATTGCATATTTCCACTTGGTGTTGATCCTGGATTATAATCCGTTGCTAATGCAACTGCAATATTGTTTTCGATCATTTTTAATACGGGTGAATAAGGAATATTCAGAAAAAACGAGCAACTTGGTAAAGCAGTCGCAATTGTAGGACTATTCTTTAATTCATCAATATCATTATCGTCTAATTCCTCTAAATGATCAACAGAAACGGCGCCATGCTTCACCCCAATACCTACTCCACCTTGAATAGAAAATTGATTCACATGGATTTTAGGTTTTAGACCAACAGCAACCCCTGCTGCCAAGATTCGATCCAATTGTTTGGCCGTAAAATAATTTCGCTCACAAAAAACGTCAATATAATCTGCCAATTTTTCTTCAGCAATTGCAGGTAACATTTCGTTAATGATTAGATCAACATAGGCATCTTGATTTTCTTTATATTCTATTGGAAAAGCATGGGCACCCAAAAAAGTAGCCTTAATTGTTAAATCAGATTTTTCCTTTAAAGTTTTAATAACCCGCAACATTTTTAACTCGGCGGCAACACTTAAACCATAACCACTTTTAATCTCTACAGCACCTGTCCCGTGGGACTTGATTAAAGCTAGGCGCTTCATTGCATCCGCTACCAATTCTTCCTCCGGCATATTGGCTAGTTTTCTTGCGGAATTTAGAATTCCACCTCCTTTTTTACCAATTTCTTCATAGGACAAACCTTTAATACGATCAACGAATTCAGCTTCCCGAGTTTTCGCGAAAACAATATGTGTATGTGAATCGCAAAATGCTGGCAAAACGTATTTCCCTTCAGCATCAATCACTTCCAAATTATTCCAATCAAGCACTCCAGCTAATTCTGACATGGGACCATACATTGAAATTTTACCATCCTCTATTGCTAAAAAAGCATTTTCAATTGAATGAAATTCGGACATTTCTTTTCCACGCAATGGCGCACCATTCATTTCCAGAATTCCGCCAAGTTCTTTTATATTCTTGATTAAAATGTTTGCCATGTCTCAGTTCTAATTTATCGTCAAAAATACTAAAAATTGAATGAAAGTAAATGCACAAAATGGGCGGGAATTCTACGCGTCTTTCCAACCTGTTTAATCGGAAAATCAATTGCAACTAAAAAAAACCTAAACACCCCTCTAAATCTTTTAGAACCCAAACCGTTTAAACATTCGGGCCTTCGATTTTGGCACAGCATTTGCACTTTGATCTGCGAACGTAAAAAATAGAACTGAGTAGGGGATCGGAATTATAAACACGATTCTTTACCAACAACAAGTTAAAATTGAAGTTATGAAAAAAGCAAAACACATATTAGCAGGATTCTTAATCTTATCATCAGTTGGGTCGATTGCACAAGAATTGGCTCCGGATCAAAATCCGAATTATCAAAACAGTGCCGAAAAATATGCCGAACAGTCTACAGTGTTAACTGCAACGCAAAGCACAACTACACATGACACGTATAAGGCATATGACTATAGAGAAGCGAAAGCGGAAAAAAAGCAAATTCGCAAAGACCGTCAATATGAGTTACGCAAATTAAGAATGCAAAACCGTTACAGATGTAATTCTAACAGATATTACAATAACGGATATCCGAATGGAAATTATAACAACCAGTATTATAACAATGGTTATTACGGGTTACCAAGCTGCGGAACAGGACTTTTTTATCCATTTCACTAATTGCAGCCAATCAAAAAAGATCAAAATATTAACGATAAAAAACTAAAATCATGAAAACATTAAAATTTAACTTATTTGTAGCAGCTATACTGGCCCTGTCAGTTCAAAGCTGTATGAGAAGCGTTTCTCGCGTTGATCCAGAAAAGGAAATAGACATTAGCGGAAGATGGAATGATGTTGATTCTAAATTAACTGCCGAAACAATGGTTGATCAAGTACTAGGTGAAATCTGGTTAAAGAATCATATGACCGAAAAGAAAGAGAAGCCAGTTGTGATTGTAGGATTCGTAAAAAATAAAAGTCACGAACATATTGATGCAGAAACATTTATGAAAGATGTTGAACGAACGTTTATCACTTCGCAAAAAGTACGCTTAGTACAAGGTGGCGAAAAACGAGATGCCGTTAGAGGTGAGCGTGCTGATCAACAAGATAATTCATCTGTTTCTACCATGAAAAAATGGGGACTAGAAATTGGAGCGGATTATATGTTGCAAGGGGTTATCAATTCAATTGTTGATGCCTTGGACCGCAAGAAAGTGGTTTATTATCAAATCGATCTTGAATTGACGAACATGCAAACCAATGAGATTGTTTGGATCGGTGACAAGAAAATTAAAAAATACGTTAAGAATTAAATTATAGATTTAAGTAAGCAAAATATCACATTGGGTAGGTTCAAAATCTACTCAATGTGAATTTTTCCAAAATCATTTTACAAAACCAAAACCAATAAAGCTTGACGATTGCAGATGCGGGTCAACTTTATTAAAATCGAAATCATGTTTGCTAAAAAAGTTTCACATATCATTCTGGCCCTCCTAATAGGAGTGAGTATTAGCGGTTGTGCTACTTATCATCAAAAAGCACAGGAAACTGAAAAAGCATTATTCGCCGGCAATTATACAAAAGCCGAAGAAACTATCAAAAAGAATAAATTCTTAAAACGCAAACGCAATGAATTACTTTACCATTTAGAACTTGGAAAGGTTCAGAATCTAAGAGGAGAATTTGTTGCAAGTAATAAAAGCTTGAATAAAGCTGATCATATGATGGAAGAATACCGAAGCCTTTTTGAAATGGCAATTGGTGTGACCATTAATCCCGCAATGCAATCGTACAAAGCCGAAGGGCACGAACGTATTCTAGTACATTATTATAAAGCATTAAATTATTTACAATTAGGCGATATTGAAGAAGCCATTGTTGAGGCACGGCGAATTGACTTGAGCCAAATGGTTAACGAAAACGCTGTTGGTGGCAAATTAAAGAAATATGGGAAAGATCCTTTTGGATTAATGTTGATGGGCATGATTTACGAAGCCGACAAAGATTTTAACAATGCCTTTATTGCTTATACAAACGCAAAAAAAATATATGACACAGATGAAACGGGTTTGTATCATGAACAATATCCAGAAAGTTTAGAGCGCGATTTAGTGCGTACATCAGCTTATGCTGGGAGGCATTATCAATCAGATTTAGAAAAGACCAATTTACCTTTTGGAGAGGCTATTATTTTTTGGGAAAATGGAATGGCTCCTATTAAGCAAGAGAAGAACCTTTACTTTTCGTTGAATGAAGACAATGGTAATTTCTTTTTTACATCAGATCAGATTCACGTTCCGATTGACTATAATTTTGGCAAGGATGACGAAGATTTTGATCCAAGCGATATTGGGATGATTCGATTGGCTTTGCCTTATTATATTCAACGCCAAAACGCTGTTCAATCTGCCTATGTTACGCATAATGACAAACGTAAAGATTTACATTTAATTGAAGACATTAGCGCATTGGCTTTTCAAATTGAACGCGACAATTATTTTAAAGAATTAGGTAAAAACTTATTAAGAATCGCTTTGAAAAAAATAAGTGAATTAGCCGCTGGCAAACAAAACGAAATTGTTGGCACCGCGCTAAATATTGCAAATGTTGCAACTGAAAAAGCAGACACTAGAAACTGGCAATCACTGCCAAGTCAAATTCACTATGTTAGAATTCCATTAGAAGAAGGTATGAACAACATCACAGTGATCTGCAGCAACGGTCAAACACAAACTTTTGAAATTCGCGGTGGTGGTGGAAAGGTTTTTAGAAATGTAGTTTCATACTAGTGACTTGTTCTCGATACAATTCACAATGAATACGCGGCGAATTATTCATTGCAAATCAGTCGAACTGACATTTACGCTTTTCATAATCGTTCGGCAAAATTGACTTTTTGAAAAGCACAGGTAATACATATTCACTAATTGATTTTTGAAATTTTAGGACTATGTAAGACCTACCTCTTATAAGCAAAAAATGGGAAAATGACCTATTAAATCATTTTCCCATTAAAACATTTCCTTGCAACTAAATACTACTTCTTATTAATAACCCCTTCTTCAATCAAATGCGCAAAAAAGTCATTAATTGTTTCTTTCATTGGGCGATAATTCATCCCTAATTTTTCAACGCTTTTGCTATTATCTGCTTTCCAAGGATAACCGATATTCTTTGCAACCATTTTTCTTGGCATTCCTTGAGACGGCCCAGCTAACCACACCATAAACTTTGGCAATTTTCTGGACGGTAATGGGTAATTTGGATAATTAGGCTTAAGCATTGCTGCTAGACCTAAAAAACTTGTATTTTCTGCAGATACAATATGTCTTCCCTCAGCTTCTGGTGTGAATCCAGCTTGAAAATGTGCTGTTGCTAAATCACGCACATCAACAGCACCAATGTTAAATGCAGGTGCCCCCATTTTCATATCACCATTACCCATCATTTTCATAATTTCAAACGTTTCTGAAGTGCCATGTGGATTAATTCCAGGCCCAACAACAAATGATGGATTGACCACAACAACATCCCACTGTTCTTGTTCTTTCATCATTTTCCACGCTTCCTTTTCAGCCAATGTTTTTGAGTAAGAATAGGGTTGATGCTCTAAAGATGAGGTTGTATTCCAAACTTCTTCCGTCATGGTTTGGTTCGGTAAACTCAAGGTATCTTTTGCGTCACCATAAATAGCCGCGCAACTACTTGTAACCACAACTCTTTTGACCGAACTTGATTTTGACGCTGCATTCAAAACATTGCGTGTTCCGTTTAGTGCAGGATCAATTAAATCCTTTTGCGGATCTTTAATCGTCAGTGTAAAAGGAGAAGCTGTATGAAAAATTAGTTCGCATCCCTCTGCAGCTTCATCAAACGATCCGTCTTCTAATAAATCAGCTTTGAAATATTTAATTTCACCAGGCGAATTAGCAGCAATAGCATCTAAATATTTGGTTTTATCCTTGTTCTCAGGACTCCGAACTGCGGCATGAACCGTCATTCCTTCTTGCAATAATTTTTCTACTAAACGACCCGCAACATAACCAGTTGCTCCGGTTACCATTACTGGTTTTGATTGATCTATCTTTTTCATAATATGTATGTGTTAATCTAAATTGTATTTGGTTTTAATCGCCTTAAGCGTTTTTAGTTTATTGTATTGTTCGGCCTTTAAAAGAATTACTGTTGCTGCTCCATCCAATATCATTTCTAATATGACCACTTCAGCTTGCGGGTCAGCATAACCTAAATCTTTAAATGCTTGTGCGGCTTTCTCCAGCATAAAATCGAACGAAATGCTATTGTATTTTTGTTGCTGCCATTTTAACGTATAAATAAGGCGCCAAAATTTATGCTCGTCTTGATCAATATGAAATGGAATTGAAATAATGGTACTTAAGATTGCTTTCGGGTCAGTCATTTCTTGCAAAGGCGCAAAATAAGCCCTTGCTAATTCTTGACCTTGCTCCAAAATGGCATTTAATAATCCTTCTTTATTTTTAAAATGTCTAAAGATCAAACCTTCAGAAACGCCAGCCGTTTTTGCAATTTTATTTGTTGAGGTTCCTTGAAATCCTTCTTCTGCAAAGAGTTCTAGTGCTGTTGTCAATATTTTTTCTTGTTTCTCCGTCATAATAATGAGTGATTACTCACTCATAAATGTACGATTAAAATTCAACTCACAAAAAAAAAAGATTTTTTATGCAACGTTTTTGAAAGTTCATACTCTAAGTACATATAAATAAAAATGAAAATTATGAAGACAAAATTATTTTTTAGCGTAGCTCTAGCTGCAATGGTAAATTTAGTATCGATTGCACAAACGACAACATGTGATGACTTTAGTGATCCCCTTTGGGAAGCGATTGAAGAAGGTGACATTGCAGGATACACACAAGATGGAACATATCCGATTCAAACAACAGACGATTGGCATAGTTTTTCAAGTGGGCAAGGGTATTGGACAGGCGAACTTATTTTTAATTTCAGCGGTACCGAACAAGAAGCCGTTTTTACACTACTTGATTATTGTGATTGGAGTGACGTATCAATTATTATAAACGGCACCACTACGGTTGCTTTAACAGGAAGTTTCCCTATGGATATTGATGGTTTTACAATTGATAAAACTATAATTCCAAGTGATGATGGAAGCCGAGCAGAAGTATCTGTTTCGGGAGAGATTTCAACGATTTCGATTGACGGGTGTGAAACTATTGTAGAAAGCCTTTGTGTAACCGAAGAAGAGGGAGAAATTGACAATACAAGTATTGCAGAAAGTCAAACATTTGTGTTAGAAGTTTACCCTAACCCTGCAAACAATCAAACGCGCATTACTAGCCCAAATGTCATCCGGAATGTTAACTTATATAGCATTAGCGGAGGATTAATTCGATCGGTTTATGTTCAAGAAAAAAATATTCAGCTCGATTTGACAGAATTAGAGAAAGGTATGTATCTAATTTACGTAACGACTGTTGACGGATTAACAGGTGTTCAAAAATTAATTAAAGAATAAATCTATGATCGGTTGCAATTAATTCGTGTAAACCGAAACATATTAAAAGAAGCAATCGAAGTGGGGCTCTATAATTTAAAAATTAGAGCCTCACTTTTAGTATAAACACTTTTGTATTACCCACACACCTATTTTATTAAAAAATAAGCTCAGAATATCTTGTTGTTTTTGAGTCATTTTAATTAATGATAATGCACTATTAACCGTATGGTTTAAAATCAATTCAAAAATAATTACTTTTTTATGCAACGTTTTTAAAAAACGTTGCTCTTAATTAATGTACGGTCGGAAATAGACTAATTTTTAAACTCCGATATCGATCAAATTAATTGAATTGCAATTTTGATCTATTTCCAGCCAGACATTTAAAAGAATAAAACAAAAACTATGAAAAATATAAAAACCTTAGGATTGTTTCTAATCCTATTCATATCAAACTTCACAATTGCACAAGACGCAGTTTGTGATGATTTTGACATAGCCCCTTGGCCAACCGAAACAACGGGTTATAGCGAAGGAGATTTAGTTGGCTATTCCCAAGACGGAACTCAACCTATAACAGTAGGTATAGCGAGTAGTTGTGGATTTGGTCCTTCTGACGCTGGCATCTACGTATGGAATTTATTGAACTTTGCATTTGATGGAGACAGCCAAATAGCAACCTTCGAAATTTACGGTTGGATTGGACAATATGACGCAATGGGCTTCACCGTTAATGGTTCAACTGTTCATTATATGGATGAAACTTTTCCCATGACAATTGATGGAGTTACTATAGATATAGACGATAGCGCCGAAGATTTTGAAACGTGGGATGTTGCCTATCTCATTTTTTCTGGAGAACTTGATGCTATTGATATCGTTGGATTTGAATCAGGTATTACAACACTTTGTGTTGAGCCAATTTTTGAGACTGATGAATGTGATGATTTTACAGACTTAGAATTGTACCCAGCAATATCTTTTACAGGCGAAATGTTAATTGGATATTCACAAGGCGGAACACAAGAAATTAATTCAGTAGATCCTGACAGTTTTTATGCTGTAAATGACACGGACGAGGGAATTTACGGTGATGGTGCAGTAGACTTTATTTTTGACGGTAGCAATCAAACCGCACGCTTTTTGGTTTATGGCTTTGATTACCAATTTGACGAAATGGGTTTTAGTGTAAATGGATCAGCAACTACCTATTTAGATGGTGTCTTTCCAATGATCATTTCAGGTGTTGAAGTTGATCTTGATTTATCGCCGCCAAATGAAGAACCTTGGGAGTATTTCTATTTAACATTTACTGGGAATATTGATGTAATTCAACATGAATTATTCGAGTCGGGCGTAACAGAACTCTGCGTTGAACCATTACTTGTAGAAGGTTGTGATGATTTAACAGACCCTTTGGTTTGTCCCGAAGCAACCTACTCTGGAGAAGGTTTAGAGGGGACAATTATTGGATATACACAAGGTGGAACACAAACAATAACACTTGGCGAGCATTCAGAAGTTGGGATTTATTGTTGGGTTTCAAGTCTTGGAATTTTTACCGGGGGATCAACAATTGACTTTGCATTTGACGGAAGCAGCCAGTCTGCCAGATTTCATATTGGTGAAAGTTATATGGGGCCAAGCACAGGCAGGTCCTTTTCTGTCAATGGATCTTCTTACACTTCTCTTCATGGAACATACCCCATGGTGATTGATGGTGTAACAATTGATATGGACACAACCACCGTTCCAGATCTTATATTTTCGTATGTTGATGTTTATCTGACTTTTACAGGAGATTTAGATGTTGTCTCAATTCGTGCAGATGAAGGCCATGAATCGAATATCATTGAATTATGCGTTGAAGCAATTTTTGAAGAAGGTGATTGTGATGATTTTACAGACTTAGAATTGTACCCAGCCATGTCATGGGTAGGAGACGACATTCTAGAAGATGATATTTTAGGAACTACACAAGGCGGCTTATACGATATTACTTTTGGAGCAGATGGCGGTGGTCAGTGCCATATCAATGATTATGACGAATACGAGGGTATTTTTGCATGGGATACAAGACTAAATTTTGCTTTTAGCGGAGATAATGAAACTGCTCGCTTCAAAATTTACTATTGGGATGGCGCGGAAGAAATAGTCGGCTTCTCTGTAAATGGATCAGCAGATTTCTTTTTGGATGACATTTTCCCAATGACTGTTGATGGAGTTGTCATTGATTTAGACACAAGCCCTGACGATATTTATGGCGATTGGAATTGTGCTTATGTTACTTTTGACGGAGTGCTAACACAGGTCTCTCACTTACCGTTTGAAACTGGTATTCTTGAATTGTGTGTTGGACCTCTAATTGATCCTTGTGATGATTTTACGGATATTGTAGAATTCCCTGTAGTTCCTTGGGTAACAATTGATGTTGATGATATTGGAGATGTAATAGGAACAACTCAAGGCGACACGCAGCCAATCACAATTGGAGATATTGGAGACGGTTGGTATATGATTAACGACGGAGATGACGTAGGACTCTATGGTGGTTGTGAACTGGATTTTGCTTTTGATGGATCTGACCAAAGTGCTCGGTTCCTTGTTTATGGATCGATTGAAGATGGCACAACAGTCGGGTTCTCAGTTAATGGTTCAATATTTATTACCTATGACGAAACTTTCCCAATGGTTGTTGACGGTATATCAATTGACATTGATCTTTCACCTGATGATTTTGGTTCATGGGAAACTTTTTACTTGACTTTAACTGGAGAAATTAATGTTGTCAGTCATTTACTTTTTGAATCAGGCATACAGGAACTATGCGTTGGACCACCAGAAGATATTGAAGTAGACGTTCCTTGCGACGACTTTACATCAGAACCTTGGCCAATGGATGAAATTTTTGAACCAGGAGAGGTTATTGGCTATACTTTTGACGGAACGTTCCCTGTAACAGTTGGTGATGCAGGCTCAGTATATGTCAATACAGATCCTGTTTATTTCCCAGGGCTTTTCATAAACAACGCGCCGCTAATCTTTGAATTTGACGGAAGCGATCAAATGGTACAGTTTGAAATTTACGAATGGTTTGGAGCTGGATCAGAAGGATTTGAATTGAATGGTGAACCTTTGACGACATTCGACGATACTTATCCAATGACAATTGATGGTGTAGTGGTTGATATAGAATTCTCAGGTCTTTCGGTCGGTACTGCCGAACTAGCACACATCACTTTTTCTGGTGTGCTTAATGAAATTGTTATGGTAGGTGGTGAATTAGGAATTACTGGAATCTGTTATGAATCAGATACGACTATACTAGTTGGTGCTGGACTTGATGAATCTAAGACTCAATTTATCTCAATTTATCCAAACCCTGCTGATGAATTTGTAATGGTTAGTTCTACTGATCCAATCCAAGCAATACAAATTTATACCATTGCTGGAGGACTAGTTTATTCTATGCCAAATATCAATAAAAAACAAGTTACTCTTGATACGAGAGAACTAGAACAAGGACTTTATTTGGTAGAAATGTTTTTATCTGATGGAACGCGTGTTATTGAAAAAGTAATCCTCAAATAAAAACAGTTAAAATAAAACAGAATGCATCCAAGTGAAAGCTTAATGCGTTCTGTTTTTAAACAATTTAGTATGCATTACACTAAACTATTCGCAATCGCAGCATTATTATCTCTGATTGCTTGCAAAAAAGAAGTTCCTGATCAACCCATTAATACGGTTGAAAATAATCACAGTCTTGATTGTGCCACATGCCCTTCTATTTTCCATTCATTTACTGATATAGAAATTGAGTTTAAAGAAACCTGTGACGACTTTACTAATGTCGTTAATTATCCAACCGACTTGATTTTGGAAGAAGGGATAATTGCATATTCGCAAGAAGAAACGAAAAGCATTACACTGCAAGAAGGTGGGTTTGTCCAAATTAACGGGACAGATACCGAACCCGGATTATACGGAGCAAGTACACTTATTTTCGACTTTACTGCGGCACTGCAAACCGTGACATTTATTGTTTACGGATTTGAAGGGAGTTTTGATGAAATGGGATTTGGCGTGAATGGTTCACCAATTGTTTATTATACCGAATCATTCCCTTATACCGTTGATGGTGTGACTGTAGATATTGATTTAAGCACACCCAATATTGGAGTTTGGGAAGCTTTTGAAGTAACTCTCACTGGCGAAATAGATTACATAAGCCATTTACTTTTTGAATCTGGTATAACAGAACTTTGCGTTAACAGAGAGTTGGAAGCAGAACCGCCAATAATTAATCAAGATACTTATATCTATTTTGATGCTTTTTATAATTACGACGGAACAGTACTAGGTTCTTATCCGAATAATAAAACGCCCTTAGGTTATTACGGATTACAGGCCACCAATATGGTCATTAAATTTGATGAATTTTTGGGATATAACCCTACCAGAATAGGTTTTGTGCACGCTTATAATGAAGGCGGAAGTAAACTCGTAAATATTCAATTGCCAAATACTCCTTTGATTAAAACAATCCCAGATTCACTGGATTATTTTTTAGCCCCTTACGGTTATAGCATTGAGCATTATCATCAAACTGGCGCCAACCTTTGGGTTGATCAAAGCTCGCCGCCATTAACTGGAAACGTACTTGACTCAATAATTATTAAGGGTAACAATTTAAATGAAATAACGCTTGGAGCTAATTTACAAGAGTCGGAACTCAGAAGTATTTGCACTTATTATGAACAATAAAAAAAAATAGTGTCCTACCCACCACCGTAAATGCCAATAAACAAAGCCAATAAACTGTTAGATATCGTTTTAGAGCTTCAGGAGAAATACAATTCTGAAGCGTTTAGATACCTCTATGACAAATTGTCGCCAAAGTTGTATTACGTGTGCTTAAGATATATGAAAGACGAGGCGGAGGCGAAGGATGCATTACAAGAAACCTTTGTCATAATATATGAAAAAATAGGGCTTTTTAAGGCGGTTGGAAGTTTTGAAGGATGGGCAAAAAAAATAGCAGTACGACATTGTATTTATTGCTTAAAAAAGAAAAAAATTAACGTAGAATTAACGGAATATAAAGCGCCGTTTACCGAGCAAAAAGAATTTGATATTGACATAGAAGAAGCACATGTCAAAACACAATTAAAAACCGCACTGCAACAATTACCGGATGGGTTTAGAACAATAATCAACCTTTATATCTTAGAAGGGTATTCGCATCCAGAAATTGCAGAAATGCTAAACATTAACGAGGGCACATCTCGTTCACAACTAAATAGAGCAAAAGCTGCTCTGAGGAAACTAATTTCGGCAAGGAAATGAGTGAAAATTTTAATTTAGAAGAACAATTACGACAGCATTTGCTGGACGGAACAGAACCTACTCCCCCGGATCTGTTTGCAAAAATTGAAGCACAGATTGAGGGGAAAGAAAGACGCAAAAAACGTTTATTCATTTGGTTTTGGTTTGGAGCTGGTTTGGCCATTATTGGTTTAGGCATTTTATTATCAGCTTTTGGCGGAAACAAGCTTGCTAATGATACAATCGCAATAAATGAAATCTCAAATGATTCAATTGACCTAATTTTAGTTAAACCTGCATCAAAAAACACAACAGATACTGAACTTGCCTTAGCAGAAACTGAAATAAATGCAGCTGAAACGGATTCACTCAATCCCAATGCTCCAGCACAATTCTTACAAGTCCCACAAAATTCAAACAGTGACAATAAAGTTTCACATCAAACGGGAGGTAGCGATCTAGAGAACAATGAGATTGATAATGCATCAAATTTAATTGCTAGCGTTGATAATCATACAGATGATAAGCTGGGTATTGATTTAACCGACAAAACTAATTCTAAAGTAGATTCTATTGTGGACCCTATTATAAAAAATAACGGCAATGACGTACAAAACAACGAAGCTATAAATACAAAAACACAAGATAAAATAGCAAATAACTTGAACGACAATGATACAACTGACTATATGGTGAATCATATGTCTAATCCAAATATAACCAAAGATTTAACCGACGAAATTGATTCAACTGAAACAGCGAATCTTATCCTGAATGACGTAGAAGTGCAAAACACGGCAGTTACAAATTCAGTTATCCAAGATGATACGGACACGAATGACGCTGTTGTAAATGAAGCAAGCGATTCAAACAAGACAAATTCAGAAGCTGAAATAGATTCAACAATTGTTGAATCTACTCTTTCAAATGATTTGATGGACACTATCGTGATAGCCAAACAAAACAGAATCGACAGCACTTCAAATCCAGCAGTAGATTTAGTTATCAATAAAGATTCTATCCGATCAATCGACAGCACAAAAGCACCAACAGTAGATACAAATAATACATTTGGTTTGCTGGCTTATGGTGGATATATGGCATTTGATCAGGCGGTATTCAAACCCTACTTTACCTCTGGTGTTTTAAGTCAAGTGAGCTTTCCTTCGGTTGGTTCAGAATTTGGGTTGGGCGCCTACTATCGTTTCAATAATCGATTTGAATTTTCATTGATTGGATCATATGCTCAACAGCAAACCAGTTTTAATTATGACCTAATGATTAGTGAAAGTGATTTTTTCAACCTTTATGAAAACGACGTTGAAATCCCACTTGAAAACTTAGATGATCCCACGTCTTGTAACTGCTTTTTAGCCCAAGATGCCAGCTTAGATTATTCAATTCAGACGCTTGCTATTTCTTTGAATGCTTCTTATGACCTCATCAAAAAACCAAGGTATAGTTTTGGTCCGCTAGTTGGATTTGGAACTGTCGCCAATACTAAGTTCACGAATAATAGCAGCACAATCATTGGCTTTTCACCCGAATTAAAAGAGCGTTTTACAAGTTCAATACTTAGAATGGGGTTAAATTTTCATTATCAAATCACCCCAAAAATGCAAGTCGGTTTAGCACCTAGTTTTAATTTGCAGTTTGCGAAGAAGTCGAGTATTTACGCAAAAAATAGCCAATTGTTTTTAGTGCCGATTCAATTGAAATGGGCTTTTTAAATTAGCGTCCAAAACCATCATAGTATTCTTCGAGGTAGCTTTCGAAGTCATATATTAACTCAATATTCTCTACTTCAACATCCGTTAGTTTACCTCGAATATCAGTACCCATTGGCATGTACCAATCATAACTTTCGAATACACTGCGCCATTCTTTATTCTTAAAACAATAACCGTGACGCGCGTAAATCTCGTTTCTCATTTCAGTTAGTTCGTATTCACCTAAATTATTTAAATCATCCTCCGTTAGCAAACGTTGCGAGGCTTCTGGATAAGTACCTAAGTCATCCTCATATTCGAATTTCCGTTTTTTCAATTCGTATGTTTTAGCGGAATTGCCTTTTTCTTTATAAGGTGTCCAACTTCCTGCTATCAATTCATCAGACGCATCTAAAGTAAAATCAAAAACTCCGTCGTATTGATCATCTCCTGGTTCTTTTAAGGTAAAGGTGTAATGATCCTCTTCCATTAAATCAAAAGTTCCTGAAACTTTTCGAAAATTCCCTGCACAAACAGAATATCCTTCGGCGTTTCCATTCTTTGTTTCAAAAAGAGTAAGGTTAATTTTATTTTTTCCGAAAGCGCCTACATAACAACCCAAAATCTGATCAACAGTATTGTCTTCCAATGGAAACATATCATCAATAAAGGATTGATTTATATCTTTTTCACCCCCAATACTTCTGGGATTATCATCATATAAAGTGGAGGATAAAGATTCATCTATTACCTCAACAGCAAGACCTTCCGTATCTTCTTCTACCAATACATTCTCGTTTGTATCGATTTCGGCTTCTGAATTCGATCCGCCACATGCACTTAAAAATAGCATACATGCAGTAATTACTAGGGGCATTAATTTTTGCGAGTTTCTTCTTCTTTTCATTTCAAATGTCATTGATTTATTCTAATTTGGTTTCATCAACCGAATGTAAATTACAGATTATTTTGAAAAAGCTCACGGGAATCATCCTAATTCTATTATTCGCGTTCTTCACACTATTAATGGTAGGCATTACCCTCCCCTATTTTTCATTTGAAACAGATGTCGCTTTTTTACGCATAAAACAATGGGTGTTTCGTGAATATCCTACTTGGCTTTCATCTCTTTGGATTGTTGCATTTTACATTCATGTACTCACAAGTGTATTTGCACTTATTGCGGGATTCACCCAGTTTACAAAACGGTTTTTATGGAAAAAAACGCACCGCGTAATGGGCGCTATTTATATCATCACCGTTTTATTACTCACTGGACCCTCTGGATTAATCATGGGAATGTTTGCAAATGGCGGACCAATATCCATTATTGCATTTAGTACACTAGCACTATTGTGGTGGTGGTTTACTTTTAAGGCGTACACCGCTATTAAAGCGAAAAATTATGAAGCACATGCCAAGTTTATGTATCGCAGTTTTGCCTTAACACTTTCTGCAATTACTTTACGTCTTTGGAAATATCTCATTGTAAATTATTTGTACGAAATGCCGCCAATGGATCTTTACCGATTGGTAGCATGGTTAGGTTGGGTTCCAAACTTAATTCTTGCCGAAATTTTGATCCATAAAGGCATGCACCTAAAATTATTGTCAAAACATTTAATAGGCAGGTAGATAGATGGTTTGAACCTATGAATCAATTGCCCCACACTTTGTCAATGATATTTTTAATATTTGGGAGTACAAATCTGCAATTATGATTAAACATTTCCTCTTCCTCTTTTCTTTTATTACTATTTCTGCTTTCGGACAACTCAACATGACGGAAATCGGATATCTCGATATTTCAGATGATCACAGCACCATTTGCAATGACATTTGGGGCTATACAGATGAGTTAGGTAATGAATACGCCTTAGTCGGCACAGAAACTGGTTTATCAGTTGTGGATATAACAGAACCTACCAGTCCAACCGAAGTGTTTTGGGCGCCAGGTTTACATTCAATTTGGAGAGATGTAAAAGTATACGAAGATTATGCCTACGTAACAACGGAAGCCATTCAAGGATTAATGATTGTTGATTTGTCTGGACTTCCTGCAGACACAGATTTGCCAGTTTCTATTTATACTGGGCCAGATGAATCCAGTTGGCAATCTGCCCATAACCTTTATCAAACAGACGGATATGTTTATATTTTTGGTTCCAATCGTGGTGCTGGCGGTGTAATCATCCTAGATGTTCACACAGACCCACTCAACCCAATAGAAGTAGGTGTTTTTGACGATTGGTATGTTCATGACGGCTTTGTTCGAAACGACACGGGTTTTTTTGGTCACATTTCCGAAGGCACCTTTACTATTGTTGATTTGACTGACAAAACAAGTCCAGTCTTATTAGGGTCATCCTCTACTCCATCCATTTTCACGCATAATGTATGGGTTTCAGAAGATGGAAATTACGCATATACGACTGATGAAGTTTCAAATGGCTTCATAGGTTCGTTTGATATTTCTGATCCAACTAATATTAAATATCTTGATAAAATTCAATCCTCACCAGGAAATAATATTGTGCCGCATAATTCGCATGTTAAAGGCAATTATTTGTATACGTCCTATTATACAGACGGTGTTGTAATACACGACATTTCTCAGCCTGATAATATGATTGAGGTTGGCAATTATGATACATCTCCATTGGGAACTCCCGACACAAAAGGATGCTGGGGTGTTTATCCCTATTTCGAATCTGGAAATATCATTGCGAGTGATCGACAAGAAGGTTTATTCGTATTGGGCTTTGATGAAACGCAAGGCGGCTATTTAAAAGGTAATATCACAGAATTAGGAACAGGTTTTAATTTGAACGGAGTTGAAGTGACCATTGAAGGAAATGAATCTACAGATTATTCAACCGTAATGGGGAATTATGCTACCGGAACGGTGGATGAAGGCAGTCTTGACGTTACCTATTTCAAAACATCCTATCATCCTCAAACCATTCCAATCACATTTGTCGAAGGTGAAACTATAGTGCAGGATGTGGTGTTAGAAAAACTCCCCGTCTTTGACCTTAGAGTGCGTGTACGAGATGCTGAAACTATGTCAAACATTCCAGATGCGTGGGTTCTATTAGAACATACTTATACAGCCGTTGAAGAACAAACAGGTGTGACAGGTATTATCACAACAGATCTTTATTATGAAGACAATTATCGCTTAACCGTTGGTAAATGGGGCTACGAAACCATCTGCATAATTGACACGCTTATTACTGCAGACACCGAGGAAATCGAAATCTTTATATCTCAAGGTTATTTTGATGATTTTACTTTTGATTTTGAGTGGGAACCTAGTGGTTGGGGCGCAGCGGGGAACTGGGAACGCGAAACTCCAATTGGTGTTACCGGTCCTGAAGAGGATGTAGAAAACCCATATAATGATGTTCCTTTTGACTGTGGAAATAAAGCTTACATCACAGGAAATGGTTCTATCGTTTCTAATGATGATCAAGTTGATAATGGGTCCGTTTTCTTAATGTCTCCAACTTTTGACCTAACAGATTATAGTGATCCGCACGTAAATTTTTCATTGTGGTATTATAATGCTGGAGGCGAAACCCCTGCAAATGATACGTTAGAAATTTATTTACTCAACGGAACAGGTTCGGTTGTTTTAGTCGATAAAGTTTATAATGAAAATATAACAATGAGCGAATGGACTGGTTTTTCCGTTGCTGTTAATGAACATCTTGCAATTACTTCAACTATGCGTTTGCGAATTAAAATTAGTGACGCATTAGCCTCTAATCATATTACTGAAGCCGGGTTTGATGCTTTTTCAATTACAGATTTTTCTATCGCATCAACAACTCGTCTAGAAACGGAGGAAATCGCCTTATACCCTAATCCATTCAACGATAATTTAACCTTAGTTGGTTTTGATTCTGGGAATCTTGCAATCTATGATCTATCTGGACGATTTATCATTTCAATGCCTACAGAATCTACAATTAACACAACCTTTTTAGCAAAAGGAACCTATCTTTTCGTTTTATCAGATGCTGAAGGAAATCCGGTTAAAACTTTCCGCCAAGTAAAATTATAAGGCAGAAAAAATGCTTCTTAAACTTATTCGAAAGAGCGCATAAACGGACTAATTCCCCTTATATTACTTATCTTTAATAAGTAAAGGCACTATCAATTACCCCAAAACAAGTTGATTTAATGAAAAAATTTATCCTTCTAATCTTTTTAATCGGACTTTTCAACTTCATTTAGCACATTTACAACAGTTGAATTTGGGCAAGAACTAAGTCAAGATCATTCTATAATCATTTATGACGTTCTGGGACGCCCAATTTACCCAATAGATGCAATTACAGGTTCTTCCGTAAGGATAGAGAATAGTCAATTAACCAAAGGAATATATTTCCTAAGCCTAGTTAATAATTCAAATCAAACAGAAATATTTACGGCTAAATTAAATGTGAAATAAGTTGCGGTCTTAATCAAATCGAATGTCCTTTATCATGAGCTGCAGTGTAGTCTTTCCCTGCCAATAATTTTCTCCAATGGTATAAACAATGTCAAAGGGTTCTTTTAAAATCCGATTGATCAAATGTCCAAAACCAAAGGCTATGGCATTAACGATAATCTCTGGATGTTCTGACTGGCGTACAGAAAGTTTAACATGTTCATCCTTTAAGAGTCTAGAATAACCAGTATCCTTCACTTGTCGACTAACAAAAACTGGTGCCATATTATCAGGTCCAAAAGGCGCCAATTGTTTTAATACACGATAAAATTTAGGAATGCCGCCTAATTGATTTTCAAAAATATCACGAAATTCAATTTCCGTGTCAATTTCAATCTCAGGGATTAACATATCATCTGTCAATCGCGCTTGCGCCACTTCATTAAACCTTAGTTTAAAAGCAGCAACATTATCTAAAGGCATGGTTAAGCCAGCCGCAAAATAATGCCCCCCAAATTGTGTCAATAATCCTGAACATTGCGCAATGGCATCATGAATATTAAAGCCCTTGACACTTCGTGCCGAACCAACAGCCTCCCCGTTCGATTCTGTTAAAACTATGGTTGGTCGATAATACTTTTCAATTAATCTAGAAGCCACAATCCCCACTACACCTTTATGCCAATCTGGATTAAAAATTACGGTAGATTTTGCGTTCAATAACCAATCGTCTTTTTGAATTGACTCCAAGGCTTCTTGCGTAATCGAACGATCTAAGTCCTTGCGCGTTTCATTATTTGTATTGATTAAATTACTCACTTCCTCAACCTCCTCAAATGATTGGGCTAATAAAAGTTCCACTGCCTTGTTACCTGATGATATTCTACCCGCTGCATTAATCCGTGGTGCAATTGAAAAAACAACATCCATAATGGATAAATCCCCTTTAGTATTAGACAGTTCAAGGATGCGTTTAAAACCAATTCTAGGAGAATGATTCAACAATTCTAAGCCAAAAAAGGCCAGTAGACGGTTTTCTCCTGTCATGGAAACAATATCTGCACCAATGCTAACTACAACCAAATCTAATAATTGTAAAATCTCATCTAAAGGCTTATTGGCCGCTTGGTTAAGCGCTTGTACTAATTTAAATCCAACTCCACAGCCAGACAGTTCTTTAAAAGGATAGCGGCAATCGTTTTGTTTTGGATTTAAAATAATGCCAGGTGGAATCTCATCTCCAGGTAAATGGTGATCGCATACAATAAAATCTACACCATTTTCTTTTGCGTAGGTTATTACTTCCACAGCTTTAATACCGCAATCCAATGCAATAATAAGGCTAAAACTATTGTCAATGGCAAAATCAACACCAGCTTTAGAAACGCCGTACCCTTCTTTATAACGATCTGGAATATAATACTCAACCTGATCGTAATCTCGGGTAATATATTCATACATCAACGCAACAGCAGTTGTTCCATCCACGTCATAATCTCCATAAATAAGGATGTTTTCTTGCTTTAGGATTGCTGTCGAAATACGTTCAACTGCACGTTGCATATTCAACATTTCAAAAGGATCATGCAATGCATCTATACTAGGGCGGAAAAATGTTTTCGCCGCTTCGAAATTATCAATATCGCGCTGTCCAAGAATTGTGGCAATCGGTTTTGTTACACCCAATTCCTCAATTAAACGAACTATCGTATCTTGATCTGTGCTTTTTTTAAAGACCCATCTTTTATCCATGAATTTTAACGTTTTTTGAGAAACTCTCTGCCATTAATCCTTTGTTCGATTCAGCTATAACTATGCTGTGTTCTGTTTCATAAAAGAACTAAATCAATTCTAAAAACCAAATCTAAACAGTTTCTAAGAAATTTATTGGGGTCGAATGTTAAAGATAATTTAAAAGTCGATTCGATATTGGTTTCGGCACCATTTTTCTTTATTTTTAAGAAAAAAACTATGGGCAACCTTTTCAAAATTTTATTGCTCTTAACCTTGACTCCTGTTTTTGGTCAAGACAATGGTGCAGTATATTCCATTTATTTTGATGCGAGCTGTGATCCTGGAACAAAAAAATTAAGCGGTGTTTCTCCAAAACATTTCGGATCTTATGAAGTTGTTCCAAAAGCAGAATATGATATGCGCGGTGCAGCAGGTCATCAATTAATTTTAGATGAAACGGGTATTTATATCCTAAAAAACCGTCTCATTTCAATTAGTCGCGAAGAGATTCGAGAAAACTCGCAATACGCAATCAGTAACGGATATTTACACGGGGTCATTGCCAATGATTCTGTTCTTGTTGCGCTAGAGGATGAATCGTATTATTTTTTGATTCCACGTAAAATCTACCTTTTTGAATTAGCAAATGGACATTCAAGAATATACGAAGGTTTAACGTCAAATGAAATGTTAGTACTTACGCGCGAAGACAACACACATTACTCAGCATTATATGTTAAAATGAAAGATGGTGAGATTATTTTAAAAGAACTCAATTTCGACCAAAAAGACTTAGATTTTAGAACTGTGAGTGGTGAAAAAACTAGCTTAGATCAAATGACAACTTACATTCTAAATCCTACAAAAACAGAATGGAAAGCCTTAATGAATCATTTTATTGAATACGATCGATTTAAAATAATTACAAGACAAGATTAATTTTGCTCCGAAATTTCTAAATCATTCTTTATTTTACCCAACCAAGCTTTGGCTTTGTCAATATTCGTGAATAATTTAACTGGAATATGTTTCTTTTTCCGCTTTAAGATATGTCGTGCAACAATTCGTTGGCCTAATGAGTGAACAATAATTGCTTCTGCCTTTACACATCCATCACCTGTTTCATGGGTACACGCTTCTCTCGCTTCTTTATCCGGTATTGTTTTATCTCCGAGATTAATAAGATTAAAAACAGCTTTCTTATTTGCGAGGCGAATAGAAGCTAATTTAATTTCTTTATAATCTCGCAAACTAAACTCCTGGTCTCCTATAACATTAATAAAAAGGATACTATTCTCTAGTAAACTTACTGTCGATTTTTCACATTCAATCATTCAACTCTCTTTTTTTAACCTCTATTTTAGGGCACTAATTATAAGAACTACTTCATTAAAAAATATAACATTCATTAATAAACAGAAATGAAAGGATAATTAGTTTAGAGCCTTTTGTGCGGCGATCAATTTACTTGAACTTTGGTTCAAGTATAATCGTATCGATATTCGTGGTAATTGTAATTTATCTAAGCACTAATATATAAATTCAGTAGACTTTACGCTAATTATCATAAATAAACTTTTAAATAATTTCACGATTCAATTGATAATCACTGTTTTTTGAGCGTAAATTTTTTACCCAATTTTTAGCTTTTTTAGCATCCGTAAAAATACGTGTTGGAACACTCGATTTCCGTTGTTTAATTGTATGACGTGCAATAAGCATTTGTCCTAATCCATGCACAATAACTGCTCTACCCAAAATATGATTATTGTTTAATTCTTCGCGGCTACAAAATTCACGTGCTTCTTTAGTCGGCATGCTGTAAGCGCCATAGTTTACAATTGAATACAATTTTTTATGCGCATTCACTAGGTCAACCGCGGCATTCTGAAATTCATAAATATGTTCAATTCCAATTTCTGTTCCAGATTCAATATCAACAAGTATGATATCCTTATCGATTAATCCTATTTTACCTATTTCACATTGCTTCATTTTCATAGCCTAAATATTTGATACAAATTTACGGTAAGCTTGGCAAAGAATATGCCAAATTAGATATGCGCGCATAATAAATCGTTAAAAGGTGTTTTTGCCGACTTAAACGTAACTATTTGTTAATGAATGCATAAAAACCAGTTAAAAACATCAATCTTCCACTCGAATTTTAAATCCTTGCAAAAGTCCCATGAGGCCGTCTTTAGAAAAGCGAGCACCTGTTAATCGATTTAAACTGGGATTTATCGTGTAATTTTCACTCAATCTAAAATCTGCTTCTTTCAAATTAGTTTGCTCAAAAAGTGCATTTGATAGGTCTGAATTCGTAAAAACGGATTTTTGTAATTGGGCGCCAGTAAAATCACATTCTTTTAAAGAGCAATTAATTAGTTTTAAGCCAACCAGTTTCAAACCGTGAAAGGAAGCATAGTCTAAAATTGATTCCTTAAAATCAACTTTACGTCGAAATGGATTAATTCCTTCGAAATTCAATCCAATCATTTTGCATCCTACAAAGCTCACGTCTCTAAAAGCGGTTTCATTAAGATGAGCCCCTGTAAAGTCACAATTGATGAATTCACATTCTTCAAATATTAACTCAATAAAACTGATTTGCGCAAAGCTACAATTTTCAAAGGTGCAGGATTCATAAATGGCATTTCTGAAACTTTCGTTTCCAAAATTTTCCCCTTTAAAGTTTTCCTCGAAAAAATTTGTTACTCCCATAATGACTGTATTTACCAAGTTTATAAAATCAATTCAATTTCTCATTTAAGGATTGTCCCACAACATAACCCGTCGAAAAACAACCTTGCAATAAAAAACCGCCCGTTGGTGCATCCCAATCCAACATCTCTCCAATAATTGAGATATGCGAATGCTTAACTAAGCTAAACTGCTCATCAACTTCATCCATCATAATTCCGCCAACAGTTGAAATTGCTTCTTCTATAGGTCTTAATCCAGTAATGGACAAAGGAACATTTTTTAAACTTTCGGCAAAGTTTTGAGGATTCAAATACTGCTCTTTATCCAATGCGCCTTTTGCAATTTCTTGAACCGCTTTACTAATATTAAAAGTAAAGGCATAATTTTTTGGTTTGATGGCCTTGGTAATTTTCGCCTGTAACATTTCAATGCTGCTATTCGGTTTGAAATCAATTGTGACTTCAGCCCTAGCTTGTTTAGCTAACATTTTTCTTATTACTGGAACCAAGGGATAAATTGCATTTCCTTCTAATCCGTATTTAGTTAGTATGACTTCTCCTTTTAGTATTTCGTCATAGCAATTTATGGCAATGTTTTTTAAAGGAGTTCCTGCATGTTTTTCTTGAAAATCAATATCCCAATCAACGTTTACACCACAATTTGAGGCACGAAAAGGCAATGTTTTTACAGCAATATCATTGAAAGGCGCCAGCCATGAATTATTCGATCCTGTTTTGGACCAAGAGCCGCCACCAAAACCAAAGATATAATGATCCGCCTCAATAATTGCTTCTATTTCCTTTGATCGTACAATTGGTTTTACAGCGTTATTAAATCCAATAAATTCTTGATTTATATGAATTTGTACGCCTCTACTTTCTAGCGCTTCCAATATGTTTTTAAGTACATCAGTAGGTTTTATGCCTTTTTCTGGAAAAACGCGCCCACTTGAACCTATAAACGTTTCTACTCCTATTTTTGACAACCATTCACGGGTGTCTGCCGTGCTAAATTGTGACAATGCCTTGTGCAGTTTTGAATGATTTGAATATACTTCCGCCAAAGCAGCTCCTTTAAGTTCATTCGTCAAATTAAAACCTCCGTTTCCCGCAACTAAGAATTTTCGTCCGAGCCGTTTCCCCTTTTCGAAAATATGCACTTCATGTTTTTCACTCAATTGATAGGCCGCCATAAGACAGGCCGGTCCACCACCGAATAAGGCGACTTTCCTTGCTGGCATTATTGAACTTCTTGTTTAGCGCGCTCGAACCAAATTTCACCCGAAACGTATTCATCATCCCAGGTTAGAAATCGGAAAATAACGCCCTCTTCAACCGTTTCAAATTCACTCCAGTGCTCATCAAAAGCCAAATGACGTTGCCATGTATGTGCTACCATAATTTTAAAAATAGGATCTTGCATAGTGCTTAAACAAGCAGCCAAAATCAAGCGATCAGCATCTCCCGTTTGTTCCACTTTAAGCACCTCAAATTGATCCAATTCGGTAAAATAATAGTAGATATCTTCTTGCATATCGCGCAAGTCAGTACCAAAAGCAGGTTTAATATTTGAAGGAAGTTCGGCTATTTTATCTTTAAGAGTCATTGTGTCGATAAAGATATGAATTCTGCCTGTTTTAGTGTTAAATTTTAAGTGCTATGTAGTGTACATTCCAAATTAAAAAACAACTATCACATTAGGCCTAAAAATTAATCCTGAGTTTTCGCAAGATATTCTACCCATCTCGATTTGAATTCATTTGCCTCTTCCAATGTCAATCTAACACCTACGGTAGCAAAATTCTCCCCAGTTAGTTCATTTAAAATCCATGAGGCACGACCTGGCGCTGTAAAAATATCGTGATTAATTGACCAGCCGTGACCGTAAAACTGAAGATCTCCCGTTAGAAAACGTTCCCATATAATTAAGTCGGCCGAGTTTCTTAAACCAACTAAAGTTTTACATGAGAGTTGACTCACTAAATAAGGGAAAGCAGCACTATAGTTTTGAAAACACCAGTTTTTCACGCATATAAGTGCGACTAAACTTTGGGTGGTATCGATTATTTGTTTCACATCATTAAATGTCAGTGAATCGAGATTGGGATATGAATCAACAGATTCCTCTAAACGCTTAGTGTCAGCATTTTTCCAATTTTCTGGTTTTGTAAAATTAACGGACAATTGATATTTCCGAAGATTTGTATCTAAGTCTGTAAAATAGAGAACCGTATCAATGAAAAAGTCACTTTTTTGAAAAGTTCCAACCTCTGCCATTTCTCTTTTATAGATAACTTTTCGATAGGTAGAATCTGATTCTTGCGTATGCGCATTACAACATATAACAATTGAGAAAACGATTAAAACTATGTGCTTCATTGAAGAATGATAAATCACGCCTTTTTGAAACTAAATATTTTAGTCCCAACATATTCAACCGGAACACCAGACTTTGCATCATAGCGCATAGTTTTAGCAGCTTTAACTGCTTCGCGAATCAAATATTTATTTCCACTATTCGACTGCTCAGGGTCGAGCATTGTTTTCACAATAAATCCGTTGGCATCTACCCATAACTTTAAGGCGATTTCGCCTTCCATTTGTAAATTGGCGTCAAAATTCGGCGTTTTCAGAATAACTCGACTAGTAATGCCTGCTTCATTTGGTCCCAAATCAATAATATCGTCCCCTTCATTGTCTCCAAAAGCAGGTCCTTCGACAGTTCCATCAGATGGGTTAAAATTAAAAGCTTTGTCTACCTGATTCGAAGCCTTTTGTTCGGCGGTCACGCTCGATTCATTTTGAACAACAACATTTGAAACGATTTCCTTCGTTGGAATATTCTGAGCAATACTTTGCGATCCAGCAGAAGCCGCTTCAATAAAACTGACTTCAACCAATGTTTCAATGGGTTCCTCTTCAACAACTTTTTTAATTGGAGAATCTAAACTAACCAGCAGAAAGAAAAGTATGGATAACATAATAAAGATCGCCACTGCATAAAATGCATGTTGATGTTCTTTCTCTTTCAAATAAAGCAATGGATTTTTCATAATGATTCGTGTCTATATAATCATTACGATAAATGTGCATACAAAGTTACCGGAAGTAGAACAAATTCGCCTTGTTTTATTAGCGCTCGAGGTTAGGTTTTACACAGGTCAAAAGGCACTTAGACCTATCTAACCTCACCTGATTTTTAATTGATGTTGATTCAACCCTGCTCAAGGTTTTTATGAATTTGATAAGAAAACCTTACTTAATAAAAAGTAGCCTAAAGAAAAAGGCGTTATATCACAACAAACCAGCATTTTAACAAAAATTCAGGTATCCATCTCAATATTTGTTAAATTTTAAACGTATTTAATAAAAATAAACTGCACCCTACAGTGTATACACTGAAATAAGATTTAGTGAATATACGTAAAATTGTATGCGGTATTTACGCACTCCATTTAACCCAAAAATAATATAACATGGTTAGAATTGTTCTTTTGGATAGTAGAAAACTATTCAGAGTATCACTTAAAAGTTTAATCGGCTCTTTTGCTAATTGTAAAGTTGTATTAGATATTTCTTCCATAAAAGAAGTGCCTAGTGACTTCGATTTCAAAAAAATCCATTTGGTAATTATTGACCCAGCGTCAATAAAAACGGGTGGCTTTCAAAAAGCGCAAAACTTTTTCAACTATTCTCGCATGATAATTTTAACTGACTTGATTGATCGCGAACATGTCATGGATTACATGCAGTTGGGAATCTCGGGCTTCTTTTCTAAGGATGATTGCCCATCACAACTGGAAAAAGCCATACAAGATATTTCCAACAACTATGATTTTGAAGAAGTTCGTTTAGGATCTGTTATTCGACAAGCACTTATAAGTAACGTTAAATACATGAAAAGGAAGAAAGTTTCCTTTTCAGATCGAGAAATTCAAGTCCTAAAACTAGTGTGTTTAGAAAAAACGAATGCGGAAATATCAGATATACTTGAATTAAGCGTCAGAACAATTGAATCTCACCGCAGACGCATGATTGAGAAAGCAGATTGCAGAAGTATAATTGGTGTTATTTTGAATGCAATTGAATTGAATTGTGTCAACCTTAACGCCACTAATAATAAGCGATACCGAGCATCTTAACAATTTATTATATTAATTATAAAGTTGGATCGCAATATTCACTAGAACGTCGATTTAACGCATTATAGTGTTCTTTGTTTCTTGGATTAAAAGTTTGACAATTTTATAGGCATTAAGTATTTATACTGTAGAATTTCATTAAATAATAACGTAGTTTTGTGTCATAAACCCCACCTACTAACATGTCAAAAAAAGTTGTTCTAATTGATGATGATGAACTTTTTAGAGCGGGATTAACGAGACTAATTGACTCTTTCGAAGATTTTGAAGTTAAATTAAGTATCTGCTCAACGGAATTCAAACAATTGCTTGAAAAAGAAAAAAGGAATCTTAATAATAACTTAATTCTTTTCAGTGCACCATTGAACACGGATGACGGCATTAATATGTGTGAAACATGTGTTCGCTTTTTTTCTCCTAGTCCGGTTATGATAATTTCGAATATTTATTCGAAACATACCGTAATCAAGGCAATTGAATCAGGTGTTTCAGCTTATTTCACAAAGGGAATTTCTCCCATTGAATTGGAAAACATTATGGTTGAATTAACGGCAAACGAAAACTTTCCAGATATTAAAATGGAATTGAAAGTGCGCAAAGTTCTTTCGACCGAAGATATCACGAATATTACATTCACTGAAGCCGAGGAAAAAGTCTTACGATTAGTTTGTCAGCAAAAAAGTAGTTCCGAAATTTCGAATGATTTAGGTATTAGTGTCCGCACTGTTGAATCTAGAAAGCGAAATATGATGCTTAAAACACATAGCAAAAATATGATTGGTGTCGTCATGATTTTTATGCGTTCCGATAATTTTCGTAATACTGAAATACTTCCATTAGGACGTTAACAATTATCTAACCCCCTTTTTAATCCAAAAACAAAGCAAATTTAGTATTAACTGTTATTTGATTTTATCAAATACGAACGATTTAAATATGCAAATGTTTGTTCATAAACCCATTATGCGGTTAGTCTTATTAAGCCTTCTCATATGCTGCGGAAATTGTTATGCTCAAAATTTAGCTGAATTGCGGCATTTTACAACACTGCATTATAAGATGGATTTTTACATCTTTCCAACTCAAAAAAAAATCAATTATACCGATACACTACAGTACCATTGGTTCAAGTCTCAAAAACTACAGGTTACCCAAGGCGGATCGGCAGGCAATTTATTGCACGGTAATTTTCAAAAATTCCATGTAAGTGGACAACTAGCCGAACGCGGAGAATTTAAGTATGGATTAAAAGATGGTGACTGGTTGACTTGGTACGAATCAGGCGAACTAAAATCTAAATTAACTTATAAAGATGGAGTGCTTAAAGGTGCGTTCATCCGCTATGCCAAAGATGGAAATATAAAGGAAGTTGGCAAATATAAAAATGGGCGAAAAAAATTACAAAAGCCGCGCAAAAATGAATCGCCTGAAGAGGTTCCATTGTCTGAAAACGAGGAAAAACCTTGGTATAAAGAAATATTCAAATTCGAGAAGAAAGAAAATCCTGAAAGAGATGCAAAACGCCTTGAAAGAAAAGCACGCCGACTAGATAAGAAAATGGCCAAAGAACGTGAAGTGAAAAATGATTAAAGCAAAAAAAATACAAGCTTCCGCTATTTATTATGCGCTCTTTCTGAGTGTCATATTCGCATTGATTCTTGGTGGATTTATTTTGCTTTCCGGATTCAACAGGAATTTCGCTACGCAAATGGATATTGAAGAAATATTGATTGACAATTCACATTCAGGAATCGCATATGCGCAAGTATATTTTAAAGAAATAAAAAATAATGAGCCTACAACAATTCGTCTTTATGATGCGGGAATTGATTCAGTTGAATTGGTGAAGAAAAACTGGGGAGCTTTTACAATTTTACAAGCAACAGCTGTGCATAGAAATAGGGCACAATCTAAAATTGCATTGTTTGGCGCTGCACTCTCTTCCGACCAAACCAACCTCTATTTAGTAGATAATGGTCGTCCAATTTCACTATGCGGTGATGCCCGAATTGAGGGACAATGTTTTTTACCGAAAGCGGGTTTAAAAAGAGCTTATATTACTGGCAAAAATTATACGGGGGGCAAACTAGTTTATGGAACAGTTAAGCCAGCAAATAAGCAATTGCCAGCATTACAGTCCAATTTATTAGAAGAACTCATTCAAGTTAATGGAGAACTTATTGCTTGGAATGAGGACAAGGATTCAATTGTCGTTTCATTTGGAGTCAACGGTTCACACTTATTATCAGATCATTATATTGCTCTGCAAAACACAGTCATAAAAGGCCAAGTTATAGTTGAAGCAAAAGATTCAATTTTTGTTGGGAGGAATGCGATTATTGAAAATGCGGTTCTAAAAAGTAAAGTCATTTATATTGAAGCAGGCTTCTCTGGGACAGCGCAATTTTTTGCCTCTGAACGCATTATATTGGAAGAGGATGTAACACTCAAATATCCAAGTGTATTGTGTTTGATTGAAGAAGAATTTCCAACAGAAAAATCAACTGAAATTTATATCGGTGAAAGAAGTCAAGTGATTGGCACCGTCCTTTTATTTAGCAAATCTCCCAATTTTAGAAAACCATTACTGCTAACAATTGAAAGTGAAGGAGAGATAGATGGTTTAGCCTATTGTGCAGGAAAGACACAATTGAAAGGACTTATTAATGGGAGTCTTTTTGCAGAAAAATTATTTCTTAAAACAGGGTCATCCTCTTATGAGAACCACCTCTTAGATGGAAAAATTCTAGATCAATTGCCTACCGATTTTGTCACTGCAAATTTATTTAAAGAAACCGAAGTATTACAACAAATTGCTTGGTTAGAATGAATTGGAATATAAAAAATAGCGCAACAAATAAATTACCTGCATTCACGCTATTTGAATCGGTAATTGCCATTACAATCATCACGGTTTTGATTGGTTTAGGTACAATGATTTATGGAAATCTAATGCATTCAGAAAAGCCCCTCGCCTATTATCAAGCGCAGGCAGAGATGCAAGTTAGATTGCAAGAATTAAAATCCAATGAAATTTTCATCCGCGAAAACTATGAATATGAAAACTATGAAATTGAACAAAACGTGACTTATTACAAAGGCAATAAAAAACTTTATCTCATTACATATATAGCCCGAACAGGCGGCAAGGAATTGCTCGTTAAAAACCATTTAATACCGAATAATAGCAGTGAATAAACCAAGAAAAATAGCGGCCTTTACTATGATAGATATTATGACTGGGATGATCATAACAAGTATCATTATTTCAATGGTATTCTACTTGTTTACTAGCATTAATAAACAAGTTTCAACTTATAGTCATGTACGGAATGATTTGAATGAATTTTTGCTAATGAAATCAGACTTAAAAAGACAATTTGAAAAAAATGAACATGAGATTATCGGTATTCCAGGTGGAATTTCAATTATTGGGCCATCATTCAAATTAAACTATGTCAAAGAAGGCGGCTTACTCATTAGAACAGAAAAAAATAGTACAGATACATTAACGCATAATTTGAATCAATTTGAACCCGTTTTTGTTAAAAACAATTTGGGAAATTCTACCGAAAAAATCAGTGCATTGCATGTGTCCATCTTAATGGAAGATCAAGAATTATGGTGTCATCTCGTAAGAGAATATGGGCCAATAGAAGCGATTAATAGAAGTCTTTTGCATGAGTTTTAAGATTGAGAAACATATCGAAACTAAGACGGTGCAAAAAACTACGGCACCAACTAAAAAAAAGGAAAACTTTTTCAATCGAGATATTCAGTTTTTTGGCAAGCGTTACGGCAATAAAAAGAAAGAACGCTTTTATATGGATTTGAGAACGCTATTATTAGCAGGAGTAGATCTTAAATCGGCTCTGGAAATCATTATTGAAGAGCAGGAAAAAGAAGTAGACAAGGAAATGTATTCAGAATTATATGAAGGTATTATAAAAGGAAAATCCTTATCGCAAGGATTGAAAGAGTTGGGGAAATTTTCCGAGTATGAATATTTCAGCATTGAAATTGGAGAAGAATCAAATCGCTTAAATGAAGTCTTGTCTGAATTAATGAATTATTATTCCGATCAGGCAGCCTTAAAAAAGCAAATAACTTCTGTCCTTTCCTACCCGCTTTTCGTTTTTGCAATTACTATTGGACTCGTGTATTTTATGATGACCAGTGTTGTTCCCATGTTTGCAGATGTTTTTAAGCAATTCGGAAGTGAACTGCCAAGCTTAACTTTAAAGGTTATTTACCTATCAGAAAACTTTCCTTTTTTCTTTTTGATTTTCGCCCTTATCGTCACCGGAATAGTCCTTTTCGTTCGTACTCAAAAAGAAAAGGATTGGTTTCGCAGCTCAACCTCAAGCTTCTTCTTAAAAATCCCAATGATTAAAAACCTGATTAAGGTAATTTATTTAGCACGATTTACACAAGCCTTACATCTGCTTCTTGCTGCAAAAACACCGCTTGTCAAGTCGCTTGAATTGACGCAAAAAATGGTGAAATTTTATCCGCTCCAAATAGCTATTGAGCAGGTGAAAGAAGATATAAGGAAAGGCAAAACAATGCATGAGGGAATGTCCAATTTTTCGATTTTCCCTAAACGAATGTTATCACTCATAAAAGTGGGCGAGCAAGTCAATCAATTAGAAAACATGTTGGGGAAATTAGCAAAACAATATAATGACGAATTGAAACACCAAACCACAATAATTGGAAAAATAATGGAACCTCTTATCCTTTTAATTATAGGAACAATTGTAGGGGTGATTCTAGTGGCAATGTACATGCCAATGTTTAACCTAAGTAATATCATGGCACAATGAAAACAAGAAAAAAAGAAATAGAAAAGGCTGCTATAGTTGGCAGAAAAAAGGGGTATGTTCACGCCTTTTCACTGGCTGAATTAGTATTTGTATTAGGGATCATTGCAATCCTATACATGCTAGTCATGCCAAGCCAAGCTGGTGTGGTTGCACAAGCCAAGTCACTAGAAGCAAAGTCTAATTTAAACCAGGTTTATGCCTTGGAAAAGAATTACTTTTTCATGTATTCTAAATATTCTACGAATTTGACTGAAATCAATTTTGAGCAGAACCGTCTGGTAACTGAAAATGGGCAATCCAATTATCGCATTCAAATTATTGAAGCGTCTAATTCTAGTTTTATAGCACAGGCTGAATCTGTAACTGATTTTGATGCGGATGGCACCTTTAATGTTTGGACCATCAATCAAGATAAAGAACTCGTTGAAACCGTGAAAGACTAATGTTAGAAATTGTTTGTCATATCGTCTTAGCCTTGCTTTTAATAATTGCCTTCGTGCAAGATTGGAAATACCGTGCTATAAGTTGGGTTGTTTTCCCTTTGCTATTAACAGTCGCTGGTTTCATTTTTTGGCAGGCGGATTTATCAAAACTCACCCTAGTTTTTAATCTAGTTTTTCTAATAATCGTTATTGGAACTTTATTTCTATACGTGTCATTTAAAAGAGGAAAACTATCCAATATTTTTAAGGCAGATCTAGGCTTGGGTGATGTCTTATTTTTAATTGCAATCACACCGCTTTTTATGGATCGGAATTTCATTCTTTTTTTTATAACTGGAATGATCGTTTCTGGCCTAGTGCATCTGGCAATTGCCGGAGGTAAAAAGAACGTAAAGATACCGCTGGCTGGTTATTTAGCGATTTACATTATTGGCCTAAAATCGTTCGGTTTTGTTTCAAATACAGATTTGTTTTACACAGCAATATTATAATGACTGAGAATAAAGAAATAGCAATTTCACTGGAGTTACAACAACTCATTAATGCCGATATGGCTTGGAATTATGGCGTCATTCCAGCAACGGTTAGTGCGGATACAATTCAATTCTATATTAGTCAAGAAACAGATCAAGCATTCATTCAAGATGACTTAGAAATATTGATGGGTAAATCAGTTGAATTTATCCAATTCGACCATATTGAATTTAGAAAGAGTCTCGGTAAATATTATCGCCGATCAGGAAATAATACAGATAAAAAAATAAGCACGCACCAAGGCGACAAGGATGATTTTTTACTACAAATTATTCATGAGGCCCGCGGCATTGGCAGTAGTGATATTCATATAGAAATTTATGAAGAAGTAGCGCGCGTCCGAATTCGAATTGATGGACATTTAGTTGAGAAATATAAATTGGAAAAGGACGAATACCCTGAAATCGTAAACAAAGTAAAAATTAAGTCAAATTTAGACATAACCGAAAAGCGATTACCACAAGATGGTCGATTGAGTTTTGCAGAATTTGATGTTCGTGTATCTATTTTACCAACCCTACACGGAGAAAAAATTGTATTGCGGATTTTGGCGCGAGATGCTTCGCAAGTGGATCTAAATAAACTGGGGTTTGAAGACAAGGAAAAGCTGGATTATTTAGAAGGAGTGAAACAGCCCAACGGGATTGTACTAATAAGTGGTCCAACCGGATCAGGTAAAACCACTACGCTATATGCCACACTCAAAATATTAAATGAAGAAAAAAGGAATATCGTTACCGTTGAAGATCCAATAGAATACACACTAAAGGGAATTAACCAAGTTCAATTAAAAGAGAATATTGGATTGACTTTCTCAAGCGCTTTACGCTCGTTCTTACGCCAAGACCCTGACATTATTATGCTGGGTGAAATTCGTGACTCTGAAACCGCTCAAATGGCAATTAGAGCTGCGCTTACTGGGCATTTAGTTCTCTCAACTATTCATACAAACTCAGCTTGGGGAACCATTGCTCGATTAATTGACATGGGAGTTCCTTCCTATTTATTGGCTGGAACAATTAACACTTCAGTTGCGCAACGTTTAGTACGTGTTTTATGCACCGATTGCACCAAAGAGACCGATTTAGCGCAAAGCGAATTACCAAAAGATTTCAGAGATAAAGGATTGGTAAAACACCATGTACCTGTTGGATGTGAACAGTGTCATTATACCGGATATAAAGGGCGAAAAGCTATTTATGAAGTCATTAATATTGATCACGAATTATCCGACAGGATAAAAGAAGAACAATTAAAAGTAGACAGCCTTTTGAAAGAAAGAGATATTGAAAAAATTAGCGAAAAAGCATATCGTTTGCTCGCCGAGGGAATTACTTCTTTGGAAGAGGTTTATGCCTTATTAACAAATATTTGAAGCATGATGAAATTTAAAATAATGATCCTGGCATTTGTCTTTTCCGTCTTCGGATTTGGGCAAGAACCTTCGCTAGCAGAAATGGAAAGGAATATACTGGACATGGCAAAGGTACAATCCGGATTAAACGAAAAAGTGCAGGTCAGCGTGTCTGGAATAACACTTTCAGAATTTATATCTGCTATAGCTTTTGAACATAATTTAAATGTCAGCGTGTCTGAAGATTTAAATGGTTTAGTAGTTAATAATTTTTATGATGCCGTTGTAAAAGATGTCTTCATTTTCTTGATAAAGGAATATGATTTAGTGGTGGATTTTTCAGGAACAATTATCGCTTTTCATAAACGCGGTGAGGTTAAAGAGGTTCAAAGAACTTATCAAGCGAAAGTTATTGAGGTCATTTATAAAAATGAAAACGAATTTTTGTCTTTGAATTTAAAACGAGACACCTTATGGAAAGTTGCTGAAGCCATAACAAGAGAATCTGGCAAGAATGTCATCTTGGCTCCAAGCATAAAAGATCGCACTGTTTCTGTCTATATCGAAAATAGACCCTTTGAACAAGTATTGGATATGATGGCCAAATCAAACGGATTGAAATTGACGACTGATGCGAATGGCTTTTACTATTTAGAGACACAAGAGTCTAAACCTGCTAACAACGCAAGCTCTGGTAGAAACAATTCTGGTCGTGGTACAACTGCCAATGGTGTTCAAAATTTGAACCTGCAATTGAATCCAACGAATACCGAAAAATTAAATGTCGAAGCTACTAACTCACCAATTAGTGACATTATTGAAGCCGCTTCTGCACAACTTGGTGAGCACTATTTCATGTATGATCTCCCAGAGGGAAATACAACTTTGAAAGTTCAAAATGTGTCGTTCATGGAACTCCTCTCCCAATTGCTCAATGGAACTGATTTCACCTTTAAAAAGACGGAAAATTATTATTTAATTGGAAATCGAAATACTGAAGGTTTAAGAGCTACCGAACTTATTAGATTGGACAATCGAACAATTGAAACAGTGATTGATTTGATTCCTTCGGAGCTTGTAGCGGATATTGAAATAAAAGAATTTATAGAACTCAATGGAATGATTGTTTCAGGATCTTACCTAAAAATTGAAGAGCTTAAAGCCTTTATTCGTTCGGTAGATCAAGTGGTTCCAATGGTACAAATTGATATAATTATTGTTTTCTCTGAACGGTCAAGTGGAATAACTAAAGAAATGAAAGCTGGATTGAGTCAAGAATCTGTTCCTACTCAGGGTCAAGTTTTCCCAGGCGTTGATATGACTTTGGGTTCTGAAACTATTAATGGGTTAATTAATGCCTTTAACGGATTTGGGATTGTAAACATTGGTGCCGTAACACCCAATTTTTACGCTTCATTAAAATATTTGGAAAGTAATAGCGTAATTGATATTTCATCCACGCCTAAAATCTCTACACTCAACGGTCATGAAGCGACTTTTTCAGTTGGTGAAACATCTTTTTACCAAGAAGAACGGGTGAATATTCAATCCTCAATTGGCGGTCCTGTTCAAGTCTCTAATAAAGTTTGGAAAGAGACTTCCGCTAACCTAGATATTACTGTAAAACCATTTGTGTCTGCAGATGAATATGTAACCCTAGAAATTAATGTAACCCAAAATGACTTCCAAGGAAGAGTTGATCCTACTGCTCCACCCAATCAATCTACACAATCATTTGTCTCTTTAATTCGAGTAAAAAATGGTGAAATGATCTTGATGGGTGGATTAGAAAAAGAGAGTAGTGAAAATTCCGGTTCGGGCACCCCATACCTTTCCCGAATCCCCGTTATAAAATGGTTTTTCAGTGATAGAAATCAACAAAAAGAAAAATCGAAATTGCACATTTTTATTAAACCTACAGTAACTTATTAATGAAGTTTGATTTAGGACATATCAGAAAAATTGTGGTCGTGCACATTGCCCTTGATGGCAATCGTGTTGAATATCATTATATGTCATTAAAGCAATCAAAAGGTGAAATTGATTTTGTGGCAAGAGGTGAACGAATTTCAGATTTAGATGCGTTAATTAAAGCGACTTCAAATCGCCACCCTATTTTGCTTCATTTTACAGGGAAAGGTATTCTTAATCGCAAGGCTGTTTTTCAAGAAAATTATCAGCACAGCATTTTATTGAATGGAAATTTGGACGCCTTTTACTTTTCAGATTATATCGAAAAACAGAACGTTTTTTCCTCTGTAATTCGTAAGGATGTAGTAGATGAATATGTGCGTCAGTTCACGGAAAAAAAATGTCAAATTATTTCCATTTCTTCTGGTCCTTTTCACGCGGCAATATTAAATGGTGTTTTGAAAAAGGAAACCTTAACTATTGGCAATACAAAACTTCAATTTCAAGAAAATTTATTGACAAGCTTCTCCAAAATTACGGAGGAAGAAAATGAGTCGCGTTCAATCTTGCTTGGAGGAGAAACTATTCCGAATAAATTGATCGTTTGCGCAGCAGTTGGGGCAGCATTTTTCAACCCAATCGAGCAGTTAGTCCACCCAGTAAATGAAACCATTTTTTCGGAAACCAAAGAGGAGGCAAAACAAAAAAACATATTCATTCGGTTTGGCATGGGAATGATGCTCTTTTTCCTTTTATTATTATTTGCCAATCATCTTTATTTAGGACACTTAAACCAAGAAGTAGTGGATAATTCAGTTTACCTCATGGCTTATGACGAGCAGCTCACGTTAATTGCTGATTTAGATGATGAAAAAAGTCGCAAAGAAAAATTGCTGCAATCGTCCGGTTTATTGAATAAAAACTTCCTCTCTTTTTACTTGATGGAAATTGCAAATTCGGTACCTGCAGAAATCACCTTTGATGAAATTGTTTTGCGCCCCCTTAAAGAGGACATTAAACAACGCAAAAAAATAGCCTTTGAAGAACATTTGGTTTTGGTAAATGGACGTTCCCAAACCAGTCATATTTTAAGCAAATGGATTGAGGAAGTAGAACAAAAAGATTGGTTATCAAAAGTGGATATATTAAGTTATGATTATGAAAAAAATGAAGGTGTTTTTGAATTAGAAATGATTGTTTATTAAATGTTTGATCGCTTTACATATCGCCAAAAAAATTACGGACTTCTTGTCCTTGTCATTCTGCTATTTATCGTCAGTTATAAACGGGTTTTTTCATTAACCTTGGCCGTCCAGACAGAAATTGAAAACCAAGAGTTACGAAAGGCAGATGCCACCCATGCTAAAACCGATTTGGAACTATTACAAATCCAAGTCAAACAACTCAATAAAAACATTGGTAAATCAGATTTAGAACCTGACAAAGTGCAACAAGAAATTCTAAGAACAATCACCACATTTTCCAAAGAAAATGACATCATGTTAGACGAACTAGAAGCCACCCATAATTATGAAACCGTTGACTTCAACATCTACTCCAATTTAGTAGCCGTAAAAGGAACTTTTAGTGGACTCTTATCCTTGGCGTATTATATGGAAAATGAATTCGATTATGCCCGACTCACAAACATTTCTATTTATAAAGAACAGAATTTAACAACAAAAAAAACAGCTTTATATGCAAATCTATTATTTCAACACTATCGCCAAAAAGAAGATTAAAAACTTAATCCGTTTTAGTTTTTTGAGTGCAAGTTTATTCTTGATCACAAGTTGCAACGCCATATTTGAAAAAGATATTTCGGCAGAAACCCCTGTTGTTATTTTACCCACAAATAATGACACTGTATATTCCAATAAAGTACACTTTAAGTGGGATGAGATGGAAGGCGCCTCGTTTTATAATTTGCAAATTGTAAAACCTTCTTTTGCAGACATCAGTGAATTTGTATTGGATTCAAATATTAATGGTGAAGAGTTTTATCAAATCCTACCACCAGGTGATTATCAATTTAAATTGCGTGGCGAAAATGGTGGACATGTTTCTGAATTTGCAGGACCCTATTCCATTTATATAGATAGCGTTTCAGATTTATCAGCACAATTTGTATCGCTAGTATCACCTGCAGATAATATTTACAGCAATGGCACCGCTAATATAACAGTGAGTTGGCAAAACCTTTTCGCAGCCGACTCATATGACTATATTTTAAAGATTGGTAGTGACTTTGCAAGCGCATCAGTACTCGACCAACAAATTGGAGTTAATACATTATCCCACCTCATAACTGCTGACAATTTTGATGTTGAAGGCATGTATTTCTGGGGTATTAAAGGTGTCAATATCACTGGTAGTTCACCCTATACATATCGGCAAATTAATGCAGATCTTACAGCGCCAAACAGCCCTGAACTTGTCAGCCCAGCTGACCTTATCGCACATCCAATTGCAGACCCTATTACGTTAAAATGGTCAACAGGAATTGATCCAGGGTTTATAAACTCGCCTGTTGTTTCTACTGTCGAAATTTCAAGCACTCCTACATTTATTGATTTTGTAGAGTTTATAGCTATCACCACTGATTCATTGGTTTATACTTTTCCATCAATTGGCGATTACTATTGGAGAGTCAAAGCGGATGATACCGCAGGTAATTTTAGTGAATTTTATAGCCCAGAATACTTAATAACTGTTGAATAAATGAATAAAAAAAGTTGGACAAGGGTTTTAATTGTGATAGTTGCAGGTCTATGGATCTACAATATCTATCGTACGGTTGAAAATTACCAGGTAAAAACTGATACGCAAAGTGAGCAGCAAAACACAAACATGTCTTTTGCTCCCGTCATGTTTAATAAAGACACTTTTTTGCTTGACCTTCCATTAGATGATCCTTTTTTAAGAAATGAAAAACGGTGGAATCAATTGAGTACTACTTCCAACTATCCTAACGCGACAAATTCATCACAACGAAATCAACAACGTCCAGTTTCTGCTCCTCCAATTGAAAAAAAAATAAAATGGCCAGCTATACAATACTTTGGGTTTATTCGAAATCACAATGCTGGTCGTCAATTGTGTATGCTTAAAATAGCTGACAAAAGCCACCGACTTTCAATTGGTGAATCTAAGGAGCAAATCACCCTAATTCACGCTTATTCAGACTCTGTTGTTGTATCATTCTTGAATGAATTAAAAACAATCAAAAAATAAGCAATCGAAGCATCTCTGCATTTCTTTGTTAAAATTTCAATCAAACGGGCATAAAAACGTTTGAAAGGCGCTTAAATTTAGACTGTAAAGGCTTGTAAGTCAATCCATAACGATCTCATTGCGTAAAACCCGCAGTTTCTATTGCGGCTAGCAATGAATGATAATTAGTTAAACAAATTTACATTTGAGGTTAGGAAAAAACCGCCCATAAGGCACTGACCACGTAATACCGTAACAAAACCTTACCAATATTGGCATAATCCTTAAAAGCACGGATATTCCAAACAAAATCTGTCGGAAAACACCAATTTCATTATTTCAAAAACACCAGCTCAAAAATCACTCACTTGTATCAAAAAATGAGTTCAAAACACCAATAAATGCGGATTTACTTAAAATTTTCATGCCAAATTGCACGTTCCCAATGATTAACCAAAAACGGGCACAAGTATTGAAGCTTCTATTTTCAATAATCCGTTGTTCTTTGGTCTGTTGAATTGCGGCTTTATACCATGATTTACAAGGAATTTGACCTTCCAATACCTCAAAAGGGGTTAAACCGTGCAATCTGCAAAGGTATCGTTCATGATTATAATAATTCATAAACCGATTCTGATCTTTGATATGCTGCTCCATATCAATTGAAAATTGATTTCCCATAAATTCGCCTTTGTAAATAGAATGAGTGCTTTCAGACATGCTGTTTGAGTATTCAAATTCAGGAGTTTGAGCAGTTACTTTTTTTACCACTGGTGGCGCGACTAATTGATTTATCCAGTCAATGACAGAACCCTTATTTTCAGGTCCACCGTCAGAAAGAATATTAATTGGATCACCTGCATCTAATAAGTTAAATTTTGTAAATGCCTCTTCCAATAAGTCTCGAATAAAATTGCTGCTGGGGTAAAAAGGAATTGATTTATAATGTAAGAGTGCTCCAGAAAAATTATCTTTCACATAAGCTACGTATTGAATTCCATCAATTATTGTATGTACATGAGTTACATCAACATGCAACCACTCAAATACCCGACTTGCTTTAAACCCTTTTTTTCGCGTTGGTGGCTTTTTCTTTTGCGGTTTTTTATATCCAAACAAATCAAGGTATTTATAAAAAGTTGTCCGCCCACAAATGACTAAATCTTTTCGCATAGCCAACCAGTAAAGCGTATTCTTTCTTTTCCTTTTATTTTTGGGATCTTTCACAATCTTTTCAATAACCTGGGCCTGTTCAATAGTGAGTTGACTTGGATATTGCTTAAAGCATTTATCAATTTTACTCACCTTGCAAACTATTTTCCTTTTGTGTCTATAAAACCAATCGCGATTAACACCAAATACTCTACAAGCATCCTTTTTCTTTAAATTTCCAACTTTACTAAGCTTTTCAATAAAATAGGTGATTCGATCAGCATGTTTCCGCATCAGTTTTTTACTCCCCTCCATTTCCTGAATTAAATTCCGATACCCCGAACTAAGGGTGCAGATAAATTTGGTGGCTTGAAGTAAATATCTGCTTGTTAAAACATCCTTTATTAAATCAAAATCTTTGATATACGGTTTTGCTATTTCATATCCATAATAATTTTCATGATTAAAATAATTCCAATTATACCTTGTTCGTTTAGGGATTTTGTTGAGTTCCTCAAGCGACAGCATATTGGAATGGTACATGAGAATAATTAGCGGATGATAGTACCTTTTGTAAGAATCGTTTTGGGTCATGTTGTATAGCTTTAATGACCTACCCGGTTTCAAAATGATAACCTCTATAAATAAAATATCTCATTCGAATAAATCCAGTAAGATTAAACATAAAAAACAATTAGGTGCTGGCACTTAAAGATCTCAATGAAAGGTGTTCAATTTATATGAAAGTTTCATCATTTTGATTGATCCATAAATAATTCAGAAATATGAATATCCAAAGCCTTTGAAACTAAAAATAGTGTTTTATAAGTTGGATTCGTATCACCTCTTTCTATACGTTGGTAACTTGGAATATCAATATACATTTTTCCAGCAACGTCCTTTTGGGTCATAGAGCGTTCCTTTCGAATTTTTTTAATAAGTTGCCCGAGAGCGACAATATTTTGCTGTGCTTGTTTTGTTATATCCATTATCTTCTGTAGGTATTAAAAGTATGTGTATTCGTAAATAAAAAAGACAGCATAAATGCTGTCTTTTTGCGAGAGTTTATTATTTTTGTATTAAGCGTTTTTCTAATGCATCAAAAAACCAACCTTATACCCCATGAAATTTAACCAACAATTGCTTGTACTTTATTTTTTGCACCTACTAAGAGACCAAGCCAAACTTGAACACTTAGAACCCATAAAAAAAGCCTGTTTATATATTTTACCAAGATCAGAACTACAAGCAATTATTAATTACCTAACTAAAGAAAGGAAAACCCGCAAGAAGCCTGATTTTGTAAAGTTGACTGATTATGAATTACTGCAATGGATTGCTAATGACTATTACATTTTGTAATATTTAATTAATAAACTTGAAAATGAAATAGATTTATAAAAAAAACAAGGACTTTCCACCAGTGATTGCAGTGACAGCTTATGGAATTTATTATTCACTGAAACTTATCATTTGACAGTGACCTTGGACTTGTCTACCGAAATGCATTGAAGGTGGGAACTGGATAAATAATTTATTTTGAGCAAATAAGAAAAGCACGCCTTGCACGCCAATTGAGGCAGGAACAGGTGACCATAACAAAATCTCCATTTCTACAACCCCATACGCTTTCAAATACCAGTTGTAAAAACAACCTACCCTACCAAAAAAGCGCTTCACAAACTCCGATAGCTGTTTTAATGTTAGTCCAGCGTTACAAATCCTACACAGCTTATCATCTTAAACAACTTCAAGCACTACCCTAGCCATTCGGATCCAAAATCAAATCAATTCTAACCACCGCATCTTGTAAATGATACTTGCTCATTTTGTCAGAAGTGCGACCAATAGCTGCTTTAATTTGCTTCTTCAACTCGTTCAATTCAGCGCGAACAACCGAGCGAATATCAGATTGGTTGGCATCTACATTTGTGCGAATGAAAAAACGACGGAATTGCTCAGGAATTTTCATTTGCTCCTTCGTCATTAAAAATGCTAAACGATCAATATGCGCACGTTGCAAATTTCTGCGATAAACATCAATTGCACCACCCGACTTTAATTCAGTCCAAACGGAAGTTCTTAAATCTTCCATTAATTCAATAATCGAATAGGCTTCTGCTCCATTTATAGCCTCGTTTTCAATTGTACGGGCTAATCTTCCAAAATTCAAAATGTTGTTTAATGTTTGAGATTGCAACTTTCGCATGCGTTCTATTGCCCCATCATATTGAATCTTATTAAAGATATTTTGATCCAATAACCAGGTTGGTGTTTTAAATAATTGCGCATCTAAAAATTGCATGGCGCGCTCTTGCTTTTCTTTTGGAACATGTGTATAAACAGCTCCTTCTTGACCAAAGGCTTTATAGTCTTCATAAATCCCACCAATATTGTTAGAAACATGACCCATATAGCGATTAAATTGAACGACTACTTGGTCATACATTGTCGAGAGGTCTTCATAATTTTCGCCCTCTTTCCCTGTCCATTGAATTAGGTTTGGCAAAATTCGTTTTAAATTTTTGATGCCATAATCACTTGCTTTCATTGCATCATCACCCAAATCCTCTGTTTGTGAACTCGGATCAATTACGCCAAATTGTTGTCTTCCAAAACGGTATAAAGGATCGCCAGCATGTTCTAAAATCCATCCATCTAAGGTTGCTTTCTCTTCTTTCGCATTATTTGCGTCTAGAATAGGACGGTATCCCCAATTAATGGCATACTTATCATAAATTCCAATGTTTGGCATTAAAGCCACCCCTTTATCTTCAGGTTGAGCAACATAATTGAAACGAGCATAATCCATAATTGATGGTGCAGTTCCAAACTTATCTGTAAAGGATGATGAACGTAAAGAATCAACTGGATAAGCAACACTGCTTCCCATATTGTGCGGTAAACCTAAGGTATGTCCTACTTCATGCGCAGAAACAAAACGAATTAGTCTTCCCATTATTTCATCCTTAAATTCGGTTCCTCTAGCGTCTTCATTGATAGCTGCCGTTTGAACGAAAAACCAATTTCTTAGCAAGGTCATTACATTGTGATACCAGTTAATGTCCGATTCAATGATTTCACCACTTCGAGGATCACTTACGTGTGGTCCATTTGCATTTGGAATTGGTGAAGCTAAATAACGTACCACTGAATAACGAGCATCCTCTGGACTCCATTCTGGATCTTCTTCAGGTGTTGGCGCATCCATTGCAATGATTGCATTTTTGAATCCTGCTGCCTCAAAGGCTACTTGCCAATCCTCAATTCCTAATTTCAAATATTTGGCCCATTTTTTAGGCGTAGCTCTGTCGATATAATAAATGATTGGTTTAATTGGCTCTACTAATTCGCCATTTTTAAACTTCTCCATATCCTCTGGCTTTACTTCTAATCTCCATCTATCCAAATAACGAAAAGATTCACTTTTTTGTGCTTCTGAACCGTAATCTGTTTGTGCAGAAGTAAACCAACCTACACGTTGATCGAAATAACGACGCTGCATTGGCACTTCTGGCAATAAAATCATTGAATTACTAATTTCAATTGAAATAGAACCTAAACTTGAATTAGAAGGAGGTGCGCTTGATGCATACGTTTTTACATGGCGCGATTCAACATTAATGGGGTAACTATTTATCTCTTCAATGAATGAACGATCGGCATCCATTCGTGTTATTTTATATTGTTTTCTTGCCCTAGCGGGTAATCCAAGCGCTTTGATGTCGGTTGAAAATAATTTTGTCACATTAATAACGACGGAACTTGAATCTTTTCCAAATGCTTTAATTGGAAACAGATACATGATCGGTTCAAAATTTGAATTCATAACTGCCTCATGAACGGGCAATGAATCTGCAGCAACAACACGGTGAGAAACGACACGTAACAATACATTGTCTTCTTTCCACTCCCAACGCAAAACTTGTTCGTTTTGTTTACCACCACCGAAACCCATTCCAGCAGCTGTTTTTGCTATTCGCGTTACCATTAGCATTTCTCTTCCAAATAAACTGTCTGGAATTTCATAGAAATAATCCTTGTCTACTTTATGAACTTTGAATAATCCCTCGTCTGTTTCAGCATCCTTGGTAATAACCTTAGAATAGGACTTAATATCACCCTTTTTAGGCGGTGTAATTAATTGCTCTAAATCGCTTTTCTTTTTCTTCTTCTTATTTCGTTGAGCAAAACCATCATTGGCAAATGAAACAACAGCTAATAAAATAAAAACTCGGATAATATGATTCAACTTCATTGGTAAAATTTTTCTTTATTCGACAATAATGATACGGTTTTAATTTGACGTTGATTGGAAGAATGTATAAATGCGCAATGCAGTGGATGAATGGTTGAAGGAGTATGTTAGAATCAAATATGCAGTTCTAGAGACTTACAACTAATAATGAGTGTAAATATATTCGGTAATAATCTGATCATATACGCCTTCAAACTGCTAGCCTTGAAAATTAATTATTTTTTTCACAAGTTGATCGTACTTATTATATACCGCGGCAGTCTTAATGTAGGAAATGTTAAGCGTATCACCGTTTTTATTGTAGCGAAACTAACTTGTTAGAAGAAATTAAAGAGTCCCTTTTTTGCTGATAAAAAGATTGAATAATGCGCTGCGATTTAATCCGTATTGTATCTCCTTACCCAAAAGAAACAAGACCACACAATACACAGATGGAAAAGCTCATTTTTGGAGCATGAGCAAGCTATTAATCTATTCTTTTAATTATGTTCTGAACACTTAGAGTTCTAAAAATTAAAATCGCTATCCAATTGCTCTGTTTTATGGTCAGCATAATTTTTTCTATTGAAATAAAAACCTAAGAACACACCCGCAAGCACAAGCATAACCACACTGACTATGACCACATTCCATGTGAAATCTGACAGTCCATCTGAGATCTGATACTTGAGAATCATTGATGTAATAAAATAAAAGCCTGCAAGTACCATTGGACTATACTTTACATTTAGTTTACGAATGATATAGGCTGCAATTGGCGGACCTACTAGTACTTCTGCCAAACTCGCTAATATAAAAAAGGTAAATAAAGCTGCTTTTATTGTTGCCGTACTAGAGTTTTGGAAATCGATTCCAGCAATGCATAAATACGCCAATGCGGCAAGTACAAAACCTATACCAAATTGGAGCGTAGTTGGCACTTTTCTAAACGTGAAATAAATGGCTAATGCCACACAGAAAACAAGAATTACAATGAGGTTTATATTTGTGGAAGTACCCGTAAGCACATCAATAATAGCATCACCCTGCAGACCATCAGTTAAATAATACATATTGCCTACAACAAATTCATAACCCAACCAAAAAAGAGCCGAGCCAACTATAGCAAGCACTACCATTAAAGGAAAAACTTTGTTGGGTTTTTCGAGTTCTTCTAAACTTTCGCTTTCAGTTGGTTTAGCAACGTAAATTAATAGCGCAGCGCCAATATAAAGTACACCACACAATAAAAAAGCAATTTTAAAACCTTGCGATTCGGCTATCAAACTGACAATAATTACACTTATAAATGCGCCAATATTCACCATAATATAATTGATCATCAATCCCGCATCCAAGAGTTTTGAGCGTTGATAGAGTTGCCCTAAAAATGGCAATAAATTAGTCCGTGAAATTCCAGAACCAAAACCAATGATGCTAAAACCAATCATAACCATACCTTGTGTTTCACTATAGGCTAATGAAAACGCACCAATTGCTTGCAATCCAATTCCTGCGATAGACAGTAGTTTGGGTTTTCCAATAAAACCAAGTGCACCGCCAATCAAATTACTAATGGCCATTACCCCTACTCCCCATCCGTAAATTGCAAAAGCTTCGGTATATGTACAATTAATTGTTTCTCCAATTAAGTACAGGACTATAATTGCACGTAAACCATAATAGCCCGCCCGTTCTAATGTTACAGCAGCAAAAAATGGAATAGTGGATATGGGATGATTTGTCATGGTTTTAAAAATAGGTAAAAGAATTTAAGCGTAGAGCGCTTTCAAACTAAATCCAGCTATTTTTAAATCTTAACGTTTAATATATTCAAAATCATAGACATCATCATAGCCCACAATAGCCACCCCAGAATTTGACATGCTTAACGTTTTAGGTAGCCCATTGGAATCATATTCTGCCTTTACCGTTTTTGTAATCACTCTTTCTCCATCTGCAATTCGGAATTCTTGATAGAACGTTGCCTGACCAGCGGAATTATATTCAACTTCAATGTATCGTCGTTTTTTGCGATCATTATGACCAGAGATAACCTTGCCGGACGACATAGCGTAGCGTGGCCTAAACGTATGTTCTCTTAATGTCCAATCTATTTTTAAGGAATCGGCTGTTTGCTCAATTTCATAATGATATTGATTCGGTATTTGATCAGAATCACCTGACTCAAGCATATAGTTTTCAAATAAAGAATACCTTATTGTTCCATGACCATTGTGAATGCCTTTGAATGTCCGATATTCGGCATCCATTGTTGCATAACCATTAAAATAAGTGAGGTATAATTCAACCACATCATATTGAATTGAATTGCTATCAAAATTTGCATCATACGCTTTTCTAGAAATCATTGTTCCCTTTTCGTCATAATGCCAACTTTCATCTAAAACTAAATAAGGAACAAAATTGGATCTCTCAAATACGTAAACTGAGGAAAGGTGATCATCATCATAGTCAAATTGTAAAGAATCTAGCGCCTTTGAAACATGCATACTTCTTTCGTACCGAACTATGGAGGTGATTTTACCGTCTTTTCCATAGCGCATTTCAACAGCCTTTTGTCGTTTGCCAGAGGGTGCGTTATACCAAACAATAGCTTTATCTGTTTCAGGTGCATTTTGTACGCGATATGAAAAATCAAACGCATAAAGCATATACTCATACTCGACTTCATGAAATCTATTTGACTCCTCTAACGGCAAATAACAATAACCCTGAAATGTTGGAGTTTTTTCAATTAATTTTTTATACGCTCTTAATCCTCCAGAATTACTTAAAAATGGTTGAATTTCACCCAAACTAAACCGAATGTGTATGTTCGGTAAACCATATTCAAAATCATTACTCTTACCTAATAATATGGCATAAAAACTTGCTCCACTAAAGAGGTAATCCGCGCTGGATAAGGCCTCTTCTGTTATCAGTTTTTTATGTTTCTCAGGAACTTTATCTTGAATCAACCGCTTAAATTCTTTCGCCCTTTTTTGATCTATAAATGTAGAAGGAGAAAGCTGACTGCCAGTATTTAAATCAAAATAATATAATTTACTAAACGTTAATTGGAACCATTTTCTTTGATTCTTTTTGTCTATGACATCATAATCAATTACACATTGAAGAATGGCTACTTCATGATTTAAATGTGTGAAAGAAAAACTTACTTCATCAAAATCTGGTTTAAATTTGGAAGCTTGACCGGTCTGCGAATTGCCTAAACGTTCTGAATAATCCTGCGTGCTAAATTCATATTCAATAGAAGCTTTAAAGTGTTGCATGAATGCTGTATAAACTTCTTCGCTTCTTAAAAACTCATGACTCAACAGTTCAACTTCCTTATTAATTTTTGGGATGCCCTTGTAATTATTCGACCTTAATGTTGCATAATTAACGTAAACTTCTTCTTGCTCATACAAAGGACAATCAATCGTAGTATCTTGATCTTGCAATTGAATATAAGTGCTGTTCACTTGATCTTGAACATAGGTTGTTCCAAAAGAAAATTGACCAAAAAGGCAAACTAAAAAAAGGGTAAGAGTGGATTTCATATTTAAATAAGTAAAATTAGAAATTCGTTACAATTAGAACTGTAAAACTAACGATTTGATTCAATAAGACATTTCTATCTAGAGCTTTAAACCCCGTAAGTCAAAACTCTAAAAAACCACAAAAGAAGAAGAAAATTCTATGAGCAATTTAAAAATAGATCCTGAAGATCAAATGATAATTCTTCGAATTAAAAACAGCGTTACTCCCCTAACCCAAGTTCGAAACTTAAATTTTTAAGAGGAAAAGCGTTTTGTGATTCATTCTCATCAAAGAAGTCTACAAGTTCAAAACCTGCAAGCCTTTTGATTTTTGTTTCTTCACCAATAATTGCAGTGACGATTAAGTCCGCAGCAATTACTTTTGTATCTTCATCTAAGTGACTCATGCTTTCTGCCATTACGAATAATTCGTAATGACCTTCTGGTGTTGTAGATAATTGTGCCAACCACTCGGCTGCATCAATATCTTGCACATCCATATTATGATCATAAACCTGCAATTGAAGTGCACCAGTTGCTTGCGCGGCATAATAAAAAGTCCAGTCCTTACCATGCGGTGCTTTTGCAATTATAGATTTGGTGATTTTTAAAATGTCACGTTCATTATTTGGGGATAAGGTAAACGAAAATTGATTCGGTTGCGGATTACCAATCTCCCATTTAATCTTCCCCATTCCTAAAATATGTTGATCCAATGCTTGAATAAGATCCTCCGTTTTAGGATGTCCGTTCGATTCAACTACCGCTTCCAATACTGGTTGACTCGTCTCAAACCATTCCCAAAATTCATCAATTTGTTGTGATTGATCAGCCATTCTCTTTTTTATTTTCAAATTTTGCCAACATGTGTGCCGTTTGGCTATTTAACTTCCGCTTAAAAAAGCCAGTCCCACCTAAAAGCATCCCCTTAAAACCTAATGCTTGTTTTGCCCAAGTATGTAAATTAAAGGTATCTATATGCCGAATAATTTTACCATCCTTAAATGTAAATTCGGCGTCAATTTTATTTAAAACTTTGCGCCCCGTTTGACTAAAACTATAACGTGCATCCCAATGTGCCTTTCCCGAATTTTCGGTAGCACTCACTTGAGAGAATTCCAATTCTAAATCAACGCTATTTGCCATAAGCATCCGCCACATGTTTTTGGCGTGTTCACCTTTCAAATCTCCAAATGCAGGATCTGTAAACTCAATATCATCATGATAAAATGAAACCATTTTTTCAACCTCTTTATTTTGGAAGGCGGTATAAAACTCAGTTATTATATCTTTCATATTAGGTCAATTTAGTTTACGTGACAAAAATAGACAATCCTATGAACCTATGTTCAAGAATAATATTTAATGCGGATCGAATCTATATTTAATCCCAAACTGAAAGGCATTTGACGTGCCCTTAATGTTGATTTGATCCGTTAATACGTCGTTAAAATCAGGTGCTGTTGTTAACTCAGCGTCCCCTTCTACAATATTCAATAATCCTAAATTAAAGCGATAATCTAAGGATAGATAAATTGTTTTGGTAAGTTGAAAATCACGACTTAAATTTAAATACATGGTAGGATAGGTATTTCGTTTAGTCGTATACAGGACATTATATTCATGGGAAAGCTGTGAATCATTAAAAAACAATCCTCCAGAAGATCCGCTAGGCCCCTTAGGGTTATGTTGATATCCGATACTCAGTCCGGCGGATACATTTAAATAATTAATATTCGATTTTTTACTGATTAATCTTGTTCCCACACCAATTGAAGTTTGAACCGAAATAAATTCGTTACTCGCAGAATATGAGAAGACTCCTGGCCTGTTTAAGCGTAAATAACTCCACGTTTCGGAAACTGAGATGCCAAGTTGCAAAAAATGATTGTTTTTAATTCCTTTTTCTAAATTTGTTGCAACAATCCAAGAATCAGCACCGCCCGATTTAAGAAAGTTATCTTTAGAACCCGCTTGATTCCGTGCAAAAAACAAACCTGATGTTAAACTAAAAAAAGTGCTTTTGGGATCTATAATTCGTCGTTCCTTTTTAAACTCCTTTTTTGCGTCTTTAAATGAAATTTGCTCAGACTCAATAATATCTTCGGCCCGTTTCATTTTACCGGCTCGGGTAAAGGTATACGCTAATGAGAGCCCAATATTATGTCCTTTAGTTTCTAGCGTGCCTGAAGATTCAAAATTGTATAAAGAATAAACCCCAGTATAAATAGGTTGAAGAAAATATTCATAGGAAAAAGACAAGCCTAGTAAATTATCATTCTTCAAAACACGATCTATTCCGGATGAAATACTGATATATGGGAAAAATCCTCTTTCACCATTATATTCAAATAAGTATTCTGTTTCCAATTCATTAGTTGACCCTATTTCCAAATGTGAGCCAGACATTGATACTCCGCCAAATCCCAATGTCGTTTTTAAGTTATAACGCTCATTAAGCCAATAATTATAATCAAGCCCAATATTCAAACCGCTATGTAATTGATATTCCGTTATATGCCAATAACTCCAACCTTCCGTCCCAGAAAAACCAGCCTTCGAATCAACCTTAAACCGAAATGGAATCGCCCCAAAACCTGCGCCAAGGTTGAAGCCGAGATGATTTCCTAAACTAAATCGGTAATCAAAATTTAAACGTGGAGCTAAGCCTATTCCTGCGCGTGGTTTATCATTACCATTTTCAGAAGTGAATTGTACTCTATTGAAACCGTTACTTGCGGATATTTTAAAACTATTCTTAGTGTAGATATGCGGATTTCTTTCAAAGATTTCGTCTTGCGAATAAGCATGTGAACTTGCAAATAGTACTACGCATGTTACAAGGATACGACTAAATAAAAAAGCTTTTGTTTCGAATCTACTTGCGCGCTCTCTAATCGACATAAGAATTGAGTTTGAATTTCGAACGACAATTTGACAATTTTATTTTGTGAAAAAAAACTATTTTTATAATTGAACTTTGCAATAAAGTCAGATCTCTTCGACGTTTTATTTTAATAAATCACTCAGACTTTTTCTTTGGTATAAACTTATACTTTAATCCAATTTGAAAAGCATTGGCTGTTCCTTTAATATCGATTCGATCTGTTAAAACTTGATCAAAATTGGGTTGCTCTTGATATTCAACATCTCCTTGAATAGTAGAAATAAGTCCTAGATTAAAACGGTAATCAATTGAAAGAAAAAGGCCATGCGTTAAATGAAAATCTCGGCTTAAGTTGGCATAAAGTGTTGGATAGATCTTGCTTTTACCTGTGTATTGTATCGTAAATTTTCGTAAGGTATCCGTTCCATCAGGAGTCAGATAAAAATTGCCAGATGAACCAATATCACCCAAGGACATATTATTGATCCCTATACTTAGACCCGCCGAAATATTTAAAAAATTAATCTTGCTTTTTTTACTAATCAATCGTGTTCCAATTCCTGCCGAGATTTGAACACCAACAAAATTACTCGTAGTATAATACCCACCTAAACCAGGTCGATTAACAGATATCAATTGATAGGTTTCTGCAATATCCAACCCAAATTGTATGAATTGGTTTCCACTTAAACCTTTTTCCATTTCTGCACCAAAAATGAACCCCGCTGCGCTTTTCGCATTCAAAAAGTGGTCTCCGAACCCAGTTTGGTTGCGTCCGAAATATAATCCTGACGAAAGTCCTACAAATATGGTTTCAGAATCAATTTTTCGGCTTTGTACCTTCCGCTCCTCCTTAACACTTTCATAGGTTTCAACTTCATCTGGATCAACAAAAAAATCATCTATTCCTTTAAATTTTTTGGCCCTCGTAAAAGTATATCCAACAGAAATATTTAAACTATTCCCTCTATTGATTAATGTTCCCGTAGATTGTCCGTTATACAATCGATAAATACCGCCGTACATATCTGGAGAAACGTATTCATAGGAAAGTGACAAGTTTAATAAATTATCATTTTTCAAAACACGATTAACGCCTGCTTTCAGAAAAACAAAAGGTTTTAAATCTTCCACATATTCATAGGTAAATTCATATTCCAACCCAATCCCAAAAGTAGAAGCTCCAATTTGATATAAGCCACTTGAAATACTATGTAATCCGCCCCCAGCACTATACATAAAACCCCAGCGATTGCTAAACCAATAGTTATAATCTAAACTAGTGTATAAAGAAGCATAAGGATGATATTCTAAGCGACCGAAATAACCGTATTCTGATGATCCTTGAAAAGGATCATCAGCTTCAACGTTATAAGCAAAAGGAAAAAAGCATGCAGTCGCACCCACATTAATTCCAAATCGCTCTCTAACTTTGAACCGGTATTCTATGTTTAGCTTTGGAGTTATACCTAAACCTGATTTTATTGTTTCTCCAGTAATAGCAGTAAATTCCGTTTTATTAAAACCACTCACCAATGCAATTGAAAAACTGTTCTTGGCTAGGATGTATTCATTTCTTTCATTCGTTTTATCTTGTGAGAAACCATCTAAGCATAAGTTTAAGGCCAAAATGGTAAGGATAATACGAACTTTAAATGTAGTATTTGATTTGATGCTTTTTATGCGATCATTCAATTTCATAGGGGACAATTTACGGTGGTAAATGAAAGATAGCAGCTCCAATTTTTGGATTGCTAAATTTTACGGTTTGATAAATTTAAGCAAATTTTAACTCAAAAAAAACCAACCTTATACAATCCAAAAATTACCAATTAAATAAAGCTAGCGTTTCGCAGTTAACCTAATTACAGAAACTTCAGGCCAAATACCTAAGCGACCTGGATACCCTAAAAAACCAAAACCGCGATTTATATACATGTACTGATTTTTAAGTTGATATAAACCCGCCCACTTTTTATAACGCAAGGTAATTGGACTCCATTTATATTTACCAATTTCAAATCCCATTTGCGCACCATGTGTATGACCACTAAAGGTCACATCTATGTCCTGATATGCTTTTGTTACTTCCTCATCCCAATGCGTGGGATCATGTGAAAGCAATAATTTAACGGGTGCCTGACATCCTTCATAAGCTTTAGGCAAATCGCCCACTTTGTGAAAACCAACGCCCCAATTTTCAACTCCAATCAATCCTATTTGCTCCTTGTTTTTTTCTAAATAAAGATGCTCATTTAATAAAAGACGCCAGCCTAAATCACCGTGAACCGCTTTTAAGTCTTCTAAATTTTGGGCTTTAGCTGCTTCACTTGGCCACTGCACATAATCGCCATAGTCATGATTGCCTAAAATTGAAAAAACGCCTAACGGTGCTTTAATTCGAGAAAATATTTCTTTATAAGGACTCATTTCAGTTGCATCATCATTAACTAAATCACCTGTAAAGAAGACAACATCTGGCTTTTGATCCAATACCATATCCACGCCTTTATTCACTGCCTTTTTATTGTAAAAACTTCCAGAATGAATGTCTGAAATTTGCACAATTTTTAATCCCTCAAAAGAGGTGGGTAAATTAGGTAGGTGGATGGTCGTTTCTTTTACGCGATAGCGATATGGCCCAATGAACATGCCCAATAAAAGTAAGACATTTGGAATTGCTGCTATTACCAATCCGATTGAAATTAGCATGGATGAACGTGTTAAATCATTGGCTTGAAAAACAGCAAAACCTAGTCTTCTCACATCATCTAACAAAGCAAAGATATCGAAAGTCAGCAGTGAAAACAGGTTGATGAAAACGCCAGCAAATAAGAAATTTCGGAATGATTTTGAAAGCCGGTTTCCTGTCGAAAAGATTATGAGTAATGAAATGACTGAAAGTGCCATGAAAAAGAAATAGATCCCGTAAACTGTATTTCCTAATCCAGGAGAATAAGCTTGAACTGTTGATTTAAATCCAAAATAAGCGTAAACTTCAAGCAAAACAATTAAGCCCAAAATAATGAATGGTAATATCCGCAAACGTCCGTGCATTTATATTATGTATTTGATGTTGTAAGAGTCATTACCGTAATCTCTGGCCAAATACCTATTCGCCCCGGGTAACCCAAAAATCCATATCCCCTGTTGATGTATAAATATTGATGTTCTTCTTGATACAAACCAGCCCATTTTTCGTATCGTAAACTAATTGGACTCCATTTAAACCCGCCGGTTTCAATGCCCATTTGCGCGCCATGTGTATGACCACTAAATGTAATATCAATGTCTTTGAAGCTTTTGCGAACTTCTTCATCCCAATGTGTGGGATCATGCGAAAGTAAAAGTTTAACAGGTGCCTCGCATCCATTGTAAGCCGTAGCTAAATCTCCAATTTGATGAAATCCAGCACCCCAATTCTCAACCCCAATCAACGCGATTTTGTCAGCACCACGTTCAATGTAAACATGTTCATCCAACAATAATCGCCAACCAAGTTCTGCATGAATCGCTTTAATTCGATTAAAATTGGCCAATTTCGCTTCGTCATTCTCCCAACTTCCATAATCTCCATAATCATGATTTCCTAAAATTGAAAATACGCCTAACGGTGCCGAAACGCGTGAAAAAACATCCATATAATTGGTCATTTCTTCTGCCGAGTCGTTCACTAAATCTCCTGTAAAAAATATGATGTCTGGCTTTTGCGCTAATAAAAGATCTATTCCTTTATTGACGGCAACTTTATTGTAGAAACTGCCGGAATGAATGTCAGAAATTTGAACAATCTTAAGTCCATTAAAACTGGCAGGTAAATTGGGTAAATTGACTGTTGGTTGATGTAAGGTGTATTTATAAGGCCCTATTACCATACCTGATGAAAGTGAAATAACTGGAACAGCAGCAGCCAAAATTCCTGATTTCAAAATAAAATCTGATCGTGTGATTCCTTCGTCCAAATTGGATTGACTTGATTCAGCCGGCCTAACTTTTTTATATGTCCAACGCCCAGCACGAATGACATCATCCAAGAGCAGAAAAACAGCAAAAACTACCTTTGCAATTAGATTAATAACAATAAAAGCAAAAAAGAAATTAAAAATCCAAAAAGGTAAATTACCTGATGCTAAGAGCAAAGTGAAAAAACTGATAATTGATAGCGACATTAAAGTTAAATGCGCAACTTTTAAGGTTTTTTTAAACCATAATTTATAGGTATTCCATCTTGACTTTAATGCCCTATATGTATACCATTCAAGTAAGGCGACAAAGCCAATTAAAATACTTGCAAAAATTAGTGTTCTCATAATTAACTTTAATCCTTCGTTTTTAGTTGATATAACGTCTAAAAACACAAAGGGTTCATCCCTGTGACATTTCGTGCTTGGCCGGAAATACAGCAAACTCAAAAACTAATCAATCCGTCAGCTAACGGATTAGTCTATTTCCAACTAGGCACTATTTACTGTTGACGAATTAAGGTGCAAAATATTTCAAAAGGAATCGTATTTTTTTCATTAAAAATAAACCCACACCTATTAATGTCTTAAAATCAACAATTTAGACAATTAGGTTCTAGACTGAAATTTAAAGTTTTAAACCAAAGCTGAAGGATAAAACTTGATTTTAATTGATTAAGGATGAGCTTATTATAATATTTTCTCTAAAGTACATTGAGATTAAAAAAAAAGAATGCATCTTTGTTTTTGTAATCGTCTGGTTTGACGATATAAATTTTAAAATTTAAAGATGAAAAGAGTTTATTTAGCAGGAGTAGCTGCAACAGTTTTATTATTAGGTTCATGTGTGGACCGTTCTTCAGATCTTGAAGATGCGTTGAATGATATTGATATGAGCGAAATCCTAACGGATAATGCTGACACTGAAGATATTCATACCGCAGCAGCAGGTTTTGCTGAAGGATTATCTACAACAGGACAAGGTTATTTTTCTGGTTTATTAGCAGAAGTAATTGAAGTTGATGTTAAGTTCAAAGAAGTTGAGCGCATGGACGACATGGATGCTGAAGTTGAACAAATCAACGAAACGTTAGACGCTACCTTAGATAAAATTGATGAAGGTAGAGCAGCAATTGCTTTATATGAAGATAAAACTTGGCCAAAAAGAGCTGAATTCCATACGTTGACTGAAGAATGGTTTGACACTGTTGAAGAATTAGTGAACGATTATTTATATGATCTTGCTGATCAAATGTCTCGTGCTGATGAAGATTGGACTGATGAAGAGTGGACTTATTATAACGATTATTTAGAAGCACTTGATTTATATTACGAAGTAGATCAGCGTTGGGTAGAATTCCAATACACGTATGCTGAAGCTAATGACTTTGAAATTGGTGGAACTATTGACGAAGATGCAATGGTTGATGATGCTATCTCTGCAGATGGTGTAGAGTAATCAATTCTCACATAAAGTATTTAAAAGGTCTGGCGATAAACGTCAGGCCTTTTTTTGTGGGGTTTTCATGCAGTTTTCGAAATTGGCTGCGCAGGATTAGGTTTTTGACAAATAGTTATGATCTTTATCAAATCGGTAAAATCAATAATTACAAACGAATCTCATGGGCTACGATCAAATAAAAAAAGTATTATCCTCCTCGTTTATAAAGATTTCAATAATAGGTTTAATAGTGCTCTCCATGGGCACAGCAATGGTAGTCTATAGTTTCTCAGACTCTTTCAAAGGAAGCGTCATAGGCCTTAATATATTTGGTGGATTATTTTTACTTCTTGGATTAGTCGCTTGCTACAAAATACTGCCTACTTTAATAAAGACATTAACTGGTTCACACCCTCTTTTGAAAGCAATAAAAAACAATCAAAGTGATTACATTCTTTGGATGTTCATTAAACAAATAGATACTACTTTAGGCAATGGCGGAGCCACTGTTGGAAGTAGTAATAATATTAGCATTTATAGTAAAGATGGCGATATGTTTGATTTAATTATCTCACGAAAAAAGTCGACCCAAGAATATATGGACTATTTGGTCAATACCTTTGATATTCCTTACAATGGATATTCGGAAGAGACGCGACAACAGGTAAACAATCGTGCTGGAAGGACAAAATGGAACAGGATGTAAATCTATTTATTGAGCTGCAATTTAAAATTATACTAAATTTAAGAAGATCATGATTAATACAGTTTTTAGCCTACACAGTCAAATGTCTAAATCTATTGGCTTCGACAATTCCAACCTATATATAAGTCATTTACAGTTTGCTGAAATAGAAAGCCTTCAAAATGAATGTCTAAATTCCGGTAAACGCGCCTCTCCTACGATTGCGCTAAATAAAATTCAAAAACTTAGCTTTACTGAAGAAGATCAGGCCGTGACTATTTCATTCGAAAAGGATTCGGGTAAGACTAAAAGTATTTTTCTTGAAGGGTTCGATTTAAATAATAGAGCTGCTTTTGTAGCTGCGTTGGCTGAAGCTGCAGGAATCAATAGCAGTGCACCTGAAAGCTCGAAGAATTATTCGGATCTTTATATCTCCATCTTTGGAACTGTATTTTTCACCACAGGAATAGCATGGATAGCAAGTGGGTCGAGAACCGGGGTAAGATCTAGACTAGTCAAGACAATGCAGGATATTGGCCCTATGGGCATTAGTATTGTTGGAGGACTTATTCTACTGACCTTTTTGTACAAAATGTATAAACGCAGTAAAGAACCTACCAATCAAATTACATACATGCGCTAAAACTTAGTTTTTAATAGCACAGGTCACAACCATGTGGTAGCTTAGTGTAAGATAGAATGCCTATGAAGCGTGCACTAAATAATATTATTTAATGCGCTGCCAACCAATTGTCAGCAAACTTATAATCTATATCTAAAGGAACGGCCAATTGCACCGCCGCCTCCATTTCTCGCTTCACGATTTCTTCCATTTGTTTTTCTTCTCCTATACGGATATCAAAAACCAATTCATCATGTACCTGCAACAACATTTTAGACTGCACCTGTTCTTTCTTCATTACTTTATGAATGTTGATCATGGCAATTTTAATAACATCTGCAGCCGAACCTTGAATGGGTGCATTAACAGCATTTCTTTCAGCAAAGGCACGAACAATGGCATTGGCAGATTGAATGTCTTTCAAATACCGTCTTCGTTTCATAATTGTTTCAACATAACCATGATCTCGTGCAAAATCCACCTGATCACTCATGAAGGATTTCATTTTAGTATACTGCTCAAAATAACTATCAATTAAACCTTTGGCCTCTTTTCTAGAAATGCCTAAATTTTGTGAAAGCCCGAAGGCCGATTGACCATAAATGATTCCAAAATTTACTGCTTTTGCAGCGCTTCGTTGTTCTCTCGTAACATCTGCAATTTTATCAACATGGAACACTTTTGCTGCTGTAGCCGCGTGAATATCTAAGCCGTCTTTAAAAGCCTTGATCATATTCTCATCCTTACTTAATGCCGCAATTATTCTTAATTCAATTTGAGAATAATCTGCCGCGAGTAAGGTATGGTTTTCGTCTTTTGCTAAAAATGCTTTTCTAATTTCTCGACCTTTTTCCGTACGAATAGGAATGTTTTGCAAATTGGGATTATTCGAACTCAAACGTCCAGTTGCTGCAACAGTTTGCATATAACTTGTATGAATTCTTCCTGTAGATTCATTCACCAATAAAGGCAAACTATCTACATAAGTGCTCTTTAATTTTTTGAGAGAACGATAATTCAGAATTAAGGGAATAATTTCATGTTTATGCTCCAATTTTGAAAGCACTTCTTCTCCAGTTTTATATTGACCAGTTTTAGTTTTCTTGGCCTTAGGATCAATTTGCATATGATCAAAAAGAACCTCACCTAGTTGCTTAGGTGAATCCAAATTAAAATCAGAAATGCCAGCTAATTCTTTTATGTCTTTCTCTAATCGTGTTAAATCAATTTCTAATTCATTCGAAAAAACAGCCAAACCAGGAACATCCATATTAATCCCTTCTACTTCCATATCTTTCAGTACTCGAGCCAATGGCATTTCCATATCGTAGAAAAGCGCTTTCAAATGGGCCTTCTCAATCTCAGGCTGAAAAATTTGTTTTAACTGCCATGTAATATCTGAATCTTCACACGCATAATCAGTAACTTGAGCAGGCTCAAGATCTGCCATGTTTCCTTGATTTTTACCTTTTTTTCCAATGAGTGTTTCAATTGAAATTGGGCGATAATTTAAATACAATTCCGATAAATAATCCATCCCGTGTTTCCCTTCTGGGGTAATCAGGTAATGCGCAATCATAGTGTCAAAAAGTGCACCTAAAACCTGTACATCATATTTTTCAATAATCTTCAGATCATATTTAATATTATGTGCGATTTTTTCAATTGATTCACTCTCAAAAAATGCACGGAATGCTTGAACAGTTGCAGCTCTTTCATCTGCAGCACAAGAAACATAATACCCAGTTCCTGTTTTGAAAGTAAAAGACATGCCTACAATCTCCGCAGTCATTGCATCAATACCTGTTGTTTCTGTATCAAAACAAACAGATTTTTCTTTCAGTAAAGTAGTTAACAATTCAGTTCGCTTTGCCTCAGTGTCTACTAATTCATAGACTGGTTTTGTATCTGCTATAGTTTTAACAGTTGTTTCTGCTGCTGCAACTTCAACCGCTTGTGATTCAATTGCAGGACCGCCAAACAAATCTAACTGCCCTTCTGAAGGTTGCGAAAGTTGAGCAGTTGGAATAACAAGTTCCTCACCCAAAACTCTCTTCGCCATTGTTTTGAATTCCAATTCAGTAAAAATTGCTCTAATCCTATCCGAATCTGGTTCTTCCATTACCAAACTAGCTTCATCAAATTTTACATCAACGAAAAGATCAATAGTTGCTAAGCGCTTTGAATCTAAACCTTGTTGGGCAAATTCAATTACGTTTTCTTTTTGTTTCCCTTTTAATTGATCAGCATTTTCTATTATTCCTTCAACCGATTCAAATAAAGCCAATAGTTTTTTCGCAGCCACTGGCCCAACTCCTGGTATTCCAGGAATATTATCTGCAGTATCTCCACAAAGACCTAAAAAGTCAATCACTTGTTCAGGATTTTCTACTCCAAAGTTTTCTTTCACTTCAGGAACTCCCCAAATCTCAACTGGTTTTTTACCCCGACTTGGCTTATACATAAAGATATTTTCGGAAACCAATTGCGCAAAATCTTTATCAGGTGTCATCATGTAAGTGACGAATCCTGCCTTTTCTGCCTGTTTTGCAATTGTTCCAATAATATCATCCGCCTCATCACCTGGGCTAATTAAAATTGGAATGTTAAATGCCCGCACAATTTCCTTAATCGGTTCAATCATGCTAGCAATATCCTCTGGCATTGCTTCACGGTGTGCTTTATAATCAGTAAACTCTATAGCTCTCTTCGTCTTTCCAGGCGAATCAAAAACAACTGACAAATGTGTTGGATTCTCTTTTCGAATCAAATCCAACAAGGCATTTGTAAATCCAAAAGCCGCAGAAGTATTTTGACCTTTGCTATTCACTCTCGGGTTTTTAATAAATGCATAATAAGCTCTATAAATTAAAGCAAAAGCATCTAATAGAAATAGTTTTTTATCGTGTTGTGGCGTCATCTTATCAAGTATGATTTTGTACTAGTTTAATACAGGTTTTGGAGCAGACTCTCCAACATGTTTTTTAACGTAATTCCAATTATTAATTATATCAGTCATTGTTTGCGTATCACCATCCTCTGCCATTCGCATCAAATTATCGGTAGACAAATCATCTGGATGTTTGGCACCAGTAGCGGATAGTAATTCAAGAAAAGCGTGAATCGTGTTTTTATGGTAATTATTCGCACGTACACTTTTATCGGCCGGATCTAACCCTTTCATCAAGTGCTTATTTTGCGTCGCAATGCCTACTGGGCAAGTGTTGGTATTACAGAGTTTCGCATGTATGCATCCAATAGATAACATCATTGCACGAGCAGATTGCGTCAAATCTGCACCCATAGCAATGGCTTTTAATATTCCAAAACCACTGAAGACTTTACCAGAGGCAATTATTTTTAATTTGTTACGAATGCCGTGCTTAATCAATAATTTATCCACAAGTACGAGACCTATGTATAATGGCATTCCAACAGAATCCGCAAATTCAAGAGGTGCTGCTCCAGTGCCACCTTCAGCCCCATCCACAGCAATAAAATCTGGATAAATGTCGGCATCAACCATTGCTTTGCAAATTTCCTCAAACTCTTCTGCTTTCCCTACGCAGAATTTAAACCCTACTGGTTTTCCACCGCACAGTACACGTAATTCGGCAACAAACTTTACTAAACCGACTGGCCCGTCAAATGCACTATGACCAGGAGGAGACAATATTGTTTCGCCTGGTTTAACACCTCTAATTCCAGCTATTTCTACTGTATTTTTTTTACCTGGTAATACACCGCCGTGCCCGGGTTTCGCGCCTTGTGATAATTTTAATTCAATCATTTTAACCTCAGGACGGATTGCATTTTCTTTAAACTTTTCGCTTGAAAAAGTACCATCCTGATTTCGACAACCAAAATAACCTGTTCCAATTTGCCAAGATAAATCTCCCCCTTGCAAATGATAAGAAGCAATACCACCTTCTCCGGTATTTTGATAAAAACCTCCCATTTTTGCTCCGCGATTTAATGCCATTACGGCATTTTTGGATAAAGATCCAAAACTCATTGCAGAGATATTATAAAGAGAAGCTGAATAAGGCTGGCTACAATCTTTTCCACCAATTTCTACACGTGGTGGATCATGTAATACAGGAGTTGGATATAAGGATTGTGTAATAAATTCATACCCTTCCTCATAAATATTTTCTTCTGTTCCGAAAGGATGTGTTGCGCCTAAATTTTTTGACCGTTTATAAATTACTGCTCTTTTATTTTTATCTATTGGTGCTCCATCTGTTCGGCGCTCCACAAAATACTGTTGAATTTCTGGCGAAATGGCTTCCAAAATGTACCGCAAATTTCCAATGACCGGGAAGTTCTTTTTAATGGCATGTTTATTTTGAAAGGCATCCCTTAACCCAATTAAAATCAATGGTCCAAACAGAATAAACAGGTAATAATAATTTGGATTTACGAAATATCCTAAGGCGATTATTCCAGCTGTAATTGTAATTGCTAAAATGTAAAAAATTGTCCTAACCATTTAACTATATTTTGTTATAAAGTCTATTTAATAGCTGCTCGGAAATAGACAAATTTTTAGAAAAAGGTAAATATTGATTTCGCCCTATTTCCAACTAGCTACGATTTTACTCAAGTCATAAAAATAGGGAGATTTTTAGACTTTAATAGGGATTTGAGCGGAAAATAATTGCCATTTATTCTGAGTCCTTCGACGGTAGAAAGTTTCCTTGTTTAGTTTCTGGACTTCTTGGGTTAAGATGAACGTCTGTCTGAGGGTAAGGGATCATAATTCCATGTTCGCGTAATACACGATCAATGTCGAATCGAATTTCACTCTTCAAAATTTCGATATACAGATTTTGTTTTGCCCAAAAAACAAGATCCATTTCAAGTCCATTATTTCCAAAATTCAATAAACGTACAAGCGGCTTGCGTGACTTAAGAACTTCTGCGTGTTTTTCCGCACATTCAACTAATAGCTTTCGCACCAAATCCGTATCCACGCCATAATGCAACGTTATTGGGATCATAAAACGAGTAACACGTGTTCCAGCACTCCAATTGATAACACTTTCATGGGTTAGTTTTGAATTTGGAATCACCAAAACTTTTTCATCTCTCGTTTCAACCTTTGAGGTACGCAGGTTTATTTGAACCATTTTGGCAACAAAGTTTTCTTGCCCATTTAAGGTTTCTATTTCCAGAACATCTCCAACTTTAATCGTTCCTTCTAACAATAACAAAATTCCAGAAAAATAATCCCGAAATATCGTTTGTAATCCCAAACCAACACCTACTAATAAAAAGGTTGAAGCGGTTAAGAAGAGGTCGAGATTCATACCAAAACTTCGCAACAGGATTATAGCAGAAATGCAATAGATTAAATATTTTATTAATTGGATGTATATGTATTGTGTGCCTCCATCAATACGATCGTTTTTCTTACCTGCCCTAAGTATTAGAACTTTAGTGAAATTGAGCGTAATTCGAGTAATAACTACAATAGCAACCGTTAAAAAGAGGTGATAAACGGCAATATGGAATTCGGTATTCGGAATCCGGAAAAACTCATATGCAAAAATGCTTCCTAAATTTAAATGCGGATTATTAATTTTAAGGGTGAGAAAGAAAATGTAAAATGCAATCAAATAAATAAGCTGCCTAGTTAATTTCCAAACTGCAATTTCCTTGCCTTCAATTTTTAATTGTTTATCAGTAAGCTCATGTGCTTTAAAATAGCGTTTGATGTATTTTATAAAAATTTTAGCGACTAAATAAATTAGCACTATTAGAATGATATTTACAATAGAAAATTGAAAAACCAGTACAGAAGGAACAGCATCAATTGCAGCAATAGCTTCCGTTGTATCAGTTGCAGGAACAGCCTCTACCGCTGCAACCTCAGTACTCCACCAATCAATTAATGGATAATTAAAAAAGTTTTTAATAGCTTCCCACATAGTTAACTAATTATAACGCGTCCTAATTTTGATGATAGTAAAGATTTTACCTTATCCAAATCCATCTGTCTTTTCATTAACTCCCTTATTTCAGGATAATTTTCATCCGGATCAATATTATTCAAATCCACTATTTTAATTTGGTTTTGGTCAATTTCTCGGCGAACTTTTGAAGTCTTGTATGTGTAGATTGATTGTAAAACTGCCGCTTCCAGTTTATCTACTTCTCGAACTACTTTAACTTTTTGTTTTAGCCAATTTGGACTAATTTCATATTCAACCGTAATCAACTCAGCAGCTTTAGTGCACACATCAATGTCATGATGTTTCACAAAATGATCATTATTATAGAACGTATTTTCCTTCAATCCAAGGGTATACTCTTGTAGAATAGCGTTGAAAATTTTATCCTCAAATGTCATAGCATCTCTTTCCAATTCATGCAATACCAATTGAATAACACTTACCTCAATTTCAGTCAATTTTTCTACTCCTTGCTCATCATATTCTACCCCTTCGGTTCTCACCACAAAAGTTCCATAATTCAACAATACGCGAATTAAGTTCTTCTCAAAATGATGCAATAAATCTTCTTGCCCAAGTGAAATACCTGCCTCTTCCAAAATATCCTGTGGAATCATTGCTTCCAGCGGAATTTCGTAATCCATTTCACCGCCACTCGGTCCAGATTGTGGATTTTGAGGAGATTGAGGTGTTTGAGATGAACCAGAACCTTGCTTATTTCTATTCTGTTCTGTTCTTATTTTACGATTATCTATTTTAGCTTTTTCGGCAACTTTACGTTGCCGAACTTTATTCACTTCTTGAATAATCGTTTGTTCAGAAATGTCAAAAATATTAGCGCATTCTTTACTATATATTTGACGTTTTATGGCGTTATCAATCACGGCCACAGAACCTACAATATCGTTAATTAATTGAGCCTTTTTCAAGGGATCGTTACCAGCATCTTTCAGTAAAACGTCCGACTTAAATACAATAAAGTCTTTCGCATTTTCAGCAATATATTCCTTTAACTCTTCTGTTGTCGACTTCTTGGCGAATGAATCAGGGTCTTCTCCATCAGGAAAAAGAACCACCTTCACATTCAATCCTTCCGAAAGAATCATATCGATTCCACGGAATGACGCTTTTATTCCCGCAGCATCACCATCATACAAAATGGTAATATTCTCGGTATACCGCTTAATTAATTTAATCTGATCAGAGGTAAGCGAAGTACCAGATGAAGAAACTACATTTTCAACCCCGGCTTGGTACATTGAAATAACGTCCGTATACCCTTCAACCAAAAAGCAATTATCATATTTAATAATTGTATTCTTGGCAAAATAAAGGCCGTAAAGAATTTTACTTTTATTATAAAGCTCACTTTCTGGTGAGTTAAAGTATTTGGCAATTTTCTTATCGGCTTTTAGCGTTCTACCGCCAAAACCAAGTACTTTCCCTGCAATACTGTGTATAGGAAACATAACTCTGCCGCGATAAAAATCAAACGAACGGTTATCCTTCACTTTAGTTAAACCCGCTTTTACTAAAAAGTCGAGTTTATAGTTTTTTGCCAGCGCCACTTTAGTAAACCCTTCGGATTCGTCCAAACAATAACCGAGCTGAAATTTTTCAATAATATCTTCTCTAAAACCCCGCTCTACAAAATAAGAAAGCCCAATTGCCCTCCCTTTTGGGTGCTTGGTTAAATTCTCATGAAAAGTGTTTTTTGCAAATTCGTTGATGATACTTAGATTTTCACGAACGGTAGTCGCCTCAATTTCTTCAGGCGTTCGTTGGCGATCTTCTTTAATTTCAATATTGTACTTATTGGCGAGCCATTTTAACGCCTCAACGTATGTAAAATGTTCGGCCTCCATTAAAAAAGAAACGACATTCCCTCCTTTAGAAGTACTAAAACATTTCCAAATTTGCTTTGCGGGCGAAACCATAAATGAAGGTGTTCGCTCATCAACAAATGGGCTTTTACCTTTATAGTTCGAACCTGATTTTTTCAACTGCACAAACTCGCCTATCACCTCCTCTACTCGAGCAGTTTGATAAATCTCATCTATGGTTTGCTTAGGTATCATTAAAAGTATCTCTTTCGAAAGATACAAAGTTAATTAAAAGTGCATCTTGTAAGTAGTAACCTGAGTTCGATTATTCTAAACGCTCACAGTTGATTTCAGTTTTCTTAGACAAGGCATAGGATTGAAGGACTATTTATAATTCAAAAAATCATACCGAAGGATATGGGAATTGAAATCAATCAGCAAGTTAACGACTATAAAATTGACATTGATTACTTAACTTCAGTCATGAATTAAAAAAGAGAATGGCTGCAAGAAATTGCGGCCATTCTCTTTTTCATACTTTATAGAACTGAATATTTCAGCTTTATTATGTGTTCCTCAATTTTATTCTGAAAAAACTCCACATGCGCTAACAGCAATCACAGCAAGAGGTTTCGGTATGCTACTCGTCCAACCAGTAAAATAAGTCTGAAAAGTAGACAACCTAATTTAAGTGCGTTTTGTATTGAGAGAAATAACATACAAATAAAATAAACAAATGAAAAATTTAATACTTATATCACTTTTTGGACTCTTCGGACTCTCTGCCGGAGCGCAGGACACATTAGGATGTGACTTGATTGCCAGCTTTACCTACACCGTATCGGGTGAAACACTTTATTTAACAAACACTTCAACCGACGAACCAGTTTGGTCGTTTTACGATTATACTGTGGACGGATTAAGTTCAAGTTTGGAAAATCCTACATTTCCAACAACAGACTTTGAAGCAAGCGAATTGGTTTGTTTAACAGTATATGATTCGACTGAAGAATGCATTGACACATATTGTTTGACCATCTATTTTGAAGATGACACGATAGTTGATGACACGACAGGATGCGAATTAATTGCCAACTTCACTTATACGGTTTCTGGCGGATTATTGAACTTGACGAATACCTCTACAGGTGAGCCGTTATGGCCATTTTATAGCTGGATGGTTGACGGTTTAACTTCTGGATTAGAAAATCCATCATTCTCTACTGCAGATTTTGAAGGCAGTGAAGAAGTTTGTTTAACAGTATTCGATTCATTAGAAGATTGCATGGACACTTATTGTTTAACCATTTATTTTGAAGATGATACTTTAGTTGACGACAGTACAGAATGCGAAGTAGATGCTAATTTTACTTTTGCCCGATCCGAGGAAACTATTTTCTTCACAAACACTTCAACAGGTGAACCTGTAGATGTTATGTACAGATGGTATATTGACTGGACATTGGTTTCAGAAGATGAAAACCCATCTTTTGATGTGGCTGACTTTGAACCGTCAAAAACTATGTGTCTTGAAGTTTACAACGAAGATTGGTCTTGCTTTGATTCAACCTGTCAAGTCATTAATATTGATTCACTTGTTATTGATTCAACGGCAAGCCTTTCACCACAAGATAAATTAACTGTGGATATTTATCCAAATCCAGCGCAAGATGCTTTAAACATAAGTGTTGCAAGCGCTAACGGAAATCAACAAGTTATCATTTACAATACAGTTGGAGAAATTGTACGAATGGATCAAGTGGGATTAAATAATTCACAAACCACAATTGATGTGAGCAATCTACCAAACGGATTATACATCATTAATGTAATTGATGCTGAAAACCCCGCTAATAGCATACAAGAGAAATTTATTAAAAACTAAGCAATAATTGGTTAAGTAGTATGGGGATACTATTTGGTAACAAAGAAGGCGGCACTATTCGTAGGCCGCCTTCTTCTTTTTGGGTATATCCCAATATAATACAGTATCTTAGGCGAAAAAAAAACTGAACACAGACGATAAAATAGCGCAATTCGCCGCCCAACTTAAACCTTTTTTACCAGAAAATTCTGCGGACTATGTCGCCACATTTCTAATTGAAAACGTGGTGCATTTTACGGTAAGTAAAAAAAGGAAAACGAAGCTGGGAGATTATCGTCATCCGCACAATGGTAAACCGCATAGAATTTCAGTTAACGGTGATTTAAACCCTTATAGTTTTTTGATTACAACGCTTCATGAAATGGCGCATTTAACTACTTTTGAAAAGTACGGAAATCGCATAAAACCACATGGCGTGCATTGGAAAACTGAATTTAAAGCAATTGCAGATCCCATTCTGAATGAAATAGCTTTGCCGACAGATGTTGATCTTGCATTAAACAATTATTTGCGAAATGCGAAAGCTTCTTCATGTTCGGACGACAAACTTTACCGTGTTCTAAAACGTTATGACAATTACAAGGGCATTACGCTTGAAGAGTTAGAAAATGGCAGTTTATTTAAACTAAATGCTAAAACATTCGTTAAAGGAAAGAAGTTACGCACACGTTTTGAGTGCGTAGAGGTTGGTACACACAAAAAATATCGCGTGTTGGGCTTGGCCGAAGTAGAAAAAATAGAAAGTAATTAAGATGAATAATAATTTTGCCGTTATAATGGCTGGGGGAATAGGAAGTAGATTTTGGCCCATGAGTCAAGAATCTCACCCGAAACAATTTTTGGATGTTTTAGGAATGGGCAAAACGCTCATTCAAATGACATATGAACGTTTAACAAAGCTGGTCCCTGATTCGCAAATCTATGTTGTAACGAACGAAAAATATGCGGGTTTGGTGAAAGAACAAATTGGTATTCCGGACAATCAAATATTGACCGAGCCAATGCGTAAAAATACAGCCGCCTGTATCGCCTATGCTTCTCATAAAATATATAATATTAATCCTCAAGCAAATTTAATTGTTGCCCCTTCTGATCATTTAATTATGAAGGAAGATCGCTTTGTTGACATTGTTAATGTGGCCTTAGAGAAATCAATTTCCGAAGAATGTTTGGTGACACTTGGTATTAAACCATCTCGTCCTGATTCTGGTTACGGTTATATACAATTTGAGGACGGCCGTGACATCTTAATGGGCGAAGTAAGAAAAGTGCGTCAATTTACGGAAAAACCAAACCGCGAATTAGCAGAAATATTTTTGAAAAGCGGTGACTATTATTGGAATTCAGGTATTTTTATTTGGACCGCCAAAACGATCATTGATTCTTTACAAAAGTTTAAACCTAAATTGAATGAGTTGTTTACCTCAAAAGGTAATGACTATAATACGACTGGTGAACAAGAATTTATTAATGAAGCTTTTTACAATTGTGAAGACATTTCTATTGACTTTGCAGTTCTAGAAAATGCTAAAAACGTTCATGTTGTCTTGGCAAATTTTGGTTGGTCAGATTTAGGAACTTGGGGTTCTTTATACACGCATTTAGAACAAGATGTTGAAGGGAACGCCGTTATTGGTGACCACGTTCATATGTTTGAAAGCGAGAATTGCATTGTAAATATGCCAGAAGGTAAAATGGTGCTTTTACAAGGATTAGAAGATTATATTGTTGTGGAATCCCACGGTATTTTAATGGTTGTTAAAAAGAATCATGAGCAACGTATTAAAGGTTACTTGAAGGAAATTAAGAAGAAAGATCCGGGGTATTTTGAGCAATAGTCTTTAGCCAATTAAAATTTATGTAATCAATCGCGCATTGTTCAATGCACTGCCCTGAACTTGTCGAAGCGTTCATTTATGAAAAAAAAACAGAAATTGAACCATTTCTAATTAAAATCAACAATACATCAAATCGTATTACACATTGTTAATTGACAAAGTCCTACTTTTTATAAATCACTCCGAAACGGCCTTTAATTTCTTCTTCAGGATCAGGTAAATCAGATTCTTCTAGCATTTGCAACAGGTCAATTTCGATACCACGAACAATTGTTGTTATTGGTGTATCAGCCGCGCGGCCTTCAAATGGATTTTCAGTTATTTGTCCCGACTTATTCAACATGGCAAAGGCAAACGAAATTGCAATACTTACAGGAATCATTACCCAAGTGTGAATTTCACTTGCTAATGCAAAGGGTAATGAAACGGTAAATAACCACAAAAATAAATTAGTGAAGTAATTGTAATAAAATGGGAAAACAGTGTTTTTAATTCGCTCACATTTCCCTTGGTTATCATACATTTTTTTGAGCGTGCTCATATAGGCTTTGAATCTAAATTGTTCAATCCAACCTTTTTCAAAAGCATATGACACGTCTTTAGCTTGGATCAATATAAGTTGTGCTGGAACATTTTTTGCAGGTGATAAGACCTCACCATCTTCTTTATTAACCCAATTTTTTAATACCTCACAATGGCTTTCTGATCTCAATAAGGAACGCAAAGCATATAACCATCCAATATGTCGATAAGTCGTGCGCTTTTTCCACTCATCTAACTCAACTTCTTCGCCTGGCTTAGGAATACAATACGTGTTAATTTCCATTCCTAAGGAACGGCTATCGTTAACAATTGAGCCCCAAATTTTTCTTGCCTCCCACCACCGATCATAGGCTGAACTGTTTTTGAACCCTAAAAATATCGCCAAAGCTCCACCTAATATACTAACCGGAACAGGTGGTAATTCAAAAAAATGGTATTCGTAAAAATGACAAAGAACAAATGCGACACCTGCAAAAAGGGCGTAAAAGAATAAGAGCCAAATATTCCAAAAGGCAATTCCAAAAAGCTGAAGTACAGGGTTACTTGAAAATTTTACAATCATTGGTAGAAATTAATTCGCAATAAAGATAACATGACAAGCTAATGAAAAAAGAAAATTAGTTAAAAATCAGCATGTACCAACAGTCTCGGTCAATCGTATCAGGTCTTAACTACAATATGTCTCTACAAAACCTAAGACACAGGATAATTGAATGACTAATATTAATCAATCCAATACAAATAAGGCATTCTTGCTTGAATTTGAGAAGTTGTTCCAATCGTTTTTAGATAGTTATAAATGTCCGTCAATTGCATTTCAAGTTGGCTTTGTGCTGCTGCAGATTCTTCCTGCTCATCCAAACTCTCTAAGAGATCAAAAAATTCAGAATTCTTCACTTCTGGATAATATTTAATTGAAACATCACCTTCAGCAATACTTGCCATTTCTGCAGCGTAATTAATCGCATCTTGTAGTCCACCAAATTCATCAATCAATCCAATTTCAATAGCATCTTTACCTGCCCAAACTCGTCCTTGACCAATACTGTCAACCTCAACCTTAGTCATATTACGACCTGCACCAACTTTACTGATAAAGTCATTATAAATATCGTCAACGCCTTGTTGAATTAAGTTTAATTCAGGATCTGACAATCTTTTGTTTAAGGACAAAATAGCATGTTCATTTGTTTGAACCCGATCAAATGTCACACCCAATTTATTCTTCAACATATCTCCTGTAAACGGAATAATTCCAAAGACACCAATAGAACCTGTAATTGTATTTTTCTGTGCAAAAATGCGATCTCCTTCACAAGCGATATAATAACCACCAGACGCGGCCACATCTCCCATTGAAACTATAAATGGTTTCCCGGTTTCTTTTGTTTTCATAACCTCACGCCAAATAATATCACTTGCTAAAGCACTACCTCCTGGAGAATTCACTCTTAAAACTACAGCTTGAATCGTAGTATCCAATCGGGCATCTCGAATTTGAGCTGAAAGACTGGCTCCACCAATTTGATCGTCCCCACCTAATCCATCAACAATTTCTCCCTCTGCAAAAATCACCGCAATATTTTTATCATCCAATTTGGCCAAAGTGCGTTCCTCTTTGGTTTTTTTCATGGCATATTTTTGGAAAGACAAAAGCTTAATATCCGCACCCGAATCAACACCACTTCTTTTTGCCAATGAATCTAAAACTTGGTCGTAATAAAGTATAGCATCCGCCATTTTATATTGAACCGCATCACCTGATTTACGAATATAAGCACTGTCCGCAATTTGATTTAAACGACTAACTTTCATATTTCGTGAGGCAGCAATTTCGCTGGTCATAACTCCCCATAAAGCATCTATATATTTTTGAGTTTGAAGACGATTGGCTTCACTCATCTTTTCGTAAATTAATGGTTCAACTGCACTTTTAAAACGGTTGTTTGAACCGCGAATTATCTGCATTTCAACGTCCAGTTTTTCCAAAGCTCCCTTTAAAAACATTATTTCAGTTCCTAATCCTAAAAAGTCTAGCATTCCAGAAGGATACACATATAATTCTTCCGCGGCAGAAGCTAAATAATAGGCCTTTTTATCATAATTTTCATGATAAGAAACCACAAACTTTCCTTGCGCTTGGAAAACAATCAAAGCATCTCTGATTTCCTTTATTGTTGCCATTCCGGCAGCCAAATTATCGCAGTTCAAGAATATACCTGTTACATTATCATCATTCGCTGCTAAATCAATTCCTTGCAAAATTTCATTTAACCCAAATTGTTTATTCATTTGGAATGTCCTTGGATTAAACGCCGCGTATGTATAATCGCCAATGGCTCCATCCAGCTCCATATGCAAAATGGTGCTTTCTTCTACAATTAATTGTTTGGATTCAAACATATTTCCAAAACCAGACACCATTGAGCTTAAAATGGCGAAAAAGATTAACAATACGATTACACCAGATACCACACTTGCGAGTAAACTAGCCCAAAACGTTTTCCAAAAAGTCATATTCATAATTGCAGATTTATTGAGTTTTACGAAAGTAATGAAGATTGCGCAGTTTTGGGCAAAAAAGTATACTAACGGCAGTAATTCAATTGTTTTTGGCGAATATTAATGGAATATAACGTCTGCACGGAAATATGACACAACAATATACCAATCGAATCGTTTTGTTAATTTTGCGGAATGGCCAATCAACAGCGCGTCATAGTTTCAGTTACAAATGATATCTACACGGATCAAAGGGTGCGTAAGGTTTGTGAATTTTTGGTGCGCGAAAATTATGCAGTGACACTTGTTGGTCGGAAATTAAAAAACAGTAAAGAATTACCAGAAACAGCCTATAAAACGAAACGTTTTCCATTATTGTTCACCAAAGGTGCCCTCTTTTATGCCAACTATAATTTAAGATTGTTCTTTTTCCTTTTATTCCACAAAGCTGATGTCCTACTCTCAAATGATTTGGATACACTTTATGCGAATCATTGGGCTAGAAAATTTAAGAAAAATTGTCGCTTGGTTTATGATTCACACGAATATTATATTGGTGTTCCAGAATTGGTTAGTCGACCTAAAGTTCAAAAATTTTGGCATAAAATTGAACGCAAAACATTACCTAAAGTTGACGCCATGTACACGGTCAATGAATCAATTGCTGACCTTTATCGAAACGAATATAAACGCGAAGTTAAAGTCGTCCGTAATATTTCAGATTTTAAAGGAATCAAAGAAATAAAGACCCGCAAAGAATTGAATTTACCAGAGGATAAAAAGATTATTATTATCCAAGGCGCAGGAATAAATATTGACCGTGGAGCAGAGGAAGTAATGGAAGCCGTGCAACGCATGGATGATACGATTTTGATTTTCGTAGGAGACGGTGATGTTGTTCCGCTCCTTAAGGCAAAAGTAAAAATCGATAATCTAGGGGGTCAGATTATCTTTTTTGGAAAACAGCCTTATGACACTTTAATGAATTATACGCTATTGTCTGATGTCGGTATCTCTATGGATAAAGACACAAATGTCAATTATCGCTTTTCATTACCCAATAAAATTTTTGATTATATCCACGCTGGAATCCCTGTTTTAGTTTCAGATTTAAAAGAGATTAAACATATCGTGGAGACCTATAATGTAGGCCTTGTCTGCCCGTCGCATGATCCGGAAGAAATTGCCGATTATTTGACAAAAATTTTGACGGACGAAACCTTAAATGCTACTTTTAAAACCAATACTAAACGCGCTTCACAAGAATTGACTTGGGCCAAGGAATGTGAAGTACTAAAAACCATCTTTTGACCACATCACCTTTTCATATAATCGCTTTTGATGTTCCTTATCCACCAAACTATGGTGGAATTGTTGACGTTTATTATAAACTCAAGAATTTGCATGCTACTGGCGGAAAAATTATTTATCACTGTTTTTATTACGCGGGTCATAATCCGCCCTCCGAACTTTTAGAACAATATTGTGATGAGATTCATTACTATCCGCGAAAGAAAAAAATGTGGAAGTTGGTAACATCTAGTCTGCCATATGTCGTTTCAAGTAGAGATAATAAAGAACTATTAGATTGTTTATTAAAGGACGACTTTCCGATTTTATTTGATGGGATTCAGACTTGCTATTTTATTAATCATCCGGAAATTGTAAAACGCAAACGAATTTTTAGAGCCAACAATATCGAACATGCCTATTATGAAGGATTAGCGCGTTGGGAAACATCTTGGTTTAAAAAACAATATTTAAAGTTAGAAGCGCGGCGCTTGCAGCGTTTCGAAAAACAACTGAAAGGAGTTGATGCACTTTTATCTGTTGCTAAAATGGATATTCCGCATTTTTCTCAATACGGAGCCACGCATCATATTCCACCGTTTTTTAATAGCGAAAATCAGGCTGTAATTGATGAAAATAGTACGGTAAAACAAGTCCTTTTTCAAGGGAATTTGGCAGTGAAAGAAAACGAGCATGCGGCCAAGTTTATTTTGGAAAATATTGCGCAGCATACTAGCAATAAAATTGTGATTGCGGGGAAAGATCCCTCTGATCAATTAATTGCAATGGCAAAAAAAGTAAGCAACGTTGAATTGATCCCTACGCCCTCTATTGAAATGATGGATGCTTTAATTCGGAACTCGGCTGTTAACTTGCTCATGACTTTTCAGCAAACCGGAATTAAGTTAAAACTATTGCATGCTTTAGAATCTGGCCAACACATTATCATCAATGACAAAATGGACGATTCTGGAATTTTCGCAGCCTTATGCCATGTAGAAAATGAACCAAAAAAAATAGCTGCAAAAATTGATGAATTAATGTCAACACCATTTACCCAAGCAGACAAAACCAAAAGGGATGTGGACTTTGCTGAGAATTTTGGGAATGAAAATAATGCGCGTAAAATTTTGGAGATTATCGGGGATTAAGGAAAATTGAATTTCTATTACTCATAAAACGGAGGGGATATGTCAACAATATAAATCAAACAGCATTGTTTAATCCCTTTGCTTTGAAATTCTTCTTCTGACATTTCAGACAGTATAAGTGAAATTGCTTGAAGGTCTGGCATTACTTTATCAGACTCAAACACAAATTCTTTCACAAAAGACTTTTGCATTACAGATAAATCATCCTGATCTTGAAATTCTTTACAAGTTCGAAATAAGAAAGCATGAAAACTAGTATTGTAAAGATTCCATAATTCACCTTCTTCTTTTAGCGTTAAACTGTCTTCTTTAAGGAATGTCCAGTCATTACCTAATGACAAAAATAATGAATCTCCCACCTTTTGAAAAAAGCGAGAGTAGGAGTCCTTATTATTTGATAGTTCAAGCGTTCGTTCAAACAATATATCGTACTTATCCTCCATACAGAGAATGCTGTTACCATGTGGTGCATATAGCTTCTCTTCCAAAGAATTGTATTGGACAATTTGATTGGTAGGCTTATCCCCATCTGATTCACCACCCGTTACACAAGAAAATACAAGCATTGGAATTATAAGCGTATAAAAGAGAATTTTCATTTAGTACTCCCTCTATTTTCGTCCCACCAATTTTGCCATTTTTTCTTGTCTGACATATAAGATGAACCATCTGTCAATATTATCCCAACTGTCCCTAGACTAAACTCTATATTACTTTCAATCCCAGTAGTTGACTCCAAATAACCCAAGGCATCTGTTATTTTTATACGTGCAACATAATAATCTGTATTGGCTTCACACAGGTCACAAGTTGGGTCGCGGTGAAGAACCCAACGATCCAACACATGAATGGCCCGCTTAAATTGAGCCTCTTCAGAATCATCTAAATCTAACCCTACGCTCCTAGACTCAATTGAACTCGCAATAAAATTGACTCCTATTGCTCCTGTGGAGGAACTGATGTGAGAAACTGCTTCATTTTTCCTATGATAATCAATTGAAATAAAAATGAGACAGGAATCAATATCAAAATTGTAACTCGTATAATATGCGTTTGTAATAACCGTATCCATTTGAATTGGTTTAAACGTTGTGAATTTCCCATTACTTGATCCTGTTGTTTCCATAATCGTTGTGATGTTTGTAATAACGGTATCCGTTTGAATGGGTTCAAACGTTAATTTCCACTCATTGGTTGCTGGCCCTGTTCCTTTCATAATCGTGATGATTCTGGTCAATTTGGGCCGCTCAATACTATGAATTTCAATGTCAATTGTTCTTTCCACTGATTTATTTATAGATACAAAACATAAAAAATCAGATTCACCCGACTCTGATTCTAAATTGCCATCAGAATCAAAAATTTGCGAATAAACAACCTCCCCATTTTGATCTAATAATTTTTGAGAAATATATTGTTCTCCACGTTTAATTAGTTCAACATGTGGAAATTCAGTTGAACTGACGATTGTATCTAGCGTAATTACATCCGCCTCATTTTGCAGAGAATCAGGAGTGCAACTTAAGAAAATCAAACAGATAAAAAAAGGTAGAAATTTCATTGCTTAAAAAAGCGGATGATAACCAAGATCTACTTCACCTTTCCTTTAGGTACATGCTTATCAGTAAATTTAGACACTGCTTTATTCCAAGCTTCCAAATTTTCTGCGCGCTCACTATTCATGGTATCATTATTCTTATTGTAAGCTTCAATAGCAGCATTCATTTCAGTTCCAGCATTATTGATCTTATCGGCATCTTCCTGAGTCACGTCCTTTTTCTTAATTTGACTAAATGACTCGTTTATAGTAGCGTAATTTTCTGCCTTCAAGAAATAGTCCGTTACTATGGTGATTTTATTCTCGGATTCATCTTTGTAAAATTTCAACATATTTCTACAAGCATTAACAACCGAATTATCGTTATTAAATGCCTCAATGGCTGTCAGTAATTCCAAGCCCTCATTAGCCGTATTGGCCAAGGCATCTTTATTTTGTTCAATTGCACTTACATCTTTATTAGTGATTGCCACCATTAAATATGACTCTTGGATATAACTCTTAAAAAAGATCAAGTAAACCTTGTTGTAGTGAGCATATACTTCACTTGCAATTTTCATTTTCTGACTTAATTCGTCGTCTTCATTCGTAATGAGTGTAATGTCATTCTTTGCCGCAAATACCGCTTGTTGAGAACCTACCATAACTCCAGATTCGCGCATTTTTGTATTGGCTCCTTCTTGTGCCATCAAATAAGCCTCCATATTATCATATGACTTTTCCGCAATCTCTTCCATATCCACAATTTTGGCATAATCTTCTTTCAACACATAATAATTAATGTTTAAAAAAGCGACTACTGAATCTCTATAGGATGTACTTCCATCAAAGGCATTCATGTTTTTTACACGGTTTAATGCTTGTTGGGAAGTCTGTATCAATTCTGCACGACGTTTTTCAACCTTACGCGCACTTTTCCCATGCGAAACGGCATTCGTATAATCCCACATATCCTTTTGGATTTTCTTTGTCTCTGCAGAAATTTTTTGCATATACTCTAAAGCCGTTTGGGAAAATCCTGTAAATGAAATTGCGACTAAGGCACAAGTGAAAAGTAGTCCTTTTAGATTTCTCATATTTTTTTTACTGTTATGTTTTGTGTTAATTCTTACCAAATTTAATATAATCAGTCAAAACGCGGTAGGCTTCGTCCAGATAAATGTCTTCTGTTAACCGTTTTAAATAAGCGTCATTGAGTTCTGATCGATAGACGTTCATCTCCATAATTCGCAAATCATATTGATTATTTTTCACTTCAAAGGCATCTGTACTTTGTTTTAAATAAGAGAAAAGAGAATCGATCGTTTCATTTAGACCTTGATTTTTGTTTTGATAATTTTCAATGTTCAAATCATATTGTTCAGGAGCATTCATAATTTTTTTCAGCGAATCAATTGTTAAAATAAGGGCATTACCAAATGATGAAGCGGCCAATCTACTTTGGCTGGCTTGTCTTAATTTTTCAATCGGGAAGTCACTCGCGGCAGTATAATAAATTTTCTTCACTACACTATCTGAACTCAATGCATTTTCATAAGCGGATTCGCGATAATCATAAATATCATAGACATCTGGTAATGCAACATCTGGATGAATCCCTCCTTTTTGATGGGTTGATTTGATGACGCGATAATACTTGGAGGTGGTCACTTTCAAATAGCCCAACGACTCATCCAAAGGCTCCGTATTAAACGGATCCAAAACCTTAGGATCAAGTGGCATCATAACTTGCCCACTTCCTTTTCCATAAGTTGTGCTGCCTACCACAATGGCACGATTGTGATCTTGCATTGCTGCTGCAAACAATTCAGATGCTGATGCACTTAAACCATTCACTAAAATCACCAATGGCCCATTATAAATGCTTCCCTTATTAAAATCTTTGATAGATTGTGGCTCTCTATTTTGTTCCTGCACAATTGATAAAGGTCCATAATTAATGAACATTCCTGCTAAATCAATTGCTTCTCGCACAGAACCGCCTCCATTATTTCGTAAGTCCAAAATCAATCCGTCAATTGATTCCTTTTTTAATTTTACAATAGTTTTGGCCACATCATTTGCACAACCTTTTCCACTTGGATCATCCCAATTGGTATAAAAATCTGGTAAGGTAATATAGCCGATCTTCTTTTCACCGTCCAGCAAAACACTTTTGATCACATCTTGATCAACATACACCAATCCTTGCTCAATCACAACTTCCTTAGTTTGTCCGTTTGCCTTGCGCACAACCAAGGTTAAAACTTCTTCATTATAAGCACCGAATAGCATTTCAACCTCAGCAATTCCAGCAGTGGTTAAGTCCAATCTTTTTTGATCGCCTAATTTTAAACTCATCACCACGTCCCCCTTAGCCAACTCTCCAGAAACCCACGCAGGACTGCCCGGCATCACATTAAAAACAACCACATCTCCTTTGTCATTTTCATCAAACTGAATTCCGAATGCCAAATTATCTTTTGACAATTCGTCTACAAAGTCTTCCTGTTCATTCGGAGAAAAATAAGAAGTATGCGGATCTACAACCTGTGCAATTGCGTCTAAATAATAAGAAGACAAATAAGTATTATATCCTAAGGGATGCTCTGTAAATGATTTGATTTCATACAACTCAAGTTTCAATAATTCGGCCTTAACTTCTGCTTCAAACTGCAGGACAGAATCAATTGTTGTTTTGTATGGATTGGGATGAAATTCACCAGAAAAAAGACCTTCCAATATTTCTGATTTCAGCCATAAACGCCAACGCTCGTCCATTTCTTTTTCAGTTACAGGAAAAGGAGCATAATCTGCTTCTTCATAAGATAAAGTTTCGGCCTTCTTCCAATCAATGTCATCTTCCAAAAGGCGTTCAACACGCTCTTTACTTTGAATCAAGTTATTATAATAAATAGCGGCGGCAGCTGTGAAAAAAGCTGCAGTACTTTGCTGAATTTCCTCATCAATGCTATGGTAATGTTTTGCTTTTAATTCGTCAATATCTGTTTGATAATAGAACATGCCTACGACGTCTATTTGTTCAATAAACCCGTCAAAAACTTGTTCAGAAAATTGATCGTTAAAGTCAATTTTATTGTAATGATACTTCTCAATGATTTTTTTGATATAATTCGATTGTCGTCCAATACTATTTGTAGGCTGGGCGAAAATAGTCGGACTCAACAAGAAAATACTCAAGCAGAGTAAACAAAACTTTGGGTTAAAAAAATGCATTAAAGTTGAATGTATACGTTTTTAGGTTCGGTAAAAAATCGTAGGGCTTCAAATCCGCCTTCACGACCAACACCCGAATTTTTAACCCCACCAAATGGCGTTCTTAAATCGCGTACTAACCATGAATTTACCCAAACAATTCCGCTATGCAATTGATCAGCAAAACGGTGTGCTAGTGTTAAATTCTCTGTCCAAACAGTAGCAGACAAACCATACACTGTTGAATTAGCCATCATTAACGCTTCTTCCTCCGTATCAAAAGGTGTAATGGTAACAACTGGTCCAAAAATTTCTTCTTGGTTCGTTCTACAGTCATATGCCAAGCCTTCAATTACTGTTGGGCGCATATAATATCCTTCGCTGTATTCACCGTCTAATTGCACACGGGTTCCGCCTGTTAAAACAGTTCCACCTTCTTCTTTTGCCAACGCAACATAAGACAATACTTTATCGATATGTGGTTTTGAAACTAGGGCACCCAATTTTGCTTCGGGGTCTGTTGGATAGGAAACTTTCGTATTACTAACCCGCTCAACAAAAGCATCACGGAATTTCTCATAAATTGGCCGTTCGACAAAAATTCGCGAACCGCATAAACAAATTTGACCTTGGTTTGCAAATGAGGAGCGCAAGGTTGTAGAAAGCATCTTTTTAAAATCGCAATCTGCAAATATGATATTCGGATTTTTACCGCCTAATTCTAAGGATAATTTCTTAAACATTGGAGCCGCAATTTTAGCAATTGTTTCTCCCGTTGTAGTTCCACCCGTAAATGAAATGGCTTTTACTTTCGGGTCGCGTGTCATAGCGTCACCAACTTTTTGACCTAAACCATGCACAATGTTTAATACGCCTGCAGGTAAGCCAGCCTCAATACAAACTTCTGACAATAAATAAGCTGTCATTGGTGTAATTTCAGATGGTTTTGCAATCACACAGTTTCCAGACGCTAAAGCTGGTGCTATTTTCCATGTAAATAAATATAATGGTAAATTCCATGGTGAAATACAACCCACAACCCCAATTGGTTTTCTGGTGGTATAATTAATCCCTGGACTAGTACCATGTTCCATGTAATGCGATTCAGAAGCAAAATGCAAAATAGCTGTTGCGAAAAACTTCAGATTACTTACTGCTCTCGGAATATCCACATGCCTCGCTAAAGATTCTGGTTTTCCATTATCCAATGATTCCGCGGCAACAAACTCATCCATGCGCGCTTCAATTAAATCAGCGATTTTAACCATTATGGCAGATCGCTCATCTTTTGGCGTATTCGCCCATTGCGGAAAAGCTTTTTCAGCAGCATCAACAGCTAGGTCAATATCTTCTTTCGTTGAATCTGGGATATAGGAATAAACGATTCCTCTAGACGGATCAATATTATCTAAATATTCTCCTGATTTAGGCGCCATTAACTCTCCGCCAATATAATTTTGAATGTACTTCATTTTTCACAAATCTAAAGCATAAAAATAGCGATAAAATGGCGTTTACGGGGACTAAGTTTAAACTTATTTGATAATTGAAAATGTTTTTATACATTCGTTGCGAAACTTAAAAACCTCTTACGGAAAAAGTAGTACAAGCAGGCATGGTTGGCGGAGGACAAATCTTTTTAATTTTAATCGTTCTGGTCATTTTTGCCTTATGGATTAAAACAATTATTGAAATCGCCAACTCAACTTTTACGGATAACAACAAAACTATCTGGCTCTTGGTCGTTATTTTAGTCGGTTGGATTGGTATGATTATTTACTACGCCGCTGGTCGTTCACAACGCATCATCAAGCAAGACAATAGCTCGGATGTAATAGACGATTTTTAGTCTGATATCAATCCCCGATAATAAGAAAATAACAGACAGATTATACGCGTTTCACAATTCGTTATCATCAAGTCTCAACCAAACACGCTAATTATTCAACCAATAAGGAGCGTTTTTCTCAGATTTTCGTACCTTTGCCTCTGTTCTTAAACAAGAAAAAATGGAAAATGTAGTTTACGCAGGAATGTTTGGGCCAGGGCAAATCACTATAATTGTTGTTGCCGTGCTTTTATTATTCGGAGGAAAAAAAATTCCTGAATTGATGAAAGGAATGGGGAAAGGGATTAAAGGATTCAAGGATGAGATGAACGGATCTGGAGAAGAGACGAAAGAAAAATCTGAAGAATAAGCTCCCCTAGCGTTATGTATAATTCATTTGCGGAAATCAAATCTGCTTTGATTAGTGGTAAAAGCATTGCTGATATCACCCATTATTACCTTGATCAAATTGAGGGTAAAAAACACCTTAATATTTTCTTAGAAGTTTTTACGGATAGTGTTTTGTCACAGGCAAAAGCTGTTGATGAAAAACTAAAAGCTGGAACTGCTGGTAAATTAGCAGGAATGGTAATTGCCTTGAAAGACAATATGGCCTATAAGGGGCATAAAGTTTCTGCGGCATCAAAAATTTTAGAAGGCTTCGAATCGTTATATAGCGGAACTGCTGTTCAACGTTTATTAGATGAAGATGCGGTAATTATTGGACGCTTAAATTGTGATGAATTCGCAATGGGAAGTTCCAATGAAAATTCTGCATTCGGACCAGTTCTTAACCCGATTAATGAAAAAATGGTTCCAGGTGGATCATCTGGTGGATCATCTGCGGCAATTGCTGCAAATTTGTGCACCGTAAGCCTAGGAAGCGATACAGGAGGTTCTATTCGTCAACCAGCATCTTTCACAGGTGTGGTTGGATTCAAACCTACTTATGGTCGCATTTCTCGTTATGGCCTTTTAGCTTATGCGTCTTCATTTGATCAGATTGGAACATTTTCAACTAACATTGCTGATGCAGCACTTGTAACGGAAGTTATGAGCGGAAAAGATGAATACGATAGCACTCTGCATCAATCAGATGCGGAAAGTTATGACATTAATTTCCCAACAGATAAAAAATTAAATATTGCATATATCGTTGATTGTTTAGAGCGTGAAGGAATTGATCCTGAGATAAAAGCTAAAACAATTGCAACCATTGAGCAGTTAAAAGCACTTGGTCATACCGTGAACCCTGTTTCTTTTCCTTATTTGGATCAGATGGTTCCTACATACTATGTACTAACTACTGCTGAGGCATCTTCAAACTTTTCAAGGTATGATGGCGTTCACTATGGGCATCAATCAAAAGAAGCCGAGGGAGTTGAAAACACGTATAAAAAATCACGCTCAGAAGGATTTGGTGAAGAAGTGAAAAGAAGAATCATGCTAGGCACTTTTGTGTTATCGGCTGGTTATTATGATGCTTATTATTCCAAAGGGCAAAAAGTAAGACGCGTTATTCAAAATAAAACGAAGGAAATTTTTGCTGAGAATGATTTTGTAATTATGCCAACAACGCCTTGTACGGCTTTTGAAATTGGTAAAAACGTTGATGATCCAATCACAATGTATTTGCAAGATATTTTCACCGTTCAAGCCAACTTATCAGGAAATCCAGCAATTTCTTTACCATTAGGGCAACACAGTAATGGATTGCCGTTTGGAATTCAAGTAATGGGGAACCATTTTGATGAAGGTAACTTACTGGCTTTTTCAGATTATATGATGAAAAACTGCCAATAGAATCACTAATTATGAAGTTTATTGCATTTATATTTTCTTTTCTTGTTTGGTCTGTGGCAGCACAGGACTCTACAACTATTGCAAGTATAGATTCAACTTTAATTAGTACTGAAGCTGATTCGGATTCACTCACCTATCAACGGTTTTTAGATGTTGTAGAAAATTCACTCTTTGAATATTATAATGAAACTTGGGGAAAAGAAAAGGCCTATCAAATCATTGACTCTTTAGGATATGATTCGGATGAAAAACCGCAATTTTCCGACTCAGTTTATATTGAGCGTTTAAATAAATTAAATGCTTCCACTATCATTGAAATTGAAATCAATGATGATTTATTGAAAACAGTTAAATACTTTGCTAAAAACCGGAGACGCTTTACGGCTGTATGTATCGGAAGATCTAAACTGTTTTTCCCCATGTATGAAGAACATTTGGATAAATATGAAATTCCATTAGAACTTAAATATTTATCAGTTATTGAAAGTGGATTGCGGCCAACAGTTAAGTCGCGTGTTGGTGCTACTGGGCTTTGGCAATTTATGTATCGAACGGGCCGCATGTTTGGACTGGAAAACGATTCATACATTGACGAACGAATGGCTCCGGTAATGGCAACTGATGCTGCTTGCCGCTATTTAAAATATTTGCACGGCTTATATGGCGATTGGAGTATTGCTTTAGCAGCCTACAACGCAGGGCCAGGCAATGTAAACAAAGCCATTCGAAGATCGGGCGGACAAATGAACTACTGGAAATTGCGTCCTTATTTGCCAAAGGAAACTCAAATGTATGTGCCCAACTTTATTGCAATGCTATATATGATGACTTATTATAGTGATCATAATATTATTCCGAAGGAAGCGCAAGTTTATTTACATGAGGTGGATACGGTTTGTTTAAGTTCAAGTATTCGTATTTCGCATTTAGATTCTATGCTGGGCATTCCTGCTGACGAATTTGAATACCTCAATCCAGTATATAAAACGGATATAATTCCTGAAACGGATGAGCGCCAATGCATAACTTTGCCAGTTACAAAAATTGACTCTTTCTTAGTAATTGAAGATAGTTTGTATAATTATGATGCCTATTTAGATAAAACAGGACAAAGTTTTGTTGCGCTTGAAAAGAAAAAAACACATACCGTTAAAGAAAAACAAACTATTGCGCAGATTGCACAAATATATGATGTGACGGTGAATGACGTACGGGCATGGAATGGTTTAAAATCGAATAAAATATATCCCGGTCAACGGCTTACAATCCGATTAACGGAACGGAAATACTTTAGTTCATCAAGTGCGGCTTCATCCACTTCTTCATCCACGCGTTCTTCTTCCACAACGAAGAAAACGCCACCCAAAACAATAGATGATGGAAAATATAAATATTACACTTTAAAATCTGGCGAAAGCCTTTGGACCGTGAGCCAAAAATTTGGCATACCTTTTGCGACGATTCAATCATTGAATACGGATATAGATCCTAAACGCATGCAACCGGGAGACAAAATTAAAATCAAACGGCTGTAGGCATCAAAAAACCTAAGCATTATGAAAGTCTTTTCCCTTCTACTTCTATCTGTATTTTTTATCACTTCTTGTGATGACAGTAATACTCCAGCAGACGCCTATTTACCAAATGCCAATGGGCAACATGGTGAAATTCTCATTTTAATGGATGATGGTTTATGGAATGGTGCAATTGGCGAGGCTGTAGTAGATAATTTATCGCGCCGTGCAATAGGTGTTTATTTGAGACCTGAAACTATGTTTTCTTTTTTTAGAAAACGTCCAGAAGATTTAAATCATATGAACCAACTGAATAGAAATATTCTAAAGTTTATGGTTGTTTCGGATACCGTGTATGATGAAACTGTTGTATTGAAAAAAAGAAACTATTATGCAAAAGGGCAGCTTTTTGTCATTGTGAAAGATTCTGACCCGAACCGCCTTTATGAATATGCACAAAATGGTATGGATGAAGTTGTGGATGAATTCAACAATTTTGAGATGGAGCAGTTAATTTCTTTTTATGAGAAAGATCCAAATAAAAGGGTGAAAGAAATGGCTGAAAATAAATTCGGCATTTCAATCTCTGTTCCTAAAAAGTCTGAATTAAAATCAGAACAGGAAAACTTTACATTGATCAAACGCGATCGTTCAAAAAATTTAATGGGCAGTGAATCAACCAGAGCAGAAGGTGGTACCTTTTGGATTCAGCAGGGTTTCATGATTTGGAATACACCTTATTTTCCTGATTCAACACAGATGACCGTTCAAGGGGCATTAATGGATCGCGATTCCACTTTAAAATACAATGTTCCAGGTGAAGTTTCAGGGACGTATATGGGTACAGAAAAAACCGAATTCTACGATCCAAAAGGACGTGTTTTTAATTATAATGGACATGAAGCCGTTGAGTTAAGAGGACTTTGGATTTACGAAGGCGACAGGTTTGTTGGTGGCGGTGGCCCGTTTGTTCAGTATTCAATTTTGAATGAAGCAAAAAATGAAATTGTAACAGTAAGCGGCTATGTGTATGGTCCTAAATATGAAAAAAGGGAGTATATCAGAGAGTTGGATGCAGTACTTAATACGATTGTAATTAACTAATCTCAAAACTACTTACAATGACTTCTGAAGAAATAATTGTCCACTATTTCGATAAAAAAAGTAAAAGCGAACTCAACAAATCAGAAATTAAAACTGAATTGGCAACAATACACGGCTATACGTCAGAAGAAATCAAAGCTATCATGATTGAAATTTCAAATCGTGAATTATTTGAGATTCAAAACCAAAAGTCGCAGATCGAAAAGTTTTTATCGAGCATTGCCGTTTCCTATTTCTTTCTAGTTTTTGGCCTTGTAGTAATTGTTGTATCCATTTTTATTTTACAAGCCAAGATTACTACATCATTGAACAAGATCCTCCCATTCATTCTAATTTCTGGAGCCGTTTTCATGATCTTCAAGCATGGTAAATTGATTTACAAGCGCAGAAATCAAAAATAAATCACTTATTTTTCTTCGAATTTAACAGTGACAGCTTAGGTATTAAAAAATAACTGTAACTTCGTGGCTAATTATTTATTAGCAAACCCCTTACAATTATTAGGGAAATTTAAACCTTAGAAATGAAAAATTCAATTTACCTTATTACAGGTGTTCTTTTGTTCGCATTAGCTTCTTGCGGTGGCAATAATTATGAAGATGATTATTTTGATGATATGTATGAGCCATCTTATTATGTCAACCTTGACAATGCGCTTGATACAACAGTAATTGTTTCCATTACTCAAGAAGGAAACGACAGCACAATGGATTATGAAGTTATTCAATATGGCACACATGAAATTGAATTGTCTGCAGCAAAATACCATATCACAGCAACTACAGTTACGGATTCAGTTTTCTTAGATGAAGATTTTGAAATTGATGGGAATAGCTATACGTATAACTTGAACTTGACTAAAGCTGATTACATTTTAGAACGTGTTACTTATGTTGTTGATGTAAATCAATACACGGCGCCCACAAGCTTTACTTATAACGGTAAAACTTATGACGACATTGATGCGAGTGTAATTGATGGCGAATTAGTGGTTCCTGCTAATTGGGATTATAATATCGAAGATGAAATGCCAGAAGAGGTATCAATCAACAGTGGCAGCAACCAAACCACTAAAACAAAATTATACAGATCTGAAACATTCGTTCTATACCTTGAGCTTTTTGAGCTTTTTGAAAGTATGGATTTAAGTGAAGAAGATTTAGGAGATTTCTAAATTGATTCTATTCTGAAAGAAGAATTAATTGATAGCAATTTTATGGCAATTAATACTCCAGCGCAAGCTGAAAAGTATTATTTGCCATTTTTTGTTTCCGCTAAGCTCGACTTAGGCGCAATAAAAAAAGAATTGAGATCAAAGCATAGGTTCAGTGAGGAAGATGTGCGCTTAGCCGCCCGTTTGCTTTCAGAGGCTCACGTGAGACACATGTCGGTAAACACGGACACGGCAAATGCCTACTTTAGACTTATTTTAGGCGGAATTATATTGTTGGGTGGAATTGCGCTGACACTATTTTTGTTTGAGAAGGGATTTATTGCTTATGTTTCCTTTCTTGCAATTGGTGCTGGCATCCTAATGATCGTTCAATCAATCCGAAACCTTCGTTCGAATACCTAACAACTGCTCAAGCATTTTACGATCATTACAAAGTCTAGGAACTTTATGTTGACCACCTAGTTTATTAATGGACTTTAACCATTGTTGAAACAAGCCTTTTTCTGCGCTGTGAACTAAGGGTAATAATAAGGTTATGTCTCCCGTTCTTTTCACCTTATAGTCCATATTTATATGTTGCAATTCTTCATCTAAAACTTTCGTGAAATTTTCCAAAGAATCAGGTTCTATCCTAAATTCAATCAACCATTCATGCTTTCCGAGATTTGTGCCATCCATATAAACAGGAGCAACAGTATATTCTGCAATTTCTGAATTAGTTTTTTCGCAAGTTTTACGAATTGCCATTTCGGCGTGTTCTACCTCCAGTTTTTCGCCAAACGTATTGATAAAGCTTTTTGTTCTACCCGTTATTTTAAAGCGATATGGAGCAGTATTTGTAAAACGAATCGTGTCTCCAATAATATAGCGCCACAAACCTGCATTGGTCGATATAACTAAGGCATAATTCACATCCATCTCAACCTCTTGCAATGGAATTACTTTTTTAGAATTAATGTCGTCAAATTCATCCATTGGAATGAATTCGAAAAAGGTGCCATAATCTAACATCAATAGCAATTCATCAATTTTAAAATCGTCTTGAATTCCAAAAAAACCTTCGCTAGCATTATACGTTTCAACGTAATGCATGTCATCAAAGGGGATAATTTTTTTAAACTGATTTCTATAAGGCTCAAAATTCACACCGCCGTGCATAAACAATTCTAAGTTTGGCCAAACCTCTCTTAGGTGCGTAGCCCCTGTCATTTCAAGTACGCGATTGCACAAAATAAGTGTCCAACTTGGAACGCCCGCTAATATATATATGTCTTGCTTGATTGTTGACTCTGCTAGTCGCTCAATTTTCTCTTCCCACTCACTCATTAAAGCAATTTCCTTAGCAGGTGTTCTTCTTAGTTCCGCCCACCAAGGCATATTCTTCAAAATAATGGCAGAAATATCACCAAAATAAGAATCTGACGTCAGGTAATGAACTTTTGCGCTTCCTCCTAAAATCAAATGTTTGCCCTTATACAGTTTTCTGCCCGGAATTTGATTGTAATATAAACTCAACAAATCTTTGCCACCCTTGTAATGACAATTATATAATGACTCCTTTGAAACAGGTAAAACCTTAATCCTATCCCCCATTGTACCAGAGGTTTGAGCAAACCACTTCACATCAGAATCCCATAATATCTGTTGCTCATTATTGAGCAATCGCTTGATATAAGGTTCAAATATTTCATAATTAGAAAGCGGTACTTTTTGATTAAAATCTTCGTAAGATTTTATATTCGAAAAATCATATTTCCTCCCCCATTCGGTTTTTGATCCACGCGAAATTAGTTCGGTAAAAACTTCGCGTTGTACCTCAAACGGGTATTGTTTAAATAAGTCAATTTGGTGAATCCGCTTTTTTATGATCCAAGAAAATAATGAATTAAGCGGCATGAATAGAGTGGTTTATATTAAAAAGACTCCTTGCCAAAAGCAAATGAGTCTTCAATATTATTCAGCAATCTGTTTATCCAAAGAAAATAGTTCCAAAGATAATAACCAAACAAATAATGACATAAATCGGAACTAGGATAGACGTTGAATCGTCAAAATACGGGCGATCTGATTTTTCTTCTGACATGATAATTTTTTTTGTAAATATAATTAAGAATCCTGAAAACGCGAACACTTTTTCTGTTTTTTGCTGCTTTTTTCATCTTGCCATCCAAGAACGATCACATTTTTATTGATTGAATAAAAAGTGACGGCTAAAAATTTTGTACCTTTAAAGAACAAGAAACGCTTATTACATGAAAAAAATAACACTATTACTGGCAATCTTATGCCTTCCTTTTATTGGTTATAACCAATTACTTTATTCAAAAGTTAAAATATTTGCAAGTAATGCCGAATTGGCTGAGATCAGTAATCTAGGAGTTACGATAGATCATGGTAAACACAAAGCTGATTTGTGGTTTATTACGGATTTATCTTCTTTAGACATTGAGATATTAGAAGAGAATAGCATTACCCATGAAATTTTAATAGAAGATGTTGCCACATATTATGCTGAGCATAGTACTGACGCATCTCCGAAAACGGACCGTGTTGATTGTCCTGATTCAGATGGTGGAGGTTCGGGAGCCGGACCAATTACGCCATCTAATTTTGAATTGGGTTCAATGGGCGGATATTATACCTATGAAGAATATTTGTCAGAATTGGATCAAATGCGCGCAGCGTATCCTGACTTAATTACTGAAAAGGATGGGATTAGTGATTTTGAAACTTGGGAAGGTCGTCCAATACATTGGGTAAAAATTTCTGATAACCCAGAAGTGGATGAAGACGAAAAAGAAGTAATGTACACTGCCATTCACCATGCACGTGAACCAATGAGTTTATCACAAACCATTTTTTATATGTGGTATGTGTTAGAGAATTATGGAACGGATGCTGAAATCACATATTTAGTTGATAATACTGAAATGTATTTTGTTCCAATGATTAATCCTGATGGTTATAAGCGTAACCAAACAACCAATCCTGGCGGCGGCGGAATGCACCGTAAAAACAGAAATCCAGCAATTGGCTCAGGTAATAAAGGGGTAGATTTGAATAGAAACTACTCTTACCATTGGAATGAGGCTGGAACATCTCCAGATGAAGATAGTGATGTATTTGCTGGCGAATTTGCGTTTTCTGAGCCAGAAACACAAGCCATTAAATGGTTTTGTGAAAACCATGAATTTGACTTTGCGTTTAATGCGCATGCACACGGTAACTTATTATTATTTCCTATTGGATGGGCGACGGACGAATATGCTGACGATCATGATTATTTCCAAAGGTACTCTATTCACATGGCGCAACATAATGGTTATGATCCTGTAAAAGCAACTGACTTATATCCCGCAGCTGGCGATTCAGATGATTGGATGTATATAGATGAAGAAACAGAGATTTATGCAATGACACCAGAAGTAGGTGACGATTTTTGGCCTCCAAGTTCTGCGATTGTCCCTACGTGTAAGGAAATGTACTTTTCAAATATCGTATTGTCACATATGCCACATATTTATGGCCTTACGACCGATTTAGAATCAATCAAAGTTTCAGAGATGACGGGTTTTTTCAATTATAAATTGGAGCGCCTTGGTTTACAGGACGGCCCTATGGTTGTGTCCATGACCGCGTTGACAGGTATTGAAAGTTTTGGCCCTGGAAATATCCATACACTCGATTTAATGGAAATTATTGAAGATTCAATTAGCTTTGAACTTGAACCGGGTATTTCTTTTGGTGATGAAATCAAATTTGTTTTGCATACAGATAATGGTTTATGGACAAAAAATGACACCATTACAAAGTCATTTGGTGCAGGAACTGTAGTTTTCTTTGATGATTGTTCTGATCTTTTTCATTGGACTGGTGAATGGGATCTTACAAATGAAGATTTTTGGTCTCCATCAAATTGTATAACAGATAGCCCTTATGATGACACTTATGGGAATAATGTTGAAAAAGAAATTGAATTGGACGAGACGTTTAGCTTTTCACATGCCACTTATGCTCATGTGAATTTCAGAGCGATTTGGGAAATCGAAAATGACTTTGATTATGTTCATTTCATGATTTCGACTGATGAAGGTGACTCTTGGTTACCCTTATGTGGGAAATACACAAACACAGGTGTTGCTGATCAAGGCGAAGGCGAAAATGAACCTTTGTATGATGGATTACAATTTGATTGGGTCTTAGAAGAGATTGATCTAACTGACTATTTGGATGCAGCCAATGTTCGTTTCAAATTCTTGCTAATAACTGATGTAGGACTACAAATGGACGGTTTCTATTTTGACGACTTTACAGTTTATACAGATGGATTTGACGATAGTGGCATTGACGAATTAACTAATAATTCTATTTCAGTTTATCCGAATCCAGCTAGCAGCGTTTTAAACATAAAGATAGCGAGCCATGTTGATGTGCAATCAGTAACAATTCAAAATGAATTAGGGCAAACCGTGCAAACACTTAACGGAAACACAAACGTATTTTCAATTGCTAATTTAGCAGAAGGTATTTATTATGTGCAAGTGATTGATGGAACGAATACTGTAATTACAAAACGATTTACGGTTATTCGATAAATGGTTACCCCATATAGCGGTACCCTACTCCTTTTACTGTTCGTATAATTCCTGCACCAAATTTTTCGCGCAATTTGCGCACATGCACATCAATTGTGCGGTCGCTAATTTTTGGATCACCCCATACGCTTGCAAGAATCTCTTTACGCCTAAAGACTTTATCTGGTGTACTCATTAAGAATGAAAGCAATTCAAATTCCTTTTTAGGAATAATTGACTCTTTACCATCTTTTTGAATCGAGAATCGCTCTGGATCAATTTGTACTTTATCATTCCTTTTGATATCAGGATTCTCTAAACCTCTATCGAGTAAGGCTTTTACTTTGTGCATTAAAACACGCAATCGAACTGGCTTAACAATGTAATCATCTCCCCCTGCGCGGTATCCCGCCACTTGTGAATAATCTTCTCCACGGGCAGATAAAAATATAATATAAGTAGTGTTTAAGACAGCTTGTTTCCGCAGTAATTCGCACACTTCAATACCGTCAATATCAGGCAGCATCACATCCAAGAAAACAACTTCAGGGACTACCTTTAAAGCGATAGCAATTGCATCAGTTCCAGTACTAGCTGTAAACACCTGATAACCTTCTTTTTCAAAATTATAGGTGAGCAATTTTAAAATATCCGGCTCATCATCAACAATCAATATTTTACTCTCCACAGTTATTTTTTCACAAAGTTAGGGTTATGAAAGACGACTGACATTACCTAGTTGTTATCTATTTGTTATGCTAACCTCAACGCAATATTAAGCGAATGTTATGATGAATTAATGTATTGATAACACCTAATAGAAGGTGCAAGAAAAGCAACTGATCTAACTTTGCACAAAATATTAGAACAGCTAAAATGAAACACTTAAGCTTAATTATCACCTGCTATATTACCTTATTTAATATGGCGGCATTTGCACAAACAGGGGAAGTAAACGGGAAAATTTTTCGCCAAATGGATAAGGTAGAAGAACCTTTATACATGCCCATAATATTGGTTACGCAAAACGGATTACAAAAAATAGGACAAACTGATTTTGACGGAACTTATTCAATTGAACTTCCTATTGGTGAAAATATACTTGTTTTTCGTAATTCGGTTATGGCACTTCGAACGGACACAATCAGACTAAATATAAAAGCCGGAGAAGCAATGACGTACAATCATGAAATGATAGCGGATGGACAACTTGAAATGGTAACAATAATGGCTTCTGCAACGATTGAAGATGGCGGGTCTGAAAGAAAGGTTGTTGAAGATGTTAAAAATGACGATAAAGTTACCTCACAACTCTCGGGTAGCATGATTGCTAAAAAAGGAGCGTCTGATGTGGGAAGCGCTGCTAAAAAAATAACAGGATTATCTACTGTAGGTTCAACCCTATATGTAAGAGGTTTAGGAGATCGTTATAATGTGGCTTATTTAAATGGCTTGCCTATCCCTTCTCCACACCCAGATTTTAGAGTCGTTCCATTGAGTGTTTTCCCAACTGACATTGTGAATTCTATTCAGGTAAGTAAAGTAATGTCATCAGAATTATACGGTGATTTTTCAGGTGGAGCTTTTAACGTAACAACGAAAAGTTTCTATGATAAGCCCACATTAAAAGTGAGCTTTGGCACAGGCGTAAATTCACAAACGACATTTAACAATTTCAGAACATACAGCGGAGGAAAGTTTGATTACTTTGGTTTTGATGACGGTACCAGACAAATTCCTGATTTCGTAATTGACAATTCAAAATCATCCGCATATCCAGCAGTTAATAATCTTTATAATAATGGGCTGTACAGTTCTGTTGAAGGAAAAACAACTGGTTTCAACGATAATTTTGGTACACAATTGAATCAAGCGTTACCAAATACAAATTTTTCAATTACCGCAGGAAACTTCTTCCCCGCAACAAAATCAAATAGTCGCTCTAAAGGTTTTGGGTATCTTGTTTTATTATCACATGACAATTCGTATAAATATGCAAATGGTTCAATGAAAATAATCAACGCGCAGAGCGAAGAACGTTTGAATTACGACTTCGATAAATACACGAAAGAAACTGCCACAACAGGTTTGTTAAACCTCTACTACAGAATTAATCCAAATAATAACATTTCATTTAATACTTTATTTGTGAATAATTCAAGTGATGAAGTGAGGGAGACTTGGGGTGAGCATTTTGACTATTCTAGAAGTATCTATTCTCGTAGGTTAACATACCAACAAAACTTTATGTCAGTAAATCAAATAATTGGAACGCACCAATTATTACCATATGAAGAAGATTCTGCCTTATCAAGATTAACAGTTGATTGGAGAGGTTCTTATAGCGTTACTGGGAGTCAAGAACCGGACAGAAGACAGTTTGTTGCTTTTTATGACGCCGATCAAAAAGAGAATACAGAGAATTATGCAGTTAACTTTATTGATAGAAATGAAAACCATATATTCTACAGTCAGTTAAGAGAAAACGAAATAGCCGGCAAATTCAATGCGCGATACGTTTTAAAATTTGGGGACGTTTTAAATAAAAAACGCGACACTGTTGCAGGAGAAGTAATCACCTTAAACGTAGGTACCGATTATAAAAAGAAAACAAGAATTTTCGATTACAAACAGTTTAACTATGTCTTAAATGCACTAGCAACAGATCTTGGTGATAATCTAGACATCTATAATATGGATTCTTATTTGAACTCAACTATGCATGATGAAGGTCAGTTTAGCATTTCGGAAGTCGCCAACTTTGGATCTTCTTATGTTGCGCAACTAGATGTAATGAGTTTTTATTCAGACATCAAATTCAAATTGAATAGATGGCAAATCATCCCTGGTTTACGTTATGAAAGCGGCGCCCAAACAGTTGAAAACCGCAATCAGCAAAGCCCTATCAATTTTGAAAAAACAATTTTATTAAGTAACGCTCTTTTGCCAAGCTTAATCACGCGTTTTGACGCAAATGATAAGAACGTATTTAGATTTGTCGCAAGTAAAACTTTAACCAGACCGAAGTTTAATGAAGTTGCTCCTTTCCAATATGTCCTTTATTTTGCTGGTGCAAAGGCGCAAGGAAACACAGATTTACAAAACGGTGTCAACTATAATGCCGATTTCAGATATGAGCGCTATGGAAAGCCTGGCGAATTGTTCTCAATTGGTGCCTTTTACAAATACTTAGATAACCCAATTGAGCAAACAATGCGCGCAACGGCAAGTGGTCAATTAATGAGTTTTGCAAATGCCAATGCTGCAAACGTAGCCGGCGTTGAAATCGAGTATATGAGAAGTTTGAACTTTTTAGTCTTAGATTCTGCTAGAAGAGACAGTTCATTCTTAAACGATTTGAATGTTGGGTTTAATGCAACTTACATGTATACGTCAGTTCAAATTGACACAACCGATCCTGGAGCGATCAATACCAATGCCGTTCGTCCATTAGAAGGAGCTTCTCCGTACTTGGTTAATTTTGATTTAAGCTACTTAACTACGAAAGGGGAAAAAGGAAATGAAAAAACTTATTTAGCCGCACTTTCTTATAACGTATTTGGACCCCGCTTATTTGCTGTAGGAAGTAATGGGATTGGTGATCAATATCAACGTCCAATTAATACTTTAAACTTTATTAGCAAAGTAACATTTAATGATACTTACTCTTTCGGTTTGAAAGCGAAAAACATACTGAACCCTACAATTAATATCGTTCAAGACAACCAAGTTGAACCATCTCAACCTTTGAATGTTTCAACTTTCAAACGCGGGATCGATTTAAGCCTATCTTTCAGCTATAACATTCCTGTTTCGAAAAAGAAAAAGGAAAAAGCAGATTTAGATTAATACAAATTGGAACGCAACGAAATAAAAAAAATTTAGTTCAACAGTACTATATTGACTCCTTATCTATACTCCACAAACCAATAACAAAAGCCGCCTTAGCTCATACTAGGCGGCTTTTTCAGGTCTAGACCTAGTACGTTAAGATAATGTAAAATTTGATTAACTTTTTTTTAACGTAAAGGTGATGTCAGCGTAATTTCATTTGGAAAGCATGTGCTGATATTTGTACCATAAAAAATAAGAAAACAAAAAGAAATGAAAAATACAAAATCAACCATCAAAATGATGATACTAGCAGGCGCACTTGTTGCCATTTTACCCTCATGTAAGAAAAAGGGATGTACGGACCCTTTAGCTACTAACTATAGTTCAGAAGCTAAAAAAGATGACGGATCATGTGAATATGATACATCATCAACATGGTATACTGAAGTAACTATTGGAGGAATCGTTTACAAACAAGTAACTGGAGATATTAGTTCAGATCAAACTATGACAGCAGCAGACAATTGGCTGATTTCAGGTGGACTATTTGTTGAAAACGGTATAACACTTACAATTGAAGCAGGAACAATAGTTAACACCGCTGATGATGGAACAACACCATTCTTATCTGTTAAGCAAGGCGGAAAATTAATTGCTTGTGGAACTGCTGATTCTCCGATTATATTTACTCCAATTGCAGATGCACCAACTGCCGGTTCATGGGGAGGGATTATCTTAAATGGATTTGCACCAATCAATACAGGAATAACTGCCGAAGGTGAAGGTGGAACAGGAACATATGGCGGAGATAATACTGAAGATAATTCAGGAACGTTATGCTATGTTCGTGCAGAATTTGCAGGTAAAATTTTAGGAACGGATAATGAGTTGAACGGATTTTCATTCAACGGATGTGGGTCAGCAACTACTTTACACCACTTACAAGCCTATAAAGGTAGTGATGATGGGTTCGAATTTTTTGGAGGAACAGTTTCTTTGAAATATGCCATTTCTTCAGGAAATCAAGATGATTCGTTTGACTGGACGCACGGATGGTCTGGAAATGGACAATTTTGGGTTGTTGAGCAAGATACTGACGGTGGAGATCGTGGAATTGAAGGAGACAACAACGGCGACAATAACGAAGCTGGCCCTTACTCTGATCCCAAAATTGCAAACGTAACTTTAGTTGGAGTAGATGACGGTGATGCAAGTAATCAAGGGATAAAATTAAGAGAAGGTACAAAAGGAAACTTCTTGAATTTTGCAATCACAGGATTCCCTAAAAGAGGATGCCAAGTTGAACATGATGTTACTTTATCAAACATGGTAGATGGATCATTGACAATGCAAAACTCAATCATTGATAACATAAGTCCATTAGTATTTACAACTTCAGCAGGCGAAGACGCTTCTGGAATGATAACATTCGAAGACGGTGGGAACAACAATGCAACTGCCACTGACGGTTCATTAGTTGGATTCTTAACGGGATATGTTGGAACAACTGCCACAGGAGCTGGTGATCCAACTGCTTGGGGAACATGGTTTGACAATGCTACTTACGTTGGCGCAGTTAGTTCCGGTTCTGATTGGACTGCTGGTTGGACATTAGGATTATAATAACATAAAGATTTTCGAAAGAAAAAGGGTTTCGGTTTTCCGAGACCCTTTTCATGTTTTATAAAAACTAAAAGCCAGCGTGAATAGGTCGCACCTGTGACAAGCGATTGTATGAAAGGTTATACCAGTCAATTGCTCGCAGATAAAGCCGCTTGGGCTGATCCAATTAAAATTGGAAACGCTGATTTTTTCTTATTGATGGCTTTGTTTCTATTAATTAGCTGGAGTTCATTTTTTAATTGGGCAGGCATTTTTTCTTTTAACTCGGTTTTCTATGCTACAGAATAGATGCTGTTTGTTTTTTAATCGACCAAAATACCGCTTACTCGTTTTGAAACAAGACTAAAATGCAATTCAGAAAAAATCTCCAATCCAGACGGAAATGTCTGAATAGTATTTTTACTGAATGTCTTGTTTCTTCTCTCCTAAGCAGTGCGACTGTCTCAAAAATAAAAACAGAATCATTATGATGAAACAAGAAAAATTAACTGAATTAAATGAAGTAATAAATACTTCGGGAATTATTGAATCCATGGAATTATTACAGCAGAAGTTTAAAATCTACCCGCAAATACCCAAGGTGAAAGATCACAGTTATTGCATTCGATTAGAATTTGACGCTTTAACTGAAGAATTGAACAATTTAGAGAATCACCTAGCCGATTTAATTGACCAGTCAAATGAATGGGAGGAACTTGAATAAATAACTGTGGATTTAAAAACGGTTTTGATCCTTTGATTTGAACCGTTTTTTAGTGACAAAAAGCAGTAGAATGTTAGGATCGAATAGTTAACCAAAACAGAAACTAATCTTTCAATCTCAAAAACTCCTCTTTCCCTGTCTTTGTTAAGTACGGATAAAAGGATTGCATAAAAATGGCGGTATAAATGCGTGTATGTTTTAACATAACGTCATCCGAAGTTGTTCCAATAGATGCGACCCAGAAATCACCAAACAATTCAGCTCTTGTGCATAAATGGCCATATTCATTCGGGAGTTCAGCCTTACGCATTTTACCTGTTTGAATTAAATTATCAAGCAATTTTTTGATGAACGTAAGGCGCCTTGTACTTAGATCAGTATAATGTTTTTTTATCTTTTTATTAGATCTTAGAACCTGAAAAAAATCAATCATGAAAAATCGATTCTCAAAAAATATTTTATTTGTGTCTTTAGTTAACTGCGCGAGTTCTTCTAGATTCAATTCTGCCTTTTCCGCATTGTCCAAACATTCTTCTATCCCAGTAGCTAATTCAAAATAGAGTGCTTCAATTATATCGTCTCTCTTTTTAAAATGATAGGTTAAGTTTCCAGGACTAATTGCGATATGATCACAAATTGTTCGTTGACTTACCTTTGCCACGCCCTGTTCATTAAATAATAAACGTGCGGCTCTCAGAATCTTTTGATTGGTCCCTCTCATACAGCCAAATGTATGAAATATTAGTGCTCTTACACTAAATATTTATAAACAAGCCTCCGTTAAAATCAAATTGCTTCCATTCAAAATGATAGGTGAAAGAAGTCTGTTCGTCGAATAGATTTTGTGCGATTCACTTTATTAGGTAGATTTAATATATCATCAATAAGTCTACAGCGCTGAATTCAACGTTAATTAACAATATCGACGACTCTCATTTCGAGAAAGACAAGCAAAAACTTAAAGCATTGCTAGCATATTGTTACGCCAATAAAGTTCGTTATTGGAAAGCATGCAAGAAAAAAGCACGCGAAGCTCTAACATTATCAGAGACGATAGAATATGATGAGGGTAGAGGGCTGGCATTACTAGAATTAGGTTATCAAAACTGGTTCAGAGACAACCTAACAATGGCACATGTTCAATTGGCTGAAAGTTGCGCTATTCTCCGTTCAACCAATAATGAATTCATGTTTGCTCGAGCAACTGCTGTTCGGGCATCAATTTACTGGACGAAGGGTGATCGAAATAAATCAATTTCACTTGTTTTTGAAGCTTTGAGGATAATTGGTGCTAATAATAAGGATGCCTTATGGCTAGAATGGTTTTTGGGTATTTTTTATTTTGATTTACAAGATTATAAAAATTCTGAATTTCAGTATTTAAAGGCACTTGCCATAATTAATAACTCAAAAAGAGAGACTCCAGATGCCTATGCTTACTGTATAATAGGTCTTGGTGGGGTATTGATGAAAACCGCTCGGCAAGAACAAGCCATTGAACATTTTGAAAATGCGCTTTTATTTTGTCAAGAAAATGGATTTTGGATGCAAGAAGCCCGTGTTCTTCATGAACTTGGACATTATTATGAAGGGGAGGGTAAACATAAAGAGGCTTTATCCCATTACAGAAAAAGTTACGTAATACGAGACAAACAGCAAACCAAACCTGCGCTTATAAGCAGTCTCTTATCACTTTCAAGAATAACTGCAAAAACAGATAACAACGCTGCAATTACATTAGCACTTAAAGCGCTAAAATTTGCTGACTCTATTCATTCAAAACCCAAACGATTGGCCTGTCATAAGGTCTTGTCAAATTTGCAAAAAATCACAGGTAATTTCAAACAGTCACATGCGCATTTAGAGGAAGTAGGGAAATTGAGGGATGAGCTGGCAGGAAATGAGACAAATGCAAGTCTAAAAAATCTTGAAAAAGATTTTTTAGAAGAATTGTTTAAGCGTGAGCGTGATTCACTGTTTATGCAAAACAAGGAACTGGAGCGCGCGAATCAAATTATAAAAACGCAATACAATGAAATTGCTGATAGCATTAATTACGCTAAAAAGATTCAAAACGCAATTCTACCAACACGCGACCTAATTAAAGAACATCTTCCCGATTCATTTTTAGTTTACAAACCGAAGGCAGGGGTTTCAGGTGATTTCTATTGGTTAGAATCAATCAATGAAGATCAACTTTTATTTGCAGTTGCCGATTGCACCGGACATGGTGTACCAGGAGCAATGACAAGTATGCTTTGTATTGGAGCATTAAACAGGGCTGTTAGAGAATTTAAATTAACAGAACCTGGAGCAGTCTTAGATAAAGCGCGTGAAATTATCATCAGTGATTTTGATAAAAGTAGTGAAGAACTGCATGACGGAATGGATATTTCACTTTGTCTATTGAATACTAAATCACTAAAGCTACAATGGTCGGGTGCTTTTAATCCACTTTGGATTGTACGAAATGAAGCAAACGAAGTACAACATTATTTCCCGGACAAACAACCGATAGGAAACTACCCAATCTACACCCCTTTCAACACTGAATTTATACAACTAAATAAGGGGGATCAAATATTCATATTTTCTGATGGATTTGCGGATCAATTTGGAGGGGATAAGAATAAAAAATACACCTCAAAACGTTTTAAAGGTTTAGTAGAGAAAAATGCACATTTACCAATTAATACTCAAAAAGAAATAATCATAAATACGTTTATTGAATGGAAAGGGCAGAATGATCAAATAGACGATATTTGCCTCATGGGAGTTAGAGTTTAGCTCCTATTCTTCAAATTTATACCCGACACCTTTTACCGTGACAATATATGAATCGCCAATCTTTTCTCTTAGTTTGCGAATGTGAACATCAATAGTTCGATCTCCTACGATAACATCCGCTCCCCAAACACTATTCATTATTACATCTCTATGAAAAACCTTTGAAGGTTTTGACATAAGTAATGCAAGCAATTCAAACTCTTTACGTGGTAAGACCATTTCTTTACCTTCCTTAGAAATTAAATAACGTTCTCGATCAATTTTTATTGACTTTTCGTTAGTTGCTTTTGAATCTTGCGTACCCGTTTCATTTGCTGCTCCTTTTCTTCTTAAAATTGCAGAAATTCTACTGACTAATAATTTGGGTTTGATTGGTTTTGTAATGTAATCATCCGCCCCGGCTTCAAATCCAGCAATTTGACTATAGTCTTCGCCCCTGGCCGTTAAAAAACAAATCATGGTGTTTTTTAAACTCGGAATCGCCTTTAATTTCTCGCAGGTTTCTATCCCATCCATTCCCGGCATCATGACGTCTAATAAAATTAAATCGGGCACTTGTTGTGTAGCCATTTCCAATCCCTTTTCACCATCTTCTGCTTCAGAAATGATAAATCCTTCTTTCTCCAAGTTATATTTTATTAAAACTCGGATATCTTGCTCATCATCAATAACCAATATAGAATTGTCCATGTTTACCGTCAAATTTTTAATAAAGGTACAGCTTTTATCAATGTCGATCTTAAACCAATAAAGACATAACGTTATGTTAACACGGCCAAATAGGTTTCACTTAAATTTTTTGAATTTTAAACGTTTCATTTTGATTGGCTGATGATACATTGACAATATACATACCTGTGACAAGGTCGTATAAATCGATCTCAAATTTTTGTCTGCCACTATCTAAAAAACCGGAATAAACATTTTGGACCAATTGGCCAGATAAATCATATAAATTGATCTCAAACTTATTCCCCACCTCAACATTAAGTTCGAGATTTGAAAAATCAATTGCTGGATTAGGATATACTTTTGCTTCAAAAATAGAAGGATCAATATGGATTGTTTCAGGTAAAATAGAGTAGACTTCATCATCTTCATCCTCATAAACCGCGATTAGCCTAATTGGATGATGATTTGGTATACATCTGCACTCATCATTCTCCATCACTTCTATTATTACTGTGTTTAGCGTATCTACTAATGCACGTTCTCCTTGAACGACTATATCATACACGTATTCCTCAATTATTTCCTGAGGTTCGATTAGTGGAACTATTTCCACAATTCGTTTTTTTAAATTTACCTTAGTATCTGTATTGGATTTTGCAATTAATTCTAACGGTGCTTTTGCTTTTACATCATCTTTATGAAACAAATTAATGCTGCAGAATAAAATGGTTGGTATTAATGCTAAGCCGAGTAATTGTGAGAATGAAATTTGATTTGAATTGTGCATAGTCGTCTATTTTAAATACATTTCCTTTTAGATGCACTCAGTCGACTTATTCCATATTAATTTTTCTGATCCCTCCTATTGTATACTCAGCTAGTTTTGAAAAAAACAGAATAGAATCATTTTTTACTTCTCCAAAACCCCCACCATTTAGCATGTCTCGGAGTTGTTTCCGACGAGGGCTTTAAGGCTTCTTTCGTTTCTTGTTGAGGTTGACCTTGGTCAGAATGAATTTCTGAAGAAACAATGGCAATACCTCCATCATTTCGCATTTCTTGTCCACCTGAATATGCCGCCTCGAGTCCACCTATATTAAGCACTCGACTCCCGTGCATTCAAATTCCGCAACCATGTTCAGGGTCCCAATCACAATTCCCAAATAAACCCATATAGCTAAGTCCTTCCTTGGTTTTAAGTTTTAGAAAAAGCGAACTTAAATTTAATTGTTTGTATATATCCTTTTTGGTTTTGAGTTCATTAATATAATCTGGAAACATATTATCCTTTAACATATATCCATCAAAGACTTTCGATTTATTAGTGAGAATATAGGCGGCGATTGATTCGAAAACTTCTTCTTGATTTTGAGCAAAATAATTAATTGCACTTTGTTGCTCAATTGTTGGTTCTAGGCGCTCGTCATTTTGCCCTTTCTCAAGGGTAATTCCCAACCAACTTTCCCATATTTCATCTGGATCAATGGGCTTATCAGAGAAGAGATGTTCAACATATAACTCATCAGGCGTACTATCACTAAAGTCAATCAAATAATCCACGATTTAAAATTAGCAAAATTATTCTATGGCTATTACGCGTTTTAAAGTTTCTCCAAAAGGTAGAATTTCAAAATTGTCCCACCCCCCCTTAATTAAGGTTTTCGCATATTCTTTTGGAGCTGATTTTCAACCTTTAGATCAGCATTAACAAATAGCCCAAGATTGCACCACCCAAAACAATTATAATTGGGTTTGTCTTTTTCAAACCAAATACAAGACCAAAGGCAAGGGCCGCAATAAGTGCACTTTTCCATTCAAAAATCCATTGGCCATCTGTGTAATTCAGAATGGTTTCTCTTCCCATTTCAAAAAGCACCACTAACATTACCGCCACAGCTGCCACATTAACCGCATCTAAAAAATAGCGTAGCATTGGTGACTTACGCATGCGAAGAATGAATGGGTTTAATATTAAAACGAAAAGGAAAGAGGGTAAAAAGATACCTGCAGTAGCGCCTAATGCTCCCCAAACACCTGACATTTGATAACCTATGAAAGTTGCAGTACTAAGCACAGGACCAGGTGTGAATTGACCTACAGCAATTGCATCAATCAACTCTTCCAGGGTCAAATAGCCTGTATCAACTAACTCGGCCTGCAAATAAGCAAAAAGAACATAGCCACTTCCGTAAAGAATTGAGCCAACTTTCAAAAATGTCCAAAAAACGGTAGTAGATGTTACGGCAACAGAAGCCGGAGCAGAACTACCAACTAATAAATATGGAAGCCATGATTTTGTCTCTTTTTTATCTGATTGGATACCATTTTTTGCTTTAAAATAGAGCATCCCTGTTATACCTGCTGTTAACAAGGCCATAATCTCATGTACACCAAGAAAACAGGCTACAATAACCAAAGCTCCAATAATTCCTAACTCTGTGTTTTTAAGTGCTTTTTTACCTAACTTATAAATGGCTCCAGCGATAATTGCCAAAACAGCAGGTTTAATTCCGTAAACAAAACCCTCAACCTCTGGTAATGCACCATAGGTTACATAAAGCCATGCTAAAAAGCCTGTGATAATAACTGCCGGAACTATAAAAGCAATTCCCGCCACGAATAACCCTGCTTTACCAGCACGTTCATGTCCACAATGCATTGTCATTTCGGTTGAATTTGGACCTGGGATTAAATTCGTTGCTCCCATCAAATCCAAAAAATATTGCCGGTCCATCCACTTTCGTTTGTTTACCACTTCTTCTTCCATCATGGCAACATGCGCAGCTGGCCCACCAAAGGCGAGACATCCTAGCTTAAAAAAAACGAGCGCTACTTCTTTTAATTTATCCGATTGTGACATATTTTCTTTTTTGCAAAACTATTGTGTCCTTCATTAATTCCTGTTAACCTAAGGTTAACAATTTTAAGAACTAATTGCTCCTTAACATATCAATACCACCTCAGCCTAACTAAAGTGGTATTGCAAAAATTCGTTTTACTATCATTCCTAAAAGTGGATATCCATTTGTAGTCTCCAAAATAAGATATCGTCTTTACCTGAATTAACTGCTGTGCTGTTAGCAAATCCATTTTGGCGATAGCTTAGATCAGTTTGTACTTTTAATTTGTGGCCTACAAAATATTTAGACAAACCTAAAGTATATTCTGTTTCATTATTGCTTACACCAACATTCGGAGTAATCATGGTATAACGACCTGATAACTCAACATTTTTTTTAAACATCCAACCTGCTTGCACATTTAATCCTGAACCGACATAATAAGTTCCTACAACTAAAGAAGTATCCACATTATCATAAACATCTGCAGTACCGTCGTCTGTCGTTTTATTAGCATATTCAGCCATAATCGAAAGACCTTTATATTTAAACATTAAATCTGCAAATACAGTATTTAAGGTTTTGGCATTGCCATAAGACCCATCATCATTATAGATAAAACTTCCGCCTTGTCCGCGTTCTCTCGCCGCACGATCATTGATGTCATACGTAAATCCTAATGCTAATTTCGGCTTGTCTTCTCGCTTAATTGCCGCACCTACATAATCTCCTTTTGATTGGAATTTACCAAAAGGTAACATCTCAATTCTGAACGTATAATCGTATCCCCCAATATTATTAACAGTTAAATTTCTTCCTTCTCCTTGAGATAAAGAAGCCACTTCTTTAACGATAAAATTATTACCAATTTTAAAGTGATGCTTTAATTGAACACCAATATCACGATCAATATTGTAACGGCTATTTAAACGTGAACGATCTACCATTTGAAGGTTAGCAGATGAAATAACACGTTCTCTATTACCAGGTAATTTAGCTTGCCCAGCTTTTAAAGAAAAGTTTCCATAAAAATTCCAATCAACAAAGGCATCTAAAATGAACCGAGGCGCTTTATTATGTTCCGCATCAATCCCACCACCAATATCTCTATTGGTTAAACCAAACTCCATTTTATATTTCAATTTCGGTGTAAAGGCGTATCCATCAAACTTAAACCTTGATCGTCTGATCAAAAAATTACTCTCTAAACCTTCTACAAAACCAAAGTCGTCATTTCTGACATCCCAATTTGCAGACATTAAGGTTTGAAAACGGACTCCAAAACGCATAGTGAAGGTTGAATCCTTTCCTACAATGTTAATTCCTTTTCCAAATTTTTGCGGATTATATTGCGCTGAGGCTCCTTGAACAGTCAGCAACAATATAAATACAATTAGTAGATTTTTCATGTAATTTTTATTCGTGTTACAGCAGGTTCTCTGCTGCTTAATTCAAGAGCAAAGATTAAACTTTATTAACATATATTTGACATTCGTGATCTAAGCTTAACCATTTCTTAACATTGGTATTCGACACGCTTAAACGATTAAACTTACAATTCCTTTATATTTAATGGATGTAGCAGTCACATGAATGGGAGGCGAATATATCCATACGAATTCAACACGCATTTCTTAACATAAGCTTAACATAAGCTTAACATGCAAAAAATACATTTGCTCATGCTTTGCCCTATTTTTGACCAAAATTTAAATTACTAAAATGAAAAGATTAATTTCAGTTGTTGGACTCTTTCTTTTTGCAATGGGATTCGCCTTTGCTGAAGACCCTATAGTTTCTGCCGAGGATTTAGCCGCAGGTCTCGATACTACAGAAAACGTTATCCAGACACCATCAGTTATTGCCACTGATTTTGAATATGAGTTTGAAAGCGACTTAGATCAATATTTAGACCCTTTAAAAACTGGTGTTGCAACAGTAAAGTGGGAAAGTCTTAGTAAGGATAAGAACTTATACTTTAATTATCGTGCTTTAGGTGAATCGAATTGGAATTCGATTCCTTTTTCTGCAGACACAGCAAGCTTCTTAGTAATTAATGATTTGACTGAAAATTTAATTTTTGAATTTAATTTCAGCTCAGATCAAGCGAATGGCGTTGGATACAATACATATTTCAACACTTTTTCTGAAGCCTTATTTACAAATAATTCAGCAAAAGGTAAGGAGGAGGCTTTTCAAATTTCTTGGGCAATTCCTTATAATAAATTAACGGAGATATTATCTATTTATCCAAACGCAAACTTTACCATTAAATACAATACTAAAATTGGTAAAAAACAGCATAAAGCAGATAAAGATAGAGCACCTTGGATAGTTGAAGAAGACATCTCAATTAGTGATGTAAAACGTAAATTTGAAGAATTACCAGGTGGTCAAAAGTATGTTTATAAAGTTGGCTTGGTTACAAGTGATAAAACTTTTTGGTCAGCTGAAGGATCAGTTGAAACGGAAAGAGCTTGGGGAATCTTTAAGTTATTAGTATTAATTGGATCCTTAGGAATGTTCATTTTTGGTATGAAAATCATGAGTGAGGGTCTACAAAAGGCTGCTGGTTCTAGCTTAAGAAATATGTTGGGATCAATTACTTCCAACCGAATTAAAGGAGTAATTACAGGTTTAGGTATAACGTCTGTCGTGCAATCCTCATCCGTCACGACAGTAATGGTGGTTAGTTTTGTAAATGCCGGATTAATGACATTGCGACAGTCAGTAGGCGTTATGATGGGCGCTAATATTGGAACCACAATGACCGCTTGGTTAATTCTAGTGTTTGGCTTTAAAGTAAGCATTAGTTCTTATGCCTTAATTCTTATTGCCTTTGGTGCACCAATGTTGTTTTTTGCTAAAGGAAAAGCCAAAACATGGGCAAGTGTAATTATCGGATTTGCTCTATTATTTATGGGACTTGGTGCATTGAAAGATGCAGTTCCCGAATTGGGTCTAGAGTCTCCTATAGTTCAATTCTTTTTAGACTATAAAAATTCTGGCATATTAGCAACATTAATGTTTATTGGTTTAGGTACTATTGTTACAGTTGTGGTTCAGTCTTCTTCTGCAGCTATGGCATTAACCATGACCATGGTTGCTGGTGATGTACTTCCTTTCGAGGTTGCTGCTGCAATGATTTTAGGTGAAAATATTGGAACAACCATTACTGCACAACTTGCTGCGTTAATTGGAAACGTTCACGCCAAAAGGGCTGCACGGATTCATGCTATATTTAATGTAGTGGGGGTATTCTGGATGATCCTAGTTTTCCATTGGTTCTTAAAAGGAATCGCGTATTTCATGGAAGGAGATCCTTTTACAGATCCTAACGCGGCGAATGTCGGGATTGCAATTTTCCATACATCATTTAACATTGCCAACGTGCTCTTATTAATTTGGTTTACGCCATGGTTAGTTCGTGTGGCTGAGAAAACAGTTAAGTCTAAAGGTTCGGCTGATGAAGAATTCCATTTAGATTATATAGGATCAGGAATGATGGGCACACCCGATTTATCTATTTACGAAGCGAAAAAAGAAGTTGCTAAGTTTGGAGAATTAACTAGTCGCATGTCAGGATTTACTCAAAGTTTATTGACAGAGCAAAACAAAAAAATCAAGTCTAAACTTCATGATAAAGTTGAAAAGTACGAGGAGATTACGGATAGAGTTGAGATAGAGGTTGCAACTTACTTAGCCAAAGTTTCAGAAGGTGAAATGTCTGAAGAAACTGCAGAACGTGTACGTTCAATGAATAGTATTGTAAATGACTTGGAGCGTATTGGAGATATCTTTTACCAAATGTCAAAAGCGATTGAGCGTAAGGATGAAGATAAGATTTGGTTTATTCCTGAGCAGCGTGATAGTTTACAAAACATGCTTCAATTAGTGGATAAAGCTTTTGTTATTATGGTTGACAACTTGAATTCTGACTGGGGCGGTGTTTCTATTGACCCGGCTAATGATGCGGAAAATGCAATCAATAAAAAACGTGACAAAATGCGCGCAGAACATTTAGAGAATTTAGGGAAATCTGATTTCAACATGCAAAGCGGAATGATTTTTAGCAACTTGTTTTCTTCTTGTGAGAAAGTTGGTGATCATATCATTAACGTTACTGAAGCGATTACAGGAAAGATATAAATTTTAGTACTAGTTTAAATAATGAGAAGGGTGTCTTAATAGGCGCCCTTTTTTTGTGCTGTTCAATCACTTGTATTTGGTGTAAGCGCAGAGATTTCTTAAACGAATACTCCTTCGTCTAGACTACGGATTAAAACAAAAATAAGACCGCCCTTTCAGAAAGAGCGGTCTTAACCCAAAACCTATGAATCATTTAGTCTAATTCAATTATGGTAATTGCGATTTCCGTGCCAAAACAGGTTCGAATTAAAAAATTAAGAATTATTTAACAAATGGGATTGTTTGGATTTTTACGATCACAGCTGCGCAGGGTGTGTTATCCTGCTCTTATTTTGCATTTTGACGTCGTGTTCAATCTACTTTACTGATTGCCGTCTAGGTTGGTGCAGGATTGCAAATCCCGTACAGCTCAAATTATGAAAACAAAAAACGTCCATTCAAATTGAATGGACGCTAATCTATCTGTATAATTTTCTATTTCCTAACAGCAATCTTCTGCTGCACCATTTTCTGTATTGAATGGCATTGCGCCACCACAACCTTCAAAGATGCCGTAATGCGTCTCCCAAGTGCCATAAAAGTCAAAATGACCTTTAAAACGGGTATCATTTAACATCATATAGGTATTTCCACAAACGGTCATGATTTTACCTTTTGGAAAATGATGATGATCATCTAAATCGAATGCTGCATCTGATCCTTTTATGGATCCTTTATATGTTACGGCTTGACCATAATCCTCACAATCACTTTCCAAACCGTCCAATTTAAATAAACGGTAGGTTACTGAGTAAAACTCTAGCTCACCAACTTTTTCTTCTAATTCTTTATTATCAATTGTAATGGGTTTGTTTTCAGTTGCGCGAGGATCAGTAAATCCAGCCTTTTTTGCAAAGTTTAAAAAGTCATTCCAATATAAAGCACCGCTCAAACATTCTCCCCATAAAACAGGATCGTTTTGCAAAGCGACAGGGACTCTTCTATCCGAATAAACATCTGAAAAATACATTTCACCGCCAGGCTTTAATAAACGATAAGCATCATCCAAAACTTTTTGTTTATCTCCCGCCAAATTAACCACACAATTGGATATAATTAAATCGAAACTGCCATCCTCAAAATCTAACTCATCTAATCGCTCAATATTTCCTTTTACGAAAGAAACATTTGGTTTTTTATAGCCAAATTTTTCTGTGTGATAATCGACATGGCGATTTGCAACTTCCAATTGCTCATTTGTCATGTCTACCCCAACCACAAATCCATTCTCTCCAACTAACTTACTAGCAATATAACAATCACGTCCGCTACCTGAACCCAAGTCTAAAATACGTAATCCTTCTACCTCAAATGGAATAGTTAACCCACAACCGTAATACTTTGCTTGCACCTCATCATGTACTTCACTTAAAGCATCTAAAATATATTTAGGCGGAGCAGTTAGTGTGCAGCAGGCATTTGTTTTTAAATCTTCAGAATTTTCCAATTCCTTACCGTAATAATTTTTTACCTCCTCATGTAACGTTCCCATAACTCAATTCAATTTTTACTTTAGATGCAGTTCTTCTTAAAACCTTACAGATTATTCTGCTTGAAATTCTAATTAAAATGTTTCAGTGCACTTTGTACATCTAAATCATCCTCTAAATAAACTTTGTAAAATCCATTATCTTCCCATACGTGGCGAGCAATTTCTGCTTTCATTCTATTCTTAATTGCATTTCTAGAGGTTACAATGTCAATTGGTTTTGGCATAACCCCCAACGTTTCAGCATAAGCAATAAATGCTTCAAACATGGATGTTGTTACTTTAAAGTCACGATTAAATGCTTCAAATTCTTTTAAACGCGATCTATTTATATCTAAATAATCAACCGCCCAATGATTGAATACGCCCACATAATGTAATTCGGTTAAATAATAAGAAGCGCCTGCAGTATCATTCGGGATAAAGGTATCGGGATAAATTCCGCCACCGCCATAAACAACACGTCCACCTTCTGTCACAAATCGAAGTGATTCATCAAATTTCACACTGTCCTCGTTCATTAATTCTCCACTCTCATAACGATCAAAATAATCGTTTTCATAATCAACTCCATCACCGTATGGCTTTTGAATACTTCTCCCAGTTGGTGTATAATAGCGAGAAATAGTCAAACGCAGGGCACTGCCATCTGTCAATTCTTTTTGATCTTGCACTAAGCCTTTACCAAACGAACGTCTTCCCATAATGTAGCCGCGATCATTATCCTGAATTGCACCGGCAACAATTTCACTTGCTGAGGCAGACAATGAATTGATCAACACAACCAATTCAGTTTCCTCCAAAATTCCTCTAGAAGAGGATTTATAATCAGCGCGCGGATCCATTCGACCTTCGGTATATACAATTAATTTACCTGCTTCTAAAAATTCATCAGCAATGTCTGTCGCGTCTTTCATATATCCGCCACCATTGTTTCTAAGATCGAAAACAAGTTTTTTCATTCCCTGATCTTTTAACTTTTGTGCAGCTTCCCGAAATTCCTCACCAGCAAAGCTTGTAAAACTGTTCAATTTAATGAAACCAATTTCTGGTGTTAACATAATGGCCGCATCAATGCTACTTACGCCAATTGATCCACGAACAATGGTTAAATCTTTGATTAATCCCTGTCGATAAATGGTCACTTTCACTTCTGAACCTTCTCTCCCTTTCAAAAGTTCCATGACTTTTTCGTTTGTCACGTCTCCTTGCGCAATGTCTTCACCGTCCACCTTAATTAAGCGATCTCCAGCAAACATACCAGCCCTTAAAGATGGGGAATCTGGCATTATATGCGTTGCTACTAAACTATCATTGTGGATTATAAATCGAATTCCGACACCTCCAAATTGTCCAGCAAGCTGCTCATTGACACGTTCTAAATCCCGGGCAGGAATGTATGAACTATGCGGATCCAATTCTTCAATCATTCCCTGAATTGAACTTTCAATTAGCATTTCATTGTCGACAGAGTCAACATAATTTTCCTCAATAATTTCTAAAATAGCATTGAATTTATTCGAATTGTCCGCAATAATTCGCTCAGTCCCACCGCCACCACTCGGAATAAACATGGTCCCTAACCATACACCAATTGCCAATGTGACTCCCATCAAAATTGGAATCAGGAAAACGTAATTGCTTCCACTTGGTTCTTTCACCTCTTGGCTCTTTTGTTCTCCTTCTGTCATAACTCTTTAATGTGATTAATTTCGATTCCAAATTCTTTTAAAAATTCGATTCCCGAAACGTCTTTATATTCATTCAAATAAACTACCCTTTTAATACCTGCCTGAATAACTAATTTACTGCATTCTTTGCAAGGAGAAAGTGTAATATACAAGGTTGCGCCTTCTGCATTTTGTGAAGAACGCACTACTTTAAGTAAGGCATTTGCCTCTGCGTGTAGCACATACCAGTGCGTATTTCCATCATCATCTTCACAAGCATTTGTGAATCCCGACGGGGTTCCATTATAACCGTCAGAAATGATGGTGTTATTTTTTACAATTAATGACCCAACCTGTTTACGGTTACAATGAGAAAGTTTCGCCCACTCGCGGGCCATTCTCAAATAGGCTTTGTCGTATTTTTCTTGTTTTTTATCCACGCTTGAAAGGCTAACTTGTAAAGGTACGGAAGTAAAGTTTTGAAATCGCTAAAAAACGTTAATTTTTGATAACAGCGTTCTTTTACTGTTTAATGATTTAACGGCCTAATCTTTCAACGTGCAATACAATTTGACTTGTTTCTTTGATGATTTGATCTTTTATCAATGATTTGACGAATGTTTGACGAGGGTTGGAATGATTTTATGCAATTTGACCTGAAATGAGCAGTCTTCATTAGACTAAAGATCTTTATTTTTTTAATCTATGAGCACAGCGATCTAACAGCGAAGCGGTCTAATATTATTTACCCAAGCCATACTTTAGGATGCACCAAATCGCTCGAAATCCATCTTTCCAACCAATTTTTTTACCTTGCTCCTCTGTTCGGGCATTATAAGTAATGGGAACTTCAGCCCATTTAAGTGATTTATTTTTCGCCAATTTAGCTGTGATTTCTGGCTCAAAACCAAATCGTCTTTCCACCAAATTAAGTGCTTTAAATTCTTTGGTGGGCACCAATTTATAACATGTTTCCATGTCTGTAATTTTAATTCCGAAAATCCAATTAGATAAGCGGGTTAAAAATCCATTTGCCAAATTACTTAACATAGAACCCCCTTTGACTTTTGCGTCGAGGAAACGAGAACCGTAAACCACATCTGCTTTCCCATCAATTACGGCTTGAATTAATAAATTAATCTCTTCCGGCTCTAATTCGAGATCAGCATCTTGAATAATCGTATAATCTCCCGTTGCTTCTTTTATTCCTGTATGAATTGCTCCTCCTTTACCTAGATTCTTCGGATGATGTAAAACTGTTAGTGATGAATTATTTAAAACAATTTCAGCTGTTTCAATCTCTCCGCGTGTCCCATCTGTCGAACAATCATTCACTACAATGATTTCTTTTTTGATGTCTCCAATCAATTTCAAATTGCTTATCACATGCATGACTTCGGCAATTGTTCGCTCCTCGTTGTAAACGGGAATTATGATGGAGAGTTTTTGCATGGCGCCAAAGATAATCTATTTGTCAAAACCTGATCTGAAAGAAAGTCATTTATTCCTGTAGCAGGTGAAAAGACGTCATCTTTATTGCCTAAGAGCAATTAACTCAAATTATTGCCTAATTTTACAACAAAACAACAATTCTGAAACAAGCAACAGTAATAAAGTCTACCGGAAGTTGGTATAAAGTAATCGATACAGACGGGAAACATTGGGATTGTCGAATTCGGGGCAAACTGCGTTTGGCTGGAATTAAATCTACCAATCCCATTGCGGTTGGAGATGAAATTGAATTTGACATTGAGGAACTCAAGGATGATGAGGAGCAGATTGGTGTGATAAAAAAAATACTGCCGAGAAAAAATTACGTCATTCGAAAATCAATCAATTTGAGTAAAAGGTCGCATATTTTAGCTGCCAATATTGATTGTGTTTATTTAATTGTAACGCTAGTCTCACCGCAGACACAAACCGGTTTTATCGATCGTTTTATTGTGACAGCAGAGGCTTATCACATTCCCGTAACCATCCTTTTTAATAAAATAGATTTATATACTGCTAAGGAAATCGACCTGCTTGATACAACGAAAAAAATCTATGAAAATGCTGGTTACCGTTGCTTGACAATCTCGGCGAAGCAAGCCTCATCTGTTGAATTTTTAAAGGCTGAGATTAAAGGTAAAAAGGTAATGTTTGGTGGACATAGTGGCGTTGGTAAATCGACCTTGGTTAATACACTCGATCAAAATTTGAGTTTAAAAACTGCCAATATTTCAAAAAGTCATTCATCTGGGTTACACACAACAACTTTTGCTGAAATGTTTGCTTTGTCAACTGGTGGATTCATAATTGATACGCCTGGCATTAGAGCTTTTGGTTTAATCGATTTTGACAAAAAAGAACTCTCCCACTATTTTCCAGAAATGCGAGAATTATTGCCCGACTGTAAATTCAATAATTGCCAGCACATGAATGAACCCAAATGTGCCATAATAAAAGCATTTACTGAAGATCGAATTGCTGAAAGCCGTTATTTGAATTATTTAAAAATGATGGAAGAGGACGAGGACGAAACGTTTCGAAAAGATATTTACAAATAAGACATGCGAGTTGTATTGCAACGCGTTTCAGAAGCCGCCGTGCGAATTGATAAGTCCGTCAACGGAGAAATTGGCAGTGGTTTATTGATTTTAGTCGGTATAGAAAACGAAGACACCCAAGAAGATATTGATTGGTTGGCAAAAAAAATTGTTAACCTCAGGATTTTTGCAGATGAAGAGGGCTTGATGAATCTTTCATTGTTGGATATTAGTGGCGAAATTTTGGTCATCAGTCAATTTACCTTGCACGCCAAAACAAAAAAAGGCAATCGCCCTTCTTATATTAAAGCCGCCCGACCAGAAGTATCCATTCCCCTTTATGAAAGTTTTAAAACTGCACTGAGTCAACTTATTGGACAAACCGTTGCTTGCGGTAAATTTGGTGCTGATATGAAAGTGAGTCTTGTAAATGATGGCCCCGTAACTATTACAATAGATAGTAAGGCTAAAGTTTAAAAAAAGCGCCCTAAATCGAAATTCAAGACGCTTTTAAATTTATTTATTAAGCCATTTTAATCACTTACAGCAGCATTTGCATCAATAACACCCCAACCGTGATCTCCATCAGCAATTGGATAATTAGACGCATTTTCTTTTAAGCGATCGTATACTTCATCTCTGGTTATTCCTGGATTATTTGAATAAACTAAAGCCGCAATTCCTGCAACGCTGGCAGTTGCGCATGAAGAACCTCCAACATATGTTGGTTGATCGGAATAGGTTGCCAGTGTTAACGCATGTCTATCTGCATCTGATCGTTCCATCACCATTGTAAAATCAACTGCAGAACCATCATGACAGACATCACATGTTTCTGATTCACCTTCTTTAACTCCAGTAACAGCAACTGTTTGGGACATTGATGCAGGGAAAATCACACCAAAACCTGCAGTCCATGCGAATGAGGTTCCTGCCGCAGAAAAAATAGATTTACCATAGCCATATGCGTAATAAATACCATCAGCAACAGTTCCACTGTAAAAAGGCGTTCCTAAGGACATGCTAATTACTTTAACATCAGAACGCGTACCAGCAATAACCAGTGCATCTTTCACACCGTTCTTTTCATTAGAGGATGAGATAAATACATCATTCACCGCTCTAAAACCAATTAAATCGCAATTATATGCAATACCAACAGCGTTGCCATCATTGCTTCTTGGTGCTGCTGCTAAACCAGCCATTTGAGTACCGTGACCACATTGATCATGCGGATCTTCTAACGATCTCCACCACCATCTGCCTGTGTAATGCGTACTTATTTGCTCTACAATTCTTCCAGAAGAATAGCCACTATTAAAATTACCGTTTAAATTATCCTGATCATCTGAGATACCTGTGTCAATAATTGCAATCGTTACATTGTCTCCGGTAGTAGCTGTCCATGCCGTACTAATATTTGAAGTTTCGTGATGCCAAGATTGTTTAATCCCTGGCAATATCGTTTCATAATCTAGTGGATTTAAACCGTAATCTGGACTTACACCACAGCCCGAAGCACTACGATCATTTGTATTTGCATTTAAAGGAGGCAATGCATAACCCATTGGCTCAAAATAACGAATCGTACGCATTGCTCTTAAGTTTTGTATGGCTTCGAAACTGGTCAAATAAACGGCCATTGATGGAACTCCTTTTGGATATCCAAATGGCAATAAATCGTCCATTGTTTTATTCGGGTTTAATTTCTGTTCTTCTTTTAAAATGAATTCTAAAATTTCATCTCGCACTTGTATCCACTCATTTGATTCAATATTAATGGTATGCATTTGAGAATTGATGTTCTCGAAGGATCCTGGCTGAAAGCCAATAGCAAAAATTGAATCACTTTGCATTCCTGCACTCCAAAGTAATTCATCAGAAGCCGTGCTCCAATTATAAACTCCTTACTTTTCAACTGCACGATATAATTGCGAATTAATATCGTTTGTTGACATTAATTCTGAAGGGTTTTCTACTTTTTCTTTTTTACAAGATACAGCAGTAAATGCGAGTAATCCGTAAATAATTAACTGGTTAAATTTCATAAGTTCGTTTTGAGTTTGTTATGCAAACATAATAAATTCAATCGAAAAAACGTAGCTATTAATCTATATAAGAGAGAATTATATTCAAACAAATAATATCATTATAACCTAAACCGTTTAAAATTTAGTATTCCCATTTCAGCCCTAACATGCGGGCATACCTTTTTATTGGAATTAGCCCAATTTCTGCGCGGCGCTCATCTATTGTTTCAGGATTTTGGACGGGTAAAAAAGCAAACGTCTCATCTGAATCGTTTAGATTAAATTGAGTTCCGTAGCGTTGGTGAAATCCTCTATCAATAAGCAACATATCCACATATCTTGCATATGTTCTCGGTTTAATTACTTGCTCTTGAAAAGCTTCTTCAACCAATGGTAAGTACCTTATTCTGCTCGTTGTGTCTGATATGTTTAAAACTAAAAATAGCGATAAAACGCCACTCCTACCAACTTCATTTTCATTCACAATACCGTTGGTATTAATGAATTTTGTCACTCTAATTTGGTTGAGGGAGTCACGGTAAACCATTGAATCCTTTAGTGATTGAACTTCTTTTGACTCTGCACCATAAGCATCTGTAAATACATCTATATAACTGCGCTCGGCATAATAATCAGAAAGCATAATATTCAATTCCGATTTAAGCTTTTCATTTGAACTATTTACAATAGTTCGATAATTTTCTTGCACTCTTTCTAAGATCAATGTCCAACGTTCATCTCCTTGCAAAGGCATTAAATAAAGACTTGTAGTGAGCGTCTCATAATCAGTATAAAGACTAAAATCATTAAAAACTACTTGCTCCAGTAATTGATAAGCACGCTCAGATCGATTGGCCATCACATTTGCTTCCGCCCCCCGAATATATTCCGCTCGTAAAATCAGTATTTCATAATTAATAAAAAGCGTGTCATAGAGCGTAGCAGCCTCCTCAAACTTTTCATTCTCCATTAAGGAATCTAAGTCATGCATTAAATACCTGTATGTACTTAAACCTTGACCAAATGATCCCAAACAGGTTAGAAAAAGTACGCTAAGAAGAAATAATTTTGGGTTCATCAACAATGGTTTAAAACAAATAAACGCGAAAAACAGATATATGTGTCATAATTTTTTGTTAAATAAATATCCGTGTTTCGTTATTTGCAAATGATTAACTTTGGCGCATTGAAAAAGATTTTAATCATACGATTCAGTTCGATTGGGGATATTGTTTTAACCAGTCCCATAATCCGTTGTTTAAAGAACACTTATCCTGACGCGACGATTCATTATTTAACGAAGCAACAATATGCTACGATTATTGCTAATAATCCAGCAGTTGATAAAGTGTATACTATTGCAAAAGAAATTGATGAGGTCATTACTGAATTAAAAAAAGAGGACTATGGTTTTGTGGTTGATTTGCACCACAATTTACGTACGTTTAGATTGAAACAAAAATTGGGTCAGCCCAATGCAACATTTCCTAAATTAAATCCTCAAAAATTTCTATTAACTACTTTTAAGTGGGATAAAATGCCAGCGATTCATGTGGTAGATCGCTATTTTAAAGCCGTGGAAAAATTGGGCGTAAGCAACGATAATAAAGGCTTAGATTTTTTCATTTCAGACCAGGGCAATGTGAATTTAGAAGAATACGGAATTGTATCTCCTTATATTGCTTTTTCAATTGGTGCTCAATTTGCAACAAAGCGCTTACCAACGGAAAAAATAATTGAACTGGTATCAAAAATAAATGCACCTGTGGTTTTGTTGGGTGCTGCTGCTGATAAAGAAAATGCAAATGCGATAAAAGCGCAAAGTCAAAATGTGATTAACCTTTGTGGGGAATTATCCTTAGAGCAATCGGCTTCAGTGATTCAACAAGCAGCAAAAGTGGTATCACATGACACTGGATTAATGCATATTGCCAGTGCTTTTCAAAAGGAAATTATATCGATTTGGGGGAATACAGTTCCAGCTTTAGGTATGTACCCTTATTTACCGCAAGACGCAGCCAAATATTCTATTCACGAAGTGAAATTGTCTTGTAGACCTTGTTCAAAAATTGGTTATCAAGCTTGTCCGAAAAAGCATTTTAAATGTATGGAAAATCAGGATTTAGACGCTATTGCTGAGGTGGTTAATACGGTTTGACTTTTGCCCAATGATTTAATATTGGAACGCGATAATGTTTTAATACAGATTGACTTGTTCGTTTGATGATTTGATGCAAGTTCTAAACGTCTTTGTTCTTTAATCTTACAGCGCAGCGGTCTAAGTACTAATAGCGAAGCGGTTTGGTACTTTATAGAGGCAATCAGTTAAACTTCAAATAATGCCTTTAATTCAGTCGCTTGATCGGCTTTAATTCTACCAGCAATCAATAAACTCAATTGTCTTCTTCGAAGTGCACCGGCATAACGTTCTTTTTCCTCTTCCGTTTCAGGAAATAATTCGGGGACATTAATTGTTCCTCCATTTTGATCGACTGCTACAAAAGTAACTATGGCTTGATTGCTTGTTGTTTTTTCACTTGTAATGCGATCTTCAACAAACACATCAACTATAACTTCCATTGAAGAGCTAAAAGCTCTTGAAACCTTTGCGCAAAGGGTTACAATTGCGCCTAAATCAACTGGCTTAGAAAACGACACATTATTAATAGCGGCTGTTACTACAACTCGACCAGAATGGCGGTGTGCTGCAACGGCTCCTATTTCATCAATCCAAGCTAGTAATGAACCACCGAAAAGATTTCCAAGTGTATTTGTATCATTGGGTAAAACTACTTTTGTTGTCGTAGAGATTGAATCTTTAGGATGTCTTTTCTTCATTATATGAGATTGTTTACGAACGAAGTTAATGAATTTTAAGTCCAAAAAAAAGCCTTGCCCTTTTTTAACTCAATTGCAATTGAGCGTAAAAAGGCAAGGCCAATATTATCTAAGTTCTAATTCCTACTGGAACTGAATTCTTCTTCTATTATCTACTAAATCCGCTTTTTCTCTTAACGCCTTTATTACACGCGTATCAGAGATTTGAGCGCGTTTAATTTGTAATGGATTTGCAACTACCGCTAAATCTGTTGTTTCTTCCACAGGAAGTTCAGCGTCAACCATAAATAAATAAACACCCTCTTCACCTTGGATTGGTAATAGAGGTGCACCAACTGTGATGTTTGTAAATAACATTCCAATCACGGCTGGTTCAGCACGTCCACCGTTGAATACTGCTTTGCTATCAAAAGTAACTTCACCTTTTCTTACAAATCCGTTTGTCAATACTGCTCCTGCATCTTCCAATGTTGCATGGTTAGACATTTTTGCCATATACGCCTTTGCTTGTTTATCAACCAAAGCAGGTGCTCTCATAATTTCTTTAACATCTTCAAATTTTGGAGCGCCTTCGTCAATCACATTATTAACAATAGCTACTACATATTTATCTCCGTCAAGAATTGGATCTGAAACAGTTCCTACTTCCGTATTAGGGTTAAATGCATATTTCAACATTGACTTTGATTTATTTATACCTAACACGTAATCATTTGAAAGGTAAACTCGTGTAGTCTTAACATCTTTGCTACTATCAATAGCCATATCGTTAAACGCTGAATCACCGTCCATGCCATCTAATGCATAAATGTATTCGTAAGCAATTCCTTCAATAGTACGCATAGTGTATTCACTTGGGCGAATCACCTTACTAACAATTGCCAATTTTGGAGTAATACGATCTCCTTGTCCTAGTACTTCAACAATGTGATAACCAAATGAAGTTTTGACTAATTGAACTTGACCAATTGCACCGTTGAATGCAGCGTCATTAAATTCAGGAACCATTACGCCTTCCGCAAACCATTTGTACTCACCACCGTTATCAATTGACCCAGGATCTTCACTCACCTGTGGAACTAATTCAGCAAAATTGTCATTTGCTTTAATATCTCTAATTAAACTATCTGAAATTGCTTTTGCTCTCTCATCTGTACGAGTAGCACCTGTGCTAATTAAAATATGTCGAACCCACGCTTGTTTCTCTGTTGGTGTATCGATTACTTTAAGAATCGCCATTTCTTCTCTTTTGTCGTCATTATTGTAAGCTAAAAACGGCCCAAAGATATCACCTATTTCACAATCTTGAATCATTGGATCAGCTGATAAAGGATAACTTCCCGCATTGGCTTGAATTGAAAATGACATGCGATCATCTGCACTAACTTTATAGATTGCAGAATCAGATAAAAATTGAGCATCACTGTTTTGATAAACAAAGCCAATATTATTCACAGTGTTTGAAAACGGCGCTTTCAATGCCTCTAATTGAACATTGATTTCTTTCTTATCACTTTCTGTTGCAACAATTGGGAAATAAATCATTTGAACATCTCTTGCTTCTTCTTGCTCATAATCGGCATCATCCTTGTGCTTCTCATAATATTCTTTAATTTCATCATCATTAACAGCAAATTCATCTGCAGGAATATCTGCATAACGTTGCAATACAAATGAAATCTCTTTCTTATTATAAAGTGCATCATATTGATTTTGTGCCTCTAGCTTGTTCACAAATATTCCTTTTTTGATTAAGGCTACATATTTGTCAGCTTTACGCGCATTTTTCAATTCCCGCTCGAAATCACTCCATTGCTTACGTGAATCCAACCATTGTTGGCGCTCTTCTGCATTTGCTCCTTCTGGATCTAATTCTAAACGTGTTAAAAAGTTTCTTACTGAATCACGAGAAAAACCTGTAGGACCATTGAAGATAGGAATTTGAACTACCCATTGGTGAATGTGATCACCATGAATCATATCATTCAACTCATCTGTTGTACAATCGATACCTAACTTTGCAAATTCGTCCTCTAAAATAGTTCTTCTCACCATTTCATTAAACGCGTTATCTGTAGCTGTTCTTTCAGCAGCATCATCCCACTCTTTTCCTTGGTAAGAATATTCGTTTTTAGAGCGATTCACATAATCCTCTCTCAATTCTTCATATTCTACTTCATCAACCGGGTCACCTTTAAGTGTTGCGGTAGGCAATTGCTCTATTTCTGAAGGTCCTCCTTTAAGGAAATCCGTAAAGATAAAAGCAAGCATTGCTAACCCAATAACTATGAGCAAAAGCAACGAGTTTTTCTGAATTTTTCCAATTACGCCCATTTCTGTCTTTTTGTTTATTTTAAGAATCTGCGAATATAGTCCTATTTCTTGGAAAAAAGAAAGCATAAACAGGATATTTTTAAGGAATTCAAAGCTTGTGCAGTAATTCATAAGTTCCCAGCAATAAAAAACGGCTCTTTTTCACCCCTATTGCATTTTCGTTATGCTGATAACTATTGCTATCATTACTCCTCAGGCTTTATATGAATAAAAAATAGCACATTTCTTAAACCCCGCTAAATATGAATTAGCACACATGGTTTCAAAAAGTTTACACTATTTTGATTTTTCATTTCAATATTTTGTAAATTTGGCGCAAAATCACCAGTGATTAATACCGAATTTATTATGAAAACACTTCAGTATAGAGAAGCACTTAGAGAAGCAATGTCTGAGGAGATGAGAAAAGACGAGGATGTCTTTTTATTAGGAGAAGAAGTTGCAAACTATAATGGAGCCTATAAGGTTTCCCAAGGGATGCTTGATGAATTTGGTGCAAAACGTGTAATTGATACGCCGATTGCAGAACTAGGTTTTACTGGAATTGCTGTAGGAGCTGCCATGAGTGGCTTACGTCCAATAGTAGAATTCATGACATGGAATTTTGCCATTTTAGCAGCTGACCAGATTATTAATAGCGCAGCCAAGATGTTACAAATGTCTGGTGGACAAGTTGGTTGTCCAATTGTGTTTAGAGGCGGAAATGGAACGGCAGGACAATTGGGAGCAACACATTCCCAAAGTTTTGAAGCATTTTATGCTCATGTTCCTGGCTTGAAAGTTGTCACGCCTTCAACGCCGTATGATGCCAAAGGCCTATTGAAAGCAGCTATTCGCGA
>JBLHOW010000008.1:0-127543 GCA_047623705.1 Crocinitomix sp.
ATATCTTTATAGGCTTCCATGGTTTGAGCATCCATCATAGATTCCATTGAAATTTTAAAAACCCCATCTTCGCATATATATTCTATGTCATTCGAATAAGATTCTTTTCCTTTTTTATCATGAGATCTCATGTTAACCTTAATCACTGTAGATTCGGCAGTTTCCAATAATTCAGTCACTGTTAAATCATCTGAACTTTGCAATTTATCTTTGCCATTGTAATTTTCGTATGTTATAGTTGTACCCTTTTCCATTGGAAAGTACGCTTTACAAGCATCTTGCCCTCCCGATTTCACACTTCCTGTGAAGCTACTGAAAAGAACTATTGCCGTTCCAAGTATAAAAAATGTCTTTTTCATTGTCTTAAATTTTAATGTTGTTTACTTATTTCTTTCATGACTAAATGAGACAAAACTGTCAATAGGTAACCAATTTAGGGTCATTTCTTATTGTAAAGATAATGAACTTGTTTAAAACCGCCCAAACTAAACGCAAACCTGTGTGAATTTTTTCGCCTAATAATCGTACTTTTGTTAAGAATTTAAAGAAAAAAATATGTCTACAGTAGCAGTTGAAACTGAAATTAGAGCGGTTTTAGACCAATTAGGAGTGAAAGAAATGAACAGTGGTGCCTCAACTGGCGCACATTGGTTCAATACAAGAGGGGAACAAATTGACTCATATTCACCGGTTGACGGAAAATTAATAGCATCTGTTAAAAGTGCAACAGAGGCAGAATACGAAGCAGCAGTTTTAAAAGGGCAAGAAGCTTTTAAAGAATGGCGTCAAGTACCTGCACCAAAACGAGGAGAGATTGTTCGTCAACTCGGCGTAAAATTACGTGAATATAAAGAACCGTTGGGTAAATTGGTTTCTTATGAAATGGGAAAATCATACCAAGAAGGATTGGGTGAAGTACAAGAAATGATTGACATCTGTGATTTCGCAGTTGGATTATCTCGCCAGTTAAATGGATCAACGCTACACTCAGAAAGACCTGTACATAGAATGTATGATCAATATCATCCATTAGGAACTGTTGGAATTATTTCTGCCTTTAACTTTCCAGTTGCTGTTTGGTGTTGGAATACTGCTTTAGCGTGGATTTGTGGAGATGTTTGTATTTGGAAACCATCTGAAAAAACGCCTTTAACTGCTATCGCTTGTCAAAATATTGCCGCAGAAGTATTTGTGGAAAACAATGTGCCAGAAGGCGTTTGTTCTGTCGTAATTGGTGGAGCAGATTTAGGAATCGCAATGTCAAATGACAAACGTATTCCTTTAGTATCTGCAACAGGATCAACTAGAATGGGTAAAGCCGTTAGTGAAGCTGTAGGTAAAAGATTAGGAAAATCATTATTAGAATTAGGCGGAAATAACGCCATTATTATTACGCCATCTGCAGATCTAAAATTAGTTCTTCCAGGTGTTGTATTTGGTGCTGTTGGTACTACAGGACAAAGATGTACTTCTACACGTCGTTTAATTATTCATGATTCAATTTATGATAATGTAAAAGACATTTTAGTAAATGCATACAAACAAATCGTTATTGGAAACCCGTTAGATGAATCTAACCATATGGGACCATTAATTGATAAAGATGCAGTAGACACTTATTTAGCTGCAATTGAAAAAGTAAAAGCAGAAGGTGGAAACGTATTGGTTGAAGGTAAAGCATTGACTGGCGAAGGATACGAATCTGGTTGTTATGTTTCTCCAACAATTGCAGAAGCTGAAAATTCATATGCAATTGTACAACACGAGACTTTTGCACCGCTTTTATATTTAACAAAATATAGCGGTTCAGTTGACAATGCTATTGACGTTCAAAATAACGTATTACAAGGTCTTTCCTCTTCTATCTTTACAAATAATATTCGTGAATCTGAGGAGTTTTTATCTGCTTGGGGTTCTGATTGTGGAATTGCCAATGTAAATATTGGAACTTCTGGTGCCGAAATTGGTGGTGCTTTTGGTGGTGAAAAAGATACTGGTGGTGGACGTGAGTCTGGATCTGATGCTTGGAAAGTTTATATGAGAAGACAAACGAATACAATTAATTACTCTGCTGATTTACCATTGGCGCAGGGAATTAAGTTTGAGTTTTAAGGAGAGAAGTTACTTTAGTACACTTCGTTTTTAGTAGTTAGATCGCGCACGTTGCGCGCTGTTAGTCCCGATAGCTATCGGGAGCGATTTGATTAGGACTTGTTCTCGATACAATTTTTATTTTGGCGTTGCCAACTTATAAATTACTCACCTTGCTTCACTGAAGCCATGCGAAGACGAAGAACTGACGTTTTATAGATATTTAGCCCTGCTTGCAAATGTGAGTAGGGCTTTTTTTATTTTCCATATTCATTTCAAAAGATTGAGCTATTGGGGTGCGTTTTAACTCGTTCTCGTTCTCAGTAGAATATTGGAATTAAAACTTGATTGGTTTATTATTTACTACAGCGCTTAAGACTTGCAATAATTCGGGGTTATTGATTTCGTCACTGCTCTGATTCAAAAACTCCAATGCATTTTTACTGAGTTTTTTCCAAATATGATTATGTTGATTAAAGCCTGTTCCAGCTAATAAAAAAGGCTCCGCCATTTCTTCTATCGTCATACTTTCAACACGGTAGTCAAGAAAATAGGGTGCAATATTTTTCAAATCCTTCTCCATATCTATGTTCCATAATAACACGCGCTTAAGTGAAGTATCGTTTTCCTCACTAATTATCATTGCAAGTAAAAGTGCGTAAATGAAAAATGGATCAATCGTGATTTCATCAATGTATTCTTTGTCTTCTTCATCTGCCAAATAGAAATCTAATTCGACTTTATAATCCGCGAGAATTCTCCACGCCAAAAATGCAGGTATAGCTTTTTGCGTGGTTTCCAATTCAGTAATACTTTCAAGCAAGCTTGCCAAGGTTTCATTTTCATCACTTATTGCTGCATAACCTAATTCGGGGCCAAAAATCAATAATAAGGCGCAACTAAACGCTTTTGATTTATGCTCTACGTCAATTCCAGCAGTCGACCACCGCGTCAATTCTAAACATTCCAATAAGTTATAATCCAGTTCTTTAGGCAATTCTTGTGTCCTCACAATCTCTTTCAAAAGCTTAAAGCACTTCTCCTCCTTATAACCATAATCAGCAACTGCAATTAATTGCAACACTTCATCCGTCATTAGCTTGGACAGTTCCAAAAGTGCATCCCAATAATTTGGATTCATTTCGTTCAGCAATTTTAAGGGAATAACTGGTGTTTTCCGAAGATCTGCTGGTTTACTCATTTTGGATTTGTCTTAAAAAAAGAAGAACTAATTGATATAATTAAACAAATCATCAATTTCTGCCTTGGTTAAATTCTCGCGGTGTGACCATTCACCATTAGTCCACCCCCATTTTTCTCTTAATTTTAGCGTATAAGCATCTTCGATTTGAACTAAGGAATCTTCATTCTGAATAAAATCATAAATCCACATTTTGTAGGCATTCTCCTCTCCTCGTTCACGCGCACCGTTTAACGCAGGACCGGTCATGTCTTTGTCAGGAAAATGACAACTCGCGCAGTTCTGATTAAATAATATTTCGCCGTTTTTATAAGCAGGATCACCATAATTTGAATTCAAGTAAGGTGTGCCGCAAAAGGCAAGAATCTTATCACTGGTCTCGTCATCCAATGGTTTCTGAAAAGCAAATAAGACTAAAATAGTAATGATTAAACCAAAAACAATCAGGGTCAAAAAAACAATAGTTCCACTTAATTTTCCTATGAGTTTATATGTTTCTTTCTCGTCCATCCGCTTAGATTTTAAATCACCGCATTGCTAACCATTTGATGACCATTTTTTCAATTGATCATTACCCTTTGAAAAATGGATCTCTACTTCCTTCCTATCCCAAAATTATAATTGAGGGTTAGTTGGAAATAGCTGTGATTTTCTAGCGCGTCCTTTGAAGTGGTTTGATAATCCGAAAAGCCATATTGGTAATTAATATTGGCCATAAGGTTATTGAATTCATAAGAAATTCCAGCTTTCAAACCCATATCAAATTGTCTCAAGTTAGCTTTTGAAGTCGACTCACTGAAGGTAGTTTCTTCGGCTGCTGGTAAGGTCGCTAATAGAATACCTGCATCAAATCCATCTGGAACCAATGTCGCCACGTCTACCGTTCTTAAAAATGGTGTATCAATTGATTTTATTTCCTTTTTCCGAGCTGAAAGCATATAAGCAAAATAAGGCCCAGCATATACGCTAAATCCCTCATACTTATAACCAGCCATTAGCGGTAATTCAAGATACATCTGCGTTATTCTACCTGAGGTTGCTGTATAAGATTCCAAGTTAACACCATCAATTCCAATTAAATCTTCGAAGCCAAATAGGTTTACTAAAACAGTATCATTTGAACTATACGCTTGTCTTTTTTGAGTGGCAAAAATACCTGATCTCAAATAAAAATTATCCGTGAAATTGTATTCGAAATTCACTCCGCCATGAAATCCAGGCGCAAAACTATTTCCCAAATCACTTGATTCCAAAGAAATCATATTGAAGCCCAATTCTGGGCCAAATTTTATTTTTTGAGCGTTTACAGTGCCTGCAATAAGCAAAAAACTGATCGTCAATACATTCATTAATCTCATGCTACTCTATTTAAAAGTTTGAAGTATCTACCAAACGCATGGCACCATACCATTTCATTATTTTTTCACCAACGCCTGGTATGTCAAAATGGAAAATATACATGCCACTGGCAATTGGAATCTCTGCGTGATTTTTGAGTCTCCAATCGACAAATGTGAGCGGGTTATCTTTAGTGATTTTTTTCACTAAACCACCGTTCATATTGAAAATCGTTATTTCACAAACCTCTGGTAGGTTCGTGATTTTAACACGATTGTCAATTCCATTTCCTTCATAAGCCGAATAAGCATAATATGGGTTGGGAACAATCTTAATTTGATCCAATGCTGATATGGCTGTTTCGTTTTGTTCATATTGGGTTTGAATGCCATTAGTCGTAAATCGATAAGCCGGCAAACCATTATTAATCCCCGTATAAACTTTTGTTTGATATGGATGATTAACACGCAAACTCATACGTGCTTCTGTACTCAATAATTCTTGATCAGATGCCAATATTGGTTCAACAATCCACAGGCAATTTTTCCATGAATTAATATAGTTAGAAGCTGATTCATCTTGAAGTTTGGTATGCAACCAATTGCCATTATCATAGCCCGGCATTCCGCTATCATCCACATCTATTCCGAATACATATATAAAATGGCCTCCACCTATGCGAAATTCACCTGATACTGCACTTCTCAATTCATTTGAAGGGTTCCATACCATATCTTGCCCATTGGAACCACCTAACCACGAGTTTTCTCCAAATGCCATATTCAAGCGATCTCCCGTTTCAACGTCAATTGCATAACCCGGAAACCAGCTCATACCTGTTGTTTCTAATTCGTTTTGATTTTTATCAATCGACTTTGATTCACGTAAAGTCATGATGGAAGCATTGCCAATATTTTGGTTATCAATATGACCTGTCTCAATTACTGGACACTGCGTCCATTTACTTTGATCGGCTGTGAATACAATATCAACTCCATGCAAGTCCGCAAAGCTTGATTTTGTTTGACTGATTGTAGGGCTATACCATGAACTCGCTAATCCAGTTATTGGATCATATGATGCATTTGGATAGCCAAGAGGCATGCCTTGAAATTCTGTTCCTGCTAATTTAAAAGGACCAGCAATTCCATCTATCAATCCTTCATAATGCTGTTGAAAGTCTACATTTTTATCTCGGTAATAGCATGGATTCACAAAAATTGCTCCTAAACAATCGTCTGTTTCTGGTTCAAAATTTCCTGAGCGCAGCCAGTTAGTCGCATTAAATTGATCGGTATCTTCATTACCTATTAACCATCTTTTAGATGAATCTGCAAAGGTTAATGCAGCACCAATCGGATCTGTTTCATAACTTAAATAACCAAAGGTTTCATTGCTGTAATTAGTTTGAATAATGGATACTGAAATTCCCCAATCAGGAATAAGTTGATCGCTCGCAAAATCTATATTATTTTTAGAATAGAGCGTGTCATTTGTTCCTAGGTTTACAATATACCAGGCAGCCGTGTCTATATCTTCATCATCTGGTGCTGTGAAATAAATTTCAAAATCATTCGCGGGTAAATTTAATGGATCAATGACTTTAATTTGAATTGGACTTCCGCCAGAAGCGTAGCTTAATTCATCCAAACTTCCATTGGCTAATATTTCTGTTTCTGATGCAGCTGAGAGTTCTGTCCAATTTCCTCCATTACCCCATCCGTCAATTCGAGTAACCGGTAATTCATAGCCATAATCAACGCTAAATATAGTCCCTCCTTTTTCTGGATTAGGAGAGTGTGGAATTCCCTCGTAAGAAATGATTTCACCAATTGCACCTTTACGGCTAGATAAGTATGGTTTTTTCTGACCGTTTAAATTGGTTGGTGAATCTGGATCATACTTTTTAAATTCATTGGCAGCATAAGCTACTGCCATATAATAATAACGCTTAAAGTTGACCAACTTACGATCTCCTATTGCAAATAAATCATCTTTGACACTGAATGAATGTTGAATCCCTTCATTTTCGCCAACTACCATTACCTGTGGAACTGAAGCACCAATTTCATCATCAAAAGCATAATTCACCAAGCGGCTAATTGAATCGCGTATATCACATTGAAATACAAGACGGGCCTTATCGACATTATTCAATTCGGTTGGAGAAACGGTAGGATCGGCTAATTGATAAACTTGATAGCCTTGAAAACGATAAAAATTATCAAATTCACCTTCGCCGTCAGGGTTAACAATAAACGGATCAAGTTCAGTATAATGTTCACCATCATTATTTGAACTAACGCCGTTGTAAAGTGAAATAATCAATTCGTTTTCCATTTCTTGAATGGATAACTCTGGTGCGTGAGGACCATCTAAAACCTTAAAGCAATTATCAAATAAGGCTTGGGCTTTGTCATCTGCTTTTTGTAGTGCCACAACTGATTCAAATGGATCTCCCGTTGAAGCGCGCGCCCAAACAATTCCAGTAGTAATATTATTGACCGCTCCAGGTCTTAAAATAAACGGCCCAGCCGATTGTGCAAATCTTCTATCAAAAGGAACATTTCCTGCAGTTTGCTCTGTCCAAACATCTTGTGGGACACCCTCTGTTCCCCATCCTAATGGATCCGTGTTTCCTGGAAACATATAATCAGATTTTACATCTGGCAAGGCATCTGCATTACTTTGATGACCGCTTCCACCATAAACAAATGGTGTTCCATCTTTCCAAAAACCACTTAAATAATTATAATAATCTTGTCCAGAAACAGGATCTGTTTGTGCAGCAATTCCTCCACCACCTAGGTTGTTATAATATAAAAATCGGCGCATTCCCAATCGCTCATTATCCACTACTCCATCTCCATACCCAATTCCTAAGCCTGAATATGGAATTCCATTTCCAGCATTCACTTCTGCTAGGCCAATGCTATCTTCAATATAAATTGGATTATCTTGTCCATCATTATCTAAATAAGGTCCTTCAAAAAAGTCAACCCCAGCCGCAGGTGGATTTGCCCCATAACCCAGGTAACCGCCATCTGTCGCATCAAAAGCATTTCCATTATAAGTATATCCTAATCCACGGCTTACATCACAACCGACAAAATCATCATTCGGCCCACCAAGTGCACCATCAATAAATACTCCAAAATAGGTATTGTAAAGTGTTTGCGTAGAACGGTTGACCAATTCATAATTGTAAAAGGTCATATTGTTAATTTCATCATTGGTAGCAAACGCAAATGCTTGACATCTGATTTCCATTCCTAATGGATCACCACCTGTTTCGGTGTGAATATTTCCTTTATCATTCATCACCCACCAAATGGTTTGGTCACCAAATAATGTCACAGTTCTATCTAATCTACAATCTACTTCTTTTTCAATATCGTATAAAGGATAATCGCCATTTGTAGGTTCATAAATTCCGTCTTCATCCCGATCATAAAAGGGTGCGAGATAAAAATTTTGTCCTAATGAAGGGTCACCATGTGCTGGCCAATCTAAAATTGACAATGGAATTTCATAATCGGAAAATTCGTCTGCTTGTGTTGTTGTGCCTTCCTCCGCATCTGTTAAACCAGCTTTAAACCACGCATCAAATTCGCGCACTTCATCTTGAGTTATTACATAATGTCGATCGTATTCTTGACAGGTTGCTGGAATAATTTCAGCATCACCAGCATCTGTTAATGGTCCGGTCCAATAATCTTGTCCTTGACGGTAACGAACGGCTGCGATTTTTAATTGTCCGTTAATGTCAATTCCACCTAACCAAAGTGCTGATGTAAACAGTGCCATAATTCCTGACCCTTTTGGCACTTCATATTGCGAAAAATTTTGTCCTGAAATTTGCCATAAGTTCCCTCCAGAGTGAATCAACGCTTTTACATTGTTAAATTCCAAAAAAGTTGAAGCTGATGCAGGTGAACACCCGGCTGCTCTATCCTCAGTTGGCTCATCTTCTACAGGTGCGCCAAAATGACCATAATTAAGGGGCTGTGCCGAGGCACTGGAACTTAAAATTATGAGGGCAAGTACTTTTATCAATCGCATAGTTCGCAATTTAGAAAATTTTGGACAGTTTAAGGTCTAAAACTACACCAAAATTCATCTTAATTCTACGACTCTAAATCGCTTAATTCATTGATACTTAATGAAAATATAGTTTAGAACTACTCTCTAATTAACTGGACATTTCCTTGTCCGTCAAATGCAATTCCATTTGTTGCTATTGCTTGATATATGTAGAAATAAACTCCTGCAACGCAATTGTCTCCATTTCTATCCGTACCGTCCCAACCTTGATTTATGTCATTGAGTTCAGCCACTATAATTCCCCAACGGTTTACAATTGTACAATGAAACGTTTCCATTCCATAGGCTTTAAACTCAAAAGTAAATTGATCATTTAAACCATTAGAACCAGGTGTAAAAATGTTCGGCGCGATTAAGTCTGGTTGAACATGTACGATCAAATTTTTGCATGTAGTATCGGCACAACCATTTTTATTTTGAGCAATTAGACATACTTCATAAACGGCTTCGCCAACATAATTGGTATCCATAATTTCAAAATAATCATGCGTAATAATCCAAGGATCATTTGGATGATTCAAATTCCATAAAAAAGTAGTGTCTGTTCCGGGATCATTAGGATTAGCAAAGTATTCAGATTGATTTATGAAGTTCGCAATCACCAATTCTGTTCCTTCGCAGTCTTCATTCAATTGATCAGAATCAACAGTAAACGCTGCAATTGGACTGACTGAGTCTAACTGCATGGTTTCAATTAACGTACATCCATTATTGTCTGTCACTGTGATTTGATACGCACCCGGGTTTAATCCACCCCATGTTGAATTATCCGTCGTTACTAAAGTTTCTAAATTTAACCATTCATACGTGTAGTCTGGCGTTCCACCTGTTGCTGCTGCAAATACTACTCCATTTCCAGATTGATAGCCAAACAAGCGACAAAAGGCAGGTTCAAAACCAAATTCTGAAAACACGAGTTCTGTTGGTTCAGTTATTGTAAAATCCATCACATTAGAACAACCATTATCATCATTAATGGTTACGGTATAATTACCTGCTGGCATATTATAAGCTGAATCTACTCCAACACCTTCACCTCCAAAATAATTGGGCGCCCAAAAATAGGAGATATTGTCTAAATCGCCTTGCGCATCATGCACTTCTGTAATTACTGCAAAGCCTGTAGAATCTCCATAACATAATGGATTTTCGGTAACAATTTCTGCCCATAAAGAATCGGGGTTGTTCAAAATTATAACCAGTGAATCTGTACAACCAGAATCATCAGACGCAATAACAACATAAGTACCAGCGCCAATTGTATTAAACGTAGCACCCTCAATTGGGTTTTCTGGAACCCATGTATATGTTACATCATCAAAATCCTCAGCTGTCTCAACAGTAATTGAACCGTCTGTAAAGCCATAACAAGTTGGATTATTAAACGTTAAAATACTCAAGCCCAAACCACCAGCACTCTCGACAATAACTATTCCAATAAAATCACATCCATTTACATCTGTCACAATTACATCAAAGGTCCCTGCGCATAACTCAGTAAAGACTCCAGTGGCATTCACCGCGCCGTCTAAATCATATGTATAAGGCGCTTCTCCCGAACTTGGTGTGATGATAACCTCTCCATTACATGAACCTAAACAAGATTCATCTACCACGGACATAGTTACGAGTATATCAATATCTTCACTATTAACCATAACTGAATCAATCACAGTTATCGTCTCTCCTTCGTCGTCTAACCAGGTAACTGTTGCAATATGCCAACCTTCACATAAATCTGTCGCTGTAACATCAGTTGATCCGCTCGGGCTCCACAAAATGGATTCCGGCTCTATAGCAACAATGCCGCATGCCAACCCAGAAAAAGTTGCTGTTCCATTGCACCCTGCACAAAAGGTTGAAGTTGCCGAAACGTTGATTGACGCACCTCCAACAACATCAAATTCTGCAACAAAGCCATCTCCCGTGCAATAAACCTTTGAGTTTCCAATCACTAAATCATGATTTACTCCAGGAATTTCATATCCTCCAATCAATTCCAATTCTGGAGAGAAAATAACAATGCTATCACTTTTCCCTACATACAAATTATCGCATTCATCTACGTCCAGTCCAGCTTGTGCAAAAGGAATTTCATCTGGAAAGAAATAGGATCCTAAAAATTCACCCGTCATTTTATTATATCTTCTGATTTCATTTCCATCATAATCGTAAAGAAACTCAGTTCCACATACCATACCGTTAAACCCGTTAGACATGAATGGAAGAGGTGGGCCGTATGCAACGCTGCTCACTTCAACAAACTCGAATTCTGAATCGGTCTCCCAAAGAATTGTATTCGGATCAGAATAGTCCAATTTGTACAATCGATTATCATAAGGTGAGTCTCCCTCATAATAGATTTCAGAGGCAATTGATAAGTAGATTGCTGTGCCGTCAGGATCTAATGTCATAGCAGAAACATCTCTTATTTCACCAAAAGGAGCCGGCACACCTTCGTAAAAAGTTTCTCCTGTAAAATCAGCATTAATAATTGTAACCGTAGCGGCGCCAGTTGTACTGCCATTCCCAAGAACCAATTCCTCCGTTTCCTCATTAAACTTAGCTTTCCATTTCTCGAATGGATTAGGACCATCTAGGTCAAAATCGCTTGTTCCCCATAACACACCAGTAACATCAATTCGATCGGTAGGGCCAGCCAACGCTTTTGGATAAAACGTATCTCCTGTAAGTGGATTAGTTGTAATATCACCGCAGCTAAAAATAGCGTTTAAGGATTCCCAAACCCATTGTAAATCACCCGTATCATCATATAGCGCAATCATTTTTCCAACATTTCCTAAAATCATGCAATTTCCAGCATAATCAAAACCAATTTCATACGCTTTCATATATGCAAAAAATTCTGCGGGAAGCTCCGTCTCCAGCCAAGGGTCTATGACTAATTCTTGCGACGTATCATAATCGCCAACTCTGAACTTTACAGTATTGTTTTCCACTATAAATTGACTCTCAATCTCACTTCCTTGAGCGAAAGATGTTGGTGCATGGTCAGTGAAATCATGAATGTTATTGCTTAAACTTAATTGTTGATTTACTCCTAGATTGACATCAATTCCTATATATTTCATTTCAATCATCTTATAATCACCTCCCGCATGGACAATAAAACTATATTTTAGCCCACCCTCTTCAGGTAATTCTAGGAATAAATCAATGTTTGGATAAATACTTTTATAAAGCAAATGCTTATAACTATTGGCTTTAATAGTTTCGCTGTGATTCAGTGGATTTTGAAAATTTCTAGTGTGATGTAATTTCTCTAATGGATCAATTCTGGGCTCAGAATCTGTATTTTGAAATTGAATTTTAAAATAATTCCAATTTAGTGGCTCAGAATTTAGACCTTTCTCGGCCTTTTCTTTGCGTCCGTGGTTTTCTTGATCCGTCAATACTTCAGGCCGACCAAATACGATTGCATTTTTAGTAAAAAAAATTTTATAGGGTGCATAATCAGCATAAAACAAAACCGTATCATTCATTACCGGTTCAAATAAATTTTTGTTTTCAGCGAAACCTAAATTTGAAAAGGGTTTGGACATCCAGTTTTCAGCAACATTTTGAGCAAATGCTAAATTGGATATAAGGAATATTATTACACAGGTAATCCTTGAAAACATACTCTATCTATTTCTACTCCCGAACTAACTGCACATTACCCTGTCCATTGAAAACAGTGCTATTGGTTGACACCGCCTGGTAAGTATAAAAATAGACGCCGTTTGTGCAATCATCTCCGTTGCGGTCTGTTCCGTCCCAACCGTCTGTAACGCTGTTCAATTCGGCTACAGCAATTCCCCAACGGTTAACAATTGTGCAGTGGAATGTTTCAATGCCTAGGGTGCTAAATTCAAATGTAAATTCATCATTAATCCCATTTCCACTTGGTGTAAAAATATTAGGTGCGACAAATTCAGGCTGCACATGTACAATTATATTTTTGCAAGTGGTATCTGAACATCCATTTTTGTTTCGAGCAACCAAACAAACTTCATAAATGGCCTCACCCACATAAGAAGTGTCGATAACTTCAAAATAATCATGCGAAATCATCCAGTTTGCATTTGGATGATTCAGATTCCAGAAAAAAGTAGTATCCGCGACTGGATTATTTGGGTTCGCAAAATATTGAGACTCGTTGATAAAATTGGCAATCACCAATTCAGTTCCTTCACAGTCTTCATTTAGTTGATCTGAATCTACCGTAAACGCAGCTATTGGATTAACCGAGTCCAACTGAACGGTTTCCATTAAAGTACAGCCATTCGCATCTGTAATAATAATACGATAAAGCCCCGGATCAAGACCACCCCAAGTTGAATTCTCAGAAGTTTCTAAGGTCTCCAAATTGATCCAATCATATTCATACCCAGATGTACCACCAGTGGCCGCCGCGTATACTACACCGTTACCAGATTGATTTTCAAACAAGCGACAAAAAGTAGGGTCATAGCCAAATTCGGAAAAGACCAATTCATCTGGCTGAGAAATTGTAAACGTAATTACACTAGAACAACCCAAATCATCATTCACGGTAAGTGTATAATTACCTGCGGATAATTGATAAGAAGAATCTGCACCAACGCCAGTTACATTTGCAGGATCTGGTGACCAAATATATGTGATATTATCTAAGTTTCCCTGTGCATTATAGACCGAATCTACTACTGCAATTCCTGTAGGATCACCAAAACAAATAGGGTTTATTATATTCAAATCAACATAAACAGAATCTGGTTGCAGCAATTCAAAAATGAGTGTATCAACACAACCAGCAGCATCCATAGCATATACTTCGTATGTACCAGCGGTCATGCTATTATAAGTTGCTCCCTCAACAGGGTTTTCTGGAACCCAAATATAGGTAATTGGCTCAACACCAATTGCAGTAGCAACTGTTGCAGATCCATCTGCAAATCCATAACACGTTGGATTATTAGCCACTATTGTGTCCAGTCCTAAACTTTCGCCAACAGAAATTGTTACCGTATTTTCATAAGAGCATCCATTAGAATCAACAACGGTTATCGTATAAGTTCCTACGCATAGATCTTCAAAGTAACCTGATGCACCTTCGGCTCCATCCAAACTAAAAACAAAAGGCGCTACGCCAGCCTCAGGCGTTAATGTTATTGTTCCGTTACAAGCACCTTCGCAAGCTTCATCCGTAATAATCTCGCTCACAATTAAAGAATCAACTTCGATAATGACAACAGAATCTATGAAAACACATCCGTCATCATCAGTTACTAATAAATCATAAACCCCAGGGCAGAGGTCCGTATAAATTCCAGTAGCGTTTATATCACCTTCTAAATCAAAAACGAAAGGCGGAAAACCACCCGTAACAGAAATCTCAACCTCTCCGTCACAATCATCACTGCATGATTGCAAGGTTATATCTTTAATCAATTCACCCGGCGCACCAAGCACTACCTCAACTGAATCTATTCTCACAATAGAATCACACAGACCGTTAGACCAGGTGATGGTGGCTGTATACCAGCCAACGCAAAGATCAGTAGCCGTTGTTGTTGTTTGTCCACCTGGACTCCAAAGCACCGAGGCAAATGTCAATTCAGGACAAATGGTTGAAGTTTCATCAATACTGGCTGTTCCAGTGCATTCGCCACAAGGTTGGGGAGTTGAGGACATAGAATAGTCCACCAAATCTAGAAAATCATACGATTCTACAAAGTCGGCCCCGCAGGTGCTCATCCGTTCTTTAGCAATGCGTAAATCAAAACATGTATCAGGTAAAGCAATGGCCTCCAAATATTCTAATTCTCGCGAGTATTTAATAAGGCTATCTTCCGTTCCAACATACACGTTACCACAAACATCCGTATCAATTCCTCCACAAAATGCAAGGTCACCATATATTGTAAAATCTAAAGGCGTTACACTCACAGCTCCTAAAAAGTCTCCTGTACTTTTATCCCAGCGATTCAGCGTATCTCCATCATATGTATACACATCATAACTAACTGCAATACCGTTGTGTCCGTTAGGCGAATACCAATCCGGCCCTTCTCCCGTTTCTACTTCTCGTCCTAAATAACCAATACAAGAAATTTCTTCGTAATGATGAAATGTTGCTGATTCCCAAAGAATAATTGTTGGGTCAGCTTGCTGAACCTTATATAAAACATCATCATAAAGTTCCGTTATCCCTCCATCTATACCTGCGTCTCCAGAGCAAAGGAAATAAATATATTCACCACAAGGATCGACCTCTAAGAAAGTCGCATCAGTTAAGTTTGGTGGCATAGGCGTTAATGGTGCATAGCGGTTATTGCTTGTTAAATCACCATCAACAACACAAAGGTGTGAAGCACGAGGTAAACCTCCCGCACCAATCACCAATTGATCCGTCACAGCATTATAACTCATCCGCCACAATTCTCCTGGATCATCATCACTTGGATCTAAATAAATAGCCTCGCTTACTACTCCATCCAAATCTAAACGCCAAATATCTTGAATTCCTAAAAACAGCCCCATGTACATGCAATAAGTATGACCCGAGTATTGATTGACATCTATATCACCATAAAATTCATTTAATTCTCCTGGAAAGGTCCAAACCCATTCTAATAAACCTGTATTATCATAATGCGCCACTTGATTTCCATATTGACCTAATATTGACACATTCCCGTCAAAATCCATTCCTATATCATAAGCCTGCTGCCTATCTATAAAAGGCAATGCTGGCACTAACCAGGGATCAATAACCACCGTTTTTGATGCATCATAGTCGCTTAGTTCAAAACGCATACTCCCGTCATCTGCTTGTCCATAGACAACTGAAATCGAAGTTTCACTAGAATCATACCATGCACTTGGTTCATGATCGCGATAGGCATCAATTTCTGAAAGAATTGTCATTTGTCCTGATTCATCCAACGTTGCGGTCGCAGCTTCAAATGCCATTATAATATTTTTCGGATTACTTCCAGGATGGAGTGTAAAAGAATACTTTAATCCACCCTCTTCTGGCAAGATAAAAGCTAAATCAATATTGTCATAAATATTCCGGTAAACCAAGTTTTTATAGGTTGCGGATTTTAGTGTTTTTTCAGTATTGTATTGATCTTGAAAATTTAGTGTATGATTATTCTTATCTGATGGGACCAGTGTTACGTCTGGATTAGAATTTTGCCATTTGATCTTAAAATAGTTGAAGGTAATAGGTAAAACAATTTCTCGCTTTTCTTGTTTTTCATGCCGCTCCCAAGATTCTTCCGGAGTCAATTTTTCCTTTTGACCAATAATTATCCCATCAGCAATAAAGTAAAACGAATATGGGCCATAAAACCCATAATAAAGCACTTCAGCCTCCATGATTTTGTCATAACGGCCATTATTTTCAGCAATCCCTAAGTCACTAAATGGCGCATTCGACCATTCACTGGAGATAACTTGACTATGAGTTAACCCCATGAAAAGACAAAAAATGCTGAGTATAATGTACTTCATGTTTGACGTGCAATTTACCTAAAATTGAACGTATTAAGCATTTTCTATTTAAAATTACGCTTACATTAAATCCAGATACAACAGGTAGACGTAGATATACGAAAATAAGTCTACTCATTTTTTCAAATTTAACCGATTGAATTCATAACTGTAGAAAAAACCACAGTTATGGTATTAAAAATAAGGAATAAAATAGCATATGAAAACCAAATTAATTGCTCTAATCCCACTTTTTTATCTTTTATCATGCACTGGACCAAGTGATGCAACAGATGCTGCAGCTGATTTAAAAACAGAAATAAATTGGCAAAAGTTTAATCCCGCCGCATTTGAGCAAGCTGCCGAAACGAAGAAATTGGTTTTGTTGGAGGTAGGAGCGAATTGGTGTCATTGGTGCCATGTTATGGACGACAGCACTTATTCAGACGCAACGGTGCAACGTTATTTAGATGTCAATTTTATTCTTTGTCGTGAGGATCAGGATGCACGTCCAGATTTATATGCGGCGTACAAACCTTGGGGCTGGCCAGCCATAATTGTAATGAATGAAAATGGTGATGAATTATTGCGCTTAAGGGGTTTTCAAGAAAAAAATGCGTTTCTAGCAGATCTAAAAAATATTCGTAAAAACCCTGTTCCTTTACCAGATAGAAATTCAGGAAATTCAAACAGTTTGGCGGTGAATGAAACCGTGCTTTCTAAGCAATTTATTGCAAATATCGATTTAAAAAAGGGCGGCTATAATTGGAAAACAAAGTCCTTGGAATCACAAGGAATTTTACATGGCTTACAGTTTTATAATGGCAATGACACTTTAAAAAACTGGACGGATTTAACGGTAAAAAATTCTTACCAATTAGTGGATCCAGTTTGGGGTGGCGCTTATCAATATTCAGCTAAAAAAAGTTGGAATAATGGACATTTTGAAAAAATATTAAGAGTACAAGCCGATTATATTAACGCCTATTGTTACTATGCAGCAAAAACCGAGACAAGCGAATCAATAACGCAAGCACAACTTATTTTATCCTATTGTGATCGTTTTTTAGGAAATGCAACACCGCTTTATTGGAACAGTCAAAACGCTGATTTAATTTCAGGTGTTCACTCTGGCGAATATTACGACCTATCAGAATCAGAACGATTAGCAGAAGGAATACCTGCAGTTGATAAAAAGATCTATCTCAAAGAAAATGCGGCAATGTGCATAGCCTTAAGTAATTTATGGGCTGCAACGGGGAATCAAACATATTTAGAAAAAGGCCGTCTCATGCTCAACTATATCCTCATGGAATTTAACACAGCGGCCGGACTTTATTCACGAGAAATAGGTGAAACTGACATTTACTCTTTTGAAGATAATCGTAAACTCTTAGATGCGCTCATGCGTTATTACCAAATTACACAAGAACCCGAATTGCTCGAAAAATCTACGTCTTTGGCCTATGAACTTATCAATCGTTTTGATTCGCCCAATGGCATTCAATCTGCCGCAGGAGAATTAGCAATTGTACCAACCATTGTTCCACGCAATAATATTAGAGCCGTAACAACCTTTAACCTTTTGGGCCACATAACAGAACTAGACACTTTTAAAAACTACGCATTAATCATATATAACCGCCTTAATAAAAAACAATTAGCGAAGTCACAAACCACACTTCCACTTTCTTTCAAAGCGGGAACTGAATTAAAAGAAGCGCCTTTTCATGCCGTTTTCATTACAGATGGGCAGCAACAAAAGTTAAAGGCTGAATATCTATCCACACTTTTGCTAAACCCTGGTTCATATTTTGTTTTTGATGTATTAACACTTGGTCAAATGACTGCGGAAGATGCTGACTTTTATGGCGGCTTTGATGCTGGTACGTTATTCATGTGTACGGCTTCGTTTTGCTCGTCTCCAATCTATTCCAAAGCAGATTTAATCGGGTTCTTAACAACACAAGAAATGACCTTATAAAATTGTATAACGCTGGTTTGTTTTGGTTAACTTTGCAGCTTAATGCATAAGCGACTTCTTCCAGCATACCTCCTCACCTTTGTTAATGTACTTGGCTTTAGTATTCTAATGCCTGTTTTGCCATTTATTGTTGAAAGTTATGGCGCTGATAAATGGGTTTATGGACTGTTACTAACACTTTATGCGGGCTTCCAATTTTTGGGCGCACCATTTTTGGGCTCACTTTCAGATTCCCTAGGTAGAAAACCGATCTTGGTCATTAGTCAAGCCGGAACTTTGCTCAGTTGGTTTATATTTTTAATTGCACTGAATTTGCCCGACATTAGCATTTTTGGAATTTCATTAGCTTTAATCATTATTGGCGCTTCACGAGCATTGGATGGCATTACGGGCGGAAACATATCGGTTTCTAATGCTTATGTTTCTGACATTACAACACGTGAAGAAAAGTCATACATTTTTGGTTATTTGGGTGGAATAGCGGGGCTTGGACTAATTATTGGGCCAGGCATAGGCGGAGTTACGGCCTCTACAAGTATTGGATTTACAGGAACCTTAATTGCCGCGGCGGCTATTTCCGTTTTTACGTTGATCGCTATTATTGTTTGGCTTAAAGAATCTCATCCAAAAGAAAACCGAACTCCACGCAAAAAGGAGTCTATATTAAACAGCTTTTTAATTCTGCGACGGATTAAAGAAATTGATCCGAAACCAATTATTAAACTCCTCTTTTTAACCAAATTCTTTTTCGGAATTATGATGGCATTGTATATGTCAACTATTGCGCTCTTTATTATTGATTTATTTGAATTTAGTGCAACGGAACTCGGTTTATTTATGCTGGTAGTTGGGCTGTTTTTAGCCTTTAACCAAGCCTTTTTATCACGCATTGTAATTCGCAAAATTGGTGAATTTCGAACGCTATTAATTGGCTTAGCACTATCTGCAATTGGATTAATTTGCATTACACTAACGGCAAATTTTTGGTTGTATATTGCTTTTTACTATATAATGAACTTAGGGTTATCGCTTAGTTTTCCGACCTTTAACGCGCTCATATCTATACACGCCGATCCCAAAAAGCAAGGAGCAGTAATGGGGGTGAGTGAATCCATTAACTCATTTGCGTTGGCGGCATTTTTAATCTTAGGATCAACACTTTACGATCATTTAGAATATAAAGTTTACTACATTATTGCAGCTTTGCCAATGATTGCTTTTTTAATCGCCTATTTCGGATTCAAACGATTAAAAAATACGACTAATGACCTTCCTTAATCGATTAACACTGATAAAAATCACATTAATTCTTTGATTATCAGTAATAGCTACCTCGCTTAGATTTTTATCTTTGTGTGAAACTTAACAAAAAGATAAATTAAATCTACTTATGAGAATTCTTTTAAGCCTAGGTCTTCTTCTCCTATTCAGCGTGAATTTGACAGCACAAAATGGTCTTGACAATTTTTGGGATCTCTTTAAAAAAAACGATTACAAAGCTGCAATTTCCGAATTGGAAAACAAGACTGTATCAGATCCTACAAATCAAGAGGCATGGTTAATGCTAACCATTCTTTATGACAATGATCTAAGGTCATATAAAGCAATGCAAGCGTTTAAAAGTTTCTATAAATTAACGGACAAAAAAACGGAGTATTTAGTTGCATTTTGGCGTACAACGGCCATCTATTCTTCTCGTATAGAGCAAAGAAAAGAAAGAGAGGCATTTTTTGCTGAAATATTGGCTGACCCTGCTGTTGACGGAGCAATTAAATCTAATATTCATGGTGCCCGAGGAAATTGGGCTTATGACATAGGTGATTTTGAAGGTCATTTGAGTGAGATTGAACAATCAGGAAGTTTAAGTAAATGGCAAGTGGTTGGAGAATTTGAAAATATCTCTGCCAGTGGATTCGACAAGAATTACAGTCCTATCAATCAACCAACTTTAAGTGCGCGTTTTAAAAACAAGCAAGAAGCAGACGTGCATTGGTTTAAAAGTGAAATTTTCCGAACGGGAGAATGGATTAGACCAGCCTATCATTTTGATACAGATAACGCAATCATATTTGCGCAATCATTTGTAAATAGCCAAGTTGACCAAGAAGTTGAATTAAGAATTGGCACATCAGGTTCATTAAAAGCTTGGGTAAACGATTGTTTGGTACTTTCAGAATCAGAAGAGTATGATAATTATGCAGACACGTACCGTACTAAAATAAAGCTGAAAAAAGGAAATAACCGCTTATTGCTTCAAATTGGAAGTAGTGAAATTTCTAGCCAAAACTTTATGGTGCGTATTACAGATGAGAAAGGTAATCCTTTAAATAACTTTACGCATTCAGCAAACTATGGCGACTACCCTAAAGTTGGTGGCGAAAATCTAAATAGAATTGAATTGCCGCAGGAAGTTTATTTTGAGGAGCAAGTCAAAAACAATCCAGAAAATCTATTATACTATATTCTTTTATCACGTATTTATTTAGATAATGGGAAAACCAATCAAGCGCAACGTGTGCTTAAAAAAGCAGAAAAATTAGCCCCAGACAATACTTTAATTTTAGTAGAATTATTAGAGCTTTATATTGACCAAGGAAATGAAACTGAATTGGGAGCTGCCACTGAAAAATTAAAAATGATTGAACCTGATAACAGGTTGTCGTTAATATTAGAGTTCAATGAAGCTATTTCAAACGAAAATTATGATGAGGCTGAAGACCTTTTAGAAGGTCTTAGAGTTGCGCTTGGTGAGAATGGTAGTTATTTAGAAAAAAAAATAAAGCTAGAATCTGCGAGAGAGAATAACCAAAAGGTGTTAGACATAATTGAGGAAGGTTATACCCGTTATCCAAACGACGAAACTTTTGTAAATTATATGTACTTAATTAAAAAAGATGCAGATGTAAAAGGGGCTCAAAAAGTGCTTAAGAAATATCTTAAAAAGCATTATTCTTCAAGCATTCAACGTAAATATGCATGGTCTTGGTATAATAGAAAGATGATTGAACAGTTTTTTACTGAATACAAAAAACTGTTAGAGGTTAAGCCATACGCAATTGGTCTTATGATTGATTTGGCAGATTATTACTATCAACTAAATAGACACCAAACTGCGTTAAATTATTTAGATGATGCCATAGAGCTTGCACCGTTTGTTGGAAATTTATACTCTAAAAAGGGTGAGATTTTAATGGACATGGAAAACGAAAGCGAAGCGCTAGAACACTTCAAAAAAGCAATCATTTATGATCCTACAGATTTTGATGCCCGCCAACGTATAAGAGATATTGAAGGAGTTGAGAACCCATTTGACTATTTCGTTGAAAAGGATTATTACGAAATCTATAAAAATGCTCCAAGTGCAGAGGATTATCCTGAGGACAATTCTGTAATTGTTACAAGAGAAAAGCAAGTTGTAATTCATGAAAAAGGTGCCGTTGAAGAAAGACACTTTTCTGTGATTAAAGTATTTGATAAAGCTGGGGTAGATTTTTGGAAAGAGTATTCAATTCAACGATCAGGGTCTCAAAAATTAATTATTGAAAAGGCTGAAGTTTTAAAAGCTGACGGAACTAAAAACGTTGCAGAAACATCTGGCAATTATTGCGTATTTACTAACCTCGAACCAGGTGATGGAATTTTCCTTTCATACAAATTTCAAAACTATTACCAAGGAAACTTAGCGGAACATTATTGGGGAAAACAATATTTCGATTATTTCATTCCTTCAAAAAACATTGAATTTTCAATTTTATATGATGAGAAGGAAGTTCCAGTGAAGTTTAGTGTTGCGAACGGTGAAATTAACAAGGAGGAAAAAAATGTTGACGGTAAAACCGTAATCATCTATTCTTCTAAAGATAATGAAAGTATCAAGTCAGAAGGATTTATGCCGCCATTAGTTGATATTGGAAGAACCTTACATTATTCAAGTATGCCAGATTGGAGTTTCGTTTCTGAGTGGTATTCAGATTTAGCTGCTACAAAAGCAAAGGTTGATTTTGAAGTAAAAGAATCTGTAAAAACGCTATTCCCTGATGGAACTGATGGTTTGACAGAAAGAGAAATGATTAGTGATATTTACGGATACATAGTAAACGAAATTCGTTACTCATCTATCTCATTTAGACAATCGGGATTAGTTCCGCAAAAAGCATCAGATGTGATTACAACTAAAATTGGAGATTGTAAAGATGTTTCAACGCTATTTGTTGCCATGTGTGAAGAAGTAGGAATTGATGCTGGCTTAGTGCTTGTAAATACGCGAAATAAAGGACAACATGCAATGGAATTACCATCCATTGAGTTTAACCATTGTATTGCAAAGGTTAATCTTGAAGGAGAAGAAAAATTTGTTGAATTAACAACAGATTTATATCCATTTTCAACAGTGTCTTCCTCTCTAGAAGGATCGTTTATTTTAGAAATTGATCCAACAAACAAAGACATTCAGCCTCGTTTTTTACCACGTTCAAAATCATTACCAAATGCAATTTACAGAACAACTGAAGTGCAATTAACGGAGAATAAGATGATTGTAAAGAAAGACAATGTGAAGACTGGAGCATCAGGCGGAGGAATGCGATCTTCTTATAGAGATGACGGAGAAGAGGCTCGTAAAAAATCAATGCAAGAAGCGATTACAGGTGATTTTGCCAACATTAAATTAGACAATGTTGAATTTGATGAAACCTTGGAAAACAATTCTGATTCTGTGGCTTATAAATATGATTATACAGTAAGCAATCCATACACGAAAATTGGATCACTACAAATTGTAAAAGTTCCAATTACAGATAATGTTGAGCCAATTGATTTTTTATCTGTTGATGATCGTAAATATGGTGTTGAATTATGGAAATACTTCAGCTTTTCTGTTGCAGTCGAAAATCTTTCAATTACAATGCCCGAAGGAAAACGCCTCGCAGAAAAACCAGAAAATGTTTCTCTTTCAAATGAATTGATTGATTATGAATTATCATTTAAAGTTGAAGCTGGAGTATTGAAAGTATACAGAAAAATTCACTTCAAACAATCTAAAATTGAATTGGCGGATTATCAATTATTCAAAGATTCAATGGAAAAAATTATTACTGCCGACAACTTACAGATTGGTATTAAGTAATACGAAGTATTAACAAAAACAAAAAAGCCGTCTTGCCAATGCAAGGTGGCTTTTTTGTTTTTGTTAGTCAATAGACCACAGCTTGACTTGTTCTTGATACATACGCCTGAGGCGGACGCTCGAACTGACGTCTGCGGTTTTTTGGGTAGTTTACGAACTGTTAACTTTAACTATTGCCTACCGCGTTGTCTAATGACTAAGGACTTGCCACTAATTACTATTTCCTACCTTTGTAACCCATGAAAGTTGCCTTCAGTCCTGTATACACCTATAAACGTTTACCAGATGGACACCGGTTTCCAATGGAAAAATACGACTTATTGCCTGCCCAATTGCTACATGAAGGAACGCTAGATCAATCCAACTTTTTTCATCCAGAAGCCCTTACTGAAGCACAAATATTGCGTACACATACCACCGAATATTGGGAGAAGTTGAAGACAGGAACTTTATCTAAAAAAGAAATTCGTGCCCTTGGATTTCCATTTCATGAAACATTAGTGCAACGTGGACGCCACATTTCAAATGGTACCTTAGAATGTGCAAAATATGCTTTAAAAGAAGGTGCGTCGCTCAACGTGGCTGGAGGAACACATCATTCTTTTGCCGAACGTGGAGAAGGGTTTTGCATGTTCAATGACTTTGCCATTTCAGCTAAGGAACTTTTACATGCTGGTATAGTCAATCAAGTTATGGTGGTAGATTTGGACGTTCATCAAGGCAATGGAACCGCTAAAATTTTTGAAAATGAACCGCGCGTTTTTACATTTAGCATGCACGGCGAACATAATTATCCATTGAAAAAAGAAAAGTCTGACTTTGATCTTGGCGTGCAAGATGGAATTGAAGATAAAGCCTATTTAAATTTACTCGCTGAAACTTTACCCGGTCTAATTGAGCAGGTAAAACCAGACTTAGTTCTTTATTTGAGCGGTGTAGACATTTTAAAAAGTGACAAATTAGGGCGCTTAGGCGTTAGCATACAAGGTGCAAAATCAAGAGATGAATTTGTATTTAAAACCTGCCTAGCAAAAGGCATTCCGGTTGCTGTGAGTATGGGTGGTGGCTATTCTACAAAAATCACTGACATAATTGAAGCACACGCCAATACCTTCAGAGTGGCAAAAAACATTTATTTTTAAGCTTATGATAAAATCGACTCTAAGAATTAGTCTCTTATTTATAACCTTGTTTCTATTGCAAGGCGAACAACCTACATTTGCTCAAGTGCAACCTTTAGAGGTTGCAACAAGTGTTCCTCCAAGGAACCTAGAAAAGCGCTTAAAAAAGATTCCTGGCGTTAAAAAAGTAAAAAGAATTACGACTAGCGACCATTTCAAGTCTTGTTATGAAATTTGGTTTAAGCAATTAATTGATCCGAAGAATAAAAAAACAGGAACATTTTTGCAAAAAGTTTACGTCAGCGATTATTATGCAAATGCACCAGTTGTTGCCGAATTAGAAGGATATACGGCCTACTCTGCCAAAGCGAATGAATTAACGGCACTCTTAAAAGCCAATCAAATTAGAATTGAACACCGCTATTTTGATAAATCAATCCCAAAAAGGGGCATTCCTTGGGAAACCTTAACGGTAGAAAATGCAGCCTACGATCACCATGTCATTATCAATGCAATACGAGATGCTATTTACCCGAACAATAAATTTATCACCACGGGAATTAGTAAGGGAGGACAGACGACCATGTTGCACCGCTCATTTTACCCAGATGATGTGGCCGCAAGTGTTTGTTATGTTGCACCCCTTAATTTTATGCGTGAAGACCCAAGGATTTACAGTTTTTTAAAGACAGTTGCAACACCGGAAGAACGTCAAGCCGTGCAAGATTTTCAAGTACTTTGTTTTGAACGGAAAGAAGTATTGATCGAATTGCTAACATCTGTAGCAGAAAAAAATGGCTATGCTTGGGACATCCCAATTACAAAAGCCTTTGAATATTATGTATTAGAATACTCCTTCGCTTTTTGGCAGTGGGGCGCTTATGAAACCGATAATTTACCCGATTCAAATGCGACAGATTCAGTCATTTTGGGGCACTTGCTCAAAGTGTCCGGCATTTCATTTTTTGAACAGCACGGCGTGGAAGATTTGCGCTCGTACTTTTGGGCCGCACTTACTGATATGGGCATTTACGGTTACGAATATGCCCCATTTAAGGCATATTTGTCACAACAGTCTGATTATTTATTTGATTTCACATCTCCAGATGGACGTGCCACTGAATTTGATCCTGAACCAATGCAGAAACTCAATAACTTTATTCAATTCAAAGCTGAAACAATACTCTTTATTTATGGTGAATATGACACCTGGAGTGCAACTGCTGTTGAACTTGGCGAAGAAGCGCAAGCACGAGGATTAAAGAAATATGTCAATCCAGAAGGGCACCATGATACGAGAATAGCCAGTTTTGATTCGGAAACTAAAGCAGAGATAATTGCGACTATTGAAAGTTGGATTGGAAAATGATATAATGTATATATACTTTTTAACACTTTAGACAAAGTAATTTATTCGGCGACCGCTACTTCTAAAAAGGTCAATATGGACAGGCAAAGCCTAGCTAAACGTCTCTACTTTATTCAATTTGAAAGTGAAGTGTCGGAAAAAAATGCACAAAATCCTCGTATAGCGTTGATTAATTATCATTATCTTGACATCCGATACAACTTTTTGGCGGTCAATTCCGTTTATAGTAAAGTGACTTATATCACAACATAATATTAATACCTAAAATACATGAAATTAGCACTTAGCATATTCGGCTTTATTTTACTTGGAGGATTTTCTGCCTCAAGTCAAGTAGATTATCAAGCAGCTACATTAGGACATCAAAGTATCTGTTTTATACAGAACGACGGACAATGGCATGACAATGTCAATTATCGTTGTCCATTGGGAACAGGTTCCGTCTTTCTAGAGGACAATGTTTTTACCTATTATCAATTGGATGCTGGCGATATGGATGCCGCACATAGTCATGCAGGTGATGAGCACCGCCATGACGATAAGCATATGCTTAATGGACATGCGTGGCGTACAACTTTTGTGGGTGCAAATGCAACACCAACATTAATTGGATCTGATAAAAAAACAGAATATCATAATTACTTTATTGGTCAAGATAAATCGAAATGGGCTTCAAATGTGCCCCTTTTCAATAATATGATGTATGACGAACTATACACTGGAATTGACATGAAGGTATATAGTGCAAACAATGTATTTAAATATGATTTTATTGTGGCACAAGGATCTAATCCTGCAGTTATCAAAATGAACTATACTGGTTTAGACCGTATCGAACTAAGAGATGGAAACCTAATTTCGGTTACTTCTATTGGAGAATATATTGAAAAGGCACCTTATGCTTATCAAATGGTAGGCGGCGAACAAGTTGAAGTGGCCTGTGATTTCGTTTTAGACGGTACAACTGTTAGCTTTGTTTTTCCAGAGGGATATGATCAAAGTTTAGAATTAGTGATTGATCCAGAATTAATTGGCGCTACTTTATCAGGTAGTACTGTTTCAAATTGGGGACATTGTGCGACTTATGACTATGAAGAAAACATTTATACTGGAGCGCGATCTTTTGGTGTAGGATATCCAACGGAGGATGGTTCTTTCCAAACTGATTTTGCAGGTTCAACAGATATTGGAATCAGTAAACTAAATCCAGATGCTTCAACATTATTATACGCGACATACTTAGGAGGATCTGGTCAAGATTTACCACATAGTATGGTTTGTAGTGAAGACAATGAACTTTACGTATTTGGATCAAGTCGATCTATTGACTATCCTGTCTCTGTTGATGCCTATGATGGCATTGGTCCAGCGGGAGGAACAACAACAGATATTATTGTAACTCACTTAACTGTGGATGGATCAGATATTATTGGATCTACTTTTGTTGGTGGTGATGCAAATGATGGCTTAAACACACTTACTTCTAACTACGGAGATAATTTCCGAGGAGAAATTGTTGTTAATGATGATGGTGACTGCTTTATCGCATCTTGTTCGGCTTCAGCTGATTTTCCAACAACGGCCGGTGCTTATCAAGAAGCATATGGCGGAGGAGCACAGGATGGTGTAGTATTCTCTTTGTCTGCTGACTTATCGATCTTAAATTGGTCTACCTATATAGGTGGCGCCAATGGCGAAGGTGGGCTTGGTTTAAGATTAGACTATGACGACAACGTTTATGTGAGTGGTGTAGCCTCTGATGAGTTTATGACTATGTCAGGTTACCAAACTACTTATCAAGGTGGTGATAGAGATGCCTTTGTTATTCGCTTAATTGATGATGGCGCAACACTTTCTGCCAGTAGTTATTGGGGAACAACCGCAAGAGATGCAGCTTTCTTTGTTGACTTAGATGTTGATGGAAACGTTTTCTTATACGGACAAAGTGCCGGCGGACTCTCTGAAGTAACAGATGGTGTTTATGTAAACCCTGGAAGTCATCAGTTCATTTGTAAATTATCTCCTACTTTGGAAGATCTTGAATTTGGAACAGTTGTAGGTGCAGGTGGTGCGGATTTCATTCCAATTGCATTTATGGTAGATGCTTGTGGTTATGTTTATTTTTCAGGCCATGGTGCTGGTGGCGCAGTGCCATTAACAGATGATGCTCTTTACGATACAGGCGAGTTTTATTTAGGAGTTTTACAACCAGACGCTATTGATTTAGAATTTGCAACATTATATAGTGGTAACCATGTTGATGGTGGAACAAGTCGATTTGATCCAGAAAGTGGTGTAGTTTATCAAGCTGTTTGCTCTTGCGAACCTTTTACTACAACACCTGGCGCTCATAGTACTACTCCTGGCGGAGGATGTGATATTGGCGTGTTTAAAATTGACTTTGGAATTGCACATGTAAATGCAGATGCAAATCCATCACCGTCTGCTGTAGGATGTATACCTTTTACAGTTGATTTTGAAAATGGAAGTACGGGATTGACGTATGAGTGGGATTTTGATGATGGTGGCGCCTTATCAACAGAATTTGAACCTTCGTATACCTTTACAACTCCAGGAGTTTATAATGTAAGATTAGTTGCATTTGATCCGGATGGTTGTTTGACCTCAGATACGTCATATATTGAAATTGTTGTAGGAGATGGATTATCACCAATAGCGACATTTGATTATGAGTTGAATTGCGCAACGGGTGAAATTACTATTACTTACACTGGTTCACCAGATGTTCCCGTTGTTTGGGACATGGGGGATGGAACAACTATTACAGATGAATATGTATTCTCACATACTTATGGTGGAGACGGTTCATTTACGATTACATTAACCGCTGGTGATGGCTTTTGTGCTGACCTTACGGTTGTAACGGAAGACATTATTATTGGATCGCCTTCGGTGGAAATAATCTTTAATAATCCAACCTGTTATTTATTCTCAGATGGATCGGTTACAATTGATGTAATTGCACCAACTGGTGATGAGTTGATCGAAATAACTGATATAGAAGGAACACTTTTAAATGTAGGCGGTTCTAATACAGCCAATACGCTTTCATCAGGATGGTATTATTATACTGTTGATTTAGGAGATGGTTGTGAGTTAAGCGATTCAATTCAGTTAATTGACCCACTTGCCATCAACGCGCAGATAAATCTTACACATGTCTTATGCTACGGTGATGAAACTGGTGGAGCAATTGTAGATACAGTTTTCAATGCGCAAGGTGACTATGGTCAAATGGTTTACATTTGGGCACCAGACCCTTATGGTGTAAGTGGACTTGGTGGAAATGAAATTACTGATTTAGGAGCTGGCAGTTATACGCTAACAATTAATGATGACAATGGTTGTTCACGCGTTTTTGACTTTGAAATCACAGAGCCAGAAGAATTAACGTTTAGTGAATTTGGATATGAATCAGCATACTGTCGTCTATTTGGATATCAGTCAGGTAATGGTGTTATTTTTGCCTCAGCTGTTGGTGGAGTTCCAGATTACACTTATTTATGGACAAATTTAGAAAATGGTGACACGCATCTCCCTACAACTTGGGGTGGATTAAATCCAGGTACTTATGAAATGACTGTTACAGATGCAAATGGTTGTATATTAACACAACAACTTGAACTTGATTCATTGAATCCAATTGCAGAATTCACAATTGAAACAGGACAAATAGCTACTGATTGTGATGCGATTGTTCCTGTTGATGTGACCTTTACAAACCAGTCACAGTATTTTGCAAATCCAAATAATCCAGAAGCGGATACAACAACATTATGGAATTTCAATAATCCAAATGCGGATTGGGTGATCTCCCATGATATATTTGAGGAATTTACAATTACTTACACTGTAAGTGGAACGATTGAAATATGCTTGATCGCACAAAACAAAAATGGTTGTGCAGATACCACTTGTAAAGACCTTATTCTCTGTAATGACTTAGAATTTGAAACAGTGAATATCTTTTCGCCTGATGGTGATGGTATAAATGACGATTTTACATTCGTTTATCGATCAGAAGCTGTTATAGAATTTAGTTGTGTAGTAATTAATAGATGGGGAGTTACCATTGCTGAATTTAATGATATTACACAAGGTTGGGATGGAACTGACAAACAAGGACAAGCAGTTGCAGACGGCGTTTATTTCTTTAGTTATGCCGGAAAAGGAGAAACTGGTGAAATATTTTCTGGACAAGGAACTGTTCAAGTTGTTTCAAGTTTGAAATAGGCTATATAGTCTTTAGTCAAAAAAAATTAGAACCGTCTGTTCACTTAAGGTGAACAGACGGTTTTTTTATTGTCTTAATTTCATTTTAAACTGCAGGTACAAAATGAGCATGATGCTCATTATCAATTTGACGAATCTGCTAATCCGACTTTGGCGAACAAGTTGGTCATATTTACAATAAAAGAGAATTGAAATAGCTATATTAGTTCACAATGAATCCACGCTCCGTTTTCCTTTTAGTCCTTGCTTTTTTATTTTCTTTCAATGCGACGAGTCAACAAAATGATTTTAGTATAATTGACAATAGCGATTTTGCCAACATCCTTAAGTACAATGTCAAAACTTGTCATACTTACTTGACAACTACCGAAGGAGAAAAACAAGACACTGCGCTAGTAAATGTTAGTTATTTTAACCCCAGTGGACTTATTACAAAAGAAATAGATTACGACTTTCCAGACACAAATACAATTTGGACTTTATCAGCGCAATATGCCCCAGATATCAAAATTATAAGTGAACAATGGGTTTGGTCTAAATTTGAAATTGATTCCACATTCTATCAATATAACGAAGAAGGGCAGCTCGAATCAGAATGCACAAAACACTATCAAAATAGCATAATGGAAGAATTATTTTGTGACAGTTTTTACTATGAAAATGGTCATAGAATAAGCAGTACTTCGCCCGATAAAGATGCCTCTTATTTCGTTGATAAAGAAGATTCAGTTTTCAATCATTATCCAGATGGCAGATTACATTTCATTCTTGTTAACGATAAACAGGTAAAAGCATATGGTTATGACATAAACAACAAACTAAACCTCATTTATTATTACACCTATAATTCTTATGGTGATTTTAGCCGAGCCGTAGTCAGAGATCCAGAAGGTAAACTTATAAAAGAAGTAACATACTTTTACGACGGTAGTTTAATTCTTGAGATAGCAACGAATAATTTCGAATTAGGAGAACTAACAACAGTGGAATTTACATATACTTATTATGACCAATAATCCATCTTTCAAGATTTAGATAAAAGACGCTTGAAATTGCTATCTTAGGTCACAATGAACATACGTCACATATTCTTTTTAGCCGTTTTATTGCTGATTTTTTCTTGCAAAAAGATAGAACAACTTAGCATTGCTGAATTCACGTGTCAAGTCAATGGTGAAACTTGGCGTGGGACGGATCCAGAAATTGATCGTACGCAAGACGGCTTGATTCAATTCACTGCAGAAGATACTTCTTACCGTTTTCTCATTCAATTGGATGATAATGGTGAAGCATTATATGATCTCACAGCCGCGAGCTATATCACCACCGTAATTGATTTGGCAGATGAAAGCTTTGAAGAATATTCCACCCACTCAAGCGGAGGAGAAAACTCAGGAACATTAACAATAGCATCCATACTTCTTGATGATTTAAACAAAACTATGAATGGCACCTTCTCATTTAAAGCGCATAAACTTGACGGTTCAAGCCTTAACGTTGTAAATGGTGTATTTAATGATGTTCCTTTTGTTGATTAAATTGTTCTAATCTGCTTAGAACAATAAGAGCCATAGGAAAAATAATCCACCAGCTGCAACCAAACTACCTCCAGAAATCAAAGCAATCTTACCGACATTTCTTCCTCCACCATTGTCAAATAGTTGAATATCTTTAGTTGGTTTAACTGTATTGACAAAAATTGTGTCTGCCGCTTCCATAGGACGGAAATTTTTATACGTTGCAGGATATCCAGTAACTGTTACGTCAATTCTTCTAAAAGACTTAATTGTTTCAAAACGCGGTTCAATAAGCACATCTGCATTAGCCGATTTTAGCGCATCTGCAATAGCCATATTTTTGGCATATGACATGCTAAAATTTGACGTTCCAGAGAAAGTTCCAGTTACTTTAGTTTCTTTTACATCCAAGTCTGCAATTACAGGTTTTTGAATTACTGTTGGTCCAGCAACATCATTTTCCTTAGTTGTTGAATTTTTAATTGTTCTGCAAGAATTAAATGAAAAAATTAATGCTAGAAATAGGGTTATTTGTACAAGTTTCATTAGGTTAGTTTTTTAGAGCGTAAATATAAAATTTTGTACCTTCTTTACAAAGAGTTTTTAAGAAAAAAAAGTCTAATATTTATCATAATCAGAGCATTGCCTCAAATAGTAAATCTTCTTTCGCAAATTCTAGACGTAAATTTTTCATCAAGATTTTCTGAGTAATTACCTTCCCTTCTATAGCAACTGTATCAATAAAACAAGATTGTATAACGTTACTAATTTGCGAGGCCGTTAATTCATAACGAGCCACTAACTGCTCCAAATCGATTGCATGTTCCAAAGGCAAATCTTTCGGCACCGTTTTATTCCAAATTAATTCGCGTTCAATCTTAGCCGGTTTAGGAAAATGTACCAACGATTGAAAACGGCGCATAAAAGCATTGTCCATATTTTGCTTTAAGTTAGAGGCCAAAATCACCATTCCATTATAATCTTCTATTCTTTGCAAAAGGTAAGCCACTTCTTGGTTAGCAAATCGATCATTGGAGCTTTCTGTCTCGACCCTTTTACTGAAAAGTGCGTCAGCTTCATCAAAAAATAGAATCCAATTTTTATGTTCGGCGCGTTTAAATACGCCTGCCAAATTTTTCTCAGTTTCACCAATATACTTTGATACCATGAGCGATAAATCAATTCTAAAAACAGGCCGATTAGCCGTTTTCCCAAGTAAACTAGCCGTTAAGGTTTTGCCAGTTCCCGGCGGGCCATAAAACAAGGTGCGATAGCCCTTTTTAGCACGTTTCCCAAGTTCAGGATGCGCCTGAAGTTGGTCATAATATTCCAACCAGTTTTTCATATCATCCAATTGGTCGCGTGTTGTGCTTGGAATGATTAGGTCGTTCCAATCCATGGAAGTAGTTAATTGTTGTGCGGGGAATTGGGGAGAAAGTTTAGGAGGAATAACCTCACCGTATAAAAGCACTTGAATCAATTCATCATTTGGCAATAGTTTTCCGCTAAACAAGGGCAGGTTATCACCAACCGTTTCTAATTCTACCAAACTATTCTTCGAGAGGTTTCCTTCGGGCAACAATAATTTCGCCACTTCTTTGCGCTTTTCAGGATCGCGAGCGGCCAATAAAAAGACCGCCGTTTCGCCTGTTGGAATTACCCCTCGGTGTGGTGCTTTGTTCACGCCGCCAAACTCTGTACAAACCACGTCAAAATTTGGATTTTTAGCTAGGAAGATGTCGAGTGTTTGTGGTGAGAAGTAGGGCGCTAAAGCGAGGAGTAGAATGACTTGTTCCTGGAAGTTAAGGTTGTGACTTTTTATTAATTCGTTCAACTTATTGTCCGCGATTTTAAGATCTGTGGAGTAAATATCGTCAATGGGATAATTGGCGGTGTCGTTGATGTGAGCTACGTGTAATTGCGTGGCTTTGTCTATTAGGGCTTTTAGTGTTTTCATAAGTCCTTTATTCGTTATAAAATAGGGCCAACATTGCTTCTTTCAGTTTATTATTAAATTGACGCTCCAATATTTTACCCTCATCATTATTTTCAAATTCACGAGCAAAATTGCCAATGGTTTCAGCACTCCTTCTATCATTTTTAAATCTCTTTCCACGCATCTTAATTGAATGTAACTTGTTTGGATGGAGAAACTTACTATAAGGCGTCACAAATATGCCTGTTCGCCAATCCATTAATGGAATTTCACCGTCCTCATATGCTTTTTCAACTCTGCGATAATACTCCGGATTCATAGCTCCAAATTTTGCAAGGCTAATTTTTTCATCCAAAGTTTCATTAAAGTAAAATACCTTCTCCTTAAAATCAGACTCATTCCATGACTCATTAGTATGCTGCATGTTTGCAGTTGAATCTGGGTTCCAACACTCAAAGTGCTCAGGCCTACCAATTAACATTTGCTCTACAACATTGGTGTAATCATTATTTTCAGATATCCTGTCCATGAAAAACTGTAGATGTTCCATATACCAAATTCCGTAGAGTGTATCTTTAACTTTTCTGGTTACATATTTATCCCTAATGGGATCCATATATGTTATACTTTCTTCTAACGCTTTAATTTGATTATAGATGTATGTTAATCTCTTTTCATTTGGATTGGGTTTAGATTTTTCTTCAGAACTTTTTTTCGTGCGATTCTTTCCAATCGGAGTTGGATCTGTTTCTGGTTCTGGATTTTTATAATCAATATTGATTTTATCCCCGGGCGTTTTTGCGATATAGGAAAAATTAATCTTCATTTTAATTGGGATACTTACATCCATATGTCCGTATACTTTTTGCGCGTCTCGATCCATTTTTTTTGCTGAAAAACTACTGTCCAGCGGAATACTTTGATTGGTCAGTGCTTCTTGGATTTTTATTGCATAATCATTTATGCTTTCAGTTGTAATTTCTTCACACGCTCCATTTTCCATTGCTAAAGAGCAATCATATATGGTCGAATCAATTGAACTAATCGTTCCTTGTCTATTTAACAAATATTCCTTAAGGATTTTCATTGGCACTCTAAGCTCATCAACCTCCTTGAGACCAAAAGGATTATCGTTGTTCAGAAGCTTAATATTGCTGAAAATTTCAAGTGCTTCAATAGTTGTTACAATCGTAATTGAATCCGTAACGGGCGATTTAGCATGGGGATATGGATTAATCGTTTTATTCGCTACAGAATTCTTCTTATTGAGTATATCTGGTAAGGGTTTGTCCTGTGGTTTATATAAATACATTTCCAATTTTTCTTTTTTAATAAACTTTTCCTTCAAGGTGTCTTTTTTCGAACCCCTTTCTTAATATTACTAATGCTTATTTTTCCAGTACACTAGATGCCCCATCATAGTTTTCTCCATCATCTTCCTTCTTCCGCAAAAATTTATTGATGTCAGTGGCTGTTAATCTTCCCTCTTTTTTGGTCCTGAATAAATTCTCCCCTCCATTAAATACTCTTCTTAATGAATGCCTATAATCATCTCCATCTAGTGTTTTATGCGCGTTAGGATTTGCTTTCGTTCCATGGGCTATAACCACGGCATTACCTTTTCCTGCACCAGATAATTTCTCAGACATCAATTCCGCAAATGGCTCAAAATTTTCATCTTCAATATCCAATGAACCAGAATTACATCCATGCAATTCAATTTTAGCGGATTCTGTAAACGCCCCATAATCAATATCATCAAGTGTCTTAGACTTATAATTAGCAACCTGATAGTACCTTCTTACATCATTATTTTTATATAAATCGTTACGTCCTTTCTTAAAATATAATGCCTCTGGTCCGCCATGACAAAAAATATCAACTGATTGAATTGTACTTTGATCAAAGCTGTTAATTGTGTCTACAATGGTAGTTGCATCTACAATTTGATAAAAATGTTCTGGCTCAACCTTTACTTGATAATCATCATTGACCTGAATGGCCGCTCTTTTAAATAAATCATCATGTTTTTTTGATCCTCCATAAAAAATTAATCTCACATAATCTTCCTCTGTTTTATCAGAGTTTTCATCTGCTAATTTTAAATATGGATTAGTAGTATCGACAGCGCTCCCATATGCCGTTTTAGGGCCCTTTGGAGACTTCGGCGTGAAAGTTTCCCTTGTTAATTCTTCATTTACTTTACTCATTTCTATTGATTTAATCAAATAGTTGCTCCCTCTCCCCATTCAACATTCAAAATCTGTTCCATCCATGAGTATTTAATCATAGCTGTGCCCCATTTAATGGTCGGCAATAAAACGTCGAATGCGTGAGGTTCAATGGTTAATACATATTGCAAATTTTCTTCTTGATTGAGTTCACCTGTTCTTGTGAGGAAGTCGTTTCTCAAACCGTCCCATGTGCAATTCCTCATGGGGCGCCAGTTTTCTTGAACGGCTTTTAGTATGCTAGGAATTTCAATTTGATTGATATCCTTGATTAATATTTCTTTTTCTAAGAGCAATTTTTTAGACTGCTCAAATGTTTTGAAACTAGCTTTAAAATCATCCCCTGTTTCAATTTCAAAACCTGTCAATAGTTTGCCAATTGTTAGGTCTGAAAAAGTCGGGGTCCAATTGCCTTGTGCTAAATAGTGCACAATGTAAATGGCCCAAATTTGAGCATTGTCCGACTGCCAGTTATTCGCTTCATCTATTAAATTAAGATTACTAAATAAAGTTGGTAGAAACGGATTCAATAGCACGGTTCCGCCATTGTTGCACACCAAACTTTCATCCGGCTGCAATTTAGGTGTACGACTAGCATAAGTACCTGAATCAATTACATGAAGCTCCGTTCGAATGCCAGATTCAAATTCGCTCAACACACTCTCCAACTTATGAATTAGATTATTTAATCGTTGATTAAATTCTGCTGTTTGTTTAAATTGATTATTAATCGGATGGAACTCTTCCAATTCGAGCAATAATGCGCGCAGGTTTTTAATGGATGTTACGGAATTGGAGAAACCATCTATCCACTCTTCGAACGAATGCTTTTGCAAGCTATTTTCAAAAAATTGTTGGAGCAAAGGGTCAAAGGATTCTCGCAATGAATAATCCTGCCGCAAATCATCTATGAAATACGCTAAATTATCTCTGGTTCTTAATTTAATTAAATGCAGTAGCGCATTATTTGGTTTTGGTCTAAAAGAATTCATCAAATCGTGGGAGGTTTTGATATGTTTTTGTGGTATTTCGTGCGTATTATTGCCAATAATTGACAAATATTGATAAATACTGGCTCTTTCTTCAATGTTTAAGGATGCCGCTATTTGACCAAAAGAATTAGAATTCATTTTATCCACCTTTAAGGATAAAACAAACAGTTTTATACGGTTTTTGGATAATTTTGCTAAATAATTAGATGTTTCTGCAATAAAATCGCTAATTTCTTCAGAAACATAACTCCTCAAAAGTTGCTTTAAAAAATTCGTCTGTGTTTTATCCAAAAAAATTGGCGCATATTTTTCGTTTTTTACTAAAAAATGACCCAAATGTTTAAATAACGACTCATTACTTACTAAAACAAGCCATTTTTCCTGTAAATCGAGCAAATTATTGAAAAAGGGATTCGGGCTAATTTCACCCGTTTCAAGATAAGCTCTAATAATTGGCAAAAAGGCTTCTTCGATTGTTAGTTCGGGATCAACCTTAATAGGATCTTTTGATTTAAAAATTAATGCCTCATCTTGCTTTATTTTTAACGCTTCATCCTTAATCTTTTTAGCAATTTCTATTCCTAATGTTTCTTTCCATGCTGAATTATTTGGTGAATCGAATGTAATATTGACCTGGTCGAGTAGAATCGTTTCATCACTATTCCAATCACCATTTCTATCCATTTGAGGTAAAATAACATCTTGCAAATAAGCACTGATTTCCACCAATAAATCATTTGGATTTGAAACGTTCATTGCGCGAACATTTACTTCCATTTTTTCTATGATCAAATCGCTATTGCTCATCTCTCATTTTCTTAATTTGGTCTCTGTTCACTTTTAAATTATAACTAGCCTCACTATCCTCTAAATGCAAGGTTAATTGAATGTCAAGAGTTTTGCCTCTTCCAAAATTGAGTTTCAATTGAGGAGTTTTTGCTCTTGCCACATACTCTCCATCTATTCGCCATATATAGGATTGTGCCTTTGCCTTGAATGGAACTGCGACGACCACATAATTCGGTCTTTCATAGTCAATCTTAGTTAACACAAATCTTGGATTCAAATTGATAACGTTTAATTTGAATTCAATGGTTTGTCCACCTTCTGCAGTATATGTCGCATTATAGTCTCCACTAATTAATCCTTTTGGCAATTTATCGATACCATTGAATCTAAGATAATCAGACGCAATTGGCAGCGTATATTCATCTCCATCTTCAGTCAACAACACGAGTTTTCCAGGACCTTGACTAAACTTTATTTCAAAATATAGTTTTGGGTTTTTATAATTAAAAACCAATTCATAAATATCATCCTTTGGGGTAATTCTTCGTTCCGATAGATTGCTAAAAACAGCCATCACTAATGGTTCCGGATCATGGATTAATAGCACGGAAAACTTGAGGTCATCTTCTTTCTCACCCAACTGATAAATGGCACGAATTGGATTTCCTTTTGATAGTTTACCAAGGTCACTAATCTCAATTGGAATTTGCAACAATTTAACTTCATCCACCTCTAACAATACGCGCCCATCTTCACTAATCAATTTTAAAATACCACCCAATTCGTTTACTTGAATTGCGCCTTCATCTTTTCGAGGATCTAATAAAAATGGCTTCTCTTTTAATACCTCACCATTCGCTATAAGATTTATTTCAGGTATTGGATCATCCACATTACTTTCTAAAGTAAATTGCTTTTTCACTGATCCCGCGAGGTTTGTATTTTCAATAAAATAAGGCCCTTCACCTATGTCTCGATACATTTTAGACAGCTCCATATTTTCAATATAATCATCTGATGCAACTGTAAATTCATCAATAATTTTCTTTTCTCCTTCTAGAAAAACATACAGTGTTGCCTGGCTATTTCTTGGATAAAAACGCGCTTGATAGTTCGATTTTAGATCATCAATATTGAAAACAAAAGGTTCGCGTTCAAGTACCGTTTCATGATTGAGCAGTTCAATTCTTGGCATTTTAAGCTCAGGTGCCTGAAAGTAAATTATTTCATTTACGGTCAATCCTTCTTGTTGATATTCGAAACGATAAGCACGTCCGTCTTGATAAATTTCGCTAGAGTCTCGATCTATTAATAGATAACTGATATATTTATGAAAGGCTATGGTTCCAAAAGGATTATCATCCAATTCGTTAAAATTATTCCTTCCTTCTTGAAGAACAGGCGATTCTCCATCCAAATCATACACTTTTAACCCACCATTTGGCACATCAAACAGAAGGTCTATTTTTCGCATTTCGCTTGGCACAATAACTCTGTCGTCAGGGCCTTCAAGCAACTCCGTTTTTTTATTGAATACTTTTATCGATAATTCAATAAAAAGATCAATTTCTGCGAAAGTCACTTGTCCATCTATTTCATACCTGATCTGATATTGTCCTTTTCCATATTGTGTATAGATGTCTGACAATAATACATTCTCCAATCCATTTCTACCTCCACTCAATAATGTAGGCGACAGACCTTTTGCAGGTGAAGAAATAAACGCCGAACCGTGAGCGGAAATTCCATCATTTAAAAGCCAATTCGTTGGTGAAAATTGTAAAAAGTAACCTTTCCAAGTGCGGTTCGAAATTCGGAACACGCCATCATTTTCTGTATTAAAATTAAGCATCTGCCCATCTTCTTCTAATTGCCAGCCAATAAAAATATGTGGTTCTACAACGGGCTTCGTAACACGAATAATTTGAGCAACTTCTCGTAAATCATTTAATTGATACACCAACTTATAGGCGCCTTGTCCACCATACTCTGCTGTTAAACCGTCGTCATCAACAATAAAAAGGGAAACATTGAAATAGAGTTCATTGATGGATTTATATTCCATTTTTTCTACCCAGTCGCCCTTGGATTGATTCCATTTATACAAGGTCAAAACTCCGCCAGTTTCAGATACGCGGATATTATACACATCTTTTTTATACTGCTCAAATTCAATTATCTGACCAATTGAATTCATTACAGACTCATTCGCATCATACACTTTTAAGGATAACTTACACGGCGTGTTTAAGCGATAAATCAACGCGTTTTGCATTGCTAAAATAGAAGCTCCTTTTTTAGCCTTAAAACTATGTCCGTAATTTTTGGTTGGCATTGCTTGCGCCGATTTTGTAACTGCATTTTTCTGCACAACTTTTTGAATAAGCTTTCGTTGTACAATTTTTTCTACTGACTTTACCTGAGGAAGCCTTTCAACTGATTTTTTCGCGATATGTTGAATTGGGCTGGTCAATTTATCAGGATCTAAAATCTGATTTAGTACACCTTCTCTAGGAATATCAATTTTTAATGCATTCTGATCAATCTGCGAATCACTGCTAATGTTTTGGAAAAAATAAGGCTTTAATTTATGTGCGCCTTTTTTCCATTCACTGTATTCATTTTCAAATTTTTGACCACATTCACTGCTCATCCAATCGATAGCCACGGTGATGTGAGCAGGTGTTTCCATTCGAATTAAATGCTCTGCAAATTTTCGGAAGGCTTCTTCTTTAAAGCGACCCGCGTATTTAGGTAAGACCAAGGTGATTTTAAACGAATAAGGATCCTTATCTGCGTCATAGACAAAACTTCCATCTTCATTTTTTCTATTGTTAAGGTCTAAGAAAAAAGCAGTTGCAGTACGAGGACGTAATAGAATATGTTCTACAACATGAAGTCCTTCTATATCTATTCGATTGCCATCCACATCTACCCCAGTTCCGAAAATAAAGGAGTTGTTCACGTTTTCAATTCCTAATAAACGGCACAAACGCAGTTTATAGGATTCAATATTATCATTATTCCAAATACCAACCGGCCGATAGGTGTCTAGTTTCGTTATATCAAATGATTTATAACGCTGGCTTGATACTTTTTCATGATCTATTCCAAATGCAATTTGATCTTCAATGAGTTTATCTTGTGTTGCGCCACGTGCATTTAAATAGTTTGAAATTTCGGTTGGGTCATTTAACAAGGTTTTATGCCGATCAAACATTTGCCTAGAATAGGCCGTAAATGATTCGCCAAATCGCGATAGTAATTGATTTAAAAAACGATTTCTTCTACTTTTAAATTCAGTTGGTGATTCTGCAGTATCTATTGCCAATGCATAACTATTATCCATGTCCAGCTTAAACTGATCCCATGTTACGCCTCCATTTTGTGCAAAATCAGTAAATAAGGGTTGCACATCTGGCACGTCATATAAAGGTTGATAAGCATACGTGTTTTCAATTGAGCGATTAAACGAAAACAGCTCTGGTAAATGCGCCACTTGTTTTAAATAATTGGTCATTAATTGCTCAAATGGCAATAAATACGCTTTTAATTGTTTAGCCTGCGCACGTCTTTCATCTGTTGCATCTGCAGGCAAACCGTAGGGGCCAATACCATAAATTTCAGGAAAGTCATTCTGAATGGAATGATATTTTTCAATATCCATGTCCTCCCCCATAGGCAAAGAAAGGTCGAAAATTTCACCTTCTGGGATTTGATCTGCCTTAAAGTCTGCCAATTTTTTAAGGAACCAATTTTCCAAATCAATGTACTCAATTGCTTCCATTTGATCGTTTACACATACTTGCAATGCAGACTTTTCTAAACTTAAACGTGGCTTATAAATTTCGCTATTGGTTAAGCTCAAACAGTTAATCACATTTCGCCCCATTAATCGGTTATCGATATAGCTTGAAATATTAAAACCTTCAACCGAAAGTACACCTTCCACATCCATGATGATCCGAATTAAGTCGGACGTGTACACAACACTTCGTCTCTTTAAATTCTCTAGATCTGCATCCTCAACAAATCCATTTTTAAGCAAGGGGCCGTTAAATAGTTCTTCAAATTTATATCCCTTATCCGTCATTTGATCAAGAGTTTTAAACTTGATTAATGGATTTAAAAACTGATCTATTCTAAAATAAATTTCAGCCAAGAGTTTACTTATGTTGTAATCTGGCAAAACGCTCAACTTACCAAATAAGGCAATTTCTTGAACCCTAGAAGCGGTAAACTTTGAATAATCTTCACATAAATTTCGGAATTGACCTAAGTGTGACCAAACATTCTTTGTTCCTCCATAAAGGTACGTAAAAACGGTCGTCAATTTTGTTTGATAATCACTATAAATAGAAGCCGTTTTATCTTGCAATTTTTCAAAAATGGCAGTCTCTATCTTTATTTGTTCTTCGTATAGCTCGGCAAATTTATTCTCCAAAGCCGTTTCTACTATGGAGTGATCATTCACCGAAAATATGGTCCCCTCTGTAAAAACAATACGCGTCAATAAATGAACCGTTTTTGGATTTCCGTTTTTATCAAAAGTAAATGCTGAGCGAATATCAAATATGTTTTCTTGATTTCCAATGCCAACAAATTGAACAATTTTAACCGCATCAATCGCATTAGTCAGAATAGGCGAAGCATTCGAATAGATCCGTTTAACCCCGTTTGAAAGTTCGTTCCAATCTAAAAAGTCAACCTCAAAATGGTAGAGTTTACCATTGAGAGTGATGCTGTTTTTCTGCCTAGTTTTCACTTTTATAAAAGCAGGAATAATATGATCGTTTAAGGCTAATTCGCCATAAAAATTATAGAAATAATCGTCATAATTTAATTTATCTACGGCAATAAAATAATCCTCAAAAACGTTGGGACTAATCTCACGTCCGTGATAGTTTAAGGTGGTTGAACTTGCATTTAAATCAAGATCCTTTAAAGACCATCTGATGTCATCCCAATACGGTAAAAGCACACTCAATTCATAAGAACCCTTGGTGGTGATTACTTCCTGTATAAAGTAATTTTGATTGAGGTTCCATACGTCTCTTCGAATGTCAGTGCCATCAACTTCTTTACGTTGCCCATCTTCAAACTCTAATTGTAAACTATACAATCCGTTTAATTGAATGCGATCAACGTTATCAAACTTTTCAGCTTTGCGTCCATTCAATCCAATTGCGTTATAATACGATTGATTATTGGCTGCAGTTGCGCTATTGCTACTAGCAGTAGAAGCTGATTCACCTGTTGTTTGTAAAGGAGATTCGGCAGCTTCTACAACATCATCTAACACTGCATGACTAGGTGCTCTTTCATCCAAAGATTCAAACAAGTCCAAATCGGTAAAAGACAAAAATGCCTCTTTACCTGTAGGCGAAACTGCATAAAATGGAATCTCCGTATCTTCGGCAATGACTGGAAAAGCATTCCGCAATAAAAGCGTATTTGGTTTATTGGGATGCTCCATGTCAATTAAGACCTTTCTTAAATCCTTAATTGTTACCGGATTATTTGGCAGAATAACATTCGCCAATGGCAAATCAAAAGCAGTCATTTGACCACCTTTATACCCAGCCAAAATATCATCAACGCCAAATGAGGTGCGGTAACTTAAATCAGCAATACAGAATGCCAAAACCTCCAATTGCGTAATACCGGGATCAGACGCATTATGGTCTGACCAAATTTGCCCTGCTAAATTCGTGATATGCTCACGCGCAGTTCGCATTAGCGTATCAAAATCAATTGTTTGATGGTATTTTGGTTCTTGTACTTCGTCGCTCATTGGGTGTTGTTTAATTCGCCCCTTGTTCTCGATACATCCTTACATTTTACTGTGTAAAATTGTAAGAACACTCGAACTGACGGGGGCTACCGTCTAGGTTTTCTTTGCTCGTTATCCGTTTCCATTGATTGTGGATTCCACGGCTGCCTCTGCAAGGTTTTCTTGTATTAATTGAGCTGAGGCCTGAGGCTCTTGAAGCCCATTTGTTTGCTTTGGTAATTGCGCACTTCCTTGTTGTTGGATTGCAGCGATTAATTCGTGTACTTGAATATATGGCTGCTCGGCCAATGCGTTCAAAATTTGATTGATTTGTTCTGTTGTTAGTTCTAGTTTCATAATTGTTTTGTTTTAGCTTAGTATTCCCGATTTTGCAAAAATGATGGTAAAGTCAAACCCGGTGCCTTTGAATAGGTGGTGCGCTACAAAGTCAAAACTTGCTTTTATGTACCATTTATTATCTGGCTCAACAGCTGTATGCACGTAATGAACCATTCCAACATGAGAACTGCTTAATATAATTGCCTTGTCATAAACCAATCCGCTTTCCGAAGTTGGTATTTTTATGTTGAAAGGAGTACTCATGTAATCACTAAGTTTCCCTGAGTATTTTCTTATCGCTAGCGGCACGTGACCATTTATTAACAATGCATTTTCGCTATTGATAGTTCCATTAACATCTAATTTATGATTGGGGTCATCTGTGCCTATTCCAACGTTGTAACCAACTGTATTTAAACTCAATGGACCACCGTGACTTTGAATCCAGCCTCTTTCTTTTGAGCTACCGTCAGTAACTACTCCAATTCGCACGCTTGCAGCGTCCCAAGTTTTTGGCCCCTGAATTCGCATTATACCATGCCCAGATTCGATTCCATTTTCACCAGTGACCTCTAATTTGCTGTAAACACTGCCACTGCCACCTCCTCCTTTACTATTACCAATTCTAACATTTCCCGCTTTTTCGTTAATTATGACATGATTAGGGTGGCCATGTGGATTAATCTTTAACGGAATGTCGCCATGCGACTGTAACCAAGCATAACCGTTACTGCTATTTCCATCTTTGATTCCAAATCTTAAATTTGGCCCACCATCTTCTCTATCACCAGTAATTTTCACAACACCTTGCGTAGTCTCATCATTGTAATCTCCTCTGATATCTAACTTTGAATTTGGAGAATTCGTTCCAACCCCCACATTACCAGTATTTCCATTTTCAATATTTCCAGTTGTTCCTATTTTTTTCCACAATTCCCCGGTTACATTTGTTGCAGGCACCCATTTAACTTTTCCGCTACCGTCAGTTGACAAAATATCGCCTGGACCGACACCTGTTTGTCCTGTTAAAGTCAATCCCGTATTGTCCCGGTCGTCTCCAAGGCTCTCTATATGTAACCTATTTTGGACTGGACTTGACTTAGTACCAATACCAACATTTCCGTCATGATCAATGATCATATTATTTTCCCAACCTGTTACTGAATCTCGTTTAGAAAAAAGAATTGCTCCAGATTTATCATTAAGAGGATCTTTTTTTGAGGCAATAACGACTCTTCCAGGTGCATTATCGTGACCTTCTCCAAATAATTGTATGGTTCCACCATTCGTGATATTTAAAGTGTCTTGAGCAGCTGGCTTATTCGACTTGTCTCCGTTTATATGACCGGTTAGTAAAAAGTTTCCATTTAACGTTAGTTTTTCATTCGCATTAGTAGTTCCAATGCCCACATTTCCCCCACTCTTATTTATGTAGGTAGGATTTCCAACTCCATTAATATGTAAAGGCTTAGCACCATGTGCTTGAATCCAAGAATGGCTCCCATTCACAATACCAAATCTTAAATTGGCATCTGCGTTTTTATTTGGTCCTTCAACCTTTATTATCCCCTCTGATCCTTCTCCTTCTGATTTTCCACGAACTTCAAATTTTGCTATTGGCGCTTGCCATGCCATGTTAATTCCAACATTTCCGTTTGGAAAAATGCACATCTTATCCCCATTATTTGCTCCATCTTTGACATTCTGAAAAAAACGAAATCCTCTGCCGGAATTATCAGTGATAGTAAAAGGCACGGCATTCATTGGGTCACCGTCATCAATGAAGTTTAATACATCATTTTTATTCGTCACTATAGCTATTCCATTCGTGCCTACCGCATTTACTTCTAAAGCGTTTCCTGCGCCAACTCTTGGTTGCGCCGTACCCGAATCCGACATGAATGTTTTACCTGCGACATGCAGTTTACGCTTAGGATTCGGTGTGCCAATCCCAATACTGGGAATGCCATTGCCATCCTTTTTTCCATGGATATCATCTTCTGTCTGAACCAGAATGGAATCAATCAATTCAATAAACTGCAATTCCGTTGGTCTATCTCCTGTCTCGAAATAAGTCTTTAATGGTATTCTATCTCGCTTCGTACTCATAATTTCCTTGTTTTACTGCTGGGATAATAAAATCTGCTTCCACAATCATGAATCCAATTCCGATCATGACATTTCCTTCACATTTGTAATCTCCGGCGCGATATACGCCAATTCTATGTTGTTCACTTGTTACCATAATACTCCTTGAAGTCTTAGCCACAGCAACATCTACATCTTCTAACACATATTCATTTGGCAAGTCTTTATAAAAACTAATCGAAATGATTTTGTCGACATAATAAATGCCCTTGGCTATTAATTGAACTAGACTTTTAGTTAATGCTTCTCCTTTCTTAATTCTATTCTGTAAAACAGCTGTCATTTGTTTTACAAATTTTTCATAAAGAGCGGTGTCATCAAGATCTTCAATACCTTTTAGAAATCGAGTTTTAATTTCACATAAACAATTTGAGGCGTCTGCTTCATCCACTTGAAAAGCAAACTTTATGGTTGTCTCACCTGTACCTGTTTTATGGTCATACGAATTGTGCACGAATTCATCCACCCGCGTAAAACCGGTAATTTCTTTATTGAAATGTTCACGTACCCGTGGATCTTGATATTGGTGGTACATATTAAAGTCATTGACAAAATCAACGTATTCTATATCTTCAATAAATTTTAAAACAACCGATTTGTGCAACTCACCGCCAAACACCAATTCAGCACTTGCTTTATCCTCAGAATCAAAAGCCCATGGTGAAAGAAAAGCTTGAAGTTGCTCGTGCAATTTCATACCATAAAACCCTTCATCATACCCTTCATGAAAACCAACATTAAACGACAATTGAATCGGTTCGTAAATGGGGTTTTCAATTCTTAAATAAATAAAAGGTGAAATCCTATTGCGCAAATAGTCATAAATTTCGCGCCGTTTTTTCATGCTTAATTTGGGTTGAAAAGGAGACGTATTTCCCTGATTTATTAAATTAGGAATAACCGCAACCATTACATGCCCTGCCACCATTTCCGTTTTATAATTGGTATGGTTTAAGCATTTCACTTTATATAAATCTGGAAAGCCATCTAAAACCAAACGTTCATAATCAAAGATCATAACTCCGCGATCTTTATGGCGAAGACGTTCTGTAATTCGTGTATAAAAGTCGGTTTCATTCTCTAATGAACGACCACCGAATGACGCATAAGGTTGTTTAATTTTACCAATTCCACGCCCACCATTTTCCAATTTTTTTATGGTACCAGGTTCAATAACTTGATTGTTAATCTCTGGGTTTATCTCAGTTATTGCAGCACCTTGTGCATGAATGCTTTGTATTTTTTCAATACCGGCAGATTTGGACGAAATAGAAGCCTTGATCCAGAAATAATTGCTTGGCATAATATGATGAATATCATCAAAATCAATTGGGAAATCGAAACGAATTATACCACTATTTTGTAAACCAAAAGTGGTGTCTTTACTAATTCTTAATCGATTCATGACTTTCCATTCATTATTAGAAAGATAATGCCATTGAATACCTGTATCAATTTGACTTTGATTCGCATCAGCAGAGCCTTCGATCATATTAATAAAAAGACTCACACTTTGCGGCACCTCAACCTGCGATAAACCAATAAATAGTTCTCCTTCATTATTAAATTGCGGTAACAAATTAGGCTGACGGTCCACTAAATTCACTATAGTTTCGCCAAAAGGCGCGACATGAAAAAAAGCATCCTCTTGATGCGTTGAAATTTTAACTGGCTCAGTTTCATAATCCAAACGTAACTCACCAATAGTTGGTGAATATGGCGTATTCACTGTCTCCTTATCAATCTTCTGTGTGTTGCGAAGTACTTCTCGGGGATGATTACGATTTCCAAAAGCTTGAAAATTATCCCAATCTGGTGTGTTTAACGTAAATCTGATAAAACCATAATGCACGGCATAATTCCATGCATTCATTGTCACATCCGCCACTTTTCTATAAGTGCCGAGATCAGAAAATTCAATCATCCGCGTGGCTTTTGCATCAGCTGAATCAAATAATTGAATTTCGCTAGCTTGATTTTCCGTTACTTCTGTCCAGACTTTGTCTTGTAAAATGGCGGCATTCATTTTAAATACGGCATTATTTATTTGCCCAGTATTAGAATTGTAAGAAGTGCCAACACCGTTTGAATTGGCTTCGTAATGCTCGTAATGCTCACTTAAGTTGGCATTTGGAATATCTTTCCAATTCAAATAAATTTTCGTTGCCTTTAATTTATGGCTAAATATTTCTGGATGTCCGATATAAAAATTGTTCCCAACAGAAGGTATTGGCCCGAAGGGTTTAAAAGGTTTTGAAGCATCTAAAGGTGCCAAATCATTCTGCACAATTAATGAACGGAAATTCGTTACATTAACAGATAACTCAATCTCTTTAACTTGCACTGCTTTTAATTTGGCATAAGCAAATTCATCCTCTTGCAACACTTGTAATTGCACAACTGGATAATTGGTATTAAAATTAGCGTCATGGATCAATGCGTCAAAGTCTAGTACTGCTTCGTCCGTATCTTTCAATATAATCGTTAAGGTTAAGGTCTGTAAAAAAAGATCATATAATAAATTAAATGAAGATGGGCTATGCCAACCTTCTTCTCCAGTTAACAATACCTCAAAATCAGTTTTTACAAAATCAACATTTCCAGTGTTTACTAGTTGAAATATCGCCGTTATTGTTCTTTCACCTTCAGGCAATCGCAACAAAGGAGACGCAAATCCAAAACCAACTTTTGCATTGTCCATGGTTTGCTTGTCCGCTGGCAGAAATTCAGGATTGTAATTTCCTTGTGCATCCTTAATATATTCAAATTGATGTTCGCCAAAAGTTTTAAAACCAGTACCATCTTCAGTATTATCAATTTGACCAGACGTGTCTTTAGAAAAGATACGGAATCCGTCATCTTCTGAATGACGAAAGAGTTGAAAGCACTTTTCAACCTTTGCTTGATTGACAACAATTTGATCAACCAATTCAAATAAAATGGTAGTTTTATTATTTCCTTCACCCGCAACAAATTGCTCAGATCTTTCAATTAAGCGTGACTTTAATCCATTGGCAGACTTGAAAAATAAATGAGCATGCTTTGGTGAAGCTTCGCGTTTTGTAAATTCTAAAACCTGTTTATAATAATAGTCTAAATGCCTTTTAGAAAGCCCATTTAAATGTTCATTAAGCGCCTCAAGCAAACGAACAAAAGCTATAAATAAAGCCTTGTGTGGTTGACTTTGATCAACAGTGTCCGAGAAGAAACTACTCCAATCCCCATTCGGTTGATTAAAGCTGTCATAATATTGCACAGATTTCATTAAGTCTTGTGCATGGCGAATAAAATCTGCCTCATGCCGCTCCTCAATTTGAACAAAATCAAAGGCCATTTCATCCCCAAGTCGCTCAAATCGACTTGTTCCGGCATGCTTTAACGGATTCAATATTTCTGGAATTTGCGTGTTCATGTTATAAGGCTTAGCTTAAGTTTGTATTTTCTGGTGTATAAAAAGGGACAACTAAATTCCTAGTTGTATGTGTTTCAATAATTGAATACTCTATAGAAACGTCAACATGTCCAATTCCGGCTTGTGGCTGATTTAATTCTAATGAACGCACAATAATTCGCGGCTCACCTTCTGCCAGTGCTGACTTTAAAGAGGAAATCATATAAGTCTCCAAATTGGCGTTTAAAGGTTCAAAAACCAATTCATGTATATTTGAACCAAAGTCCGGACGCATAATTCGTTCACTTAATTTTGTGTGTAAAATGATATAGACACTCTCATCAATATCCAATTCACCCGCAACCATTTCAACAGCATCTGAATGTTTGTGAAAGGTTGGTGGAAATTTCCACCCTCTGCCTAATATTTCATCTTGATCGCTCATCCTATCCTATTAAAACTGTTGCATCTCCCCCAAGTAAACTTCCACCCATTCCTGTAGAATCACCAAATCCATTTAGAGGAATGCTATTATGCATTACCGTAGTTGCGCCTGGCAAAGCAACGTCTGGAATTGGCGTAATTGCATCCGTCATTTGCACAACAGGAAAATTGCCTACAATCAATGACGTAGATCCTGCACATGCAATTGGCGCAGAACCACCCTGCATGAGTGGATTCGTATATAAATCTGTTACACGTGTTGTAAATTTTCCCATTGTCTTAAATTTTACTAGTTCACCTGAATAATTGGTGCCTCCAATTTTCCAGTTGCCTTTCCTTTTATTTCGTATTGGGCGCCTTCCATAACTAATTTTGAGTTTGCGGTTATTCCAATTTCAGTCCCTTCCAGAACTAGGTCAGTTTGAGCAGAAATCTTAATATCCTTCGCTTTAATTTCTATTAAATCTTCAGATATTTTAATCATATTGCTATCGTTATAGGCCAATGTGATGTCCTTTTCATCATTCAATACAATCTTTTGATCGTTAGGTGAGGAAATTGTCAACGTATTGTTTTCTTCATGAATGCTAATTTTCCAATCACCCACTTTAATTCCCATTTCTTTTTGCTCATTATCATCTAAGCTAAAACCAGGTTGATTGGTCTTATTATAGAGTGAGCCTAAAACAATTGGAAATCGTGGATCATTATTTATGAAACCTACCACGACTTCATCTCCCACCATTGGGCGAAAAACAAATCCTCTTGATTCGTTCGCGAAAGGTGATGTAATGCGTGCAACAATTTTTTTAGCAGCTTCAGGTTCGTTATTATTAAAGTTAGCTGCGCTTGGAATAACAACTTCTACCAATTCCGTATCATCACGCCCCAATCTATATCCATCCACTTTTCCAAAGAGTAATCCATTTACACCAGGGAATAATTGTGTGCTATCATTCGCCTGTAGATTAAACTCATCTGCATGCGAACAGGAAGACATTCCGCATTGTAAATAAGAGTGCCAAACGCCATTTTTAACCGTATGCTTAATTCCTGAAATAAAGGATTGCTCTGACCAAATCGAATCAAAACCTTCAATGGCAACAGTATCTCCAATTTCATAATCAACCGTGCCAGTGATTCGGGCCGTCCCTAAAACTTTTGACAAAGCTTGCCTTTTAGCTTTATTCGCAATCCAAGCTTTCATTTCACTTACTTCCAAGTCTCCTCCATGGTTAAGAACTGAATCGGATTGTACATTGGCTTCACTTTCTTCCGAAGCACTGTTCGTCTCGAATTCGCCAACTGCTAATGTATCGTCAAATTCGCCTTTTGTCACTCCAAAGGCATGGGATATCTTAGTCGCATCATGTTCAGCCTCATAAGAAATTAACGTTTCACCTAGCACTACTGAATCCTTAATGGTTTCACCAATCACAGGATCAATCATCTTAATTTGATCTTTTTCAACCCGGCAAACTAATCCTAATTGTTCTGCCCTAATGATTAAAAAATCCCAATCACTACAATTGTACTGCACTAAATTTTCATGCTCAAATTCATGTTTTAGAGTGGTTGGCCCGTCCAATTTCATATCATAGAAATCAACTAATTTTTCAAGTGCGTCCATGTCTGCAACTTGATCCACCCCATTCTCTTTTTCTGATGACGTTCCAGACAATCCTTCGTGTAAAAAACGGGTTCTTTTCCCCAACGTCATTGTATTGACTTTATGTTTACACTCCACCGTAATAACGTACGAACTTCTTCCGTTAGCCTCTAAATTTTGTTTGGTAATCAAACCGCTAAATACTTCAGTTGATTGCGTGTCATACCCCAGCTTTATTTGAATTTCACCTCCTGGTAAAAATGCGGCGCTCTTTTTTTTAGGGGCTTCAGCGAGTTTATCTGATGATTGAAGGACAACTTGGCTCTCTTTCTTTTCAGTAACACTGTAATAGTTGATTTCCAAACGCGCACGTGGAACACGATTCAGCCGATCCGTAACAGACAAGCCAATTAATTGAAATGCTTCATTATCCAAAAGATCTCCTTCCAGATAAATTTCATATTTCAATTCAAAGATATGTGCTCCGTCAGCCATTTATTTAATAATTAGTTTGGCTAATTCTTCGGCAATTCGAAATGATTTAGGCAATGCTTTTTTAGGTTGTTGCGCAATAATTGGCACATAAGAACCATATTTAAGAATAGCGTTAATTGCATGACGCTGTTTGGCAAAATCAACCACTTTCCGCGCTTCCCCGTTTGGTTTAACTCGCTTCTTTGGTTTTACATCAAAACGTAACTGTCCACCCGAAAATGTGCAAGCCGCTTTTGCCCGAATGGGAAAACCGGTGTGGTCGAAATGTGTATAATCAATGGCAATAGTATCTAATACTCCATAAAATTCCATTTTACCCCAAATCAACTGTAATCCTTTCGGGTTTGGTTCTCCAGATGCATGTAAAATAAAAGCAACATCTAAAAAATGATTCACCTGATCGAGAACTGTTTGATGCTTTAAAATGGGTACATTTCCTAATGAACCTGTTGCGTCAAACAAAAGATCAAGTTTCATTGTTTCTGGCTTCACTTTATTGAAACCATAGGTTGTTCCTGTAGATTTAATGCCTTGATCTTTATTATAGCAAGCATTGTGTACAACTGAATAAGTAGTAGGATTCACTAAAACAGTATAGGTGTCCTCAACTTCATTGCCTTTATCATCAAGCCGATTAATCTGCATGTGATTTGGTAAACCAATTACGCTTCCTATTGTCTGAAAATCTGCCATTTAATTTATCTTTCTTTTTGCTCTTTTAAAATTCTCAATACTTCTTTTACAGCATCCTCTGTTAATTGCCTTTGATCAACCGTTCCGTCGCCACATTCACTACAACCATCACTGCCACTATTCTGCCCACCCGAAATATTCAGGGTGACATTTAATTCTTTAATTTCAATCGCCATTAGATTAGAATAAAGTTTTGGTAAGACAAATCAATAGATTCTACAAGGATCTGACTTTGTGATGACTCTAAGGATCCTGCAGTCCAACCTCTTGGAATAGCATGAAATATTAACCAATTTTTAACTGGCATTCCTCGCTTATCTAATAGTGAAACAAGAATATTACAGGGTTGAGTTTTCATGGTATTATGCGTTTGTTCGCACCATTCATACAGACCGCTATCGGCTGTAAACCCTCTCTTTAAACTCAATTGTCCATAAGAACCTTGATCGGTTAGTTTGTGCTTAAACCCTGCTATCCCTCCTTCTGCCCGATCTGTTCCTGCAGCGCTAAAAGACAATCCAGTAACGGATTGAAAATTGCCGTTGAAGTTGAACTTTGGAAAAAGAAAGAACACTCCGAATCGGTAATTGTGATATGGAAAAGGCTGCAACATCTATTTATAGTATTTGGAAATCGTATCCTTCGTGCTGTAGCGTGATTTTTTCAATAGCCGCTGTGCTTGTTCCTGCATTCATGCTAACTCCATCAATATCTGAAGGCCAAGCTTTATAAATTGTCCAAGTCATAACAGGCTGTTGCTGTTCGTCCAAAAGTGTTACGATAACAGTTCTTCTGGCAGTTTCATCTGTGCGGATAGCTTGCAACCAATCTTGCATTTCGGTATCACTTGTAAAGTAACCTCTGCTTAAACTAATTGATTCGCCATATTTGGTTTTACCAGGGCTTTTCATTGGTGCAGTGCCATCAATCATAGCGCCGTGTTCATATGAAATAACCTCTGTTTTATGTGACATTCCTGACACTTCTTGAAATCCAATTTTGGCACCTCCCCAGTCAACTGTGAAACGGTGTGTTGCGATTACGTAATTGCTCATTTTATTTAGTTTTAAAAATTGTGATTAGTATTTATTTTTATGATTTTGTGTAATGACTAAATTCAAGAATTATGAATTCAGCAGGTCGCGCTACGGCTAAACCAATTTGCACGTTTATTATTCCGTTTAAAATCTCCTGTTCGGAGGTGGTATCTTCACCAACGCGAACATAAAATGCTTCATCATAACTTGCGCCAAGTAAAGCACCAGCCTTCCATTGTTCTACTAAAAAGCTTGTAATCATTGCTTTGATTTTCACCCATGTGCGCGCATTATTCGGCTCAAAGACAAAATCATTCATTGCAATTTTAATGGATTCTTCTGCGTAATTGAAAAACCTACGAACAGCAATATATCTCCATTCGTTGCTCTGGCCATCTAAGGTACGCGCTCCCCAAACCAAGGCTCCTTTACCTGCAAAAGTTCGAATTACGTTGATTGATTTACCCGTTTGAGCATCAACGTTTAGTCCATCCTGTTCAGCATTCGAAACCTCAACTAATGGCTTTTCAATGGATTGAACCGCAATATTTGCCGGTGATTTCCATACACCACGTTCACGATCGTTTTTGCAATAAATTCCTGTTACAGCACCTTGTGCTGGCATTTGTTTGAGGAAATTTTCAACTGCACTTTTTGCTTGCTTATAAATGGGGTCTTCAGTGAAAAGCTGCCCCTCAATCATTTGCTTACGCGCATAAGCTGTTTCAAACAATCCAGCAATTGCAGAAAAAATGACGTTTAAATCTACGTACTGTGCGCTGTTGAGATCGACCAAAACTGCCGCATTTTTAACGGCTGTAACTCCTGTGTTTGGAACGCTGTATGATAATAGTCCTGCGTCTACTTCTAGCGTTGCAAGAGTTGTATATGTCGGACCAAAAGCAGTATTAATCCAAGAATCAATCGGCTTATTTACTGCTGCAACCGTATTAATCAAACTTCCAGTTTCAAGCTCCTTTGTAAGCCATAATAAGTGTTTCGCGTTTTCAATGAACGTAGGGTTATTACTCAAAGAAATTCGATAGTTATTAACGGTCGTATCCGACAACACAGAAATTCTATCGAGAACTCCAACTAGTTTATTTAAAAAACTTACGAGTGTTGTTAAGCCCCCTTTTGTTGTTGCAGCAATGGATTTCGCAGCATAATCTGCTTTTAAACTGTCGATATTGTATCGTTCTCCGTAGCTAGCATCCAATGCAATTAAATCGGCATTAATAGTATTCAAAGCCAGCTCCTGAATTGAACTTGTTGCTGCACTTAATATTAATTGGTCTGTTGAAACATGTTGTTGCTGAGTTGTCTTCAACCACGGATAATAAAGGGATCCATACTTCAAATCAGCCTGTATTGGACTCACCCAACTTCGCATATCGTTTTGCGAACTTGTGGGTTGATAATAATCCAAAATGGCAAACTTGTCTTTTAATTCGGCACATTTTTGTATTAATGCTGAGGCCAATGGTGCATAACCTGAAACACCATCAATTCCTTTTTGCGTAAGACCGTCTTTCCATTGATAATGCGCATCTGGCATTAAAGCCAAGGTTACCTCATCCAAATCGTCTAAATTTGCAATTGCAGTATTTAATTTACCTACGATATCAATATTATCTGTAGATGCGTATATGCCTGCACTTACAATATAGCAGGGGCCACCACCGTTTCTAAAGTAAAGGTCAAGCGAGTCGTACAGAAAAAAGCGTTGATCCACTATTACTTCCAAAGTGGTATTATCTACATCAAACTTTGAGGTATGTTTTCCTCCAAAATTGTTGATATAATCAAACATACTTGTAATGCGCTTTGGTACGTTTACTGCAGCTTGTTTTGCTGTAATTCCGATAAAAGCCGGAACCGCAGTTGAAACTCCTGAGACAGAGGCGGGCAATAAATTGCGCTCTTGAATATAGACTCCTGGTGTATGGACTATCATAGTTCGTGTTTTTAATAATTCTTATTGATTAATGAAATGCGAAAATTCAAGAATGATGAACTCTGCTGGACGTACTGCAGCCAATCCAATTCTGACAATCATTTTTCCATTTAAAATATCGTCTTGCGTCATGGTTGTGCCTAAACCAACTTCAACAAAATAGGCTTCGTCAGGTGCAGCTCCCAATAAGCCGCCATCTTTCCAAAGGCCATTGAGGTATGAAGTAATCATTGAATTTACTTTGACCCATGTTTTCGCATCATTATTTTCAAACACAAATTGAGAAGTTGCTTTTTTAACCGATTCTTCAACGGTTATGAACAAGCGCCGCACGTTAATATAACGCCACTCATTACTATTTCCGTCTAATGTTCTAGCACCCCAAACAACTGTTCCTTTGCCTGAAAATTCGCGCAATGCATTAACAGATTTACCTGAATCAGCATCTACATTCAAATGGTTTTGGTCAGCATCTGAAATTTGTTTTTCCGGTTTTACAACACCTTGTAATGCCATATTTGCTGGAGCTTTCCATACCCCTTTTTCACGATCAACCCGAGCATAGACTCCGGCTAATAATGCAGAAGGAGGAATAGTAATACCCGCTAGCTTATCAATTTCAGTCATTAAAGTTCTATAATCTGCTGTTTGCACACCTGGAAAACCAGTTTGATCAACCGCTACTTTAATAGTAGTTTCTAATGAAGGGTAATAGACTGCGCCGTAAGAAGCTTTTCCAGCAAGCGTACCCCTGAATGCGGCTAAACCAACTAAACTATTTGCATCAAAATCCTTTAAATTAAGATCACTTGGTGAATCTACCAAAGTAAATTTATCCTTTAATTCTCCACAAATATTCATTGCTTTACTTGCCACGACGCCGTATTGCACATGATCCAAATAAACGGCTTCTGGAAAACTGATTAAGGTGGGCTCGTCCAATTTGTCTATTAAATCAAGTCCCGCTTGAAAATCAGTACTCGACGGATTTGTAGAAGTATCACCTAATGAAATAATATAGCAAGCACCTCCACCATTCATAAAATATAAACGAATGGACTCATATAAGAAAAAGTCCATGTCTGGTTTCGTCACTGTAAAAGTCGAACCCGTTTGCGTATATGCAAAAGCATAAGCATGTCCTTTACCAAAAATGTCTTCATAATCTTTTAATGAACTGACGCGAACAGCTTTGGCATCTGCAGCAGTTGCTGGATGATGATCCTGAGTATAACCCAAAAAAACAGGTATTGCTGTTGATACTTGAACAATTGAAGGAGGCAGAAGAGATTTCTCAACTAATTTTACTCCTGGGGTATTTGGATGATCATAAAGTGCCATAATTTTATTTGTTTTTAGTATAATTTTTAACTCGTTTTATGTTTAATTGTGCGCTTGTCATTTTGTGGGTGAATGCCATCAAATATGGTTTCACCATTTACATTTAAATCTGGATTTGAAATTCGAGCGTCTTGAATTACTGCCACCGAATCTGGAATAAATGCGGGTTGTAATTCCAACATTTTTATTTGGTACATGGCATAAGGTTTCTGCGCTCCCCCTAAATTTGACCACATGTTATTAGAATCTTCTAGACTTATATTATGGTAACTAATTTCAAGGTTAAATTCATGATCTAATGGGGTGCTAGGTCCCGTTGCAATTACAATTTTTTGAAATTGTTTACCTTGGAAATATTGTAGAACATGAGTTAATCGCGTTAACGTATTCTCATATACAGATGAATCACCATCCGAATTAAAAGCAAAAAGAACGTATAAATTTATTCGCATAGCAGAAATTCCACCCATTGGATTTTTATCTGCTGTATTACTATTTGATAACGTTGCAATTGGATTAAGATGGTTTTTAAATACTTTATCCTCTTCAACGTTGATCAAAGTAACATCAATTGCGCTAGCCAATCCAACAGCATTATTTGTACTTTTCAAACTCACCTGATTTGGCGTGGCGGGATAAATGCCATTAAGATGGTCATTTAGTCCATTAACAATTTGTTTTAAAGCTTTAGCAATCATTTATAAAAAGTTCAGGGTTCCCGAAATATTGATGGGTTGTTCAAACGAAATTTTGTAAATTATTTTTTATCAATATCTTCGTTTATGTTTCAATGATAGCAATTACTTAATTTTAAAATAGGCCATTTTTTAGCAACGGATCATTTTAATTTAGCAATAGACAGAAATGAGTGTTTTTAACGTATTTATACGCTAAAATTTGAATAAATGGTTGAAACATGTAATAAACTGCTCGTTTTAATCAATTTTAGAGCTGTTTTGAAATTTATATATTTCATAAATACGACCATTTTTTATCTTATTATTCAAAATTCAATGCTAAAATGACGATTTGGTATAAAAATTGAGACCTGGAACCTGATATTATAAAAGAATCACTTATTTAATTAGGCATATGCGCTGGCAATTTTTTACACTTTTAAATTTTTTCACCTTTTTAGGATTTGGGCAAACTAGTGCACTTGAAGTATATAAAGATACAACTGGCTTGTTAGGCTATAAATTGGGCGAGGAAATTAAACTAGATCCTATTTTTCAGGATGCGAGTGAATTTCGAAATGGTTATGCTAAAGTGCGTTTAAATGATCAATATGGAATAATTGATACAAGCGGCGCATGGTTTATTCAAGCGAATAATGAGCGCATTTCTCCTATTGTTGATGGCCATTATATAACGTATAAAGATTCAATTTTTACTGTTTTCACATTGGACGGCGCGTCAATCTTTAGCGGGAGTAAACTCGATTTTAATTTAACGGATTATACTGAATTTCTACATGCACTTGAAACGTATGCAGATGCGGGATTAGTAATGCGCGTTATTGAAATGCACGCGGTTGAGGCGTGCCGATTAGGACATACCGATATAGCTTTATTGGCATCAAAAAGTATTTTAGAAAATTATGACACCACCCAATGGTTTTTAAATCAACTATAATATTAGTTATTAACTCCGCTTCTTTGACCTTTTTCTGCGACCCCAATTGCCAAACCAACTAAGCCAGCTCCAATAATTGAACCGCAGTCGGTTTATTCCTGCGTTTCATTGATGTAAATAACTTCCGCTTTGGGAGTCTGAATGGATTTTAGGAGGTTCAGGAACAACAAGTTTATATTGATCCTATTATTTGAATTAACCCAACTTATATATAAGGTATTTATAAATAAAATAATGCGCAAAATACGCATCTATCTTTCTAAACACTTGCCCAGAAAAGTACTAAAATCAATGCAAAACTTACGTATTAATAGTTTCCACTCTAAAATCATCTAGCGGAAAAGCTGGGCCTGGATCAGTTTTTCGACCAGGTGAAATTTCTTCATGTCCCAAGATTTGCGTGATTGGGTAGAGGGCCATTAAATCTTGACATAACTTTTTACATGTTGCAATTTGCTCGTCTGTAAATTTATGCCAAAGGGTTTCATCTGTTTCATTTCTGTGAATCCCTTTCACCACATGCTCTGGATCTATCTTCGCATCAAAATAAGTGAAGTAATCCTCTCCTTTTTGCTCCAACCTTCCAGCATTGTCAATTTCAATTCCAATACTGTATTTATTCAAATATTTTGTGCCATCCCATTCACTCTTACCTGCATGAAAGGCAACTGTATCAAATGGCACTAATTGGCTGGTAATGCCATCTCTACCAATCACAACATGCGCTGAAACAACTCGATCTTTTTTGGTTAAGCTGCGAACGGATGATTTTCGATTAGCCCCAGCGGTGAAATGGATTATTATGTAGCGTAAATCCCCTTCTTTGAATTTGCCTCCATGATTTGGTGAAGGAGATTGTTCTATTTTATCTCCGATTAACTCGTGATTATTAATGTTCATAGCTTTAGGTATTAGGTTTATTTTTTTAATGTACTAATAAACGGATAAATGCCCAAATTTTTGTCAAGCCATTCACTTAAACAAATCAATATGGAAGATTCTAATGCCAATCCACGCATTTTTTTCAACCTTTTACGATAAATATTCGTTACTATTATGTACACAGCAAGCATTTGACAATTGAAACCCTATTAAATGAAAATTCTATACACTGTTATAGCTTTCGTGTTGATGCTTTCCGCTTCGGTAAATGCGCAATTGCTCGATCATGCGATTGAATTTAAGCATGAATCCCTTCAATTTATTCAAAATAATGGCCAATGGAATGACAATGTGCAGTATAGAGTTCCTATTGGCAATGGATCGGTTTATTTAGAAAAGAATGGATTTACTTACGTTCAATACGATCCAGCGGACATTGATATGCTGCATGTAAACTTGGATAAAACGAAGCACGAAACACAGAAAGAAGTTGTTAAAGGGCATGCATGGCGCACACATTTTCTAGATGCGAATGAAAACCCAAAGATTACTGCCGTGAATAAGCGAAGTGAATATCATAATTATTATCTCGGACAAGATCAATCGAAATGGGCCAATAATGTTCCAATTTACAATGGCGTCTCATATGAAAATTTATATGATAATATTGATTTAAAAATTTATAGCGTAAGCGGTCATTATAAATATGATTTCGTTGTTGCACCCAAAACAAAGCCAGCAATTATCCAAATGGATTATAGTGGATTAGAGCAGTTGGAAATTAGAGAAGGACATTTAATTGCAATCACAACGGTTGGGGAGTTCATAGAAGAGGCGCCATATGCTTATCAAATTATTGATGGAATTGAAATTCCCGTGCCTTGCAACTATACCTTAAATGGTACAATAGTTGGATTTAAATTTCCAAAAGGATATGACAAAAAACTGGAGTTGATCATTGACCCCGTTTTAGTAGGAGCAACACTTTCTGGTTCCACAATTTTAAATTATGGCCACTGCGCCACTTACGATTACGAAGGAAATATCTATACGGGAGCACGTAATTTTGGCATTGGTTACCCAACAACAGATGGTTCTTTTCAAACTGATTTTGGCGGATTTCATGATATTGCCATTAGCAAATATAGTCCAGATGCAACGGCTTTAATTTATGCCACATATTTAGGCGGAACAGGCATTGATTATCCCAGTAGTATAGTTGTAAATCAGGACAACGAACTCTATGTCTTAGGAACTTCTGCTTCATTTGATTTCCCAGTTTCTGATGATGCTTTTAGTGATGCGGGATCCGGTACTAAACTAATTATTACCCATTTTACTGAAGATGGAGCCGCAATAATTGGCTCAACCTATATTGGCGGAACAGGAACAGATGGATTAAATGAATTAACAGACAATGAAGGAGATGGCAGCCGTGGAGAAATTATAGTTGATGCTGCTGGTAATTGTTATGTGGCTTCTTGTTCGAATTCAACAGATTTTCCAACTACCGTTGGCGCTTATCAAGAAACTTTTGGTGGAGGTGTGCAAGATGCGGTCATCTTTTCAATGCCTCCCGATTTATCCTCGCTTAACTGGTCTACATATATTGGTGGAGCATCAGGAGAAGGCGCTTTTGGTTTACAACTTGATGTGGATGACAACCTCTATATTGCAGGTGTTGCTTCTGATGAATTTATTACAATGTCAGGTTATCAAGCTACTTATCAAGGCGGGTTAAGAGATGGGTTTGTTCTCAAACTGATTGATGGTGGTGCTACCATAGAGTATAGTTCTTATTGGGGGACGTCAGACAAAGATGCCGCCTTTAATGTTGCTTTAGACGTTGAAGGAAATGCTTATCTATACGGACAAAGTGATGGCGGGACATCTGAGGTTACTCCTGATGTATATTCCAATCCTGGAAGTCATCAATTCATTTGTAAATTGAGTCCTAGCTTAGATGACTTGTTAATGGGTACCGTTATTGGTGCTGGAGGAGACGATTTTATCCCATCAGCATTTATGGTAGATGAATGCGGGTTTATCTATTTCTCTGGAAACCGAGCAGAAGGCGAACTTCCGTTGACAGCTGATGCCATCCTAGAAAGTGGCGGAATATATGTGGGTGTTTTACAAGCTAATGCTGCTAATTTAGAATTTGCTACAAAATATACTGGTATTCATGTTCACGGAGGAACAAGTCGCTTTGATCCAGCAAATAAAACAATTTATCAAGCCGTGTGTTCTTGTGAGGCTTTTGAAACTACACCTGGTGCTTATGACCCAACTAATGATGGTATTTGTGATATGGGCGTATTTAAAATTGACTTTGAAATTACCCAAGTACATGCTAATGTCTTAGTGAGCCCCGGAACAATTGGTTGCACGCCATTTACTGTGGATTTTGAAAACTTAAGCACTGGCGGTCTATTTGAGTGGGATTTTGATGATGGAACACCTGTTTCAACCGAAACCAATCCCTCGCATACATTTACCGAAGCGGGCGGTTATACCGTTCAATTAATCGCTACTGATTCGACTGGCTGTTTGCTGCCAGATACCACTTATATTTCAATCATTGTTACTGATCCAATTACGCCCGAAGTTTCTTTTGAGTTTGACGTTGATTGCGCCACGGGCGAAGTGACTATAACATATACGGGAGATGAGGATGTCCCTATTGTATTTGATATGGGAGACGGCACTACTTATACAGATCCAATCTTCTCGCATATTTACACTGAAGACGGGGCTTTTACAATTACACTTATAGCAGGAGATGGAGATTGTATCAACATTGTTACCATAACCGAAGACATTCTTTTAGGCGAAGCTGCCGTTGATGTCATCTTTAATAATCCTACTTGTTATCTATTTCCAGATGGTTCCGTAACAATTAATGTATTAGAAACGACGGGAGATGAAGTTATTGAAATCGTAGATGTGGACGGTACTTTGTTAAATGTTGGCGGTTCAAATACAGCCAATACTTTAACATCTGGTTGGTATTATTATCATGTTGATTTAGGCAATGGTTGTTCATCAACCGATTCTATTTTATTAGTTGATCCACCCGCAATTACTGCTGACATTAATGTTTTTGACGCACTTTGTTTTGATCAAGCAAGCGGAACAGTAATTGTAGACACGGTTTATAATTGGCAGGGAGATTATTCGGACATGGTTTACATTTGGGCACCTGACCCTAACGAAATCAGTGGTATAGGTGCAGATACACTGTCTGATATTCCCGTAGGAACCTATACGTTAACCATAAATGATGGTAACGGTTGTTCACGTATTTTTGACTTTACTATTGAACAACCACCACCAATGGAGTGGACAGAATTTGGAATGGAATCTGCTTATTGCCGTTTATTTGGCTATCAATCTGGTAACGGTGTTATTTTTGCTGCGGTTAACGGAGGAATTCCAGATTATACTTATTTATGGACAAATTTAGAGACAGGCGATACCAATAGCAGTACTACCTGGGGTGGTCTTAATCCTGGCACATATGAAATGGTGGCAACAGATGAAAATGGTTGTGAACTCATTCAACAAATCGTTTTAGATTCATTGAATCCAATTGCTGATTTTACAGCAAGTTCAAATCAATTTGAAACAGATTGTTTTGCCATTGTTCCTGTGGATGTTACCTATTCTAATCAATCCATTTACTTCGCCAATCCAAATGATCCATTTGCGGATACGACCTTCCTTTTCAATTCTGACCATCCAAATGTAGACTGGATTATTTCGCATGATTTATATCAAACTTATGACGTTAATTATTCGGTAAGTGGAGATTATGAAGTTTGTTTGATTGCCTTAAATAAAAACGGTTGCTCAGATACAACTTGCAAAACAATTGTTATTTGCGATCCATTTATCTTTGATCCGGTTAATATATTCTCGCCTGACGGTGATGGCATTAACGACGAATTTAACTTTATCGATCGTTCACAAGCAGTGCGCGATTTTTACTGCGTAGTGCTCAATAGATGGGGAGTTGTAATTGCAGAATTCAATAGCATTGACAATGGTTGGAACGGCACCAATAAAAAAGGAGAATTAGTTCCAGATGGGGTTTATTTCTATAAATACACTGGCGTTGGTGATACAGGTGAAGCCTTTGAAGGGCAAGGAACTGTTCAAAAAGTGAGTGGGAATTAAATATAATCAACTTTTGTAATTCATATGATTGCGAGTTTCAAGAGAATTGTTGAAAAAGCAGATTATTATGCAGTCCAGAAAAACTACCCCAAAGCACTCGATCTTTATAAACGTGCATTAAGTATTGATTGTTGCCAAGATCAAATGGAAAGTGTGCGTGATAAAATTGCAGCATTGGAGAAAATTAAGCAATAACAATTGAATTCTTAAAACTATACCATTATATAAGACACTTCATCCCCCTCATTTATAGGTGAATAGTTAAGATGTTAAATAAAAGGAAGTTTAATTTAAAAAGGAAAAAAACAGGCAGATTTTCGAAGAATTTCATTCATTAACCCAAAACTTATGAAAAAGTAATATATACATTTCTTCTACTCTGTCTGCCTGCGGTGCAAATCTACGTATTTTTTATTATTATATATGTAAAGTTTCGCTTGAAACCCAATTATTAACGACGAAACCTATTAGCTATTAGATACCTTAGCTTTCTAACTATATAAAACAACATATTTTCTCATAAAAGCATTGTATAATCCAAATGAAATCAACTCAGTTCGAATTTTAAAATACGTTTGAAGTAGCATGATTTCGAAATGGTAAATTCCCATGTAAAAGGGCGCAGTGAACTAATATTTTGCTTTAACTTAATTGTCATACGCAAAGGACTAATTTTACTACGCACACGCAACTTATATTATCGGTAATAAAAACAAGATAGGCCCTAAACTTATAAGTCTACCATGACAAATTCTTAGATCAAACCGCATCCAACCAGAAAAAACCTAAATCAATAAAAAATGCCAACTAAACAAAGCTTTTTTACGATTGCAAAAATATAATGTCATTAATGGAGTTAAGCATTTAAATATACTTAACTCTATAACTTATGAAATTTCCAATTTGCACAATAATCAGTTTAATGACACTTGTACCCACGGTAACTTATGCTCAAAATATGGTACCTAACCCAAGTTTTGAGGATTATTCAGAATTGCCTGACATTTGGGGACAATGGGACCGTTGTGACTTATGGTCAAATGCTGGCGGAGATCCCGCAACCTATTACGGCGATCCAGATTATTTTCATACTGCAGGAAGCGGATCGGTTCAGCTTCCAAATACTGCACCTGCGACGGTAGAAGCGCACACGGGTGAGGCCATTATGGGTTTTTTAGGTTACCATAATCCAGACGGAGCAAATATTAGGGAATACATCATGGTAGAATTAGATGGCCCTATGAATATCGGTCAACACTATGCTGTTTCATTTTGGATAACTAACGGGTTTTCATCTATTGGACACTACTTAAAATGTGATGGTATAGGAATAAATTTTTCAACAACTCCGCTCAATCAAGATGGAGAATCCTATATTGACCGTACACCGCAACTTGAAATTGAGGGTGAACTTTTTGTAACGGAATGGCAAGAGATTAATTTTACTTTTATAGCAGACTCGAGTTACACCCATCTAACAATTGGAAACTTTTATTCTGATGCCGAAACAAACACCAGTTTAGCTATTGAGGGACCATTGCCATTTGCCGGTGCCTATTATTTTGTTGACGATTTTAATGTAGAGAAAACGGAAGATTCGAATATTGGCCTTTTAGAAAATAAAGCTGAGCCAACATTCCTTGTTTTTCCAAATCCCACGAATGATTTTGTTCAAATAGAATTAAAGTCGGCTCCCATAGAATCAGCAACATACATTCTTTACGGAATAGATGGGCAAGTTTTAGAAACTGGAACTTTAGAGAAATCTACCCAAATTGATTTTTCTCAACTAGCAACAGGAACTTATTTGATAGATATTGTGGTGAACGGCGAGCATACGAAACAACAAATCATTAAAGAGTAGGTTTACTATCTTTCCTAGAGTTGTTATATTAATTACTGTAAATGTAATGCCCACTATTTTGGTGTAGAATCATATTCGTAGTTTACTTTGCAAAAATTAAACTCTTTCAGAATAAAGACTATATTTAAGTCACGATCCCCTACCAAATGAAATTTATAATCTGCCTAATCGGTATTCTTTTCTCATTTAAGGCAACGGCTAGACTAGTAAATAATAAAGACTCATTATTACAAGTTATTGAAAACGCAACTGAAGATTCAGTGATTTGCAATGCTTATTTTGAATTGGGAACTAACGTGAAAAATGTCCTCCAACCGGAAGCTTTGGATTTTTTACAAAAAGGACAAGCCCTTGCAAAAGATAACCTCAACTTAAATCACCCAGGCGATTATTTCTTCTTAGAACTGCCTCGCTTTGCAATGTATATTGGGATGGCCTATCGTAAATTAGGAAACTATCCCAAAGCCCTTGAGTACTATTTCAGTACTTTAAAATTCTATCAAAAGACCAATAATAGTGCTGGTATTAGCACTGCATATTTTAATATATCTGGGATTTATCGCAGACAAAACGATCTTGATAAGGAAATTGAATACCTCGATTTATGTTTGGCTATAAGAAACGAGGGAAAAGACAGTCTCGGTATCATTAATTGTTATAATTCCTTGGGAATTATTTATAGAAAGAAAGAAGAATACGATTCTGCCTTGAGTTATTATGAAAAATCATTAGCATTTGCACTTTCACGAAAAGACACAACACAACTAATTATAGTCTATCAAAATATAGGCGTTATTCACGTAAAAAACAAAGAATTAGACAAGGCTCAAGAAATTTTTTATAAGGCACTTAAAATTGCAACAGATGCAAAACAGGACGTTTTAATTGCCAATATTAGGATGAATTTATCTAGTGTTTATGTTAAAACCGAACAACCCAAACGGGCGATTGAATTGGCCAGTTCAGCTTTAGAAACCTATAAAGGAAGGTACGATTTGAAACGGATGGCATCCGCACATTCTAGATTAGCAGCCGCCAACCAAACAATTGGCAATTATGAAGAGTCTTACCAACATTTACAACAATATTATCAATTCAAAGATGAGCTTTTTAATGACGAAGTGACCAAAAATTTAGTGCGCATAGAAATGAATCATGCTTTTGAGACGGAAAAAATTGCAGACAGTATTGAGTTTGCTAAAGCATCTCGAATTAAAGATTTGGAAATATTAAGACAAAATTCGGATCTTGAAAAATCGGAAATCCAGCAAAAGGCTATGTATGGCGGCCTGTTTTTATTAGTCATTGTAGCGCTAGTTATCTATCGCAGTTATCGTCGAAAAAAGAAGTCCAACGGGATCATTCAATATGAAAAAGAACGGTCAGAAAAATTACTCTTAAACATTTTACCGGCAGAGACAGCTGAAGAACTAAAAACACACGGCAAAGCCAAGGCAAGAAGCTATGAACAGGTTTCTGTTTTGTTTACTGACTTTAAGGGTTTTACAATGATATCAGAAGAGCTTTCTCCAGAAGATCTAGTGGCAGAAATAGATCATTGTTATAAGGCCTTTGATAAAATTTGTACGGAACATAATATTGAAAAAATTAAAACCATTGGAGACGCATATATGTGCGCTGGAGGACTTCCAAAGGTCAATGACCGTAACGCCATTGATGCGATTAACGCTGGATTAGCAATTCGTGATTTCATGTTAGATTATAAAATACAACGCGACCTTGAAGGGCGCCCCGGTTTTGAAATTCGAATTGGGGTTCATACTGGACCAGTTGTAGCAGGAATTGTTGGGATCAACAAATTTGCTTATGATATTTGGGGAGATACGGTCAATACAGCCGCCCGAATGGAAAGTAGTGGAGATGTTGGAAAAGTAAATGTTTCACAAACGACTTATGAACTTACTAAGGATCATTTCAACTTCGAATATCGCGGTAAAATAGCGGCAAAAAACAAAGGTGATATTGACATGTATTTCACGACTTATTTGAAGTAATAATATAACTAGGACTACTGAACTTATCTGTTAAGAAGGAAGGCAAGTTTAAAAAGAACAAGCAGATTTTCGAAGAATTTCATTCATTAACCCAAAACTTATGAAAAAGTAATATACTTTTTTTCTTCTACTCTATCTGCTTGCAAGTCAAAGATACGACAATTCTAATTACTATGCACGCATAATTACTACCAGTGGTAATTAAAATTCGACCGAATGCCAATTTCTGGTACATTAATGAAATCAACTGTGAACGTTTGGAATAAGCGAACTCAGGTTATTACAAACGCATCTCTTTTTCAAAGAACTGGACGGAAGTTAGAAGGGAAAATATGTTACTGCGCCGAAAAAGGTGGGAAAGGAATGGAAAATCTATTTAGATTACTGGAATAGCATCAACTAATAGAAGTGAATATAAAATTGTGTTGATGATGAGCTTCGCAAAGAGATTAAAATTAAAGTTTTAGAACTCATGTAAATTTAGGGAAGTTAAGACACTTTTTTCCTATTCATCTTTACTATTGAACTTTCATTGAAAGGCAAATATAAGTTCGTATCAAATTTTCGATATACCTCAAGTGGTATACCAAGATCAGCAACGAAGAGCTCCGTTTTATTCAATTGGGGAAGATAAAGTACTTTTTTAGGAGCGGCTAATGCCAGAACGGCATCTGCTTTAAAAAACAAATGCGAATCACTATCAAAAAGTCCCGTTGGCAAATCTAAACTGATGCGATATGACTTCATTGCATTAAAAGATTCGATTTTTTGCACAAGATTCTTACGCAATGGTGGACGCTGAGAAAAACCTAGATAAGCATCTACAATAATATCAGGTATACCGTTTTCATATTTTCTTACACCAAACTTCAAAGCTCGATTGAACTGAAGCGCTGGTAATTCAGATAATTTTTCGCTTAGCAAATCAATTTGCACGTCATATCCCCACGCGGCTAACCTTCTAGCAGCAACAAGTCCTCCGCCACCATTATTTCCTGGCCCAACCCCGATCAAAATTTTTGCTTTAAAATTGGGTAAATTTTTAGCTGTAAGACGTGCCAAATTAAGGCCAGCATTCTCCATCATTAATTCGATAGGCAGGTTATAATGCGCCACCGCATAGTAATCCATCTCTCGAAAAGCATCTAAGCTCAAGGCGTCTTTTTTGGAAATAGTTATTTCAGGATACGACATTAAAGATTACTTTTTGTTCAACCTCTTTACCACTTTTCCTATGGTTAGCCCCTGAACAATTATTGAAAAGGCGACAATCATAAAAGTAATCAGCATTATTAGATCTTTTACTTCCGTCTCGGGCAAAGACATAGCCAGCGCTAAAGAAATGCCCCCTCTTAATCCTGCCCATGTAAGAATAGTTTTAGTGCCTTTATCCAATTTTCCTTTGAAAAATGTAAGCGGCAGAAGAATGGATATATACCTAGAAATGAGGACAAGTATAATCATGATTATTCCTAATAATAAAAAGCCCGACTTAATTGGAATTAAATGCAATGAAAGTCCAATCATCAAAAATAAAACTCCGTTCAAGACCTCATCAAGTACTTCCCAAAAGCGATTATAAAACACATTGGCCTTTATTTTGGCGTCATTCAAGTGCATCTTGTTACCAACTATTAAACCTGCCACAACCATTGCAAGTGGTCCGGACAAATGCATCATCATAGCCAAAGAATAACCAGAAGCAGCAATAGCTAAACTCAAAATTACTTGGAGCCCTTGATTCTCTGCACAGGATTTTATGAGATAATATCCCACAAATCCTAAAAGAGCTCCAAATGCCAAACCACCAATCACTTCTTCAACAAATAACATGATCAGTTCTTGTGTAAATCCCTCTTCATTCATTGAGGTTTGGGCGCTTAACCATAAAAGTAATCCTGAAAATACGATTACGCCAATCCCGTCATTAAAAAGAGATTCTCCTTCTATTTTCATTTTAATTTTTTGACTCACTCCTGATTTTTTCAGAATGGTAAGCGCCGCCACGGGATCGGTTGGTGAAATAAGGGCACCAAAAAGTAGACTTTCAATAAATCCAATTGGTAAACCAACTAACTGGGAGGCATAATAAAGAAAAACACCTACAACAAACGTTGAAATAAGGACACTTACGGTTGAAAAGGAGATTATGAATTTCTTCTCTTTCATTAGTAATCCATAATCCACATGCATAGATCCTGCAAAAAGCAAGAAACTTAACAAGCTATTAAAGAGCAGGTTTTTCAAATCTGCATCAACAATTAGGTTGCAGAAGAAATTGTAGAAATCTTCCGAAATATATTTCGCAAAGCTTAATAAAATAGCCATTACGATTCCTAGAATCATTAAAGCAATACTATTGGGGAGCTTGATAAATTTCACGTTAATCAAACTGAAAATGGCAACAATTAAAAGTAGAATACTAAAGGCTTCGAACATAACTATTTTTTATTGGTGACGGACTGGGGTTGAGGATTGGTAGAGACAACATCTCCAAAACCAACAGTCGTTACGCCAACTAAAGTAATAAAAGTGAAAATCACTAAAAGAGGATATTTCCGTCTTGTCAGACACCTCTATTTCAATTACTATAAATCAAATTTGAAACGCAAACAAGATCGAATAATACTGGACCTATATTTCCATTGCAGCCAATAGTTTTATTCTTTACTGTGAATTTCTTCTATTTCTTTTCCTAAAAAATATCCAATAGCAATTCTTAAAATTATCATTACAGATAACTCAATAAGTTCCTCTGTAGTTATTTTCATAATTGTATGAATAATATCAGATGCAATTAAGAAATCTAATGACAATAATATATAAATACCCAATTCGCATCTTATTTTTTGTATTTCAACTAACGGAGTTTTAAAAGGATGTTTTAAAAATTCTTTCACTATATATTTTACCAATAGCTTTGCAAACCCAAAAATCAATATGGCTATACCAATAACATCTATTATTTCTGCAATAAATATAAATATTTCTTTAATCCATTCCATCTACTGGTGAGTTAATAGAATCGATTGTCTCAAAAATGAGAACAATCGATTCTTGTTAATAATATATTATCTATAATTGAATAGCTTACAATACTTCTTTTAAGCAACGATTTTAAAAAGATGCACTTGCTATTTTTTTCGCCATGTGCTTTCAATTTTGCAATCACTGTTTCGTAACAAAGCTAAAATAGGACAACGGGCATCAACTTTTTCGCCCATAATTTTTATTTCTGCATCAGTAGCTTCTCCAGTAACAACTGCATCCATTCGTACCTCTTTGTAGCTATTATTTGAATGATCAGACATCCCCATAAAACCCGAAAGATCAAGGTCAATTTCAACGTTTATATTGATTTGTTCAACCTTCAAAGAAAGTTCTTCAATAACCACCTGAGCTTGTTCATTTTGACACCCTACTAAGGAAGCCGTAAAATACTGCATAGGATTAGCTCCAGAGTTTAAACCGCCTTCCTCAACAGGTTCATCTAATTGCAGTTTCCATTCTGTATCGGTAATGTTAACTTTAGTCGGCCAACCATTTCCTTGTGCCTCTGCCTTGAAAGTTTCTACGTTTGAATTCTCCATATTTATTAAATTTTATTAGCCTTGTTTAATCAGTTTTAGGCGTATACTGTTTTTAAATTATATTAAATCGACATTACATATTATATCCAATAATGCTGGTCCGTCATGTGCCTTAATTTTTTCCATTGCTGGGATTAAGTCTTCTGGTTTTTCAACTCGAATACCAAGGGCGCCACAATTGTTTGCAAAATCTGCAAAATTTGGATTGTGTAGGGTTGTTTTCCATACATCATGTTCTCCTGCTCTTTGCTCTTTGCTAATTTTTCCTAATTCTGAATTGTTAATTAGAATGTGCTTAATTGGCATATTATATTTAACAAGAGTCGTCAACTCAGAAAGGTATTGACCAAGCCCTCCATCTCCAGAAACAGACCATACAGGTCGTGTATTTTGAACTGCAGCCCACGCGCCCATTGCAGCAGGTAATGCAAATCCTATAGAACCTAAATAACCGGACATTAATACGCTTTGGTTTGTCGCTTCAAAATATCTACCAAAAGAATAAGCGTTATTACCAACATCTACTGTAATTACAGCATCTTTTGGGGTTAGTTTATTCATGGCTTCAAATACAGCAATTGAACTAATTCCATTACTCTGGTCATCATTCATTCTGCTTGCCTTTTCTTCTCTCCAAATGGCCCATCTTTCAGCAATTTCTCCTTGACGATTCTCGGTATTTGTTTTTCCAATTAAGTCTGTTTTAAGGTCAGCCACAGTTACACTAATTTCTCCCCAAAGTGCACAATCAACTTTATGGAATTTACTTAAAGCCATAGGGTCAAAATCGACCTGAATAATTGGCTTTTTAGGTGTAATTCCTGTGTGATTTGAAAACGAAGCGCCGAATACAATCAATAAATCGGATTCATTCATAAACCATGAAGCGATAGGCGTACCCGACCTTCCTAAAACTCCACAACCTAAGGGATGGTGATCTGATATGATTCCTTTTCCTTTAAATGTTGTAATCACAGGACAATTTAGTGATTCAGCAAACTCAATAATAGCATCTGCATGAAAACGAGAACCATGACCAACAATAATTGCCGGCGTCTTTGAATTCAAAATCATTTCTTTTGCCTTTGCCATCATTTCTTTAGGTGGCGAAATATTAAATGGCGTTATTCTATTCTCAGGTGTTTGAGCAGTTTCATTGTCTTCAATTGGCACTATTTGCACCTCATCAGGAAAAGTAATATGAGAAACATCTCTATTTATAATACTGCTTTTAATAGCCAATGACATTAATTCTGCATGCTTTCCATTTTCATAGACCGCATGATTAAAATTGGCAACAGATTCAAATGCACGTACCAAATCCACCTCTTGAAATGCACCAGTCCCCATTACTTGAGAATTGACAGATCCTGAAAGTGCTAATAAGGGAACACGATCTACTTTTGCATCCCACATGCCCGTATACATATTGGTTGAACCCGGGCCTGCAATACCAAAACAGACGGCTGGTTTTCCAGTTAATTTTGCGTATCCACTTGCCGCAAATGCAGCAGCCCCTTCATGCCGAATCCCATAAAATCTCATTTTGACTTGTTGCTCTTGTCGCATCATGGCTTCTGCAACACCTAAATTACTGTGACCAACCATTCCAAATGCGGTATCTACACCCCAATTGGTCATAGTTTCAATCATTACATCAGAAACAGTTCTTTGGTGTTCGTCTTCTTTTTCAACTCCAACATAAATAGCATCACCCTCTTCCTTAACTAAAAAGGTATCTATTCCATCATCAAAACCTCCCGGTGGCAAACCGGTACATGGATGAAAATCCCAACCATGCCAAGGACATCTTAACATGCCGTTTTCAATACTCCCTTCCCCCAGTGGTCCTCCTTGGTGTGGACATCTATTATCTAATGCAGAAAATTTCCCCTCAAAATGGGTTAAGCAAATTCCTTTGTGATCAGCCAATACTGTTTTTACTCTCCCTTCAGGAAGGTCTTTTTTACTATCTAGCACTTTGTGCCATACCATTTTTTTAGCCATAGTTAATGTTTATTAATCATAATGTTCCTTAGTTCCCGAATGTTTTTTATTACCCAAATGAAGGTTATAGATTAGACCCACAGAGAAGGTGCTTTGACTTAGTTTACCAGTAATATATTTGTATTCAGCAAAAGGGAGGAAATTTTTAAAATTAAAATGAACCCCTAAGCCCATAGAAGCGCCCAGGGCACTTGTTGTATGGCTTTCTTCATTGTGTACTTCGTTTTCAACGCTATAATTAATACCTATCAAAGGATAAATGCCAGCTATGTGTTTGACTTCAAATATATAGTGACCAACAAATCCATATTCACTCAACTGTACGTCTGTATCACCATGTTTAATTGATGGAAAATAGCTGTATTCGGGTCCAAAGCATATATGTTCAGTCAATCCATAATAGATTCTGAAATTTGGTGCAAATTGTTGAATATCTGCCCCATAAGAACCGCCAACACCAAACATAAGCGACTGTGAAAAGCCTGCTTTAGAGGTTGCTAATAGCGCAACTATCCCAATTATTTTAATAAACTTAAGCATGTGCTAAAAACCCCCCTTTTACTTCATTTAAAAATTTCAAAGCGGTATGTCCATCAACTTGTGAAGATGAAAGCGTTGCGCCATTCCAGTCCGATCTCCATTCCCCAATAGCAAGCTGAGAGAAATTTTTTGTGACTACCTCAGAATCATTATTATACGCCGAAACGTAATAGTAAAGATCATCCACCAATGAATCTGGAATTGCGAGCCCAGCTCCCATGAAAGTTGTCCCATCTGAATTTAATCCCGTGTATATTCCCAAATCAAGGTGATGGGGCCAAATTCGGATGGGTGACGTTAGACCAGTTTCATCTAAAAAAGTTTCAAATGCTTTTTGCGCAATATTGAGTCGGGCTATAATTTCATCTATGGCATCCGCATTGAATGTCAGCTTATCATTATCTGCTATCGCAGCATATGGCAAATCATAATGAAATTGATAGTTGTACTGTTCCTTGAGTTCATTTTTTTTGACCAACTCTGAAATCCAAGTTAGAATAGTTGTATGAGTACTTTGTTGTAAATCCAATGATTCAGTTACAAGTCCATCTTCCAACCACTCCAAATGCGCTGTATCTATGTTAATTGCTAGTTGATGGTTTCCCGAACCAAAAGCATGCGTTTCCATTCTTTTTTTGTCCGAATTCCAACCCAGATTAGTATGACTATCGTCTGGTTCCTTGTTCAAAAAACTTATTCCAGCGGCTGCCAAATATTGCGCTGCCAAATGTAATTGTTTAATTGTTTTTTTCATGTTTTAACGTATAAATCCTGCGTAATTAATTCCAGTGAGATAGTACATTTCTCTGTTCAGCGTTGACAAATCATCTTTGTTAAATTGATTGATATTATCATAGCCGCATGAACGAGCGATTACCTTAATTAAATCATTAGACGCGCTAAAGAACCTTTCCAATCGTTGGGCAGCCAAATTTATTTCAATTCGTTGTCTCAAGTGCTCTTTTTGCGTTGCAATTCCAACCGGACAATTATTGGTACTACAAGCTCTCATTCCTAGGCAACCAATTGCTTGTAAGGCCGAATTAGAAACAGCAACGGCATCTGCTCCTAGCATCAAAGATTTTGCGAAATCATCCGCGATTCTAAGTCCACCCGTAATAACCAACGAAACATCCTTGGCCCCTTGATCATCCAAAAACTTTCTAGCTCTGGCTAGTGCTGGAATTGTAGGCACATTAATATTGTTTTTAAGCACGTCTGGTGCAGCACCTGTTCCGCCACCCCGTCCATCCAAAATAATGTAATCCGCATCTGCTTCTAATGCAAAAGCAAGATCGGCTTCTAAATGGCTCGCGGCCAATTTGAATCCAATTGGTACACCACCCGAAATCTCTCTAACCTTATCTCCAAACGCTCTAAAATCTTGCGCAGTTTTTAAATTTTCATCTGTAAACGTTGCTGGAGAAATAGCCGAAATTCCTTCTTCTAAACCGCGAACTTTAGCAATTTCTCCTTTCACTTTATTCCCAGGTAAATGACCACCAGTTCCTGTTTTCGCCCCTTGTCCACCTTTAAAATGAAAAGCCTGGATGTGTTCTAGTTTATCCCAAGAAAAACCAAATTTCGCCGAAGCCAATTCATAGAGGTATTTAGAATTTTCTGCTTTTTCATCTGGTAGCATTCCACCTTCTCCAGAACAAATTCCTGTCCCAGCCAATTCCGCTCCTTTTGATAAAGAAATCTTTGCCTCTCTAGACAAAGCACCATAACTCATGTCCGAAACGAATATAGGAATATCAAGTATTAGCGGTTTTTTTGCTTTTGGTCCAATAATTACTTTGGTTGAAACCTCGGCTTCATCCAATAGCGGCTTTCGGGCCATTTGCGCCGGCAAAAATTGAATATCCTCCCATTTAGGCAAGGTATTTCTGTCCACACCCATAGAAGACGTGAAGCCGTGATGACCCACTTTCTTTAATCCATTCTCAGCCAATTCTTTAATATAACCTGTATAAGGTTCTGTATCTTCAGGATGCGTATCGGCATATTGCCCTTGATAAGCATCTCTATTAAATGGTTGGGGGTTGGTCACTTTAAATGCGTCTATTTCATCCAAATCCACATAAAGGTCATTATCCTTAATATGCGTTGTGAACTTATTTAATACCTCCTTATTGTTATACTCACTAACGCCTGTGTCATAGCGGTAGTCCCATCCATGAACTCCGCAAATTAGGTTTTCTCCATCCATGTGCCCGTCAGCCATTAAGGCTCCTCTATGCAAACACCTCCCGTATAAAACGGAAATGTCATCATCAAATTTTACAATTACAAGGTCTACTCCATTGACTAATGCATGAGCTGGCGCTTTGTCTTTTAGTTCCAAAACGGATTTAATTTTCTCTAAATTCATTTGTTAATTTTATTGTTTACAATTGTAAGGGTTAAGTTAGCCAAATAGAAGGGATAGGAATTATAATTTCACTAAACGTACTTAAGCCGACATTTGCTTAGACGCATAAACTATGAATTCCTTATTTTCACGCTATGAACAATTTAGCCGCGTATTGGTTTCTAGAAAACTTCGATTTCATGCGGAAGCTTGGAAAGTCTAATCTAATGAAACTTTGCGACATTTTAGAGATGGAGCAATTTAGAAAAGGTGAAACTATTCATTATGTCAAAGCGTCTGAAAACCGTGTGATTTTTTTAAAAAAAGGATCTGTTAAGATTGTTGATTCAGTCACAAATACAGTAAAGTACTTAGTAAAGGAAGGTAATATTTTCGGAGAATTAGATATTCCCGAAATAGGTGAACAGCAAAGGCAAGGAGAAGAACACTCGGTATGTCTTGAAGATGTTGTGGTATGCTACCTAACAACAGCTCAAATGCAAGGTGTTATGGATAATTATCCCTCTTTAAAAAATCATGTGATCAAAATCCAATCATTTCGAATAAAAAAACTCGAACGTCGATTGAGTGATTTACTTTATAAGACTAGTGAAGAACGGATATTCGAATTTATTATTAGCTATGTAAAAGAACATGGCATTAAAAATGCCAAATCTTATTCTATTAAAAATAAATTAACCCATTTGGACATTGCAAACTTGACAAATACCTCACGGCAAACGGTGAATAATGTTATTTCTACTTTGCGGACGCGTGGCCTCATTGAGTACTCAAGAAAATTGATTTCGATTCCGGATGAACCAAAAGCATAATTCAAAGCCAATAAATAAAAGCGAGACTTTAGCTAGATTAATGCGTGCTGAATAAAGAATTACTAAATATCAAGTTTTAGCCATTGCAGAAATACTACGAATACAATAGTTAGAATACAAAAGATTGAAAGTAATTTAGAAACTAGCATACTCTTATTTCGTTGCTTAATCCACACAAACACTAAAGATAGGTTAATAAGGAAAAATATAAGAAACATTGAAATTGAAACACCATGAGAATCTTCACCATTCATAAGGTCTACAGTTACTCTCGCTATTTGAGGGACAAAAGAAAGTGGACTGAGTAAGGCAATCAAACCAATTATTTTTTCGAAATGCTTATAATGCGTAATAAATTCTAGCCTTTTTGAAAGACTGTTCAAGTTTCTTGTGAAAAATTGCTGATTCAGCGATTGATCAAGATAAAATTGTTGACTTTCATTTAATCTAAATGTTTCCTTCTTGCTTTGTTCAGACCACCATTCGCTGAATTTAGCTCGATCTTTACCATAAAGAAGGTCATCAATATTTTTCCCGTTTTTATTCCAATAGTCGGCCTTTAATATAAGTTGGGCATGTAATCTTTTATTTAACTTTTCATCTTGAACAGATTGATGAAGATCAAAAAGAACACTTTCTTGCGAACTTTCATCATTATAATGCCACTTATAATTTTTCAATATCTCGCGCGCATCATCCCAATTCCCTTTTGGAGATTCATGATGAATTACAATTATTGATTTATTGTTCTCATGCGCATACTCAAGTTCACGTACACAACTCTCTGATTTAACCGATTGAGGCGAAATAATAAAAATAAAGTTGCTGGCTGATTGTATTCGATTATCCACGTATTCCTGTTTGTCATGTCCAAGAGGCGTTACGTGACTATCTAACCAGTAACTTGTCGCATGGTTTTCGAAGTATTCCGTAATTTTTTTTGAAAGATCCAGCGAATGTGATTTCCCATATGAAATGAAGCAATCATTTAAATCTGTTGATTCACCCAGTTCAATGTGTTGATCTTTCTGATTCAAGAACGCTATAACTTCGTCCAAGTTTCTCAACCAAACACCTCCATTAGCAAGGACTGTCTGCCCCAAACTCTCTAATGTATTTAACTCTATGTCACTAAAAGTATCATTCTGGTCTTCTTTAAGAAAACAGTAAATAGTTTGATCAGGTTTGTGAAATGCATCATCAGCAACCTCAGCAATTGCAAAGAAGCCAGTGAATTTGGGCGTGATAACATACAGGTTATAATTTGCATGCCTTTTTTCATATAACTCCTTTTCATAAGCCTCATCATTCCACACGGGAACAACCGGGTTGAAATAATCTATTTTAAGTCGGGGCATAACGTAATCACGCCAAGAAGATCCATTTACGGTGCCACCAAGGAATACTTTCATATTTATAAAGTCATTGCTTTAGCTCAAAACTAACTATTTTTTCTAATTCAGTGCAAATTGTTTCTAGCTCACCCGATACTGTATTAATATTCACCTTTCTTTCAGAAAAATCCTTGTTCGAACAAATGGCAACTTTCCATTTATTTTTATAATCAATTTCAGAGCAAAACCATTTTATATCCTGAATTTCGATCACGTTTTCTAAAACTGAAAACGCACTAATCCCTTCCAATATTCCAATTCCCTTCGCTTTTAATAGGGCTTCCTTTTTTGTCCAAATCGAGAAAAAAGTGTCATTAGAATCCAAACTATTTAAAATTTCTTTTTCTTCTTCTGGATGAAACGCGTTGATATAATTAGAAATAGCTATTTTTTCTATCTTTTCAAGATCAATTCCTAATTCCAAAGACATATCTTTACTATAAATTAAAGCAATGGTTCCATTTGAGTATGACAAGTTAAATATCAGCCATTTACATTCCGGTTTACCCCTGTCAGAAAGTGTTATCTGAAGGGCTTTACAATTTATGAGCTGCATTAATAAATAATATCCCATTATTCTCACAATCTTATCATCCTCTACTCTTTTTAAGTCGATCTTATTCTTCACAATTTCAGGAAGCTCTTCATAGAAATCAGATAACTCATTCAAAGTAAGGAGGCGAGTGTCGCAAAGCAATATGTTTATGGGTTCTTTCAAATATTAATTATTGGGTTTAAAATTCATTGCAAATATCACTTTTTTATATAGTTTTACAAGTGTATAAAGCTACCTAACTTTAAGCAAATCATTTTATGTTAACTATCCTACAGCACATTTCTGAAATGGTTGCTAAAAAGGGTGAATTCACATATCTTCTAGATGAAGATAAAGTGTATTCATATACCTATATAGAAAATACGTCAAATAAATTGGCAAATCATCTTTTAGAAAGCAATCAATTTCCAGAAAATAAGCGTGTAGGGATCCTGATGGAGAACTCCTCGGAACTGATCATTACCCTGCTTGCCGTTCTTAAAAGTGGCGCTACTTTTATCCCATTAGACCCTAGTCATCCCAAAGAAAGATTGTCAAAAATTGCTGCTGTATCTGATCTGAATTTGATCATATGCACTAAATCTCATGAAAGATTAGCACGGTCATTGAAAGAGGAATGTCATATATGCATCTGCTCTGAAGTACTTAAAAACAAAGAATTATCTACTGAAACCCCAGAAACAGCAAAAAGAATTGCTGCGCATGATCCGGCATATGTCTTGTTCACATCTGGATCAACAGGAACTCCGAAAGGTGTAATCGTAAGCCATGCGGCTTTATCTAATTATGTGACTTGGGCCGCAGGAGAATATGTATCCAATGATACAAATTTAATCCTTGCTTTATTCACGTCTTTTGCATTTGACTTGACAATTACGAGCATTTTTATTCCACTAATCACGGGTAACAAATTGAGGGTTTTCAAAGGAGAATCTGGACAAATCTTGCTGGATGAAATAACAAAGTCTGATGTAAATGCCATTAAACTTACACCTTCTCATTTGAAACTGCTTAAGGCTTCAGACTCTCATATTCCTCATTTAAAAAAATGTATCGTTGGAGGTGAGGATTTCCCGACTCAACTCGCACAATGGCTTCAGAAATCTCATAAAAATGAAGTCGCTATTTTTAACGAGTATGGTCCCACTGAATGCACGGTAGGTTGTCTTTACCATAAGTATACGCATCACGATAATATCTATGATTCGGTTCCAATTGGAGAACCTATTAATGAAATGGATTATATTCTTTTGAATGATGAATCCGTTCAAACGAATGAATTGGGAGAAGCATATTTTAAAGGAAAAGGAGTCGCAATGGGTTATTTAAATGCCCCAGAACTTACTGCGAATTCATTTATCAAAATGAATAATGAACAAAATGTTTATTATCGGACCGGTGATTTGATGACAAAACAAGACGGTAAATTGTTTTTTAAAGGTCGAATTGATGCACAATGTCAAATTAATGGGCATAGAATTGAACTCAATGAAGTTTCAACGGCGCTGACCGCACAGGTGGGAATTACTGATGCAATTGTTCAAGCAAAAGTAAGAAATGACGAAACATTTTTAGCCGCATATATATTGAGGGAGGGTAATAACGTTGGGTTGACAGATATTAAAAAAGTACTCAACCAAACATTACCAAGTTACATGATTCCCTCTGAGTACCATTTGGTAAATTCATTCCCATTAACCGTCAATGGCAAGGTTGATTTTAAAAGGATTGAAGCACTTAGTGGTGAAATCAAAGAGAATGATGACCTCTCATTTTTGAATGAAAATGAGCGCAAATTGTATTCTCTTTGGCAGCCCTTAATAGCTGTAAATGTGAAATCTTCAAAAGATAGTTTTTTTAGTGTTGGAGGTCATTCCTTGAAAGTTCCAATCCTAATGGGAGGGATCCATTCTTTGTTTGGTACGCAGCTTAAATATGCCGATATTTTTAGACACTCAACGTTGGAAGCAATGATGGAGAGAATTTCAGCTTCAAAATCGAATAGTAAATCGGTTCAAGATGCCCATATTATTACAGCTGAAAACCATGAATTCTATCCATTGAGTCAGGCCCAGAAAAGATGCTGGTTTGCCTATCAGGTCAATCCTAAAAGCATTGAATATAACACCCCGTTCTACTTGAAGTTCCCGGGTAAAATAAACAAAGAGAAACTACAGAATGCTTTTGAAAAACTAATCGCTATTCATTCAATTCTTCGCGCAAGGTTTATTACCAAAGAGAATGAAGTTGTTCAACATTTCCCCAAGAGTGATGGTTTTACCATTGAATTGACCAATAAAAGTGATGAGAGTGAAATTTTGAAGGAATTTATAATGCCATTCAAACTGGATTCTGAAAAGTTATTGCGCGCACTTTTATTTCGATCTGAAAGCAATAGTATTTTATACATTGATATCCATCATTCAATTAATGATGGAACTTCTCAAACAATAATAGCTCGAGATCTAATTGATCTTTATAACGGTAAGGAAGTAAAAGATCAGTCGGTTGTCTATAAAGATTTTTCGAGCTGGCAAAAAAACTATATAACTTCAAATTTATATTCGTCACAAGGTGAATATTGGAAGGATACCTTGAAAAAACGGGATGCTGACCTAGATATGCCAATTGATAAAATTCGGCCAAAAAAGAAAAGACATATTGGAGACTGGCGATCTACAAAGTTAGATACAGCACTTTCAAACCTTGTAAAAGATGTGGCAATAAAACTTGGAATAACAGAACATCAATTCATCTTTACTGCCTTTGCTTGTTTTCTAAATAGAATTTCACAGCAAAAAGATTTTGTCATTGGATCAATTGCAAGCGGCAGAAACCAACTACAAATACAAGACACTATTGGCATGTTCGCCAATACGCTGCCGATTAGGTGTTCCATTGATAAGGACAAAAGTTTCAAGGAAATTTCTCTTTTAATAAGTGATCAATTAATTGGTGCACTCGAAAATCAAGATTTTCAATTCAATGACATTGTTGAGTTGCTTGAGGTGAAGAGATCACTCGCAAGAAATCCGCTTTTCCCTATTGCTATCGCCTTTCAAAATTATAGTGTTCCAGCTATGGAGGTTGATGGTTCATCTGTTGAGTATGGTATTTGTAAAATTCATCATAGTCATTTTGATATCAATCTCGAAATTGAATTAAAGGATGGTTTACTTTGTAATTGGCAATATGATACGGATTTATATAAGTCATCAACGATAGATCGTTTCCATAAAGCATTTGTCAATGTATTACAGCAAGTCACAGAGAATTCTAACTTAAAAATTAGTCAAATTAGTTTGATTGATCAGGCGGATAAAGAGACTTTAAAAGGATTTATTCCATCAGCGGTTCCAACTATAAAATCTTCCATACTCGAAAAATTCTTAGAAATTGTAGCACAAAATCCTGAAGAAACGGCTATAGTCGACAAACAGGAAAGCATATCTTATCGCGAGTTAGATATTGCATCTGATTATATCCGCGACTTGATTACAACTGGCGGTTCAAGGATCGGCTTAATATTTGAGCGATCAGCTGAAATGCTTGCTTGTATACTGGGGATTTGGAAATCTGGGAGCCTATATGTTCCAATAGTACCCGAATTATCAAATGAAAGAATGGATCATATTATTTCAGATTGCGGAATTAATCAATTATTAATTCAAGAAAAATTAATGCCTTCTTTTACCCGATTAGAGTATACTGAAAGCATTCCGAAAATCTCAAAATTCCCAAAGCACAAAGTCGGAATTACACATCTCCCCACAGGTGAAGATTTGGCTTATATTCTTTATACCTCTGGATCTACAGGTAAGCCTAAAGGCGTGATGATAAAGCATAACTCACTTGTTAATTATATCGAATGGCATCAATCAGTCTTTACCTTTAAGTCATCTGATTCTATCCTCTTTAAAACGTCATATTCTTTTGATATTTCTTTAGTAGAAATGTTCTGGCCACTTGCAAATGGGGGTAGTTTAGTCATTTTAGAACAGGGGAAGGAATCAGATATTCATGCTTTTTATAAGCAGATTATTAAAAACCAAATTTCGGTACTTTGTATGAATCCAATGTTCTTGAATGAATTTCTCTTGTATTTAAATTCTGGAGTTGAATTACCAACTCAATTGAGGTTTATTCATAGTGGAGGTGATATTCTAGAACCTTCTGTGATGCATAAATTCTATGAAACATTTCAAGCTAATAATGCAAGACTAATAAATTCTTATGGCCCAACAGAGGCAACAATTGGCAGCACAAGTTTTGAGTGCAGCGACATGAACGATTGTTATATTTCTATTCCTATTGGGAAACCAATAGCCAATACAGAAGTGGCCATTTTTAATGAAGACGGGATGCAACAACCCATAGGAGTGTATGGTGAATTATGTATATCTGGCAAGGGAGTAATGGAAGGATATGTCAATCTTGAGGAGCAAAATCAATTAAAATTAAAACAAATTAGTGCGAAGAAATATTACTTGAGTGGAGATATTGCAAGGTGGCTTCCTGACGGCAATATAGAATTTAGCGGAAGAAAAGATAATCAGATTAAAATTCGAGGTTTCAGAATAGAAATTGGCGATATTGAAGCAAATATCAGAAATATTGATGGTGTAATTAGTTCTGCTGTCCTTCAAATTGGACCACAGGACCTTGGTGCATTTTGTGTACTAGAAAATTATACGGATATCAAAAAAGTGGAAACGTCATTACGGGAAAAAATCCCTAACTATATGATTCCCTCCTCTTTTATGCGCTTGGAAAGGTTACCCTATAATTCCAGTAACAAAATTGATCGGAAAAAACTGTCTAAAATGAGCGACGAACGTTATTCAGATTCAGTTCTCGAAGCGCCATCTAATGCAATCGAAGTTGGAGTAGCAAAAGCTTATTGTGAAACCTTAGGAATTAAGAACATTGGAAGAAACTCAGGATTCTTTGAATTAGGGGGGAATTCGCTAAAGACAATGTCATTAGTCGTTCGACTCAAGAAAAAATTCCATGTCGATTTGCCTATCAGCAAATTGTTCGAAAACGATAAATTATCGTTTATTGCCACTGAAATAGAACGCATAAAAAATGAAGAGGAATCAGTTTCGGAAACGGCGATCCAATTTAATAAAGAAAATGACGCTACTATTTTCGCCTTTCCTCCAGCGCTTGGACATGGATTAATTTATAATAAAATAGCCGCTTACCTATCGGATTTTAAAATACATGCATTCAATTTTGTGGAAACCACTCCTTTGATCGCATTTTACGTGGCTGAAATACAAAAAATACAAGCGCATGGGCCTTACACTTTAATGGGCTATTCTGGCGGCGGTAATATTGCCTTTGAGGTCACTAAAATACTCGAGTCAAAAGGAGAAAAAGTTTCAAAAATTATAATGATAGATTCCTATAGGAAACGAAAAAAGGCACAGAAACTTGACGTAACATTACTAAAGATAAAAAATGAGCTCAGAAAATACATTGAAATAACGTTTTCTGACTTTGGAAAAGAGGCCTCAGAAGTAGATCACATCATCCATTCTTATTATGAATTTTTAAATCTCGAGATGAATGATCACATTGGAAAAGTAGATGCTATTATTCATCTGATCAAATCACCAAATGAAGCTTTCTTAGAAATGAAGTCTGAAAATAATGAATTGATAATGACAGATTGGACGAATGCCTCAAAATCAGGCTATCATATTTATACTGGCAAAGGAGATCATCTTGATATGCTCACGAATCATGTTGCCAATAATGCTCCCATTTTAGTAGAGATTACCGGAGAAAATGAAGACTGATAAAAATACGTATATTTGAGTTTACTTGAATTCTTTATGATATGTCCAATTGTTAATCTAACCTAACTTATAAAAATGAGAGCTTTTATTGGAGGTGGTTTAGGTGCCGAATCAGAGGTGCTGAATACGTTTAAGTCGGAATTGAAAATTGATTATTTTGATCCGGATACTCTCCCAAATGATTTTCACAGTTTTAAAATTGCAAAAGTTGAATGGACATCATGCGAATACTGTGTATACCTCATCTCACCTTTAATGAGGGGCTTCGATCAAATCGTGAATGTCGTAGATGATTCGAACAAACGCCCCACTAAAACCGTTTACTGTTTCTTATTAGAAGACAATGGGGGGAAGTTTACAGAACATCAAGTGAAATCCCTCAAAGCAATTGGAGAAATCGTTAAGAAAAACGGAGCGTTTTGGTTTGAATCTATGGCTGATGTAACTGAATTTCTCAATAAAAGTGGAGCTGAAACGTGAAAGTTTTCTTAGGAGGCACCTGTAATGATTCTTTATGGCGTGATGAGCTCATCCCAAAACTTACGATCGATTATTTTAATCCGGTTATAGACGAATGGAGTGAAGAAGCGTATCATGCTGAAGTAGAAGCCAAACTCGATTGTAATTACTTTTTATATTGCCTCACACCAAAATATACGGGCTATTTCTCTTTTGCAGAAGTCGTTAATGAATCTTTTCATTACAGTAATCAGACGGTATTTTGTTTTCTTTCCGAATATGAAGGTCAAAAGTTCACAGCACCTGAAATTGAATCACTTCAAAAATTAGGAGATAGGGTGATTCAAAACGGTGGACTCTGGCTCGATAATTTAGACGAGGTTGCGGATTTCCTCAATTCAACTCAAGAAAAATAGGACAAAGCTGAATAAATATGCTTTCTTTATTTCATACGGAATAAAGCATTGCAGATCACTTGCTTCTAATTTGAATAACTCCTTTATCGAAGAGGGTATTACCAGATCAGATAACTTCATTTATATCATTTCTCCCCATTCAGTTCAATCCGAATATTGTACAAAAGAGCTGGAACTCGCCTTAAAATATGGCAAACGAATCATCCCTATTTTACATATAATGGTGTCAAGGCTGAAAGATCTGATCCAATCAGAAATAAAAAAATTAAATTGGATTTACATTGACGCGGAACGTAAGTTTCAACATGAGCTAAGTGAGCTTATTACTATAACAAGTGCTGACTCAGGGCACGTCGAAAATAATACCAAATGGCTTCAAAAGGCAATAAAGTGTGATTCGAACGCGCGCAATAAAGACTTTCTTTTAAGCGAGACTAGAACCATCTTAGCAGAACATTGGTATAATGATGCGAACAATGGCATTGTTTTGTGAGAGATAAGCCGAATGATTAAAGACGCATAAAAATACGTATATTTGACTAGATTGAGAACATTCTACTTTGTTCGACTATCAAATTGAAAACCTAACTTCTCGTAAATGAAAGCTTATATTGCCGGCGGATTGGACGCCGAGTCAATTATATTGACCCAACTCAAATCGGAGCTCAAGATTGAATATTTTGATCCGAGTATACTACCGAAAGATTTTCACAGTTTTAAGATCGCGAAAGTGGAATGGGAATCTTGTGACTATTGTCTTTATGTAATTTCACCGCTCATGAAAGGTTTTGATCAAATCGTGAACGTAGTAGATGATTCCAATAAACGTCCAAATAAAACACTGTATTGTTTCTTGCTCGAGGACGGTGAAAACAAGTTTACAGAACATCAAGTTAAATCACTTAAAGCTGTAGGCGAAATTATTAAGAAAAATGGCGCAAGTTGGTTTGAATCTTTGCCCAAGACAATTGAATTTCTAAATAAAACAGCCAAGGCGTGAAAGTTTTCTTAGGAGGCACATGCAATGGTTCCAGATGGCGTGAGGATCTTATTCCCAAACTCACAATCGATTATTTTAATCCGGTTTTGGAAGAATGGAGTGAAACAGCTTATCATGATGAAGTTGCTGCCAAGCTTGACTGCAATTACTTTTTATACTGCCTAACTCCAAAATATACTGGTTATTTTTCGTTTGCAGAAGTCGTCAATGAATCGTTTCACTATAAGAATCAAACTATCTTTTGTTTTACTCCAGAAGATGATGGACAAAAGTTCACGGAAACTGAAATTGAATCACTTAAGGACTTAGGAGATAAGGTGGTTGAAAACGGTGGCCTATGGTTAGAGAATTTAGAGGAAGTTGGTAATTTTCTTAACTCGACACAAGAAAACAGGGTTGAGCTGAATAAATATGATTTCTTCATTTCATATGGTCGCAAGCACAGTAGTTCGCTTGCGTCTAAAATGAATCACTCTTTTATCAAAGAAGGCAAGTCTGTCTGGATGGATAAATTCTGCATCCCTTTAGGCGTTGATTTTCAAAAAAGTATTGAAGATGGGATCGCAAAATCGGATAACTTCGTTTATATCATTTCGCCCCATTCAGTTCAATCTGAATATTGCACAAACGAGTTGGAGGTAGCACTAAAATACGGAAAACGAATCATTCCTGTTTTACACATATTGGACCCCGGGATGGAAGAGTTTATGCATCCAGAAATCCAAAAATTGAATTGGATTTACTTTGATGCTGAACGTAAGTTTCAACACGGACTAAGTGAACTTCTTATCCTTGGAAGCACTGATCAAGGACACTTAGAAAATAATACTAGATGGCTTCAGAAAGCAGTAGAATGGGATTCGAACAAACGTAACAAAGACTTTCTTTTAAGTGAGACAGAGACGATACTTGCAGAAGATTGGTATAATGATGCCTTAGAAAAGAAAAAAAGTCCCCCGCCAAGCGCTTTAAATGGAATCTTTATTAATGAAAGTGCCAAGGCCGTATTACTGACAAAAAGAAGAAAGAGAAGGGCAGCTCTGCTCGTTCGGCTACTCAGTGTTTTCATGTTCATAGCATTAATCTTTTCAATTTATTATTGGCGCGAATCGATAAGTGCAGAGGGAAAAGCAATTGAGCAACAAGGAATAGCAGAAGGTGCAACGAAAGAAGCAATTAGGCTGCAAGAAATAGCGATACTTGAAAAGACAAGGGCAGACAGCTTAAGGATAGAGGCAGTACATGAGAGATTAGTAGCGGAAATTGCAAAAGACGACGCGATAATCGCAGAAGAAAAAGCAATTAAGCAGCAAAGAATAGCGGAAGATGCAACTGATAAAATGGAAGTTGCAAAGATTGATGCACTCAATCAGAAAGGAAAAGCGGATAGCAGCGCAACTGTGGCTCAGATAAATGAGCAAAAGGCAAGTAAACTACTTCTACAGTCATTGGCTAAATCACTCTTTAAACAGGCCAAGGATCTGAAAGAAAGAAATCCTAAATTAAGTGAAAAAGCAATATTGCTAGCATACGAGCTAAATGCAAAATACCTAGATAATTCACTTAATAAGGATGCTTATTTAGCCCTATTTGATGCTGACACTACTGCGCATAAGTTTAAAAATAAGGACATGCCATCTAAAGCAGTCAATATAATTGAATCTATTGATGATTATTTGGTCGTTGGAGATTTATCCGGTGAAGTCAACATTTATAAAGGAAATAAGTTAATCGGACAAGACACGACGGCAATAGATACAATAGTGGCTATTGAAGTGTTCAAGTACAAAACTGTTAATTATGTATCGATCGCGAGTAAAAATGAAGTTAAGTTATTTGAATTGAAGCCCGACAAGTTGCTTTTCAAAACCGCGCGAAAGTTCCCGACTAACCCAATTGAGACTATTTACTTTGATAATAAAAGCAGATTCTACGTCTGCACAGATAAAAAAATATATGGCTATTCGCCTACTCTTTCACTTTCGGATTCATTACTTGTACAGGGTGGTCAAGGTAACACAAGAATTGTAGGTAACGGTGATAACGTTGTAGTAATATTTGGAAAGACAATTCTTAATAAATCAACTCGTAAAACGATAGATTCAGACTATAATATTAGTTCCGTTTGCCCCATAAACTCCAACTACGCTGTGTTGGGAGATGAAAGAGGGTATTTAATTGGTCTCAAACTTTCGGATTTATCGACGCAAAATTTTGGGGCTAATTTCAAACATAAATTTGAAGTATCGACCATTGCATATAGCAAGAAACATGACTTGCTTTACTCAGGCAGTATTGATAAAACGGTTCGAATTTGGTCATTGAAGGATTCTGCAAATAGCACTGCGGATATAATTGAATATGAAGGCTACAAATCATGGGTTAGAAGCATAGCACTTGATACATCAGAAAATTGGTTAGTATTAGGAGGTGACGCCAAGAAAGTTGAATATATCCCAGCTAATTACAAATTTCTTCATGACAAATTGAAGTCAAAAACTACAAATCCACTTGACAGTTTAGAGTTAATGCAGCTGACTCAAATGGGCCCCATAAAATTAACTCAATTAAGAGTTAGTGCAGATTCTGTTGATAATGAATAAATTAATTTACATATTGTTTTTTGTTTGTATTCAATTCCAATCTGTCGGATTGCATGCGCAAGACGAGATTAAAGATGTGGTTGGAAAAGTAACCTATAAAGCAACTGGAATTGATCTCAGTGGCGTCTATGTTACTGTCAAGACTTTTGAGTCTAATTTCAATGATTCAACAAGAACTATCACAGATATAAATGGACTATTTGAAATTGAAGCACAAAAAAAAGATCACATTATATTTAGCCATGATAATTATGAACCACAAGAAGTGGTGATTCGCAATAAAACTAAGCTAATTATTAAACTCGATACTCTGATAATCGTACCTCCCGTAATTTATGCGGACCCATTTGATGAGAGACTTTCTTCTGCTGGTAAAAAAGATCTTCCCGTCAGTGATATTCCTGCTAGCGTTGTTTTGGTTACAAAAGCAGAAATTGAAGCGCTAGGTTACCAAAGCGTAGAGGAGATATTAATAAATGTGCCTGGCTTATATGGCATTGAACAGCAAGATTGGACGGGGCAAGGAATGAATATAGGTACACGTGGTTTTTATTCCTTTGGGATGAATAACGAAATGGTGATCATGGTGAATGGTGTAAATATGTTAGAAGATCACTGGAGTTTTTATCCATTGTCTCGAATTGAAGTGCCTATTGAGAGTATTGAACGCATTGAAATTGTTCGTGGACCAATGAGCGTTATATACGGCAGTGGAGCGTTCCTAGGATCTATAGACATCATTACAAATAACAAATCAGAAAACCCTGAAAAGGAGGGAACTATTTCAGGGTCGGCAACTGCAGCCATGGGGTTGGCTTTAGATTATCGTGCAACAGCGGTTGTAAGCGGCCAATCTGAGCTTGGTTATCATACTTTTTCTGCCGGTATAAACCGTTTTGATGGTCCTAATCAGCTGTTTGATAGCATCAGTGTAATTGATAACGGCTTAGCTAAGGATATGACTACAAAAGGCTTCTTTACTGGCCAACGAAATTTCTTTAATTACTCAGGTAATTTTGGAAAGGTTCGTTTGAATATCTCTTACTCCCAAGCAAATCAGCGCTCTATTCGTGGAGGATTTGATAATGTGCAAGGTTATAGAGAAAGCCGCTTAGCAGGGGGGAATGGACAATTAAAATATACCAATTTTGCAGGGACGGATTCAATTTTACAAATTGATGCTAAAATTGGATACTTCAGCCATAAAAGTTTTATGGATTATAGCAAAGGAAATGCAGGTGTTTACGACGGGTTTGCTTCATTTGAGTCAAGTGCAATTGAAGGGGAGGTAAATGGTATTTGGAATCTCGAAAAGACAAAATTAGGTATCCCATTCGAAATTACTACTGGACTCTATTACCGCATGGCATTTGGACTTCATACAGCGTATCATCTTCCACCAGAAGATGAAAATAATTTCTATAGATTACCAGCAGGAACTGTGAAAGAAAATTACGGATTGATACTAAATAATTTTTATCAAATTAGAAAGAACCTTAGCCTTGTTGCTGGCATAAGAATGGAGATAATACCGCCATATGAATTGGATAAAAAACTGAACTATGATTATTCACTAAATGACCTAGGTGAAATAACTGGTTGGAAAACAGATACAATTATCGCATCTTCTTTATCAACGGTGTTTATTCCAAGAGTCGGTTTAATTTATAAAGTTAATGATCAAAATATTGTCAAGTTGTTATATGGGAATGGGGTAAAGCAACCTTCTTTTGGACAGATTTCAGATGAAGGATCCTTAGACGCAAGTCGCTTGAATAGTTTCGAGATCAACTATTTAAATAAGTTTACAAAGAAAAATGGTGAGGACTATCTCTGGGCTAACGAAACCAATATTAGTTTATTTTATAATAAAATTAAAGGTCTAATTGACAGAACAAGTATACAAGATCCCAATACTAATGAATTTAATTTCATAAGCAAAAATCAGGGAGTAATTAACACTTTTGGGGCAGAATTTACCAATAAGTTTAAATTAAGGGAGGAGTTAATCCTCTCGTTAAGTTATACATTTCAAATCTCTGAAAATAAGACAGAGTATGTTGCAGAGATTAATCCCGATACGCAAGAAATAATCTCTAAAAAGTTTTTGGAAAACACGGCATTTTCACCTGTTTCATTAGCATACGCAAGCTTGTCATGGCAACCCCGTGATTGGCTTTCAATTGGCACAAAATTTAGGTATGTTGGTGCTATGTATTCTGAATTTAATACAAAACTAAATGTCGAAGGAACGGTGCCTGGTTATGATGGTATTTTGGAACAAGCAGAACAATATATAATCGGTGATGTCCAGATTTCTTACACAAATATTTTAGACGATAAATTGAGGATAAATTTTAACGTAAAGAATATATTCAACAAGCAATTTCATTACCCTTATGGCTCCAACACATCTTGGGCTGAAAAAGGTATGATGGGCCGAGGTAGGTGGTTTATGCTTTCTGTAAAATACTCGTTTTAATATTTATTATAATTGCTAGCTAAGAAATTAAATATATTGGGTTTTGTTAGGTTAATTAAACCAAAAAAGTTGGAATCAAACCGATTAAACAAAAAAAGCCTCACCGTTAGATGAAGCTTTATTATGTCCCATAAGGGACTATTATTTTGCTATTTAAAGACTTATTGTTTCGTCAATAACTTAGCATATTAATCTTCTTCGTAAGGTTCAGCAATATAGAATGCCAATCCATCCCAACTAGGATTCAATTGAAAAATAAAGCCATCCTTATCCCAAAAATATCGGTCTTCTTCTCCTTCTTCTTCACTACCCATTTTGTGAGAAACGCCTAGTCGGTCAGAAATAAAATCAACATAAGGCGTATAATCAATAATAATGTCTTCTCCTGTCGCTTCATCCTTGGTTTCCAAGTATTGTATGTTCAATAGAATTTCATCTAAATTTGATATATCTGAATCCGAATCTGAAAATGAAAATCTTTTTTCATAATAAGTATAGCCAGTCACTTCATTATCTTTAAATGTAGATTCATATTCATCTGGATTGTCATTATATATTGTAGCTCCGGCATCATATTTTACAATATCTGTAAGAGGAATTCCAGGCTTAAGACCTGCGTCATAATTGTTCAATGTCAAAGTTATTTTATCTAAGAGTACATCCCCTGTACTTTCAGTGTTTTCTCCTGTAGATGTGCAACTAACAAATGCAATTGATAGCGCAAAAAATGGTAAAAAGATTTTTTTCATGATTAATTTATATTGGTTATAGAATAATTATTTAGGATCAAAAATTAGGTATTAGCACTAAATTATAGACTTTTATTTATGACAAAATAAATACTATCTGCTCTTTTATTTATAAACGTTATCGCAATTAATGGAGCCACCATGTATACCTGATTTACCAGAATAATTTGCATGTGCAGGTCCATATTTACCACCACCTTCGTATGTTTTTACAATAAAGCCTTTACCCAACCAACAATTTCCGTCAGTATCTTTGAAGGCAATTTGGTAATACATAATCTTATTAATAGGTAGGTCTATACTATTCTTTTGGACTGTCCAAGCGCTAGATGTAATTATGGTTTTCAATACTTTTCCTCCATCACCCAATTGTTCTTGAGCATTTTTTGCCGCCATAGATTTATAAGTTCCATTTGAAGAACCCGCTTTTGCCATTCGGACTCTTTCTATCGCCTCGGCTTTTTTTCGTGCCAATAATTTATCAAACTCACCACTATCTACAAACAGATTAATGTCATCATATCGTTCTTTTACTAGAGTATACCACTTATTTAATTCAACGTGTTCAGGCGCAAAAGAAATTGCACTTTCAACATCTCTCTTTGCTTGTGCAATAGCTACTAGAGTCGGCTTAATATGACTTTCTGAAGTCGTTCTTTCTTCAAATTCAGTTGTAGCTCTATATGATGCGCACCAAAATTTGGCTAGATCATAATTCTCCACTATCTCAGGCAATGCGAACTCAATTAGGTTATCAATGTTATCGGCATAAAGTGATTTTATTCTTTTTACAATTATGTTATATCTTTCGACATGGCTCGTATCCCAAACATGTTTATCACTTGCATTAAATAGGGTATCTCTTTTTACTTTTGAATTAGTATTAAAAAAGACGAAATAGTCTATATCACGTTTTTTATTTACAAAATTATTACGCGATATATAGTAACCGTCAAAACCTTCAATTATTTTATATCCGTCATATATATTGGCATATCTTGCCTTTTCCAAATTATATGCCTTTTCCATTTCGGCAAGCTTGGCATAGTTAGGGTCATGTGATTTTATGTTTTCAATATTTCTATCTCCAACTTTTATATTTACGCCACAGTTTTTACAAAAAGACTTATTCATTGCATCAACTCCTGCTTTTAAAGATCTAAAAGACTTTTTTAAACCATGAATATCTGAAGCCGCCGGACTTTTAGAAATTTCAATATTTTCCTTTTCTTCATCTGAGAGGTTTTGTTTTTCAAAGGGATTGTTAGATCCTTCTGTCTCAGTTTTTTGTTCTGTTTTTTCTTTCTTTTTGAGTTTATTTTTTAATCCGCCTAGGCCAATTTGGCCATGAGAAATAAAGCTAAACAACAATAAAAATAAGGTGATATTCTTTTTCATATGTTTCTTTTTAAAGTACTTTTCGATTTACTAATTGATGATAAAGCAAGAATCTGCGCTAATTATTTGTTGACATTATCACAATTAATGGCACCATTATGTCTACCGTCACTTCCAGCATAATTTGCATGCGCAGATGCATAATTGCCTCCTCCTTCATATGTTTTAATTAGGTATCCTTTACCCAAACGACAATTACCTTCCGCATCTTTATATGCTATTTGATAATACATAATCTTATTTATAGGGAAATCCTGATTATTCTTTCGTACCACCCAATGAGTTGAGGTTATTACTGTCCTTAAAACTTTTTCGCCTTCACTTAATTCTGCCTGGGCATTTTTTGTAGCTAATGCTAAATTCGAAGAACTAGTGCTACCGGGCTTTGCCATTCTTATCTCATCAATTTCTTCCACTTTTTTACGTACCAATAGCTTATCAAATTCTCCACTTTCTACAAAAGTGTTAAGGTCTTCATACCTGGTTTTTACTAATGCATATTGATTTTTAATTTCAACATGATCTGGGGCAAAAGACAAGGCATCTTCGCAGTGGTTTTTGGCTATTCCAATTGCTGTTAAGGCAGACTTAATAGTGCTCCATGAAGTCGTTTCTTCTTCAAACTCTGCCGTTAATCTATTACCAGATGTCCAGAATTCAGCCTTATCATAATAAGGTATAATTTCTGTTAGCGCTTTATCTAACAGGCTCTTAGAATTCTCATCATAAAATGCATTAATTTTAATGACATATGATTTATAGCTTTCAATTTGACTTGCATCCCAAGTGTGATTTTCTGCACGATTAAATAAAGAATCTCTATCGGCAATAGTGTTTCCACTGAAGAAATCAAAATATCTTTTGTTGCTCTTCTTCAAAAAACTCTCAAATGAATATGATTTTCTTCCTAAAGCGTCAAGTATATCAGAACCCTCAGATTCATTGGCCAATTCTTGTTCTGTTTTGACTTTTTCTTTTTTGGTGAATTTATTTTTTAATCCTCCTAGGCCAATTTGGCTATGAGAAATAAGGCTAAACAACATTATAAATAGAGTTATATTCTTTTTCATACGTTTCTTGTTAGAGTACTTCCAGTTTTACCAGTTGTATTTTAGAATTGACCTTCTGATAATTCTTTTTTTGATTAATGATATATAGACATGTATCTACCTTTCACGAGGTAAATATACCTGCTTCAATCATTGGAAAAAGGAGTAATTATCCAATTACAATTTGGAATTAAGAGTTGGTAGATTTCATTTATCCGTTGGCATAAACGGTTTAACGAAATCGTTCAAGAAATGCAATTTTTCGGTGTCTACTTATCTTCAAGATGCCTCCATCAGTCATCTCAACATTACCCCCGCCTTCTTTAAGGTATGCTGTAATATGTCGTAAACTAACAATTGTACTTTGGTGTATTCGAAAGAAGCCGTAGTCATTAAGTAACTCTTCATATTCGCCTATACTCTTACTAGTTGTGATTTTCTTATTCTCGCTTAAAATGAAATGCGTATAATTTCTATCTCCTTCTAAACGGATGATATCGTTAATTTTTAACACGATAAAACCCTCTATATTTGGGATGATTATTTTTTGAATATCACCCTTACTTCCATAATTTTCGACTAGAACTTTTAGCCGCTTGGATACATCCCGTTTTGATTCTAAAAAATGATTTTCAAGCTTTAAAATGATCTCACTAAGGTCTTTCAATTTAATGGGTTTTAGCAAGTATCCAAATGCACTAAACTTAAAAGCATCTACCGCATATTGGTTATAAGCCGTTATGAAAATAACCTCAAAATCAACTTTTTTTAAGCTTTTTAATAGATCGAATCCAGTACCCTTTTTCATTTGAATGTCCAAAAACACTAGATCAGGATTATGCTTTTCAATTAGGGCAACTCCAGGCGCTACATCTTCCGCTTCTCCCAAAATTTCAACCTGTTTTCCAAACTTTTTCTCAAGTAAGTTTCTCAATAAGAAACGTGCATCTTTCTCATCATCTATTATTACAGCCTTTATCATTTAATCTTTCTTATACGTAATTTAACTTCTGTACCGCCACTTTCTAATTCAGAAATAAAAACATGATTTTCACCTCCAAGTCTATCCGCAGTTATGCTCATCCCTTTAGATTCCCACATAGTTGAGCTCTTCTGATTTAAACTTTCTTTCATTCCTATTCCATTATCAGTGATAATGCACCTTAAATCATTCTCTTCTATTGTGTTTATTCGAAGCGTGATTTTACCCTGTTCATTTTTTGGCATTATTCCATGCCATATGGCATTTTCTAGGTAAGGTTGAAGAATAAGCGGTGGAACAAAAGTATTCAATTGATCAACATTGGGATCTATTTCAATTTCGTAGGTAAATAGATTATCTGTTCGCATTTTTTCCAAATCAAGGTAAAGGATAGTGGACCGTAACTCCTCTTTCAAACTAACTTTATCCATACTACTATTCTCAAGAATTCGCCTTAACAGGTTAGAAAAATCTGCCATATAATCGTTCGCTATATCTTCTTCACCTTCAATATACAATCGCTGGATACTGTTTAGACTATTGAAAATGAAATGCGGATTCATTTGGGATCTGAGTACTTTTTGCTCTAATTGATTCTGAACAATTTCATTCTTAGAATTTTGATTTCGAGAATAAAGTACAAGTGCAAAAAGGCCAATAATTAAAGTAACAAACGAAACAGCAGCAATTGTGTAGTATAAATTACTTTCATGTTCCGTAGCCGCTTCATTTAACTTCAACTGGATAATTTCCTGATCCTTTTTTTCAAGGTTGTATTTTTCAGTGATGGCAATTATTTGATTGCTTTGATTTTCAGAATAAAGACTATCCTTGATTTGATCATAGAATAGGCGATATTCGTATGCAAGATCGTACTGGCCATTCCCATAATAATTATCTGCCATATATCCCATAGTTGTCATGAACCACTGCATGTCTCCTGACTCTTTCGCAATTTTTAAGGCTAATTCATTATATTTTACTGCCATTTTAAATTCGCCCTTAGCAAAATATATACCCGCTATATTCGAATATGATTTGGCCATGTACAATTGGTAACCCAAAGAATCATCAATTGCTAGAGATTGATTATATAATTCAAGTGCTTTATCTAATTCACCTTTTTCTTGATACAAATTACCTAGAGCAGTATAAGCTTCAGATTTATGCTGCAAAGCTCCATACTTCTCAAAAATTTGCAAGGAATGGTTCAACGCCAAGTATGCTTCATCATACCTCTTTAAATCAATTAAGACGGCTCCTTTATTAAAATACCCAAGACCTTCTGAAATAGGGTCACCCAAGGCCTTAAACAATTCAATTGCTTCATTACTCAACTTTAATGCCTTTTGATAATCCTTTTGAAAAATGTAAATATCAATTATATTGATTTTGACCACACCTACTCCTTGTTGGAACTCAATATTTTCAAAGAGTCTGATTGCTTTGTAATAATGATCCAGTGCCAAAGCATTGTCACCAGAACTTTCATACATTCCTCCTATATCAATATGAATTAATCCGATTGACTGTTCGTCATTTTTGTTGATAGAAAGAGCGTTTTCGAACAAATCAATTGCTTCAGCATAATTTCCTAAATATGAATGTGCACGACCTGAATAACGGTATGCGTCCTGCAGACCCAGCTCATAGTTTAGTCTCTTCGCTAATATTATTCCTTGCCCACCATATTCAATACTTTTTTCTGGATCTATAAAGGTATACTCCCAGCATAAATCGGTCAGAATAATAACCTTATTCGTATCTTCTTTGGCATCTTTTAAACTAGAAATTAAATCATCAATAACTTCATTTTGAGCTATTACTTTTTCAGTACTCGCAAGTAGAACTAAAAAAAGAATTAGAAATTGAGCCTTAAAGGGAAAGAGGAATATTTTTAGCATTAAATAATAATTATGAATAAAGATACTCAATCTTAATACGAGTTTATCCAAGACTATACCATTGGTAGACTAATAGCGCATATTAGTTGCTCTGATTTATCGATTGGTAATAAAGATCAGGCAAATACTTATTATAAGTTACGCCGAAGAAACAAAAGCATAAATCCCGAGTTAAATATTTCAATATCAAAAACTTGTACTGAGTATTGTGCCGAGGAACTAAAAAAACACAACGCACATAAAAACCTCACCTTTGATGAAGTTTTAGTGCTATTATTTCTTAAAATTTCTTGCCAGTTGCATATTCATAAGATTTAATCACAATGGCTTTCGCTATTTCAATTTCCGCTTCATTTCGCGGTGCATAAACTAAAACCTCTTTCACTCCTCTGTCATAATACATATGTCTCACTCCCCATTTTTTTGTGATAATTTCAATTTCCACGTCGTCAGCAACAACAGTATGGAAGCTTCCATCCAAATGGATATGCGTAAATTCTCTTCCACCGTAAGGAGGCATAAAAGCATCTTCATGTCCAACGGGCTCATTTTCATCTAACCACATTGCGGTTGACGTTGGTACAGAAATGCGTGTGGGTTCTTTTCTAACCTCTGGGAAAGTACTGAACATCCAATCATGAAATTTTTGATAAATATCTCTCGGACTTTTGCCTGAAAATTGAAGTTGCGGTGGCGTTTGTCCAATTTGTGGAGCTTGTCCAGTTCTTTCAGGTAAACTAAATTTTATTTGACTCATGGTTGTATCTTTTATAGCACTGTCATTTGGCTGAATGGCCAAGAATGACAGAATCGTTATATAAATAATTGATTTCATAACTAACTTTATACAAAGTTCAGTTATATATGAGCGGAAAAAGTTAAGCTACCTTAAGAAAACTATTTGTTCTTTATAAAACTTAAAAATTCAGGAGTAATACCAAGAAAACTTGCGATATGTTTTTGTGAAATTCGTTGTGAAAGCGAAGGGAACTTAGTGATAAAGTATTGATACCTTTCTATAGCTGTAAACGATAAATTTTGGACAAGTCTATTTTGTTGTGCGATAACTGCACCTTGAAATAAATCTCGGCCATAATTTGAAAAAATTTCCGATTTATTTAAGAGCTTTTCCCAATCCATTCTATTTATTGCTAAAACTTCTGTGTTTTCGAGTGCTTGAATTGAGTAAGACGAATCTGTCCGATTAATAAAACTTTGCAGGTCACCACACCACCAATCTTCAATGGAAAACATAATATTATGCTCCACCCCATTTAAGTCGGTTATAAATGTTCTAACACAACCACTGATTACAAAAAATTCATATTTAGATGCAATGCCATTTTGAAGTAGAAACGCCTTTTTCTTAAAAGTTTTAAGCACAAAACATGCATTTATTTCAGCTTCTTGTTCAGAAGTTAACGTATATTTTTCCTTGATATGTGTTATTAGTTTATTCAATTCGCAAGGGTTTTACAAGAGTCATTACCTCACAAAGATACGCAATTAGTTAATTTGACTTTTATACATTTAATCCCCTCCACAAATGTTTTAACAGGTTTTTTTTATTGCACAGTAAGTCTTATAACTTGGCTAAAATGACTTAGCAAGATCCAGATTAATCCAAAATTAGTGAGACGCAACACTTAAAGAATAGCGCTCTTCATCAATATTTTTCTTTTTGGATATACCAATAATTGCTCCAATAGGACCCAAAACTGCGCATACGGCAGTCCCAGCGGCACCATAAATAACTGACCCTAATTCAAACCCACCTTCGATACCCATTATTACACCAACAGTAACTCCCGTTGCAACAACTGGCGCCAGTGCAACAACTCCTCCAATAATTCTCCTGTTCCGAGTTGTTGCTTTAAATAGTGTGATTTCAGAAATTTCGATTTCGTCATCACCCACACTAATCGTGCTATCATTCAATATCGTAAGTCTCCCAGCGTACTTTTGTTCGTCACTCGTCCATACTTTGATCTTTTGATTTTCACTGAAATAGTGTTTTTTATTTCGTTTATTATCTTTCAAAATAAGAAACGAATTGGACTCAGTATTTCCCATTCCAACTTGAGTTGAGACAATAAATAGCAATAAAGTCAGCAGCAATTTCATAGTTGATTTCATAAGTGTATGTTAAATTATAATCACTGCAAATTACAACCAGCTTCTCCAAATTGATAATTAGATCGCGCATGTAGATAAATCTAGTTGCGAAAATCGCAATTACTAATAGCTGCTATCGCGCTACATTTTAAACGTATTTCATTTTTAACATTGATTACGGTGTTTTAGACGAAGTTCTTTTTCGCTAACAATGTTGCGTACGATTTGACATGGCCGCAGCAGCAGCAATTTCATAACTCTAATCAAATCAGACTTGTATAATAGTCATTGTTAATACTCATTTACTATTACCAGTATCGTCCTACATTTGTTGAAATATAAATAATGAAAAACCCAATTCCAACTATAGTCTTTACTTTGTTCTTCAGCCTTATTGGCTACACACAAATTATCAACTTTGGCAATGAGACAGATTCTTTTATGACAGGGGATGGGATAGTTGACTCGCAAGGGAATCATGTTTTCCTTACAAGTACGGGAGAAAGAGTGGTTATTTCTTTCAATAATAGTGACTATGAATCTATTTGGGCAAAACAATTGGATTTTCCGAATTCTGGTGAAGTAGGGAAAATTATAGAACTCGCTTCTGGTGATTACGCCGTATATATTAGCCAGGGAGAGGGAAGTACTTTTGGCCATTTATTAAAAAAAAATGAAGATGGAGATATTCTTTGGCATGAAAATGTGAGTTTTGCAATCTCAAACATGGTTGAAATTGATGCGGGTAGAATAGCCATTACAGGCCAAAGGCTTGATGGATACTTGGTTGTAATTGACACAAACGGAGACTTAATCTGGTCAAAATCAATTAGTTTAGAAAGCCCGAATCGGATTACATTTCCTTATTTGATTGTAACAAATGATGGTAACTTGTTACTAACAGCAAGACTCTTCAGATCATCAGACGATTTTAAATACCAATATTTAGCAAAATATGATTTCGAGGGAAACCTAATTTGGGAAAAAGCTTATGAATCTCCTAGCAGTCATGTAATCTATAAGTACATTCAAGGAGATGATGATAATTTTTATGGCACCGGGCATTTATCGCGATACGGTGAAACGGATGGGGGAGATCTCTTAGTTGTAAAATACAATTCGTCTGGGGAGTTTATTAAATCAAGAGCCTACAGTCATATTTATCGCGATAACGGACAGGATATTATCCAAACAATTGACAATAATTTTGTTGTAATTGGTAATTCAAAACCACAGGAAGTCTGTGGTGGAAATTTGGTTGTGATGAAAATCGACTCCGAATTAGATACACTTTATAGTAAATTTTATGGTCAATCTACCGGCCAAGGTTCCTTTTACTGGAGACTTCATAAAAAAAATGACATGATCTATACCTATGGTGGCGGATCTCTCTGGTCCTCATTTTCAGGTTCAGATGTACATTTAATTAAAACTGATAGCGAATTTGAACTGCTTTGCAACCCATATCATCAAGAATGGACAATAACTGACCAAAGTCCATATACCCCCTACAGTTTCGACAGTTGAGCATGCTGCACCAGGTATAACCTTTGAAGATAAAACCGGCGAATCAGAATATGAAATTCACACCGACCTCTTTTGTGAAGGGCTTAACCTAAACGTGCAAAATTTTGAGACTAATGTCATTGCTATTTATCCCAATCCTACAAATGGACAGTTTAATATTACTTTGAATGATAATTACAAAAAGATGAACGTAATTGTTTACGACTTGAATGGTAAGCCATTTTATATGGCGAATTATGAGAATAATGATTTTGTCTCAATCAATTTAAAATCCGCGCCAGGTATTTATGTTGTTTCAATCCAACTTGACCAAAAGGAACCTATAATAAGGAAAATTGCAATACAATAGGAGCGAAATAGTATAATTGAGCGTAAAACTGGGACAGAGATTAATGCCAATAAAGCAATCCTCGAAAAATGAGTCGTCGACTTATGGAGTTACGTCATAGAACCTGACCCCGCTTTCATCAACTACGGCCAACTGATCTTTATAAAAACACATATTGCCCTTTTTCTGAAGCGCATCTGGTATACATCCTAAATAATCACCTGTATGAATATCAAAAATATATACATAATTGAAGAACAAATCCCCAACCCAAATTTCATCTCCTTTGATTGCCGTTCCACGATTCCTTGAATCTGTCGGTATCTTGAAAAAATAATCCGAACCGCCCGAAACGGTATGTATGGTATAAATTTGATTATAACCAGTACTCATAAAAAAGATCTCTCTTTCGTCTGAATATGCTAGGTCAGCAGGACCTCCAGTCTGAGGGCCACTCCACGTTTGAATTATATCTCCATGGGCTGTATCAATTTTAACAACCTTGTTTGTCTGTCCAGAAACAGTCACCCATAAATAACCATTGAAATATGTTAATCCTCCAACCCAATCGCCTTGTTGCTCAAGTAAGCCGTCAAGAGTGATTTGTTTGATTGTCGAATAAGTTTCAGGGTTATAGTACAATAACTGTTGGGTTGAATCATGTTGGGCACCACAAATCAACCATATATTTTCTTGATCAGTAGCTATTCCAAGTGGGTTCGCAACAGGGCTGCCTATCGCGTGGGAATAGGTCAATGTATGACTGCTTAAAGAATCCCATGCTCCCAGAGGATCATTAGTGTCGTTATTTGGCTCAACATCTTCCGACGTACAAGAAAACACTGTTACAGCAACGAATAGATATAAAAGACGCTTTAAAATACGGTTCATTGAAAATTTGATTTAGTTTGTCGCTATTATTAATAATTGATAACGTATCTAACTATAGAAGCGTTGGAATTTTAATAGAAAGCCTCACACTTAGGTGAAGCTTTCTTGTTGTCTTATTTGCTTAGAGAATCTTATAATACTAAACTTATTTCACTATCAATTTAGCAGTAGAAACGGTCTGATTTAACTCATTGTCAACCAATAATAAAATATACATGCCCGGTTTAAACTGTCCAGCTTCAATCTCTAATTTATTTCCATTCAACCCAGTGTTAGCATAAACTTGCTTGCCTAATAAATCGACAATTTGAATTGAATAATTCTTCAAATCTTTTCCAAAATAAACCGTTGTCATTTCACTAAACGGATTTGGATAAACCAACAATTGCTGTTTTTCTAGCAATTCATCAATACTGCTAGCATCAATATGTAAGGTGTTGATTGTTGTATTTGTAATTACAGCAGGATTCAAATCAAAGTAAATATTAGCGGTATTAAAGATGCTAGTTTCTAATGGTAAATCTGGTTTTAAATCAATCCGATATTTAACAAAACCTTGACTCCCTAGTTGATTGGCTCCACTGTCGGGCAGCATAATATTATCGAAAATAAACGACACTTCTCCATCCATGTCCATTTCAAAACTCATATCGTGACTATAAGCCAATGGAGTAATACTGTACCAATCTAAATTTTCGTCGAGTTGATCTTTAATTACCACATTAAAAGCGGTGTCCGTACCTGTGTTTTGAAAACGGATTAAATATTCTATATCTTCCGTAGCTGGTGAGATATAACCAAACTCTCCTTCGCCAAGCGGTTTTGGGATTTTATCATTCGGATCATAACCGCATAGAATAATCTGTTCCAGTGTTTCTGTTGAAGTATACATTTCTACATCAGCTGAATCGATCGTCACTACCAGACTACTTGAAACAGTATCTTCTATGCCATCAGGTGTGCCTACCTGCACCGTTATTAAATGATGCTCATAAAAGAATAGGTCCTCATAAGACCAATAAACATGTTGTCCCACCACAGAGTCCGGTAAAATATTGGCAGAGACATAATAAAGACTATCATCCAATTCTAAGTGAATCGAACCAGAAGCAATTGTGGTTCCTATGTTGTGAACATTTAACCAATAGTTTATTGTATCCTTACATCTCGGAAAACTAGCAACTAAAGCTGGATCCACTTCATAAATTAAGGTATCTGGATAAATCCCAAAGTCAAGACTATCCCTTTGTTCATAAGTATCGTTTACCATAATTGTATACACTAAAGAATCCGAAGAGATTTTCCAAATGTCGTCCAAAACTGGATAAATTTCATATTCGCCATCAGCCAGATCAGTAACAGGACCAAAATAATGCCCGTCAACACCAGTAACGCGGTATATTCCACCTGGATCGGAAATTATAGGAGTCAAAAATGTACCACCCTCGTCTGGATCCTGAATACCATTCTCATTCAAATCATAATATACGATACCCTGTATATCCAAGAGTGCCGAATCGATTTCATCACAACCATCAAATTCAATATCGAAATGCGCTTCGTTCTCCCAACTATCGTTTATTTGTATGTATACGTGTTCGCCTCCTAGCATAGGATGTAAAACCTCAGGTAAAACCCATGTCCCATCAACTTCAAGCGTTAGACTACCACATACTCCAGAATGAATTCTTTTGCCAGATTCATATGCTCCAACATGGCTAATACGCAAATCGCCATCACAGGGCGCAATGAAACTGTACCAATGGTCTGAGCCAGGCCCATCATCTGGTGTAAAGTAATCATCTCCTACCGCAATGGGCACCGCAGACACACAAGAGTCGCCCCCCATGTATAAAACTTGTCCGTAAGAAACGTTAATAAAAAGTACTAGAAATAATAATTTTAGAGTTAGGTTAATTTTATTCATAATCGGTTTTTTTAATCAAAATTATTATCTGGGTTTAGTTTTACCATTTCCAATTAAGGTCGTGGCGGCACTAGGCACTTTTTGTTGATAATACTTTTAATTATGGTTGGCTACTTTAATGTATAACGGCGACCTTGATGATAAGGTTGGATTTTTTTTAATAAAAGCAATAAAAAACACACAAAATCAGCAGTTTACAGTTTTTTTCTGCGTCATGATCACCCAATTTTGTTTGTTCCCTCTTCTTGTGCATTTAGGGTAGATGCAAAAAAACAGAAACAAAATACTAGTAAAATGTGGAAGCTCTTTTTCGTAATCAATAATTTATAAAGTTAGGGAACGAAAAGTTGAATGCTATTTAAATTAGAATGCCTTAAGTTAATCTTTTTTGAACAAGCCCTTTTATAGGGAAACATGCGTCATCTACGTCCCCATTGTCCACTTCTAATTGGACTAGATGCCCTTTCTTCCTGTAATATTCCTTCCTATGGTTTCCCTCATTGGCGTTGAAGTTATATGGATTGGAAAATTGTCAGAGAAAAACTTTGATCTATTCTGTTCAACCCTAATACTAGTTGTGTTAACCTACCTGCTATTTCTATCATTCGTTTCGTCGTTCTAGGAGTAGATATGCTCAAACTTTACAATTTGGTGGATGAGTGGGGCTTAAACATGTCTCATAACATTTGAATTTTAGACCTGTTTAATTTCTCAATAATGTGAAATTAACGCGCTTTGAATCCGAAAGATAACGCACTAAATTGCACATAAAACCTGGGTGCAAGGATGAGTCTTTACAACGAAATAATTCCGAATGGAGATTTATCAAAATATATCGAAAGTTATTGGGAGTCTCCCAAAGTTGGGAGTCTCGTATTGGCTCCAGAGGGAACTTTCCATATTCTATATTCACCTCAACCTTTTACACTTTGCGCAGGACAACAATATTCATTAGGTCCAGGATTATATATTTTACCAATCAACTATGGATTGAATAAGATCATACATCAATCACCTATTCTGATGATTCGGGCGAAGGCCTTTACCCTAAGTCGCTTTCAATATGAGGCGCACCTTTTCGCACTAAAAAACACTGATTATTGGCAATTTGACCAAAATATCCCCCTATTTCGATATCTAACTTCAATATATCTCAAAAGCTGCACCGCACAATCTCAAAGCCAGTTAGAAGAACTGATCTATGACTTGGTGACCGATAGGATAGGTTTAAATAGGGTGTTAAGAGAAAAAGTGAATTATATTCTTGAACGAAAAGGAATGATTCGAATCAATGATATGACAAAACATTTTGGTATTAGTAGGCAATATCTTCATAAGTATTTCAATAAACATTTGAATATTTCTCCTAAACAACTGAGTAATATTTGGCGTATAAATCATTTTTTGGATCTAGCAAATAATGAAAACTCACTCACTTCCTCGGCAATTGATTCCGGTTATTTTGACCAAGCCCATTGCATCAAAGAGTTTAAGCAGTTTTTCACACAAACTCCAAAAAAATTTCTATCGCACGATTTTGATTTCACGTTAAATTGTATCAATAATCGTTTCAATCATTGTTACGATCCACAATAATTATTGCCTAATTCCTGAAAATCGAAAGACATGTATAGAATTGTAAAAATAACACCATTGCGGTTGACATTTTTACAATTATAGGGAAAATACGGGGTTTATATTTGTCCAACAAAAACTTTGATTATGAATAAAATTATAACAATAATTGCGCTCGTTTTAATGTCTCTTAATGGAAAAACTCAGTTTGTGGAAACGATTCTCGTCTTCCCGACAGGAGCTGATGGAATGTGCGTTGATCAGGCAGGAAATTTATATAGTGCCAGTGGTGGTTTATCCGGATATACTGTAGGCCAATTTAATTTGGAATTGAATGCATTTGAATCGGATTTTATTATTGGGTTGGTTGGACCAACTGACGTCGATTTTATGAACGATAGTATCCTGATTATTACAAATTATGATATCGATAAAATGTCAGCATTCAACTTTAACACAATGGAATTAGTGACAATTGCAGAAGGTCTAGATGGTCCGGCAGGAATTGCGATTGATGATGACGATAATATTTTTGTTACCAACTGGGGAAACGCGCCAGAATACCACGGTCATACAATAACCAAAATAAGTGCGTCAGGAGGATCATGGACATATATTGATTCATCAGCCTTAAATAGACCACAAGCAATTGCCTTTAATCATGAAAGTACACTAATCGCTCACTCCGACGGATATTTGTATAAAATTCAAGATTCGGATAGTACCCTTCATCTTTGGACTACGTTGGGAGTCGGAGTCGGAAATATGGTCTTTAGAGAAAAGGATTCTTGTCTTTATGCCGGCGGTGGGCATAGAATCTTAAAAATAGATACGAGTGGTGCTGTCAGCACTTTTGCAGGATCAACTTCAGGTTATAATGATGGCGACCTAGACGAAGCATTATTTGATACGCCTTTAGGCATTACCTTTTCTCCAGGTGAAGACACACTTTATATTTCAGAAGCCGGAGCGGTTCGTAGACTAAGACGTATTATAATGAATGGTTTTGTGGAAGTCAATTCGGAAGAAACAAATAATTCTGACTTAAAGATGTATCCCAATCCACTTGAAATGGGAGATGAACTACATATCGAAAGTCCAAGCAAAGAGGTTGATTATATAGCACTTTACAGCACCGAAGGCCACCTTTTATACACCCATTTATCCTCCAATTCCTCTGGGAATGTTACAATACCAGCTTCCATTTTTTCAGACAAACCATCAGGGACCTATATTGTGGTGATTGTCAATCAAAACGGGGATGAAAAACACCAGTGTTTAATTATTAGATAAGGTCTGTAAACGGTATTAGGCAAATGTTCTTTTAAGAATTGAATGCTATTATTCTGTCAAATGCTCTTTTTTTAACCGCTCGCGACTGAATGCGTGCCAACCTTCTCTATTTTCTACGATTTCAACTAATACAAACGATTCTAGAGTCTACAAAAACCAAATCTGGACACCATTTCGGACACCCTCTTGCCAAACGTTGGATAACTAATACCTTATCCCACAAAAACCTTTCACCCAGGATTATAAAATCCAATTTATTGTTATATTTGAGTTAGTACCCATTAAATAAAAAAATTATGAAAATTTCTAAAATGTTCCTCTTTGGCTTTTTAATCGTATTGACTACTGTTGGTTGTAAGAAAAAAGGATGCATGGACGTACTTGCTGAAAACTATGACACTGAAGCTAAAAAAGATGACGCGTCTTGCACTTATCTGAGCGATAAAATGTTAGGATCTTATACCGTCAGTCAAGATTGTTATTACGGTGGCGTCACCTCTTACACCATGGAAGTGGTAGCAGGTAGCAATAAAGGGGAGATTATTCTTCAAAACTTAGATGATAATGTACAAGTAAAGGCAACTATTAGCGGCACAGAATTCACATTTAGCGAAGACAAAGCTGGAATAACCTATGAAGGCAATGGTTATTTAGTTGGAAGCGACGGGATGACGATCAACTTAGAAATTTGTGAAACATATTATTACCCTTGTACTGACCCTGAATTGTGCACTTTGACCTGCACCAAATAAAAGCGTAGCAGCACAGCTACTGGGAAGCGTTGATCGAATATTTATACATATATTAAAACTGATCAGCCAGTAAAATAGGTTTTTATAGTCTAAACTATCACTGAGTATAATTCCGATTTGGACACCTTTTTGGACAGCCTAATGAAAGACAATGCATTGTTCTTAGTATGCATTCACTTCTCAGTCCATCCACATTATAAGCGTGAACATAAAAACACTTATCCGTTATCATTGCTTCCCTCAAATATCTTGTCTGACCAAGTATCTGTTGCTGCGTCATAAGAATGTACATGCAGATCATAGAATTTTTCCGTCTCATTATAAACTAGGGTCCATTGTGATACGAACTCACTTTGCATGCCATCCATCATAATACTATATTCACATTTAGAAATGGACACAATTTCCTTAATAACTATGACGTCATCTTGATCACCATCTTTTGTGTAAAATGCGATAAATTTATCCTCTGAAAAATGAATCGTCCATGACTCATTTCCATTTATGTATTGTCCCTTTGCATCATTAATTCCTTCAACTTTGAATTGCGGGTCACAATCGGATTCATTATTTCTTTCGTAGGTCGTTTTTTCTCCATTATCAGAAACTACCAATTTAGATTCTGTCAATTCCTCAATTTTATAATCCTTACCATAAAAATGCAAAACATCTGATCCCTTAACTTCCCATGTGCCTTCACCTTCATCAGTTCCACTTCTCCATAACATCTTTCCACCTGTATTAAAAATCACGTCCTCTGATCTAATCGCGTCTGGGTTATTCCAGCTTCCTCCTATTAAGATTTCAGTAGGTGTTTTAGTTTGAGCAACAGAGAATAATTCAGAAGAGTTGTTATTATTATCAAAAATTTCAATGGTATCGTAGGCTACTTCTCCTTCAGTTCTCAAATCAGCAGCTAAACTAAGAAAAGGGATTACCCCAATAAATAGAGTTATTGGTAATTTTATCATTGGTCAAATTTTAATGATTAGTTAAATAGATGCCTAAAAATAGATATTTAAGCTTTGCATTACAAAATATTTCTTGCAAATGCGTTTTTGTAGTTTACATTTATTAAGCACTACGCTTGATGTTCTATCATGGACTTTAATTTGTCATTTGGACACCCTCACACAAAACTTAGGTCAATCAAACCCATATAAAACAAAAAAGTCTCACCGTTAGATGAAGCTTTCTTGTTGTTCCTCCCGATAACTATCGGGAAGGGCTCCTCGTCCGTCAGGCACAAAATACAATAGCCCTTTATAGGTCGAAATCATATCCATATATTGATACTGAATGGCGAGTAAAATAGGTTTTTCTATTCTAAGCTGTCACGGACTTTAATTACGATTTGGACACCTTTCTGGACACCCGATCAAAAAACACTTTATTAACCAATACCAAACAAAATGAAATTATGAATTATACAAAAAGACTTAGCGATTTTTAATTAATGACAATTCTTTCTAAATAAACAGCTTCTAAACTTGATTTGTCAATTATTCTTAAGTAATAAATGCCCTTTGCAAATAAAGAAAGATCAAGGGTTGATTCTATATTGCTTGTTCGTAGAATTTTTCCTCTCAAATCAGTTATTTGCACTGTAACATATTCATTCAATTCTATTGGGTAAGCTAAATAAATAATATTTGTTGCAGGGTTTGGATATATATTTACATTAATCCCAGACCATTCATTTATGCTGACCTCTAATGGACAAAAATTTACATCAATAGAATCACGTCTTTGATTTGTGTCATCCAAAATGTAATAGCGGTATTGTGAACACCCTAATGTAGGCCCCATATTATAATAGGTAAATAACCATAATGAATCACCCTCTAAAAGTTCATGTGCATCTTCTACAAGAGGTGCGAAATTTTCAACTGCGCTAACAATCGGATATCCATACCAAGAATATCCATCATTTGATTCATACCCAAATGCATCATTTGTGCCTTCATTATGCAGAAGTCTACTTCGCTCTATTCGAATGTTTTGTGATTCCCCAGAAGTATTTCTAATTCCAAAATAGACAATTGTTTCAGTTCCATCTGGGGCTTTAATAGTATCAAATGACGTTCCCGAAATATCAGATCCAGAAAAAATTTCTGTATCATATACTCTGTAAATCTCAAAATCTTGCGTGTACGCACTTATAAAAAGGGCATTAAAAAATAAAATAAGACCTAACGTTTTCATTATAAATTAAATATAAGTTTATTGTCCGAATCAATTTGAAACTAAAAATGCGATTATTGGAAAGCCAAAGAACCCATTTTCAATTGATCGTACCTGATAAAGAAACCGCAGCCTTATTGCTTGCCGAATGGCTTAAACTATGAATTTCCAAATATGCCCGCTTCGCTGCTGCGCACTTTCAATTAAAATTATTACTTTGATTTAATCAAACAAGGCCCAAAACATACAATCAAAAAGAATACGTCCTATCTATTTAACCGTGACTGTGGTGGATTGGATTGACGTGTTTACAAGAAAAAATCATAAAGCGGCAATAATTGATTCTTTGCGTTATTGCATTAAGAATAAAGGACTTAATGTTTATGCCTACTGCTTAATGACTAATCATTTGCATTTAATTGCTAATTGCAACGAGCCTTTTGAACTTAAAGACGTAATCCGGGATTTTAAAAGGCATACGGTGAAGCAAGTCTTATTCCAAATTCAAAACGAACCTGAAAGTAGACGGGAATGGATCGTAAAATTGCTCAAACTAAACGGTGAAAATCTGCTGCAAACCAAAAAATAAAATTTTGGCAAAGCGGAAATCATGCTATTGAGCTGTATTCTGAAAAATTCGTTTGGGATAAAATCAACTATATCCATAATAACCCTGTTAAAGAAAACTTTGTGATCAAACCAGAACATTGGGTATACTCATCTGCCTCAAATTATATTGAAAGTACAGGATTGTTGAAAGAGGTGTTTTGCTTGCCACCCATGCAGCGAACAGTGAAATAAATGGGCGAATTGGTAGTTATAAAAACGCAGCAGCACCACAACCACTTCTAAGCGTGGTATTCCATTGATCCGATTTTGCGAATAATGCAATTTAATTTTTGTAGTTGCGGAATCCAATTACCCATTAGGTGAGTTGGTATCTACATTTGCTGTATAAATTAATACTAACCTAACAAAAAAAATTATGACAGCAGTAACACAAGGGGCAGGGAGTTCAATAAGTTCCGCAACGGCTTTTGGAGGTGGAATGAAACTATTAAGTTTTGCATTTTCAGTATACAGTTCGATAGAAACGAACAAGTATAGAAATTACGTAAAAGAACAGCTTAGAATAATTGAAACCGAGCTAACTGAACTTTCTAATGAAGTTATTAGTATAGAAAAGAACGCAGTATTTTGGACAGTTTGGGGGCAATATGGCGATCCGATTGTAACCATTGATGACAAATTCTCAGACCATATAAATGGCAGAATCGTTAAGAAGTCAGACGAATTTGTCAAGGTAAGCTCGGCAATGCAAAGTTTATATGACTCTATTTGCGGTAGTAAACATAGAGGATTCGCACTAGATGATTCAATCCTTCAATATTACCTGGAAGCCATACGTACAAAACCATTAAAAAAATCACTTATAGAAAGCGCCTATTCTTATTATCAAAATGTTCTAATAATGGGGATGGTTAAAGGCTTCAGTATGTTAGTGGAATATGGGAACACGGAAGAAGAGAAAAGAGGAATTAAAAAGTGGCATGATGATATAATGGGAACAAATAAATCTAAAGGTTCATCATATTTAGAAAAGATGGCAACAGCCTGTGAAAACGTCATTGACAAACTTGAGAAGAATCATTCACCTATGGTTGGATTTAATGTACCCATGGTAAGTTTGGCGAATGGGTTTACAAATTCTTTAGCTTCCATTACTATTGAACAGTCATTTATAATACCAACTGGGAATGTGGTTCTCGGAGTAAATTTTGTGCAAGGAGGTAAAAACACACTTCATTTGGAAGTTTACCATGGGGAATTTTTAAAGAATGGGTACGCTAAAAACTCAAAAAAAGCGCTTAGTGAAGGAGGGCAAGTCATATGTTGGAATCCTACACCGACAAAGGTAGCCCGTCAACCCCGTTTTCTCGATAGTCTTCGAAAAGAGGACGTCTTAAACCCAAAGGTCACTCAAGTTATAATTGATGTCAAACTTCGACACTTGGACGTTCTTCAGCAAAAGGGTGCTGAACCGGTCCATTTTTATTGGTTCTCAATTAAATATGCTGAAGTTAACAATGATGGAACTATTAATTACGACTCAGCACATTGGGTAGATGAAAATCCAGACCCTCGCACAAGTTATTCGGAAACCTGGATCACATTCGTCCCTTTCTGGGAACAGTGGATCAGTGAATCAGAGCTAGGCAACTTAACAATCCCAATTACTGGTCTACAAGTAATTTATGGTCTCACACCACAAGATGGATCAATAAAAAATAAAACCCGCTTGTTATTCAAGTCAGATATTCACCGAAATTGTTTTAAATACTGATTCGTCGAAAACTATTTAGGAACAAGCAAAGTTGATAGCTGAACATACGTTTCTCAGTAAGTCGACATAATCTATATTACCCAATCATTTTCAGAATTGAAAGTGGTTGGGTGATTTGGGTTTGTATGTCAGTTTCAGCGCCACCTCACATCAAAATTAAGCGCAATACACGAATGATTGCAGGCGGCATCAAACGGACGTTTACGAAAGATTCAACGGATTGGGTAAATGAAGAAACGGGAGAATGTTTGACGGACTATGAGCCTTCGTTTCAGTTGGAATTTATGCTTGCCAACAGAATTGATATTGATTTGAATTAATGTAAGAAATGGATTCTCGTGTAGTGACCTATATATCAGAGTTGTTTTTGAAATGCTTAATAACCAATTAAGTTTAATTGGACTGCATTACTTCAGGTATTCTTTTAATTCGAAATAATCCCGTTACATGCATAGTCGTATCAATTGACTCCGTTTCTTCATTCCACCTAAAATATCTAATGACTGATCTAATTAAGGGTTAATCGTCCAACAGGGAATGATTTAAAGGATTTGCTGACATATATTTTGGCTGATATTGAAACTTCTGAAAATGAAGTTGAAAACCTGGTTAATGATCTTTCAAAAAAGGAAGTGCTATATAGTTTTTCCGATTTAATTCAAAGAGTTGCAAAAGATGCGATTTACAATTCAATAAATGATGGTAAACCTTTTTCGTTGGAATCTTTTAAAGAATCATTAGCTAGAATTGAGCCATCACCGATTATAAATTAAGTTCTATTCATTTAAATAGTTAAGTTTTGGTTTAGGAAGCGAACTTGCTTTTGAGAATATCCTCAGTTTCCTTACCGAGTAAATTTTCCACTCGGGTTCTAAGTATGGAAAAAATCAAATCATAAACATATGAGAAAACCAATTGGAACAACGGCAAAAACAGGTGAAAATTGTCCCGAAAGTGGTGTTTGGAAAGTTGTAGGATCGCCTACGACGACTGCGCCAATCGCAAAAGGAAATACAATGCCACCGTATGGCGGAAATGCCGTTACTTGGAAATTAATCCAGCACGCATAGTGATTAATGAAAATAGCCCAGAGATCAAATTGTTTCAGGGCTATTTTACAATTTTGGATCAATCACCTCGCTTTCCAAATCTTCAATCTCAAGAGCAAAATCTCTAATGGCTAATGATGAAGAGTGAAAATAAGTAAGTTTGAACGTATCGCTGATCCTATTATTACAATACTTTCTTTTGGCTCCATAAATGGAAAACCCTAATACCATTTTAAGAATAACCGTTTCACTGTTGTCCACATTCCCAATTAAAAAAGCGAAAAAAATAGAACGACTGTTTAATAAAAATCGTTAGCGTTTTTTGAGATGTAAAGCAAATTCACGAACTCCCTTTTTTTCAGACTATTTAACACTTCATTGTGGTTAACACTGAATCGTTTTCATTTTTTATCATCTAAATTGCAAAAGTCTATTTGGTAATAATTTGAATCAAAAAATTCAGAACGTAAATAGATTACGGTCTGCTACAATATATTTGATTCTGTTAACCAATTGGAAAAGAAACAAATGAAAAACAAATAGCAAATTAAAGAATTTAGAAAATTTAACATTTTCGTCTGTACCAAACGCAAATTTCTTGCGTTTGTATATTAAGTAATGAAAAGTCCCTATCTATTTTTTGGGCATAAACGTTAACCTGAAACACCTACATTAACAGATTTTTTCTGTACGTCTGCGTCCCCAAAGCGTATTAGAATTCTTATCTCCTTTTAAAGGTGTTTTGCATTAAAAAATAAAATCATGCAAAAAAAACAAAAAACGAATTTGTTCCGTTTCGTAACACTACGGGCACCTCAATTAATTTCGGCAGATCGTCGAGCTTTAGGATTTATTGATCATCCTGACCCTGACAATAGTGATTTTCTTGGAGCCTTAACAGGACTTGGAGATGATATTAATGTACGACGGGCTGCACTAACAGCTGTGATAGTTGGATGGGGGGCTTATGACGGCGTATCAGATGTAAAAGCAATTTCAAGTGATCTTTGGGATTTTTCACTTTGGCTTTCAAAAAATAAAAACAAACTAGTTAGATCGGAATTGGATGCATTAATTCCGAGTCCATTGCCAAGTTCGGCGCAAATGTTAGCGTTATGGGACAATCTTTTTTACGATATCCTAACCAAGAAAAATGCGCCCTTAAGACAGGCATGTTTGCAGACTATTGTTGCTGTAAACTTTATTAATGAATATGTTTCATATAGCCCAGGCATAACTACAGATGAAGCAGAAATATTGGCTAAGGCGGCATTATTAAAACGCCTCGCAAATGGAAAAGTTATTGTTGATCGCGCATTTACAGTTGAAAAAACAGACATTCTCTCTGCCCCAATTGGAGCAGGAAGTAAGAGTTATGTAAGACATGTTGCAACACATAAAGCAAATTTATCGCGACTTGATCTTGCTCCTCTTGAGGCGTTAAAACAAGAGTTTTGCAGTTTAGAAAAACAATATTCAACTGATAGCAAAGCTGCACATGATTTGCAATTCGGAGCATACAAATCACAGGTTAAAAATACGGTGGATCAATATATTTCCCAAAATAGTTTACAAGGGGATGATATTGAAGATCAGTTACCATTTGGTTTAGTAGACGAATTTGTACTTTCATTTGATGCTCCATTGTCAGCAACGTACACACAAGGCAAACTAAGTTCAGAAGCACTAGCTTATTTAGCAATTCCATGCATTGAAGAAGAAAAAATTTCTGATGTCATGAAGCGAATAGATGCAGAACTGCAAAGAACAAAACAAGCTGCTACTCCCAAAACAGGAAGAAAAGTAAGCGAAGTATTGATTAAAGGGGTTGCAACAAGACCTAGTTCCTCAGTACATCATGATTACGCGTTTACTTTACAAGATAACCAAGGCAGCCAAGGTGGAAATGTTGAAGTTTATTTGACGATTACCGCAGGTTTTGATGGGGCATTTTTAAAAACCCCAGACTTTAAGCTCACAGTGGGCGCTACAGATCATTCACATACTGATTTGGATATTATTTCATCTGATCAAAAAAATATTTTTCTGAAACTAAGTTTTGGAACACTTTCTAAGATCAACAAAAATGAAGAATTTGTTTTTAACGGCGACTTTGATTTAAGTAATGGAAAAACCATGACCATGACAAGGTCGGGTATTGGCGGAATGGATCTTTTTAGTGGAACTGTCTTTACAGTTCGAAATGCGAATGGTCAAGTGGAGCTTTATGGCGTGAACCGAATTGGTGTTGCAGATTACAGGAAAGTTGAGCAAGAATTATGTTGTTATGTAGCAGGAGAAGTTTCCCATATTGAAAATATTCTTGCGAAAGAATATAAGGAAAAATCTACCCGACAATTAACACGTTCTGAATCGAGTTTTGAATCGAAATCAGAAAGAGAAATTGAAGAATTGACGGACACAACAACAGCAACACGTCACGAAATGAGTTCAGAAGTCTCTGAGGTTGTAAACAAAGACAGACAAATTAACCTTGGGTTCAATACAGGCGCTAATGGCAAGCACCCAACTGGAACTTGGAACGCAAGTGCAAATGGAAGCTTCGCGTTTGGAAATTCAACATCCAATTCTGATTCAGAAGCTAAAACTTATGCTGAAGATGTTACACAACGCGCATTGGAAAGAATTGTGCAGAAAACGAGCTTGACCAGAACATCTAAAATCCTCAAAGAATTTGAAGAAAATAACAAACATGGATTTGACAATCGAGAAGGAGAAAATCATGTAACTGGAATTTACAGATGGGTAGACAAAGTCTATAAAAATCGTATTGTCAATTATGGAAAACGCTTGATGTATGAATTTATGATTCCTGAACCCGCTAAATTTTATAAGGAAGCAATTATAGTTCAGGTTGAAGAAGAAGAATCCATAACGAGCAGCGATAGTGGCAATGATGATTTAATTGCAAAGCCCACCCATCCTAAGGATAATGGAATTGAAAATGCCAAATCAATAACAAGAGCTAATTATCTTGAAAAAATGGCTCTTTATGGCGCAGATGCCACGCCACCAATGGATCGATTTAAAGATGCGTCTGAATCCTATGGACAATCTATTGGAAACGGAAATAGTGAACATACTTTTGATGGAGCAGGAATACAAGTTCCTATTCAATACCATTGTATATCCATTACCGGCGTTTTAGCTGGTAGTTATCAGGCCAAATCACATCATTCAGCTTATTTAAAACTTTCTGCAGGCGGAAATTGGCAAATTACAGGTTTAACGGGTCATGGAGTTTTTCCGGTCGATCGATCAAATATCACAATATCAGGACTCAACTTGGAAAACACAATTAACGTAAAAATAAATACGCGAAAAGTTGTGACATTTAATTTTACTTTAACTGCAAAATGTGAACTAAATGCCAGTGATTATTTATTGTGGCAACAAGATGTTTATTCTACAATTATGCAAAAATATGAGCAGCAATTGCAAGCATATAAAGATGCACAAGCTGCTGCTAAAGCAGAAGCAGAAGTTACCAAGGACACGCAAGAAGAAGAAACGGTTAGTAATTCTGGATTCAATTCAGAGATTATGACAACAGAATTGAAAAGGTTATGCATTGAAATGATTACTCAACCTTTTGGCATTGATCAGGGCAAAGATTTTTATAAAACAGGAGCCTGTGATATTCCATCATTGAGTTTAACAGATGAATTGGATTCATATAGTTCACATATAAAGTTTTTTGAACAGGCATTTGATTGGGAGTTAATGTCTAGCTTATTCTATCCTTATTATTGGGCTAAAAAGTGTGATTGGAAAGCATTATTTCAATCCAACGACGGCAATGATCACGTGTTTAGAGCATTTCTACGTTCAGGAATGGGACGGGTTGTTGTTCCCGTGCGAGAAGGCTTTGAAGATGCAGTGACTTATTTCATGGAGACTGGCGAAATTTGGAGTGGAATCGGTTTGGCAATTTCCACAGATGATGAGTTGTACTTATCTATAATGGACGAAACTACACTCATTGAAGGTGAAGTGGAAGGGCAAGAATGGGAAACTGTTGTTCCATCAACATTAACCATTGTTCAAGCCCGCTCAGCACTATTAGATGAAGAAGGTTTACCATGTTGCGAAACAGACGAGGAAGTATTAGCTACAATGAATATTAAAGCAGATACGAATACACTTTCTTTGAAGAGTGATCCGCCAGCGTAACCATTGTTGAATTAAATAATTTACCTGAGTGCTTGAATTTTTGAGCACTCAGGTTTAATATAAAAAATTATGATAGAGAATTATTTTGATAGAATTACGCACAATTCTAGACCGCACGAGGAGTTTAGTAAATCATGGGGGAGTTATTCAAGTACAGAATTTGTTAAAGCGTTTTTGCCGCATGTCAATACGCACACTAAGAAATATTTAAAAATTTATGATGGTGCAGAATTGTTTCGTAATGGAATAAAAGAGGATAAATTATATTTCGCCCTCGATCCCATGTCGAAACCAGTAAAACTTTCCATTTTTACTTTTGCCAATACCGAAAAAACAGCCAATAATAAACGGGTACTAAAACCTTCTGAAAAAGAAGTCTTTCTATCTGCTGCTGTTAATTCTAACGATTCAGTAACCGTTAATTTTAAGTTTGGAAAAGAGTTTAAAAATCAATTAAATAAATTCTTTAAAAGCACTAAATCTAGAAAATCTGTTAATGCTTTAGAAAGTCAGACATTGAATATGACTAAAACTGAATTTAAATCAAATTTTGGCAGAGCCGTGGAGCACTTGGACGTAATGAATTTTATTCTAAAAGGTATTGACATTGATAGATCAGAAGTAATGAGTTATTATCGTACAGAATTACATTATAGTGATGATGGGGATGGTTTTGAAACTTATAATTTTGATGCAGAAAAACCTGAGAAAGGAAATAATGGCGCCATGACTCACGGAGTAATTGATCGTATTGCTTTGGAAAGAACTGGTTATACTGGAACAGAAATTGAAAGTATTTATTATGGGAATTGGTTGCGCGATTTTTCTTCGGCAATTGTAGGTAGCACCTTGGGTTTTGATTATGACACTTACAGGAAAATGGAAAATAGCCCGTTTTTCAAAAAAGGTTATCCTAATGAACTTTTCAAGGGCGTGAAGGGAAAATTAACACATAAAGGATGGGTGAAAATAATTGAATTAATGGCCGCAAATTTCTTTGTTTATGAGAGAAGTAGTAAAGAGAAACACGGAGCTCATTTTCCAAGTTACTTAAAAGAGTTCAGAAAGCAATATGGTGTTTTAGACAAAAGAATTTTGGGCGTTTATCGACCTGAAGAACATATCGATAACCCAAAAGATTTACCAGATGATAGTTGTCTAGGAATTAAGTCAATTTTGGGAGATGGTAGAATTGCAGTTCGGTATGAATTACCGAATAAGGGTTATGTAATTCGAACACTATCGCGCGGAGAAACAGGCGAATTTGGGGATGAACATAAAATAGGTGGTAATATGCTTAAAAATTATATTACCCAGGATACGGCTTTTAAGAATAAAGCGGGGCAAATATTAGAATTAGTTTCTTCATCTTCTAATTATTTTTGTCAACAAATAGAATTAGCATTAGAAAAGGGCAGAAATCATGATGGATTTCTCCATTTTGGGGCTGCCTTACACGTTTTGCAAGATTATTACGCCCATACAAATTTCGTTGAATTATCATTGATTAAAATAGCTAATGATTTATACAAAATTGACAAGGAAGTTGGTTTATTAGCTTTAAATACATTTCCTTGGGTAGAGATTAAAGATGATGTGAAAATTGAGAAAAATGGAATTAAAAAGGCCAAACAAATTCCTATTGTCACTGGAGTTTTTGGAACAGACGATATGAAAGCAAGTATGTATCCGAAAATAAAGCGGGTTCTTCTTCCTTTAGAGGCTGGTGAAAGGTTAAAAATTAATGCCGGTGACCGGACGCTCGTGAATTTGGTGATCATTACTGCGTTGGAAGATTATATTGAACAAGAAAAAGGAATGCCTAGCAGCCTGAAATTTCGAGATCCTGCTTTTGGATGGACATATGAGGAATGGCTTTCAACATATCAATCGTTAATGGGTTTAGATGATGGTATGGTGGCGACTGGGGATGCCATTGCTGAAGGGCACGATTATGTTATCGATCAAACGCTTCCTAAAGATTGGGCTGATGCAGTAAAAAAGGCCAATAAGCAGATGGGTGATGCAATACAAGATTTAGGTGATGGTGTTAAAATATATCGTAACTTTATTCTCAGAGGCTTATTCGGTGGAACTGAGGATGAAATTAAAAATAAACAAACTACTGATAACCCGCATTTTGGAAATGATCCAACACACACCCAGGTGGCGAAAGACAATGTTAATCATCATTTTAATCGTATTGCAGGATTACTGGCTATAGAAGCAGTAGAGGATGTAGCAGAAAAAATGGCTGCTTCATGGAAATCGGTTGATGTTAAAGATAACAACGAAAGCTTTAACACTATAATAGCAGAGGCTAAAACGAAATACTTTGTTCACCCAAAAGACACGGATTGGATGCATGAAATTTTAACAACGTGGGCGCTTAAAAATAAAAGTAATCTGCGGGATGGAATTAGTGCAAAAGTTGTTCCTCATGAACACTAAACGTAAATAAAAAAAATACAATATTTTATGAGATTAAAAACCACATATTCGATTTTATTGATTGCCTTAATATGCTCTTGTTCTACTGAGCAAGAAAACAACACAAATAACCTTCAGCAAGATATTGAAGAAAATGTATTAGATATGCTTTTTCAAACTGATAGACCATCTTGTTCGGACGAAGAATACGCAATCATGGAGGCTGCAGATACAGGAAATTATGAAGTGGTAATGCAGTATCTAAAAAATGGTGGTGACCCAATGTTGGAATGTGAAGATAAACATAGCTCACCTTTAGGGTATTTGGGTGATTATCTATCCATATATATGAAGTCATGTGATTCAATGGAGTATGTAAAATACTATTTGAGTTTGGATATTACGCAGGACGTGAAGAATGATTTTTTCTTCTCTTATTTGATCCTTGAAAACTATGAAATGACGACATATTTAGTCGATATAGGCGGACGTTTTCCAAACACTATGTATTGTTTTCCTGATGCTTTACCAAGATTTAAAAAAGCCGCCGAATTGGGTTACGATTTAGATTGGCAAGATCCTGAAACGGGTAATAGCCTTTTTATGAATTATGCGTGGTGCGAAAGTGAAAAAGATACAGACGGAAATATAGAAGTCCTTAAATATTTAGTTTCTCAGGCAGTCCAAAAAGATCTCAAAAACAACGAGGGCAAAACAGCAATAGATTTAGCAACAAATGAAAAAATTAAAGCGTACTTACAAGGCCTAGAGTAGTCAATGATATTAAACTCCAGAATATTAGTTTTATGCATGCTTATTGTGAGCCTAATTACGTGCAAGACCAATGTGGAAAGTGATACCCATGACCTCCAACAAGAATTAGAAGAAGGAGTATTAGACATGATTTTTCAAACTGACAATGTGGCTCCCTGTTCTACTGAAGAAAATATTATTATGATGGCCGCGGATACCGGAAATTATGAAGTCGTGATAGATTATCTTAAAAATGGAGGTGACCCTATGTTGGAATGTGAATGTGATAAAAAAACGCATTACGATTGTACTAGCACAAGGCTGTCTTCATATATGAAAGTTTGTGACTCTATTAGATATGTGAAATATTATTTAGGTCTGGATATTGAGCCCTTTTTGAGGAATGATTTTTTGCAATTTTTTATTATGAAGGATAAAAATGAATTGGTAAAATATTCACTTTCAATTGGAGCACAATTACCAGAAGTATACAATAACTGCACTGATTGTTTAGATTTTTTTACCAAGGCTGGAGAATTAGGTTATGATTTTAACGTTCAGGATCCGGAAACCGGAAATACTATTTTAATGAATCTTTCATTCTGCTATGGTTGTGAAGACGTGACAGGTCAATTAGAAACTATGGAATATTTTGTGTCAGAAGGTGTCAATATTCATCTCAAAAATATTGAAGGCAAAACTGCTTTAGATTTGGCAACGAATGAAAAAATAAAAGCTTATTTAATGAGTTTAGAAGATTAAGTGAAAAGAAAATTTATAATATTATTATCAATCCTAATTCATGTACAATCTTGTACTTCTAATCAAGATTCCAATGACTTAAAACAAAAAATAGAAGAAGAAATCCTTAAGAACCTTTTCCAAACAGACAGGCCTCTCTGTTCTGAAGAAGAAAATGCGATTATGGTAGCAGCGGACACAGGTAATTATGCAATTGTCATGGATTACCTTAAAAATGGTGGTGATCCAATGTTAGAATGTGAGGGTATTCAAGGTTCTTACTCAGGAAACAAATACCATAAAATGTCATCTTACATGAATTCTTGCGATTCGTTAGAAAAAGTCAAATATTATTTGACTTTAGATGTCTCTAAAGAGTTAAAAGATGAATATTTACATCATTACCTAGTCCTAGAAAATGATGAAATGGTACAATATTTAATTTCAATAGGTGCCCATTTCGACCATTATTTGTTCTGCTTTCCACAAGGACTGCCTAGATTTAAAAAAGCTGCCGAATTAGGTTATAATTTAGATTGGCAAGATCCTGATACAGGAAATAACTTGTTTATGAATTATGCATGGTGTGAAAATGAAAAAGATGCTGAAGCAAATATTATAGTATTGAAATATTTAGTCTCAGAAGGCACACGAACAGACCTTAAAAACATTGAAGGAAAAACCGCTTTAGATTTAGCAACAAATGAAAAGATTAAAGCTTATTTAATGAGTTTAGAAAAATAAATGCTTCCATTTGCTAAAATATTATTCCTACTGTTAATCTTCGTAAATCTGGCCTCATGTTCTCAAAGCAGATCTCATACCAATAATAAAGGTTCATGTACGGTGGAAGAGCATGCAATTATAAAATCTGCCTATGACGGTGATTATGGCCCAGTTAGATCATATCTAGAAAATGGAGGTGATCCTATGTTAGAATGTCAGGCTGATGGGACTACTGCAATGACTTATTATACAAATAGTATTGCGATAGCTATACAATTATCCGATTCAACAGAACTCATCAAATATTATTTGAATTTGGATATTTCACAAGAGGTTAAAAATGATTACTTACAATTTTTTCTTAAAAAAAGAGATTCAGAATTGGTCCCCTATTTAATTGAAGGAAATGCTCATTTTCCAAAACTTATGAAATGCTGCCCATTCTGCTTAAATGATTTTAAATTTGCTGTAGAACATGGCTACGATCTAAATTGGAAAGATCCTAAGTCGGGTTATTCTTTATTTTTATCTTATGTAGGCTGTCCGAGTGAAGAGTATGTTGAGGCTAATATTGAAGTCTTGCAATACTTGATCGACCAAGGCGCGGATATTCATCAAGTAAGTGATAAAGGGCAAAATGCCTTGGATATTGCTGTAAATGAAGACATAATCGCTTTTTTAAAGCCTTTGTATGAGTAAACCTATTTTAAACATAAAAATAATTGGCACATTCATGATTTGTCTAAGCTCATGTTTAACTGATTCCGAAAACACCTCCAACCACTTACAACAAGAAATAGAAGACGGAGTACTTGAGAACCTTTTCCAAACTGACAGAAGTCCTTGTTCAGATGAAGAATTCGCTATAATGACAGCCGCCGAAACAGGGAATTATGATGTGGTAATGGAGTATTTAAAAGATGGTGGTAACCCAATGCTTGAATGTGAAGATAAACACAGTTCTACATTAGGTTATGTAGGCAAGCGCTTATATAGTGAAATGCAGGCTTGTGATTCTATTGAATATGTGAAATATTATTTAAGCTTGGAAATAACTGATGAGATAAAGGCTGACTTTCTTCACTATTATCTAGTCCTAGAAAAATATGAAATGGCGCAATACGTAATCTCAAGAGGTGCCTACATGATGGACTATTATGGCTGTTTTCCGACTACCCTGCCTCGTATAAAAAAAGCCCTTGAATTAGGTTATGACATTAATTTGCAAGATTCCAAGAACGGATGGACACTGTTAATGCAGTTCGCTTTCTGTGGTAACGAAGAATATATAGATTGTAAAATAGAGGGAATTGAATATTTAATTTCGCAAGGTGCCCGATTAGATATCAAAAACAACGAGGGCAAAACCGTATTAGATATTGCTACGAATGAAAAAATCAAGACTTGTCTTGAAAGCATAGAAAACTGATATTCATCTTATTAATAAGTTTGTGTTGAATGAGCATTTACTATTAAAAATGGTTATATTTATTATCAATAACCTAAAAAATTCAAAATGAAAAAACTACTATTTATATTACTACTTACTCCCATTGCCTTAATCTCATGCAAGAAAAAAGGATGCATAGATGAATTGGCTAACAATTATGAAGAAAAAGCAAAAACGGATGATGGTTCTTGTACCTATAATTGGGATAAATTTGTCGGTACCTATAACGTAACCACTGGTGCTTGTAATTTTGCGCCAGACAATCACGTAAGCACCATCAGTAAAGGGCCAACAAAAAATGAAATGATCATCAGTAATTTTTATAATAACGGAGTAAATATCAATGCGACCATTACAGGAAATGAATTTTCATTTTCAGAGGTGTCTGACGAAGTTGGATATATTGGAACTGGTTATGTAATTGATGGCGCAATAACAATCGACTTTTTCTCTTGTGAAGGATATGATTATCCAGACGATTGTGATGAGGTTAATTGTTCGGTAAATTATAATAAATAGATTCAAACTGAAACTTCATTGTTCAATTTATCGGGTGTAAATTTAATTATTTAGAACTTGTATATACCTAATTCGCAATCAGGCATCAATTGAACCCCACACAAACTCATTGAACCTCAAACACCCTTAGCCTTCCAATTAGTGCCGAATTTCGTGCCGAGGCACAAAAAAACCGCTTTAAATCATTGATCTAAAGCGGTTTATCGTTTTTAAATGTTGTCCCACTAGGTCAGAAATACATTCCGCACAAAACACAGTAATCTTGAACCCGACCCGTCACAATTCTAGTGATAGCAAGGAATCGTGAACACACCAATAGACCTTGATAGGTCAAAACCTAATACATATATTGATACTAAACAGCGAGTAAAATAGGTTTTTCTATTCTAAGCTGTCACAGGCTATAATTTTGAACTGGACACCTTTTTGGACACCCTGTCGAACTAACATTAACGAACAAATACATAACATAATGAAACTAAAAATTAGACAAAAAGCACAAAAGAATTACCTATATGCAGATTTAAACATTTCGGGGGTAAGAGTGAAAAGCACATTGGGAATTTCCGTTGGTGCTGGCAAATTCAATTCTAAGACCGAACAAGTAACAGATTCGGCAGATGACATAGAAGTAAACCAACTCATTAACGCCTTTAAAATTGAAATTCAACGTGCAGTAAGAACATTACAAAGCAACCAAAACCTATCGACACAAACGGTTAAACAAGAGATTGAGCGCATAAAGGCAGAACTCACCGATCCCGAACACATAATTGAGGAAGAGATCTATCTCATTCAATATGGAAAGAAGCACATAGCACGCTCCTCTGCAACAAAGAAGAAGTCAACAATAGTTCAGTATCAAAACTGCCTAAACCACCTCACAGAATACGAGAAACAGAAAAATAAGCGTATTACGTTTGACGGTGTAGATCACCAATTCTACGATTCGCTTTTAGACTTCTGCCATTCACATCTTAACTTCTCTGCTAACTCCGTAGGCAAACTAATCAAAAACATCAAACTGCTGATGGGTCTAGCAATGGAAGAACGACTGCACACGAATATGTTCTTTAAGTCGAGAAGTTTTAAGAAGCCACAAGAAACGGCAGACACAATCTATTTAAGCATGGAAGAACTACAAAAGATTTCTAATACTGTTTTACCAACGTACTTAGGAAATGTGCGTGACCTTTTCCTACTTGGATGCTACACAGGGTTACGTTTCTCTGACTACAACAAGCTAACTAAGGACAGATTCATTGAAAACGATACCATGCTAAAGGTTAGAACGGAGAAGACAGACGAGACTGTAATAATACCATTACATCCAGAAGCTAAACGCATAATAGAAAAGCACCATTTAAAAGGTGGTTTTCATCTTATCACTAACCAGAACTTCAATAAATTCATTAAAGATGTTTGTCGAATGGCAGGGATAACGGAGACGACCACAACGACTAGAACCGTAGCAGGTAAAAAGGTTCGATTTACTAAGCCGAAAAATGAATTAGTATCTTCTCACACAGCTAGACGAAGCTTTGCAACTAACGCCTATCTAGCAGGAGTTCCAACTTTAGCAATAATGAGCATCACAGGACACCGTTCTGAAATGAGTTTCTTGAAGTATGTTAAAGTAACTAAGGAGGAACAGGCAAAGTTGATAATGAATCATGAATTTTTCAGTAAGTCAGCTTAAACCCGTTTTGCTCAATCACTTTCTAAATTGAAGATGGTTGGGAGGTTTAAGTTTATCCAAAGGTTCAAACCCATGGGCACTTTGAGATAAGCAGTAATAATTTATTCGTTGTAGAGTGTTGGTTCTGGTATTAAATTATAATTTTGAATCCTTATGAAAAAATTTCTCATCTTTTGTTGTATTACAATTGCACTCACCTCTTGCTCCGATAGCCACAGTATTGACGACCCAAATAAGTTCGGAAAACACATCTTTGAAAAACTAAAAGGAATTGCAACTGACAGTAAAGAAGATTTTCTTGCTGAATTTTTATTTGATGATGAATATAATGAGCTTGTAGAAAACTCTAGTGAATCTGATCGTTATACTTTCGAAAATTTGGAGAAAGGATATTTCAAGATCAAAGAGAAGGGTGCGAGTTATGGAATCAAATGGCAGGATATTGAATATTTGGATTGTGTCTACAAAGAAAAAGAAAAGGAAGGCATTCAAATTTGCGGTGGTAGGGTCTTTTTTGGTTTCGAGGATACCACATATAAAGTTGATTTTGATGCGGTTAAAGTGGATGACGGTTACAGACTCACAGGAATTGGTGATTTTCGTAAAGATTAACGTTTCTACTATTCAACCAGTACTCCAATATTTACATCAAAATATTCAGCAAGCTGAACCAACGTGGTGAACGAAACAGCTCGTTTCCCCTGCTCAATCCGACCAAAGTGTATTCCTGTATCATTGCAGGCAGATTGTTGAGTAACACCCTTAGCATATCTCAACTCCTTAACCTTAGTTGCAAATTCAAGTAAAATTTCTTGGTCAGTTTACATGACAGTAAAGCCATTATTCGCTATGTTTGTTACCATGACCCTTCGTTGAGTAATATTCGTCTCTCTTCCTTTCCAGTCATTGAATTAAATGATCGTTAAACTTAAAATCAAACAAATGAAAACATCAATAATGGCAGTAATGTTAATAATATCTCCAATTTCCTTTGGTCAAGCGATAGAGAATAACACTTGGGAACGCTGCGACTACTACCTAGGAGGTGAATTTGTGGATTGTAAAATTAACATTCGTGTAACAGACAAATATATCACCACTAATATTGATGGTGTATTTACGGAATACGATTTAACGTCCGTAAAAGATTGCAGCAATATAACTATGACCGCCTCATTTCAAGGTATTGCTGTAGATGGATCAGGAATTACCATTAGCTATAGGTGGTACAGACAAGATAAGGACAGTACAGGCTTCCAACACTCTGACGAAGCTTATATTGATATTAAAAGTGCACGTGGAAATTTAATTGTTCAATATCATTGCCTGAATGATAGGAGACCTTAGCTTAATTTGAAAATCTCAATTCATTACCCGTTTTCATGACCGCAAAGTCATTATTCTGTATTTTTGACTCATTGCCCAAACGGTAAGTGATTTTGCTTTATATACCCTACATGGTTGGAGATGCCGGTGATACTGACCACCCAATACCGGTTTAAAGTGACCATACCAAACCGGAGCATTGTGACCATGCTGTACCGGTTTATGTTGACCATGTATTAAGATAAAAAAATCATCAAGCTAT